>NZ_JBITJQ010000012.1:0-294671 GCF_044460125.1 Nonomuraea sp. NPDC050153
CGTCACAAACGATCATGATGCTGGTGGCCGTTCCCATGCCCACAGGCGCCCCCATGGAGCACATCCCTCGAAGATCCCGAACTACAGCTGCCGTAACTGACCAGGTACTCGATCTGGACGCGACGATCCCGGCGGGAACCGCGCTGTTCGCCACGCAGATCTGGCCCGAGCGCAACCTGGTCGTGGTGCAGTCCACCGATGCCTCCCCAGGGCTGCGTAAGGCTCTGGCGGACCGGTACGGCACGTACAACGTCGCCATCTGGCTGCGTTCAGAAAGTGACCGTCCGCACCCGAACGTCCGGACGAAGTCCTCCGCCGCCGCGGACAGCCGGCAAAATGACACGGGAAAGCTCAACGGCGGCTCCAAGTTCGTTCCCTTCAAGGCTGACAACACCCCATCCGGGGAGTGCACGACCGCATTCGCCATGGGGAGCGCAACCGACAATCTCATGGTGAGCGCCGGGCACTGCGCTGACGGAGACGGGCTACTCGCGAGCGCCGGCATCATCAAATGGACGAACTGGCGGGACGGTCAAGGAACGATCAAACTGCCGAACCAGCCGACCTACTACGGCGACGTATCCCTGATCCAGACGGGATTCGGCCGGGGCACGAGCCCCACCATCTTCATCGGCGGCAGGGACTCATCCGTCAAGGAATGGGTGGGCGGGCGGTTCTCGGTCCGCTCTCGGGAAGGCGACCAGTACTGCATCGGCGGCGCCAGCACGAATCCCGCATCCAACGGCCAGATCTGCCGCTTCAAGGTCACCGACATCGGCTGGAAGATCGAGTACGTAGACCCGAAAACCAGGGAATACATCGGCACGGTACGGTGGGTACAGGTCGGCAAGAAAACCGGCAAGTGCCCGGTCGGCGGTGATTCAGGCGCGCCGGTCTACACTTTCCGCCAGAGCGATGGATACGTGGTGGCCAAGGGCATCTTCAGCGGCGGAGTCGGCGATGACGCGCCTGTCCAGTCCACCTGCGTGACTTACTTCACCGACATCCATGACGTGATGAAGGCCGTCGGCAAGGACATCTACAAGAAATGAATCCCCTGGGCCCGTCCTTCTTGTGGCGCATGTGCGGCCTCCTGGTGTTGGCCGTCGCGATTTCCATGGCGACCTCCATACGGGAGTCTCAGCCGCCTGAACCACCCTTCAACGGGTCGATCGACACGGTCGAGGTGGAAGGACGGGCCCTCATCCTGCACGCGTTCAGTATGAACCCCACGGAATGCCTCAAGGCCGACGAAGCCGAAGCGTCCGAGCTCGAGGCAAGCGTGCGGGTCCGGGTAGTGCTTCGCGACATCTGCCCGCGACATGAGCGCACGCTGCTTGAGAAGTGGCGGGACGAATTGTGGCCGCCTTCTTACATCGGTGGTCGCGGCGGAGTCGTTTTTGTGCCCATCACGCTCGACCGGCCCTTGGGGCGCCGGAAGGTCCTCGACGAGGCGGGCCACGAAATCCGGGTCTGCCCGATCACGGGCTCGCGATTGAAGACCATGCGACAGTGCCTGACGTAGGGCGTGGGCGCCGAATACCCTGTCATGTCATGTGACCTGCTGGTATTCGATTTGAGCTTCCCCCGTACTCCGGACACTTGACCTGAGGTCACCCCCGATCGAATGCGAGCCCTTGCTGGCGCGTCTGTCGTCGCACACCGTGGGGACGGAGGTGGGACAGATGACAAAGACACGTGTGCATATCAGCAGACGATGCGGCTGTATGGATGCGGAAACGGGACGTCAGCGAGGCGGGACGTGTCCGCGTCTGCCGGTAGATGACGATCATGGCAGCTGGTATTTCGCGGTCCAGGTACGCGACCTGGACGGGGAACGGCAGCGCGTCCGCCAGGGCGGTTACACCGACTCCGAGGAAGCGCAAGCGGCAGGCCGAGCCCTGGCCGCTGCCGACCACGACGGCGCAGGGGCCGGATGCACCCTCGGACAGTGGCCAGCACGCTGGCCGGCCACCAAGGACGCCCTCCGCCCGTCAACCCGGCAAGGCTACGCCACACATCCGCCTCTACCTCATCCCGCAGTTGGGACGGATCCTGCTCCACCAGCTCACCTCCCGCGACGTCAACGGACTGCTCGCAACGCTCGCGTCCCGTCCCTCGCCGACCGGCCGCCCACTGTCGCCCGCTACCGTGGTGCGGATCCACGCCACCTTGCGGACCGCGCTAACGCCGCGGTCCGCGCCTGGCTGATCCCCGTCAATCCGGCTAACGGAGCCGAACTGCCGCATCCCCGGCGACCGCATCCAGTGATCTGGACCGTCAGGCGGACGGCCCGGTGGCAGCACTCGGGAGAACGTCCGGCGGTGGCGGTCTGGACCGACCAACAGCTCGCGGCCTTCCTGACCGGCGTCGCGCAGGACCGCCTGTACGCCGCCTGGTGGCTGGCCGCGCTGCGCGGACTGCGCCGCGGCGAGCTGGCCGGGCTACGCTGGACGGACGTCAACCTGCAGGCCGCGGAGCTGACGGTGACGCAGCAGCGAGTGCACGCCGACGGCCACGTCGTGGTCGGCCCGCCGAAAAGCGCCGCCAGCTGCCGAGTGGTGGCCCTGGACGCGCAGACCGTGCGGATGCTGACCCAGCACCGCGAACGGCAACAGGAGCTGAGCGCGGCAGCGGGCACACGCTGGCAGGACTCGGGGCACGTGTTCACCACCGCGACGGGTGCGGCTCTGCGGCAGGACTACCTCACCGGCCGATTCCGCCGGCTGGTGGCCGCCTCCGGACAACCGCCGATCCGGCTGCACGACCTGCGGCACGGCGCCGCCACCCTCGCGCTGGCCGCGCACACCGATCTGAAGGTGGTGCAGGCCATGCTGGGGCACGCCAGCATCGCGCTGACCACCGACACCTATGTCTCGGTGCTGCCGGAGGTGGCCCACAAAGCTGCCCAAGAGACGGCGGGGCTGGTGCTGAGAGCGGCGTCCAAGCTCAGGCGGGAGCTCAGCACGTGACCCAGCTTTGCCTCACATTTGCCCCACGCCACCATCGAGCGTGACCGCGGTGCGAGTTCCCGCAGGTGGAGAAGCGCGCCCTGCAGGATTCGAACCTGCGACCGTCGGATTAGAAGTCCGGTGCTCTATCCAGCTGAGCTAAGGGCGCTCCCGCCTTATTGTGCATGATCCGGCGACATGTCACGCACACGTTTTCGTCGTGTCAGTCTGTCAGCCCGATCACACCCCACATGAACAGCGTCCCCAAGACCGTAGCCGCCATGGTCCAGCCGGTGGATCGGCGGGGTGTGTGGGCCTCTGGGAGGATATCGGAGGTGGCCAGGTAGAGGAGAAAGCTGGCGAAAAGGCCCAGGTAGGCGCTCAGGATGTCGGCCGGGATGGTGATGAGGGTGGTCAGGGTGGCGCCGGTCAGGGGGCCAGGGCGTCCAGGAGGAGGAGGGTGAGGGCGCGGCGGCGGGTGTTGCGTAGAGGGAGGTGACCGTGTACGTGTTGAAGCCGTCCGTGAAGTCGTGAGCGATCACTCCTGTCGCCACGGCCGCCGCCAGGGAGGCGTCCGTCTGGTACGCGGCGCCCATGGCGGCTCCGTCCAGGAGGCTGTGGACGACCAGAGCGGCGCCGGCGGTGAGGCCGACCCCGGCGTGGGCGTGGCGGTGGGTGGCGTAGTCGGTCTCGTGGGCGTCGTGCATGGCCATCGAGCGTTCGGCGATGTGGATGGACAGGAACGCCAGGGCGAACATCGGCATCGGCAGCGGTACGCCGAACACCCGCAGCTCGTCGTGGGCCAGGGCCTCGGGGAGGAGGTCGAAGGGCACCACGCCGAGCATCACGCCCGCGGCGGCGCCGAGGACCAGGTGGCGGCGGGGGCCGACGCGGGCGGCGACCAGGCCGCCCAGGAGGGTCATGAGGAACGCCGCCAGAGCGAGCAGGATCGGCACGGGAGTCCACGTTAGAGGGCGGGGCCGTGACACACGAGCTGGGAAAAAGGCCGGGCGGGGGTGGGGCAAAAGGGTCTAAGCTCTCGTGGCATGGTCGCGACGCTCCTGCATGAGATTCCACTGCAGGGCGGGGACGTGACTGACGGGGTGGTGCGGGTCGGTGACACCGTGCGTAGACCGGCCAGTACGTCGACACCCGCCGTGCACGCCCTGCTCCGGCACCTTGAGGCCCGTGGGTTCGAGGGAGCGCCGCGGGTGGTGGGGATGGACGGGCTCGGGCGCGAGATCCTCACGTACGTGCCGGGTACGACCGGGCTACGGCTCGAGAGCGCGAGCGACGAGGCGCTGGCCGGGCTTGCGGTGTTGCTCCGGGAATATCATGACGCGACTGCCGGGTTCCCGTTGTCCCTGAAGGGCTGGGAAGGCGGGTCAAATGATGACAAAGCGCCAGAAATCATCGGGCATTGTGATTTAACGCCAGAAAACGTGATATTTCGCGATGGCAGGCCCCGCGCGCTGATCGACTTCGACCTGGCCCGCCCCACCACGCGCCTCTTCGACATCGTCACCACGCTCCGCCACTGGGCCCCCATCGCCGACCCCGTCGACCGGCCGCCGCTCCTCCGCAACCTCGACGTGGGCGAACGGCTGAGGCTGTTCTGCGAGGCGTACGGGGTGCCGCCCCGCGACCGCCGCCGCCTCCTCGACCTGTCCAGGCTCCGATTCCACCGCTCCTACGACGTCATGCGCACCCGCGCCTCGGCGGGCGGCAACTGGGCGAAGATGTGGGCGGGCGGCGCCGGCGAACGCATCCGCCGCGCTGCGGCCTGGCTCGACACGCACGAAGACGAGCTCCATGCCCACCTGGTGTGACCCGCTGGGGCTCGCCCTCGGGGTGGCCCTCGACCGGCTGATCGCCGACCCGCAGAGCGCCGCCCACCCGGTCGCCGTGTTCGGGCGTGTCGCCGCGAGCGTGGAGAAGTCCCTGTACGCGGACAAGAAGGCGCATGGAGTGGCACATGTCGCCATCTGCGTCGGGGGCGCGGCCGCGCTCGGTGTTCTCGCGCAGCGGATCCCCCACGGGCGTACCGTCGTCACGGCCGTCGCCACCTGGGCGGTGCTCGGCGGCACCACGCTCGCCCGCGAGGGCGAGTACATGGCGGACGCCCTCGAACGCGGCGAGCTGGAACGCGCCAGAGCCCGGCTCCCCCACCTCTGCGGCCGCGACCCCTCCCACCTCGAGGCCAAGGAACTCGCCAGGGCCACGGTCGAGTCGCTGGCCGAGAACACCTCCGACGCCGTCGTGGCGCCGCTCCTCTGGGGCGCGGTGGCGGGCGTGCCGGGGCTGCTGGCGTACCGGGCGATCAACACGCTGGACGCCATGGTCGGCCACCGTTCTCCGCGCTACGAGCGGTTCGGCTGGGCGGCGGCCAGGCTCGACGACGTGGCGAACTACGTACCGGCCCGGCTGACGGGGCTGCTCACGGTCCTGACCGGGCCGGACCCCGGCCGCGCCCTGGCGGTGCTCAGACGGGACGGTCACCGCCACCCCAGCCCGAACGCCGGCAGGTGCGAGGCCGCGTTCGCCGGGGCGCTCGGCGTCACCCTGGGCGGCACGAACGTCTACCAGGGCAGGACCGAGCACCGCCCGACCATGGGCGACGGGCCCGAGCCCGACGTCAAGGACATCCGCCGTGCGGTACGTCTCACGCGGGCCGTCAGCCTGGCCGCCGCCGGAGCGGCCGTACTGACGGCTTGGGCCCTACGGAATCGCCGCAAATAGGTCGTCTGAGTCGTCGAGAGGATTGCGGACGGTCGCGCAATTGCGCGGTAATCAGCTATTGACTGCTTTCACATTACGCGGTTGAGGTTGAGCACCAGCCAGACCACGAATATCGCGAGGGCGGTGATCCCGATCATCGCCTTCGCGGCGTTGTTCGCGACTTCTTTCCTGGCCATGACCTGCTTGGCGCTCTGCTTCCAGACCTGACGCATGATGATCATCGTCTGGAAGCGGCGGCCGAGGGCGAACACGGCGAGAGCGATGATGATGAAGAGAACGACGCGACCGTCTGCAGGTTCCACGGAGACTCCCCCTGTGGGCCGTGAAGCTACTTAATCCCCGAGACATTTGAGAAAACAGGATACTCGGACGGGCGCGGTTTGTAATTGGAATTATGGGCCGTCCGGGATCAGCCCCGGCCCCCTGGGGGCGGGGGGTGCGGCCAGGCGCGCGTCGCCTGCGTGCCGCCCGTACTTCGGGCTTCCCCCCTTTTACGCTTACGGCGGCCGGCCCCACCCGCCGCACGTGGCCGGGCTCTGTCCAGGGAGACGCTCACGAGGTGTGCGGGGCCGGGCGCCGTCACGCCGCCCTCTGGGCCGACGGCCGGGAAACCTCGTGACCGGTCGACCCGGAGGAAGCCGGGCCCCACTACGCCGCCCCCGGATGGCCGGCCGGAAAGCCTCGCGACCGGTCGAACCGGAAGAAGCCGGGCGGTCATGCGTCGAGCCGCCCGGCGGGACCAGGAGCTCGACGTCGCCGTCGCCGTCGTACACCTCGGCCGGGCCCAGCACGCGGATGTCCGTCGGGCCCGAGCAGAACGGCGGTCCGGCCGCTCCCGGTCCGGGGCGAGGGACGGCGCGTGCGCGGATCCGAGCCGGAAGCTATGCACTCCTTTGGGCTTCCGACCGGGCGGTTCGCGGTACGAGTGCATCAGCGTCCGACCGGCCGGATGGCGGCACGCCCTGCACCGCGATCCGGCACGAGCGGCCTGCCTCGCTTCACTCCTGGGGGAAATCATGATGGACGAGTCAGAGTTTTCCGAACCGCTCACGCGAGACCTGTGCGGCACGATGCCCGTGCACCGCCGGTTGCTCAACGAGAGCATGTCCTACCGCACGCGGCGAGCGTCCATCGAGAACCAGGCGACGCAGTACAGGCTCGGCACCCGCATGGTCAGCCGCACCGGCGTGATCAGCATCCCCGTCGTCGTGCACGTCGTCCACAACCCGGCCCGCCCCGAGCAGAACCTCGGCGTCGACCAGATCCACAGCCAGATCGAGATCCTCAACCAGGACTACCGGGCCACCAATCCCGACGTGACGCAGGTGCCGCCCGTCTGGAAGTCTCTGGTGGCGGACACGATGATCGAGTTCCACCTCGCGACCCGCGGCCCGAACGGGGAGCCGACGGACGGGATCGTCCGCGTGGAGACCCAGCGGATGGGCTTCACCCACGACGACCTGGTGAAGGCGAGTGCCACCGGCGGATCCGACCCGTGGCCCACCGACCAGTACCTGAACATGTGGGTGTGCCAGCTGAAGGGCGGGCTGCTCGGCTACGCGCAGTTCCCCGGCGGGCCGCCGGACACGGACGGCGTCGTCATCCGCCACTCCGCCTTCGGGAACACGGGCACCGCGACGCCGCCCTTCCACCTGGGCCGGACCACGACGCACGAGATCGGCCACTGGCTGAACCTCTTCCACATCTGGGGGGACGACGGCGAGGGGTGCAGCGGTGACGACAAGGTGACCGACACCCCGAACCAGGCCGGCAACAACACCGGAATGCCGACTTTTCCCCATGTTTCATGCAACAACGGCCCCAACGGCGACATGTTCGTGAACTACATGGACTACACCGACGACCCCGGCATGATGATGTTCACGAGCGGCCAGTCGCTGCGGATGAACGCCTGCATGGAGGGCCCGCGAGCGTCCTTCCTGGTCCCGCAGCTGGCCGGCCGGGCCGAGGAGCGCGTCCCCGCGGGCGTCGCCGCCCCCGGTGAGACGCGGCTCACCGGGAACGGGTCGCAGCGCGACCTGGAGCAGCTGCTCCAGGAGGTGCTGAAGGACACCCGCGCCGCGCTGAACGTGGTGGCCGGCGACCGGCACGTCCGGTGAGCGTCGTCACGATGAACGAGGAAGCGCCGGACGTCGTCGGAGCCTGGACGCACTCCTTCGAGGAGGACACCGACGCGGTGGCGGTATACCGTCCGGACGAGTACCCGTTCCAGCCGTCGCGGCAGCCGCGGCGCGGGATGGAGTTCCGCCCCGACGGGACCTTCGTCGAGTGGCTCCCCGGGCCGGACGACCGGCCCAGGAAGATCATCGGCCACTGGGAGCGCCAGGGCGCCGACCGGATCCGGATCACCTTTCCCGGGGGTTCGGGCCGGCCGTTCGTCCTGACCGTCGTGTCCCGCGAGGACGACCAACTCGCCTTCGCGAAATGAACCTCGGCAAAAGAGCCTCAGCAAATAAGCCTCGGGAAATAAGCCTCGGCAAATGAGCCGTTGCGAAAAGAGCCCTCAGGAAACGGTCCGTGGAGGACACCGGTGAAGTACGGCAAGGCCGCGGTCGGGGAAGTGCCCGGCCTCGAATGGGCCCGGCTGGGCGACACCCTGCTGTGCTGGACGGAGGACGACGACCGCTGGCCGGCCGGGCTCGCCCTTGAGGAGCCGGCCGCGCAGGCCCCCGGCCTGTATCTGGTGACCCAGGTGGGCCGGCTGTTCCAGCGTGCGCATCCCGACATTCCCGTCCTGGTCGACAAGGGCCGCTACCTCGTGGTCGGGCCGGACCCGGAACAGGCCGGGGCCGTGCCGTCGCGCGAGGACGTCTGCTACCGGATGCGCCCGCTGACCGGCGGGACCACGGTGTTCCGGACCGTGACCCCGGCCCGCCGCACGCCGGACCCCGCCGTCCGGGACCTGGTGAAGCTGGTGGACGAGGACGCCTACCGGGCCGGCCTCCAGGCGCTGGTGGCCCACGGCACCCGCCACTCGCTGAGCCCCGCGTTCAGGACCGCCGCGGAGCAGGCCCGCGACCTGCTGCACGGGCTCGGGTACGCCACCTCGCTCGTCCCCATCACCGTCGGCTCGGGGTCCAGCCTCAACGTCGTCGCGGAGCGGCCGGGAGAGGGCGCCGAGCCGCGGGGCCGCGTCCTGGTCACGGCCCACATCGACTCGGTCAACGCCGTGGACGGCCCGGCCGCGTCGGCGCCCGGCGCCGACGACAACGGCAGCGGGGCCGCGGGCCTGCTGGAGATGGCCCGCGTCTTCTCCGGCAGGCGGACCAGGCACGACCTGTGCCTCATCCTCTTCGGCGGCGAGGAGCAGGGCCTCTTCGGCAGCCGCCAGTACGTCAAGGCGCTGGCGCGGGCCGAGCGCGACCGCATCCGCGCGGTCGTCAACATGGACATGATCGGAACGCTCAACACGCCCGCGCCCACCGTGCTCCTGGAAGGCGCGCAGACCTCACGGGCCCTCGTCGACGACCTGGCCGCCGCCGCGGCCACCTACACCTCGCTCGCCGTCCAGACCTCGCTCCATCCGTTCGCCAGCGACCACGTCCCGTTCATCGACGCGTCGATCCCGGCCGTGCTGACCATTGAGGGGGCCGACCGGGGCAACGAGAACGTGCACACGGCGAACGACACGCTCGCGCACATCGACTACGGCCTGGCGCTGGAGATCGTACGCATGAACGTGGCGGCCGCGGCCACCCTCGCGGAGGTCTGAGCGGGCATGCCACGCCGCGTCAAGGTCGAGGGGGACCGGTTCCACGGCCGGGTCCCCGAGGGGGCCGAGTACGTGGGGCGCGAGTTCCCCGGCCACCGGCGCAGCCCGTTCGCCAACCCGCACAGCCTGTCGGAGAAGGGCTGCCGGGTCTGCGGTGGCCGGGTCCACCAGCGGTCCCAGGTGATCGAGCTCTACCTCGCCCATCTCCGCGAGCATCCCGAACTCGTCGAGCGGGCCCGCCGCGAGCTGCGCGGGAAGGACCTGGCCTGCTGGTGCGACCCCGACCAGGAGTGTCACGCGGACGCGCTGCTGGCCGTCACCGCCGGCACAGAGCCGTAGCTCACGGCCATAGGTCACGGTCGTAGCTCAGGGCCGTAAGGTCACGGCCGTAGCTCAGAGCCGTAGGTCACGGCCGTTCGACGCCCACGGTGATCTCGTTGCCGAGCCGGCACCCCATCAGCAGCTCCAGGTCGTCGCCGCTCCAGAACTTGCCCGGGTCGTACCAGTTGGGCCGACGACCGCTGGGCAGCAGGCCCATCTCCTCGTAGGTGACCGCCACCACCTCGGCGCAGTACGCGCTCTCCAGCGTCTCTTCACGGCGGCGCCGCCGCGGCACCCGCCCCCTGGCCCAGCGGGCGGCCAGCCGGGCGGTGGAGGGGAACGGGGTGCCGTCGAGCCGGGCCACCGTGCGCAGGGCCGCGTCCTCCATCTCGGGCGTGGCCTCCGGCTCCAGCTGGCGCAGCCAGGGCCGCTGGCCGTAGCGGCCGACCCACGTGGTCACCGCCTCGCGCAGGTCGTGCAGTTGCACCCCGCGATGGTGCGTGCCCGACCACAGGTCGAGCAGCGACTTGCCCAGCTCGGCGTGCCACATCATCGGCGGCAGGTCCTCGGTCACGATCGCCATGCCCACGTGGTTGACCGGGCTGTTGGTCATCGTCTGGATGGCACGGTCGGGCACCGAGCGGCCACGGAAGATCCAAAGATCGCCGGTCCTCGTCACAGCTACGGCCTCGTCGAAGGTCAGCACACCGCTAGCCTAGGCACATGCGCTGGTGGAAGATGCTCGGTCTGGCGGGAATCATGGGCGTGGCGGCCACGGGAGTGGTGATCGCGCGCGCCGAGCGCCGCCGCCGGGCCTACACGCCCGAGGAGATCAAGGTCCGGCTACGCGAACGGGTCGTCGAGGGAGCCCCGCCGCCTGGAGGAGCGGCGGGAGCGTAGCGACCAGAGCGGGGGAAGGCGGCGGCATCCAGGGCGACCGAGACCGCCTCACGAAGTGAGGCCATGAACACAGCGGTCAGCCCGAGGGACGCAGGTCGTAGACGAAGACCACGTCCGGGTAGGCCGGGTTGTCGGTGTAGCCCTGCACCCCACCCTGGTAGGCCCGCTGGTAGTTGACCACCCACGGCACCGCCACGGCCGCCCGCTGGTCGAGCACCCGCTTCGTGGCCTGCTCGTACGCCCGCTGCGCCGCCGGCCTGTCGGTCACGGTCAGCTCCGGCACGGGGTCGAGCATCGCGTCCAGGCCCTGGTCGCGCAGGTAGGCCAGGTTGAACAAGGGCGGGTTCCCGCTGTGGAAGACGTTGCCGAAGTAGGAGTAGCCGTCGGCGTAGTCGGGCCACCAGTACATGACGAAGATGTCCTGGCCGCGCTTCTTGCCCTGCTCCCACTGGGCGGTCCAGGGCATCGGCCGGGCGTCGATCGTCACGTTGAGCGGCTTGAGCGCGGCGGTGAGCTTCACGGCCAGCAGGTGCCAGTCGGTGTCGCCCTCCCCGTACGTCATCCGCAGCCGCAGCGGCCGGCCGCCGGGCCCGTACCCCGCCCTGTTCAGCAGCTGCGCCGCGCCCGCCAGGTCCTGCCGGGGAACGCGCTTGGGCACGTATCCCATGAGCCCTTCGGGGATGATGCCGCTGGCCGGTGAGACGGCTCCCTTCAGGTCCTTGATCAGGCCCTGGTAGTCGACGGCCTTCTGCACCGCGCGGCGCACGCGCACGTCCTTCATGGGGCCGTTCGCGGTGTTGAACAGCAGCATCGCCGTCTGGAACGACGGCCGCTCGGAGGTGCGCACGCCGGGCGCGGTCGAGGCGCTGGCGAACAGGCGGGGGTTCAGCCGTGCCACGAAGCTCACCTCACCGCGCTGCAGCAGCCGCCACGCCCGGTCGGGATCGGGCACGACGCGGAACTTCACCGTGTTGTAGTGCGGCCGGCCCCACCCACCCCAGTACTTGTCGTACGCGGTGAGCGTGAGCTCCTCCTCCTTGCCCTTCTGCCACTTCGTCGCCGTGTACGGCCCCGACCCGGCGTCCCGGCCCGAGGCGAAGAACTTGCCGAGGTCGGGCGCCGCCTGCGTGTCGTAGATGTAGGCCGCGTACGTGGAGGAGGCCACCAGGTCCAGCGGGACGGGGTACTTCAGCGCGAACGTCACCGCGGTGGGCCCGTCGACCCTGATGGACGAGACGGCGTCCCAGATGTAGGAGGCGCCCGCCTTGGCGCTCATGGTGCGCTCGATCGACGACTTGACGGCCGCGGCGTCGAGGGGCCTGCCAGTGTGGAAGGTCACCCCGGAACGGAGGTTGAACGTCCACGTCCGGCCGTCGGGCGACGAGCGCCACGACGTGGCCAGTCTGGGGCTGGACTTCTTGGTGACCGGGTTCCAGAAGGTGAGCGTCTCGTACATGTTCTGGAAAGCGACGATCTCGTTGGAATAGGACCTGGAGGGGTCCCACTCGGTCACGATGTCCAGGTTCTTGACATAGACGAACGGGGACTGCCCCGACGGCGCCTGCGGGGACTCCGGAGGCGGTGAGCAGGCCGCGAGGAGCATCAGCGCGGCGGCCGCTGCGAGACGACGGCGCAACGCATCTCCCTCTGTCGGCGATGTACTCGGGAAACCTACTCCAAGATCGATGGGACCAAAGCCCACGTGTCCAAAAGTCCCGAAAAATTGGGCATTTTGATGATCCAATTGCTATCCTCTGGGCTTGTCCCGTCCGGGGTTGCCAGCAGGGGACCGACCGGAGTGAGGTGCGATGGGTCGTAGCCGAACGATCCGCTTGAAGATCATCGGACTACTACTGGTGCCACTGACCTCCATGGTGGTCTTGTGGGGGGTCATCACCGCCGTGACCGCCACCGAGAGCTTGGAGCTGCGTCAATACAAGACACTCTGGACGAACCTCCGTCTTCCCGCGTACAAACTGATCAGCGAGATCCAGCGTGAACGTCTAGTCTCAGCCAGGCTCCTGCGTAACTCGGGGGAAAAGTCCGCCGTCGCCACGCAGCGCACCCGCACCGACGCCGCCAGTGACGCGTTCAGGCAGCTCTCCAGCAAATCCAGGAACCGATCGGAAGAGATCCGCACACAGGTGGACGCGGTGTACACGCAGCTCGACAGGCTCGATGCGATCAGAGGAGAGATCGACACGGGCCTGTCCGACCGTCTGCACACCGTGGAGGCGTACAGCGCGATCAACGACACGCTCTTCGGCCTGCACAAGCGGGTCGCGCTGATCGACGACATCCCGATCTACGAGCAGTCGCGCATCGTCATCGACCTCGGGTACGCCAGGGAGCTGCTGACCAGAGAGCAGGCCGTCGCGTTCGGGCCGGCCCAGCCCGCCGAGCGCAGGCTGTTCACCGAGCTCGTCGGCAACCGGCGCTTCCTGGTCGACCAGTCGCTCAACGAGCTCGACCCGAACCTGCGCGACACGCAGGTGGCGCTGATCTCCTCCCCCGCCTATCAGCGGATGCGGATCATGGAGGACCAGATCATCGCCGGGCAGGCGCCGCGCAGCTGGCTCACCCTCACCGAGGGGCTGTCCAAGTCGTTCCAGGAAGCCCTGATGCAGGCCAGCGCGGTGCTGAACACGCGGACCGAGCCGATCGCCGACCAGGTGCTGAACAGGGCGCTGCTGCTGGCGGGGACGGCGCTGGGGCTGGTGGTCGTGTCGATCGCGTTCTCGCTGCGCATGGGCAACCGGCTGTCGAAGGAGCTGGGCGCGCTCCGGCTGGCCGCGCTGGAGGTGGCCCAGGAACGGCTCCCCCACGTGGTCGCCAAGCTCCGCAAGGGCGAGAAGGTCGAGATGCCGGAGCTGTCCGTGGCGAGCACCACGGTCGAGATCGACGACGTGGGCCAGGCGTTCTCCACGGTCCAGCAGACGGCCGTCGAGGCCGCCGTCGGCCAGGCGCAGCTCAGCGAGGGCGTCGGGCACGTGTTCCGCAACCTGGCCAGGCGCAGCCAGACGCTGCTGCACCGCCAGCGCATCCAGCTGCAGGACATGCAGCACCGGGCCACCGACCCCGACGCGCTGGACGACCTGTTCAAGCTCGACCACCTGACCACCCGGATGCGACGCCACGCCGAGGGCCTGATCATCCTGTCGGGCGCCACCCCCGGCCGCGGCTGGAGCCGGCCGGTGCCGCTGCTCGACGTGGCCCGCGGCGCGTCGGCCGAGGTCGAGGACTACCAGCGGGTCACCGTCGAGCCGATGTCCGGCCAGCGTCTGGCCGGACCCGTGGTCGGCGACGTGATCCACCTGATCGCCGAGCTCATCGAGAACGCCACCGTCTACTCGCCGAAGCACACCCCGGTCATCGTGCGCGGCGAGGTGGCGGCCCGCGGCTTCGTCTTCGAGGTCGAGGACCGCGGGCTCGGGATGCGCGCAGAGGAGCTGGCCGAACTCAACGAGCGGCTGGCCAGCCCACCGGAGTTCGACCTGGCCGACAGCGACCGGCTCGGCCTTTTCGTCGTCTCCCGCCTGGCCGCCAGGCACGACATCCGCGTGACGTTGCGCGGTTCACCATATGGAGGGACCACCGCGATCGTGTTGATCCCGGAAGAACACGTGGCCGAGGCAGAACCGGAGGCTCACGTGAAGGAACCCGCTCGACCTATGCGGGTGGTGCGAAGTGAGTGACGAACGCTGGCTGGACGAGGACGCCGGTCCTATCGTCCCGGCCTACCTGCTGACCAGGGGCCGTACGGTCCCCGCGAGCGAGGCCATCGACCTCATCGCGGTGATCATCACGGCCGGCGGCCTGGCGCCGCCCATGGGCCTGGGCCCCGAGCATCTGATCATCATGCAGAAGTGCACCAAGCCGACCCGGCTGGTGGACGTCGCCGCCGAGCTGAACCTGCCCATCGGCGTGGTCCGAGTGCTGGTCGGCGACCTGCACGCGCAGCAGCTCGTGCAGGTCGAGCACCCGCCACCCGCCCCCGATGCGAAGGTGCTGCTCGAGGTGATCAGCGGGCTGAAGGCGCTGTGACCATCCTGCGGTTGAGCCGCCCGTACACGGCCGCGAAGATCGCGGCCGTGATCCCGGCCAGGGCGGCGGCCCCGAAGACCCACTGGTAGCCGCCCACGCCCGGACGGGCGGCCAGGATGGCGGCGATGGCCGCGCCGGCCGTGCTGCCGCCCACGATGCGTACGAGCGCGTTGACGCCTGCCGCGAGGGCCGTCTTGCCCGGGTCCACGTGCTCCACGGCCATGGTGCCCAGCGCCGCGTAGCCGACGCCGAGGCCGATGCCCATCAGTGAGGTCGCGACGTACAGGTGGGCCGGGCTGCTGTGCGCGACCACCAGCCACAGCCCCGCCAGCCCCGTGACCGCCGAACCCGCCGCTACCATGGACGAGGCCTGGAAGCGGCGCATGATCCGGCCCGCGAACAGCGAGATGACCAGCATGAAGAGCGTGCTCGGCAGCAGGAAGAAGCCCACCTGGAGGGTGGAGGCGCCGAAGCCGTAACCTGACCCGGCCGGCACCTGGGCGAAGCTGGACGTACCGGTCATGAGGGTGAAGAACGAGAACCCGAGCAGCATCGAGGCCACCGTCGCGCCGATCGTGCCCCGGTGGACCAGCATCGCCATCTCCACCAGCGGCTCGGCCACGCGGCGCTCGACCGCGACCCAGAGCGCCGCGAGGGCCGCCGCGGCGGCGAACAGGCCGAGCACGCCCGGCGAGGTCCAGCCCCACGAGCCGCCCTCGCTGATGCCCAACAGGAGCGCGACCAGCCAGGCGGCCAACAGCGCGGCGCCGACCAGGTCGGGACGGCCCTTGCCCGCGGGAGCGGTGTCCCGTACGAGGAAGGCCACGATCACGACGGCCACCAGCGAGATGCCGGCCGTGATCCAGAAGACCAGGTGGAAGTCACCGGACGCGAGCCCGGCCAGGATCATCCCGCCGCCGCTCCCGAACCCCATCGTCGCGCTGATCACCCCGATGCCGGTCGCGAGCTGCTCTCTGGGCAGCACGTCGCGTGCCACCCCGATCGACAGCGGCACCAGAGCGGCCACGGCTCCCTGCAGCACCCTCGCCACCATCAGCCAGGTCAGCGAGGTCGCCAGCGCGGCCATAACCGAGCCGACCACCAGGAGGGCCAGGGCACCGAGGATCATGGGGCGCCTGCCGTACATGTCACCGAAGCGCGACAACAACGGCGTGGCCACGGCCGCGACCAGGAGGCTCAACGTGAGCGTCCAGGACACGGCGGAGAGCGAGGCGTGCAGCTCCCGCTGCAGCACGGGAAGCAACGGGACCACGGCGGTGTTCTGAAGGGCGGCGATGGAGGCCGCGAAAGCCAGCGCGACCACCCCGGGCCATGGGCTCTTGGTGGACGTCGTACGTGCCGCGGACGCGACTACTGTCGCCATGTCGGCTCCTTTGGCTAACTTAGGTAACTAACAGGCACAGATAATACATACGTAAGTTAGGTAAGCAAATCGGTATGGACGAAGATCTCAACAGGACGGTGTCGGCGTTCCGCTCATTGGTGACCGCGCTGAACCGCGCCAAGACGCACGAGCGCCTGACCGAGGCCGCCGGCGTCCGGCTCGACCGCCCCGACGTGAAGATCCTCGTCCACCTGCTGGACGCGGGCGAGCCGCGCAGGATCGGCGCGATCGCCGAAGGGCTGCAGGTGGAGAGCCCTCACGTGACGAGGCACGTCTCCTCGCTGGAGCAGCGCAAGCTGGTCGAGCGGGTACGCGACCCCGACGACGGCAGGGCCTGGCGCATCGCGCTCACCGAGGAGGGGACCGAGGTGGCCGGCAAGTGCCGCCGGGTGACCACCGAATGGTTCGAGGGCGCGCTCGCGGACTGGTCGGCGCAGGACCGGGCGGAGCTGTCCAGGCTGATGGACAAGCTCTCGGGCGACCTCTGCGCCCACCTCAAGGGCCTCATGGACTGAGCAGCACGTCCTCGGCCCGGTGGCAGGCGACCCGGCGGCCTGCCAGGTCCCTGAGCGCCGGCGGCCGCTCGCACTGCGGCGCGGCCAGCGGGCAGCGCAGCCGGAACGGGCATCCGGTCGGGGCGGGCACGGCCTCCGTCCGGCCCCTGGCCTCGGGCGGGGCGCCGCCCAGCTTCGGCACGGCGTCGCGCAGGGCCCGCGTGTAGGGGTGGGCCGGCTTCGCGAGCAGTTCGGCGGTCGGCCCCGACTCCACGACGCGGCCCGCGAAGAGCACGTGCGCGGTGCGGCACAGCCGGTCCACGACGGCGAGGTTGTGGGTGATGAGCAGGCGCTCGGTGTCCAGGGAGGCCAGGAGGTCGAGGATCCTGGCCTGGACGGTGACGTCGAGCGCGCTGGTGGGCTCGTCCAGGATGAGCAGGCGCGGTCCCACCGCCAGGGCTCTGGCGATCACCACGCGCTGGCGCTGGCCGCCGGAGAGCTGGTGGGGCCGTCGGGTGGCCACGCCCGGGTCCAGACCGACCTGTTCGAGCAGGTCCTTGACCCGGTCTCGCGCGCCGCGCGGCAGGGCCTCGGCGACGGAGGTGCCGACGCGCATCCTGGGGTCGAGGGCCTCGGCCTGGAACACGGGCTGGACGTCCTTGCGGAACTTCCGCATGTCCGCTTTTTTCAGCGTTTGGTCGCCGTACCAGATATTTCCGGACATGGGGGTGAGGAGGCCCAGGAACGCGCGCGCCAGGGTCGTCTTGCCCGAGCCGCTCTCCCCTATCAGGCCGACGCCGCCCTCGGTGATGTCCAGGGTCACGTCGTGCACGACCGGGGTGCGACCGTAGCCGAGCGTCACCCGCTCGGCCCTGAGCATGGTCACGGCAGCGCCTCCAGCAGCTCGCGCGTGTACGGATGGGACGGCTCGGCCAGCACCCGCGCGGCCGGCCCCGACTCCACCACCGCGCCGTCCTTCATGACCAGCACCCGGTCGGCGATCGTCGAAACCAGGGCCAGGTCGTGGGAGACGAGCAGGAGCGCCAGCCCCCGCTCCTCACGCAGCCTGCGCAGCACGCCGACCACCTCGGCCTGCACGGTCACGTCGAGCGCGCTCGTGGGCTCGTCGGCGAGGATCACCTCGGCGCCCAGGGCGATGGCCAGCGCGATGGCGAAGCGCTGGGCCTGGCCGCCGGAGATCTCGTGAGGGTAGCGGCGCAGGATCTCGCGGTCGAGCATGACCGCCTCCACGGCCTCCCCCATGATCTCCTCCAGCCGTCTCTTCTCCGCTGCGGGTCGTGGAGGGGTGCCGTCCTTCGGGGAGGGGGACGGGCCGGACTGCGGGCTGTCCTTCGGGGAGGGAGATGGGCCGGGCCGCGGGCTGTCTTTCGGGCCGGGGCGTGGGCCTGCGGGCTTGCCGATGCCGTGGAGCTTGAGGGCGCGGCGCATCAGGACGCCCAGGCGGGTGGCCGGGCTGAGGGCCGCCTGTGGCGTCTGCATCACGAGTGCCACCCTGGCGCCCCGGATCTCGCGGAGCCTGCGCGGTGACGCCGTGAGCACGTCGACGCCGCACACCCGTACATGGCCTGAAATTTCGGCATCTGGGGTGAGGCCCAGCAGCGACATCAGCGTGGTCGACTTGCCCGAGCCGCTCTCCCCCACGATCGCCACGCACTCGCCCTCGCGGACGTCCAGCTCCGGCACGTCGGCCACGACACGCCCGCCGTAGCGCACCCGGAGGTCACGCACCTCGATCATCTGACCGCCCTCCGCTCCGGGGATCAAGCGCGTTGCGCAGCCCCTCCCCCAGGACGTTGAACGCGAACGCCGTCACCAGGATCGCCAGGCCGGGGAACGTGACCACCCACCAGTTCGTGGTGAAGAGCGTCTGCCCCTGCTGCACCATCAGCCCCCACTCCGCCGTCGGCTCCTGCGCGCCCAGCCCCAGGTACGACAGCGCGGCCGAGGTCAGGATCACGCCGCCGGCGTCGAGCGAGAGCTGGACCAGGACGGGCGTGAGCGAGTTCGGGAGCACGTGCCTGAGCACGATCAGCGGCGCGGGCACGCCGAGGCATCGCGCGGCGTCCACGTAGCCGCGGGTGGCGATCGAGGCCGCCACGGACGCCGCCAGCCGGGTGTACCAGGGCCACCAGGTCACGGCGATGGCCAGGATGACCGTGTTCACGCTGGGCTGGAGCACCACGGCGAGGGTCAGGGAGAGCAGCAGCGCGGGGAAGGCCAGGAAGACGTCCGTGATCCGCATGATCACGTCTCTGATCCAGCCGCCCGCGTACCCGGCGACCACGCCGAGCGTGACCCCGACCACCGCCGACACGGCCAGCACGGCCACGGCGATGAACAGGGACGTGCGGCCGCCGTACAGGACTTGGGTGAGCACGTCCCGGCCGACCTGGTCGGTCCCGAACCAGTGCGCGGCGCTCGGCGGCCGCAGGTTCTCCAGCGGCTTCACCTGGTCCACCGGGTACGGCGCGAGCCACGGCGCCAGGATCGCGGCCAGGACGACCAGCACGATGAGCACCGCGCCGAACGCGGCGAACCGGTCGGGGATCCTGGGCAGGAAGCTGCGGCGCAGCGGCGCCTCGACGCTCGTCATCGGGTCCTCGCTCGCGGGTCGACGAAGCCCTGGAGGATGTCCACGACCAGGTTGGCCAGCACGTACACCAGGGCCACCAGGAGCGTGACGCCCGCGATGGCCGGGGTGTCCAGCGACTTGATCGACTCGGCGGCGTAGCGGCCCAGGCCCGGCCAGTTGAAGACCGCCTCGACGAGGAAGCCGTTGACGATCGCGTACGCGAAGACGAGGGCGATCAGCGACAGGACCGGGTTGAGGGCGGGCCTGAGGGCGAACCTGGTCAGGATGGACGTCTCGCCGAAGCCGAGCGCGCGCTCCAGCGTGGAGTGCTCCTGGCCGGACTCCTCGATGAGCGCCGCCCTGGTCATCTGGGCGATGACGCCCGTGGGGTAGGCGGCCACGACCAGCGCGGGCAGCACCAGGTGCTGGAGCGTGCTGGTGAAGATGGGCCAGTTGCCGGTGATGAGGGCGTCGACGATCGTGATGTTCGTCCAGAGGGTGAGCGGGCTGGTGGTGTCCAGCGAGGAGTCGTACTCGCCCGCGATCGGGAACCAGCCGAGGTTGCTGGCGAAGACCGTCTGGAGGGCCAGGGCCAGCCAGAAGACCGGTACGGAGACGGCCAGCATGCTGCCGAACCGCACCCCCAGATCCGGAAATTTCGTCTTGTAGCGGGCGGCGAGCACTCCGACCGGAATGCCCACGACGACCGCGATGAGCAGGGCCGTGCCGACCAGCTCCAGCGAGGCGGGGAACGCCACGTAGAGGTCGTCGCGCACCGGTTGCCGGGTGCGCAGGCTGACCCCCCAGTCGCCGGTGAGCAGGTCGCGCACGTAGTTCAGGAGTTGCACGGGGATCGAGTCGTCGAGCCCGAACCGCCTGCGCGCCGCGGCGAGCTCCTCGGGCGTGGCCTTCGGCCCGGCGAACGCGACCGCCGGATCCCCCGGCACCAGCCGCATCACGACGAACGTGAGCACGACCACGCCGGACACGACCAGGAGGGCCTGGCCGAGCCGGCGGGTCAGATGACGCACCATCGTCAGCCGGCGCGCTTCTTGAGGTCGTAGAAGAAGACCACGTTGGGATAGGCGGGATTGTCCACGTATCCCTCCACGTCGGACGTCAGCGCGCGCTGGTAGGTCTGCACGTACGGGACGGCCACCGCCGCCTGGTCCTGGATGATCTTCTTCTGCAGGTTCTGGTACGCCTGGTCGGCCTTGAGCTGGTCAGTGGCCGTGAGCTGCGGCAGCGAGTCGATCTCCGCGTCGATGGCGGAGTCCTTCAGGTACGACAGGTTGAACTGCGGCTTGTCCGCGCTCTTGAACACGTTGACGAACCAGGAGTAGGCGTCCGGATAGTCCGGGTACCAGTACATGACGAAGACGTCCTGGCCCTGCTTCTTGCCCAGGTCCCACTGCGCGCTCCAGGTCATCGGCTTGGCCTGCAGCGTCACGTTCATGCCCTTCAGCGCCGAGCTGAGCAGCGTGACCAGCAGCTTCTGGTCGTCGTCGCCCTGCGCGTAGGTCAGGGTGACCTTGAGCTCGGGGTTGTCCGGGCCGTAGCCGGCCTCGGCGAGCAGCGCCTGCGCCTTGGCGAGGTCCTGCTTGGGCTCCATGCCGCTGACGTGGCCGAGCAGCCCCTGCGGCACCAGCCCGCTGGCCTTCTGGCCGGCGCCCTTCAGCGCCGCCGCCAGGCCGTCGTAGTCGATCGCGTACTGGAGCGCCTGCCGGATCTTGACGTCCTTCGTCGGCCCGGCGGCGGTGTTGAACAGCACCAGCAGGTTCTGGAACGACGGCGAGGAGGAGGTCTGCACGTTCGGGGTCATCCCGGCCTGCTGGAAGAGCTGCGGGTTCAGCCGCTGGACGAAGTTGACCTCGCCCTTCTGCAGGAGCTGCCAGGCCGTGGTGATCTCGGGGGTGACCCGGTAGGCGACCTTCTTGTACTGCTCCGGCTTCCAGCCGCCCCAGTAGCCGTCGAACCCCTTCAGCGTGAGCTCGGTCTCCTTGCCCTTCTGCCAGGAGTCGATCGTGTACGGGCCGGTGCCGGCGTCCGACTTGCCGTCCTTGTCCACGGCGTTCACGTCGTAGATGTAGGCGGCGTAGCCGGAGGAGGCCACGAGGTCGAGCGGGGTGGCGTACTTGAGCGTGAACTTCAGCGTGGACGCGTCCACCGCCTCGATCTTCTGCACCGCGTCCCAGATGTAGGCGGCGCCGCCCTTCTTCTCGATCGTCCGCTCGATGGCCTTCTTGGCGGCCTCGGCGTCGAGCGTGCCGCCGGAGTGGAACTTGACGCCCTGCCGCAGCTTGAACGTCCACTCCTTGCCGCCGTCCGCCGAGGTCCACTCGGTGGCCAGGCGCGGCACGGCCTTCTTCGCCTGGGAGTCGTACCTGGTCAGGCCCTCGTAGATGTTCTGCATGGCAACGATCTCGTTGGAGTACGAGGTCGCGGGGTCCCAGTCGGTGACCACGTCGAGGTTGGGCACGTACACGAACGTGCTGTCGTTGGCCTGCGCGGCCTGGGAGGCCGCCGGCTGACTGCCGCTGCTCGCCGCCAGCTTGGGGGTCCCGCCGGCCCCGCGCACCTGGCCGCCCGCGCACGCGGATGCGGTCAAGGCCAGGACACCGGTGACCCCGGCGACGAGCAGACGCTGATGCCAGCGCATGGAGGGGGATCCTTTCGATCTGTCACCGGGCGAGTGGTCCGGCGGCTTTGACGTGTACCCGCACGGCGGGCTCGGAGAGGTAGCTCAGCGGCACCTCGAGGAGGTCCACGATCTCTACGCCGGAGGGATCCGCCCCCGCCGCGACGGCTCGCGCCGCCGCCTCCTCTTTAGCCCTTTCGATCGCTTTTGACCGGCTATCTCCCGCAGGCAAGATCGTATCTACTCTGCCACTCGCGAGCGCGATGGCGGCGCCCACGGCGTTGGCCACTTCGGCGTGCTCGGGGCGGACGACCCGGCTCGCGCCGGGGATGGCGTCGGGCAGCAGGAAGGCCCCGCCACCCACCGCGACCAGGGGTCTGTCGGTCCTGCCGAGCGCCATCCTGTCCACGGCGTCGATGATCATCCCGTCCGCGACGGCCACTGCTCTTTCCAGGGTGTCTGCCATTCTTTCCGACATGTCACCCGAGTCGTGCGCCTGTACGGCGGCCTCGATGCGCTCGCGCCACCTGGCCGCCTCGCGCGGGCTCCGCCCCGCCGCCACCGCCGCGTCGGTCATGGTCACCGTGGAGCCGCCGAACACGAGCGCCTCCTTGACGATCCGGTAGCCGACCGAGTCGGGGCCGACGCCCGGGTTGCGGACGACCGTGCCGCCGCCGAGCGCGATGGCCAGGATGTCGGGCATGCGGAAGTTGGTCAGCACCCCGCCGATCTCGACCGCCGCCGCCGACTCCCTCGGGAAGCCGCCGACCAGCACGCCGAGATCGGTGGACGTGCCGCCGACGTCCACCACGATCGCGTCCGCCACCCCCGACAGGTACGCGGCGCCGCGCAGGGAGTTCGCCGGGCCCGAGCCGATCGTCGAGACCGGCAGCCGGGCGGCGTGCTCCAGCGTCATGAGCGTGCCGTCGTTCTGCGCCAGGTACGGCTTCGCGCCCAGGCCCCGTTCGGCCAGCGCGGTGACCAGGGCCTCGGTCACGTGGGCCGCGACGCCGTACAGGGCGGCGTTGAGCACGGTGGCGTTCTCGCGCTCCAGCAGCCCGAGCGAGCCGATCTCGTGGCTCACCGAGACCGGCAGGCCGTACTCGGCCTTGATCAGCTCCTCGACGGCGCGCTCGTGCTCGCCGCTGGCCGGGCTGAACACGCTGGTGACCGCCACGACGTCGGCCTCCACGCCGTCCAGGAAGCGGCGGACGGCGTCGAGCCCCGGCGGGCCGATCTCGCGGCCGTCCACGTAGTGGCCGCCGGGGACGATGGCCTCCCCCGCCGAGACGGCGGCGCGCAGGTCGCCGGGCCAGCCGGAGAGGGGTGGGACGGAGGTGGTGGCGGGCGCGCCGAGCCGCAGCACGGCGACGCGGCCGAGGTTGCGCCGTTCGAGGATGGCGTTGGTCGCGTGCGTGGTGCCGAGCATGACCCGGCCGATCCGGTCCCGCCCTTCCCCGAGCGACCCCTCGCCGGGTTCGGCGAGTTCGCCGAGCACCGCGTCCAGGGCGGCCCGCAGCCCTTCCGTCACGTCCGGCGTGGTCGGCCGCTTGGCCTTGGCCATCACGCGGCCGTCGGCGTCGAGCACCACCGCGTCCGTGTTCGTGCCGCCGACGTCGATCCCCACCCGCAGGTCAGCCATGCGCCGTCAGCTCCTCGACGGGAACGTAGTCCAGGTCGTAACCGAACGCCCGCGGCCCGGCCGTCTCCAGGCCCTTGGGGGTGCGCCAGAGCGGGTCGCACGGCCAGGCGAGCACCGTGACGCGCTGGCCGTACCTGAGCCCCTCGGTCTGGACGGCGGCGGCGGTCTCGGTGTCCACGACGGTGATGAGGTCGGGCACCATGGCCCGCACCCGGCCGTCCTCCAGGGCGACCAGGTTCTCGTTCTGCAGCTCCAGGGTGAGGCGGCGGCCCCGGTCGTCGCCGGTGCCCTCGATCGTGGCCGTCCCCCTGACGAACCCGCCCGTGGTGCGCCGCTCCACGTCCGTCAGCTTGCCGGTGATCAGCCGGGCGGCGCCCAGGCTCCCCTGGAGCGCGCCGAGCGGGTCCGCCGCGCCCTCCGTGGCCCTGCCGACCTCGATGGCGCGGGTTACGGTGCCCTCGATGACCGCTCCCTTGGCCCGTACGGTGGTGAGCACGTAGTCGGCCATCAGCGCGCTCGATCCCGCGGCCACGCAGACGGCCCTGGCGAGCCGTTCCGACCAGAGGCCGTCAACGGGGCGGATGGTCACCACGTTCCCGACGATGTCAGACATGATCACCAGGTCGGCCGGGAGCCCCGCCACGTACATCGACACCATCTGGACCTCGGGGAAGGCCCGCCCCATGCCGTCGGCGTCGAGCAGCGGCAGGCCGAGCTGGGCGGCCCAGGCGACGGGCGCGACCCCGTTGGAGCCGCCGATCTCGGAGGACATGATCGCGCTCGGGGGGCGGCCGAAGAGGCGTTCGATCTCCTCGGCGATGCGCTTGGGCTCGTCCGCGCTGTGGATCATCTCGTGACTCACGGTCGGGGCCCCGATCCCGGACAGCGGCACGATCAACGCGTCGTCGTCCAGCTCGTCCAGCCCGATCAGCGGAACCTCGCCGTGCTCGCGGACGGCCCCGATCGCGGCCAGCGATCCGGTGCGCACATCACCCCCGCCGCCGGTGCCCAGGACGGCACACCCGCGGGCGAGGGCCGGAATATCGCTCTCGTCAATATTCATATGGCGACACAACCAAGCACACTTCATCTCATTTAGCCAGTCCAGAACATGTGCTGGCGCCTCTGCCCGCGCCCTTGATAAACCTGGGATCGGAACGGGAGGGCTCATGCGGATTTCGGTGGCCGCCGACAGCAAGGACGGGGTGGCCGAGCGGGTCGTGTCGGAGCTGCGCAGGCGGGGGCACGAGGTGCTCACCCACGGCGCGCTCAGCGACGAGGAGCGCGACGACTGGGCGTGGGCCTCCGAGATGGCCGCCCGCGACGTGCGTGAGGGGCGGGCCGACCAGGCGGTGGTCTGCTGCTGGACCGGCACGGGCGCGTCGATCGCGGCGAACAAGGTGCCCGGCATCCGCGCGGCGCTCTGCGTGGACGCCTACACCGCCGGCGGGGCCAGGAAGTGGAACGACGCCAACGTGCTGGCGCTCAGCCTGCGGCTCACGTCCGACGTGGTGCTCGACGAGATCCTGGACGCCTGGCTGGCGGGGCGGCCGAGCACCGACTCCGCCGACGTGGCGAACGTCTCCCATCTCGACGAGATCTGACTAACCTGTGTGGCATGGACTTACACTGTACGCACTGCGGTGAGGAGGGGCTCGAGGCCGGGTTCATCAGAGACTCGGGCGAGAACTCTTCGGGCTTCGCCAAATGGGTCGAGGGCGCGCTGGAGCGCGGGATCTTCGGCGGCGCCAAGCTGATGGGCCGGCCCAAGTGGGAGATCGACGCCTATCGCTGCCGATACTGCTATCACCTGGAGCTTTTCGCGAACCGCCGCGCGTGAGCATGGCCGGTCGTCCGTCGCGATCCGCCGCCCATGCGCATGACCGGCCGCGGCCGGAAAGCGAAGCGGTTTCGGCGAGTCGCCGCACATGAGCGTGACCAGTCCCGGCCGAGAGGCGGAAATCGTCGGCACCGCCGTTTAGGGTGCTTGCCATGACCGACGTGCTGCTCCGCGGCGGGCTCCCCTGGGGGCTCGGCGCCCTCGCCGACATCCTCGTCCGCGACGGCCGGATCCACCTCGTCGCTCAAGGCGTCGAGGCGCCGGGCGCCCGGATCGTCGACATCGCCGGGCAGCTCGTGCTGCCCGGTCTCGTCGAGGCGCACTGTCACCTCGACAAGACCCTCTACGGCGGCCCGTGGGTGCCCCACTCCGCCGACGACACGCTGGCCGGCCGCATCGGAAACGACCTCGGCCGCCGTGCCGAGCTGGGCGTGCCGAGCGTCGAGCGGATCGGCGCGCTGCTGGCGCGCATGAGCGCGGCGGGCACGGCGCACGTCCGCACCCACACCGACATCGACCCCCTGGTGGGGCTGCGGGGCGTGGAGGCCGTGCTCGAAGCGGCCGCCTCCTCCCCCGTCGAGGTTCGGCAGGTGGCCTTCCCCCAGCACGGCGTGCTGATCAACCCCGGCACGGCCGAGTTGCTCGAAGAGGCGCTGAAGAGCGGCGTGGAGGCGGTCGGCGGCCTCGACCCGGCGGGCATCGACCGCGATCCCGTACGCCACCTCGACCTGGTCTTCGGCCTGGCCGAGCGCTACGGCGCCCACCTCGACCTCCACCTGCACGACGGCGGGTCGCTGGGCGGGTGGGAGCTCGAGCTCATCACCGAGCGCACCAGGACGCTGGGGCTGGGCGGCCGGGTGACGGTCAGCCACGCGTACGCGCTGGGCCAGCTCGACGAGGCCCACCAGGACCGCCTGGCCCAGGGTTTCGCCGAGGCGGGCGTGGCCATCGCGACCGCGGCCGTCTACAGCTTCCCCGTGCCGCCGATCAAGAAGCTGCGGGCCGCGGGCGTCACCGTCGCCTGCGGCCACGACGGCATCCGCGACCTGTGGGGCCCCTACGGCAGCGGCGACATGCTGGAGCGGGCGATGCACGTCGCCTACCGCAGCACGTTCCGGAGGGACGAGGACATCGAGCTGGCGCTGGAGGCCGCCACCTACGGCGGCGCCCGCGCGCTCGGGCTGGAGTCGTACGGCCTGTCCCCGGGCGACCGGGCCGACCTGGTCGTGGTGCCGTGCGGGGGCGCGGCGGAGGCCGTGGTCGTTCACCCTGCGCGCACTCTGGTCATGAAAGACGGCGTCGTCCTGCACAATTGACCGGCGGGACCATCGAAAGGCAGGCAAGTGCTCTCTATTCACCAGCGGATCGCGGCAGAGCTGGGCGTACGCGACGGCCAGGTGCAGGCGGCCGTCGAGCTGCTCGACGGCGGCGCCACCGTGCCGTTCATCGCGCGATACCGTAAAGAGGTCACCGGCACCCTCGACGACGCGCAGCTGCGCACGCTCGAAGAGCGCCTGCGCTACCTGCGCGAGCTGGAGGAGCGCAGGGCGGCGATCCTTGAGTCGATCGAGTCGCAGGGCAAGCTCGACGACGAGCTGCGCGAGCAGATCATGGCGGCCGAGACCAAGGCCAGGCTCGAGGACATCTATCTGCCCTACAAGCCCAAGCGGCGCACCAAGGCGCAGATCGCCCGCGAGCTGGGCCTGGAGCCGCTGGCCGACCAGCTGCTCACCGACCCCACGCTCGACCCCGCCGCGACGGCCGAGGGCTTCGTCACCGAGGGCGTGGCCGACTCGGGCGCGGCGCTGGAGGGGGCCAGGGCGATCCTGATCGAGCGGTTCGCCGAGGACGCCGACCTGATCGGCGGCCTGCGCGAGCAGCTCTGGAGCCGCGGGCGGCTGGTGTCGAAGGTTCGCGAGGGCAAGGAGGAGGCGGGGGCCAAGTTCTCCGACTACTTCGAGTTCGGCGAGCCGTTCACGAAGCTGCCCTCGCACCGGATCCTGGCGATGTTCAGGGGCGAGAAGGAGGAGGTGCTGTCGGTCACGCTGGAGCCGGACGACAGCCCCGACTACGAGCTGCGCATCGCGTCCCGGTTCGGCGTCTCCGACCAGGGGCGGCCGGCCGACAAGTGGCTGGGCGAGACCGTCCGCTGGGCCTGGCGCACCCGCATCCTCGTGCACCTCGGCATCGACCTGCGGATGCGGCTGTGGCAGGCGGCCGAGGACGAGGCGGTGCGGGTCTTCGCGACCAACCTGCGCGACCTGCTGCTCGCCGCCCCCGCCGGGAGCCGGGCGACGATGGGCCTCGACCCCGGCCTGCGTACGGGCGTCAAGGTCGCCGTGGTCGACGCCACGGGCAAGGTCGTCGAGACCGCGACCATCTATCCCCACGAGCCCAAGCGGCAGTGGGACCAGTCGCTGGCCGTCCTGGGCGCGCTCGCGCAGCGCCACGGGGTCGAGCTGATCGCCATCGGCAACGGCACCGCCTCCCGCGAGACCGACAAGCTGGCCGGTGAGCTGGTCAAGCACATGCCGTCGATCACCAAGATCGTCGTCTCGGAGGCCGGGGCCTCGGTCTACTCCGCCTCGCCCTACGCCTCGCAGGAGCTGCCCGAGCTCGACGTGTCCCTGCGCGGCGCGGTGTCGATCGCCCGCCGGCTCCAGGACCCGCTGGCCGAGCTGGTCAAGATCGACCCCAAGTCGATCGGCGTCGGCCAGTACCAGCACGACCTGGCCGAGTCCAAGCTCTCCCGCTCGCTCGACGCGGTGGTCGAAGACTGCGTCAACGCCGTCGGGGTCGACGTCAACACCGCCTCGGCGCCCCTGCTCACGCGCGTGTCCGGCATCGGCTCCACGCTGGCCGAGAGCATCGTCCGCCACCGCGACTCCAACGGCCCCTTCAGGACGCGCACCGCCCTCAAGAACGTGCCCCGGCTCGGCCCCAAGGCGTTCGAGCAGTGCGCGGGCTTCCTGCGCATCCGCGAGGGCGACGACCCGCTCGACGTGTCGAGCGTGCACCCGGAGGCCTATCCGGTGGTCCGCCGCATCCTCACCTCGGCCAAGACGGACCTCAAGTCGCTGATCGGCAACACCGCGGCCCTGCGCTCGATGAAGCCCGAGACCTTCATCGACGAGACGTTCGGCCTGCCGACGGTCACCGACATCCTGCGCGAGCTGGAGAAGCCCGGCCGCGACCCGCGTCCCGCCTTCAAGACCGCCGTCTTCAAGGAGGGCGTCGAGAAGCTCTCCGACCTGGCCTCGGGCATGATCCTGGAGGGCGTGGTGACCAACGTCGCCGCGTTCGGCGCCTTCGTCGACATCGGCGTCCACCAGGACGGCCTGGTCCACGTCTCGGCCATGTCGCGCACCTTCGTGAAGGACCCGCGTGACGTGGTCAAGTCCGGCGACATCGTCCGCGTCAAGGTCCTCGACGTCGACATCCCGCGCAAGCGCATCTCCCTGACCCTGCGCCTGGAGGACGAGACCCCCGCCCAGACGCCCGGCGACGGCTCCCGCCGAGGCGGAGGCCGCGGAGACAGCGGGCGCGGAGACAGCGGACGGGGCGAAGGCGGGCGCGGCGACGGTGCCCGCGGCGAGGGGAAGGGCAACGGCGGCCAGCGCGACCGCTCCCAAGGCCGTGGCGACGACCAGCGCGGCCGCGGGGACGGCGGGCGACGCGGCGGGGGCGACCAGCGCGGTCGCGGCGACGGCCAGCGCGACGGCCAGCGCGGTGGCCAGCGCCGCCAGGACCGCCCGGCCCCCACCGGCGCCATGGCCGAAGCCCTCCGCAAGGCGGGCCTCACCGGCAACAACTGACCCACCACGGCAACGGCTCGCCGCAGCGCAAACCACCGCATGCGAGCGGCGAGCCTCCCGCCGCCGCATGCGGGAGCGGCGATCACGCGTGGGCGGCAGACGCATGGCACTCGGGTCCTTCGCGCATTTGCTGCGGCCGGGGCTGACCGTCGATCAGGCCACCGACATCTTCTGGGTGACGTTCAAGGAGCAGACCGCGGACGCGTTCCTGCTGGACCGGGGATGGACACTCGCCGACTACGCCGACTGGTTCGTCGACGCCGTGGACCGCCTCCTGCTCCGCTGATCCCGCGGAATGGCGGACGTCCTCCCGCACCGGCCGGGGCGATACGGTCGAAGGGTGAGCACGTTTACCACGGCCCTCGCCCAGGCCCACGACCTTCTCCGATGGCAGTCGCCGCTACGGACCGAGTTGTGGGCGGCGCGGCTCACGGCCGATCTGGAACCGGACGAGATGGCGCCCTTCCTGCGGCGAGCGGCCAAGGACGGCAGCGCGGAAGCCCGTCTCACCCTCGCGGCCATCTCAGCGGTCAACGTGACCGCCGACATGTACCGCCCCGCGGATGAGGGCACGAGCCTGCCCCCCGGCCACGAGGCGGTCCAGCCGGTCGCCGAAGACGCGGGGGCGGGGGCGTATGCGCTCACCGGGAAGAACGTGGCGGAGACGCTACCTGGGTGGGTGCGGCGGATGGGGCACGTCACGTGTGAAGGCGGCTGGTACGGCAAGGCGGACCCGTACGGCGAGCAGGTGCTCGCGGCCCTGTCCTTTCGCTACGAGAACGGCAAGGAGCCGCACCTCCTCGTCGTCGGCATCGACCAGGCGAGCGGCGGTCTGGCCGTTGACGCGGTGGTCGAGGAGGTCAAGTTCCTCGACGATCTGGGTCTTCGGGCCGAGGAGCCGGGGGCGGTGGCGGGGCGGGTGCTGGACGCGTTCGAGCTGGGTGACCGGATCATGGGGGCGGTGGTCGCCGACACGCTGGCCGCCGTGCGGCCGGTCGCGATCTCCAGGGCCCGAGCGGTGCCCGATCTCGTACGTCCGGCGCCCGATGACACCATGAGCCGGTTCGACGAGTTGCCGGATCAGCCGGGGGCGCGGGAGGCGTTCGAGAAGCTTGCGGAGTTCGTGGGAGATCGTCCTCTGTGGTGGAGCCCGGGGCGGGTCACCCAGTTCCTGACGTCGTGGTTGCCGAGGGAGGCCATCCTGTCGGAGGCGGGGATCGCGGCGATGCCGGACGTGGTGCGGGCCTGGAGCCGGTTCTCCGGAGCGCATCCTGCGGTGCTCGCCCAGGTCGAGGCGGACGCGCCCCGGCTGCCCGCGCTCATGGCCGATGACTCCCTGGCCGGCCTGGGCAAACGCATCGCCCAGGCCCAGCGCGACCGCTGAGCCCACACCGTTCCCGGCCGTGCGGCCCGGCGATCACGCCCGTGGTGCAGTGCGCGGGCTGGTGGCCGTGGCCGCTCTCCTGGCGGCGACGGGGCGGTTGTTCCGGGTCAGCTGCGCGGACGCGCTGGACAGCAGCATGTCGAGGGCCGTGGAGTAGGCGCTGTCGTTCATCTCGGCCACCAGCAGCGGCGCCGTCGCGGCGATGTTCGGGTGCGTACGGGCGGGCAGCCGCGCGTACGTGGCCTGCCACACCTCCTCATCCGCCTCCCGGGCCGCCTTGGGCAGGGCCAGCGTGGCGGCGTCGAGGACGGCGAAGGCCAGGCTCTGGTCGATGAACGCGTGATAGATCCGCACCGCGTCCCCGTCCGCGAACCCGGCGCCGCGCAGGATGCCGAGGATGGTCTCGTCGCCGGCCACCTCGTTCGGCCGCCCGGTGACCCGGATGGCGGTCAGCACCGCGGCCTGCGGGTGCGCCAGGTACGCGTGGTGGATGCGCAGCCCCAGGTCGCGCAGGTCGGCGCGCCAGTCGCCCACCGGCCGCCAGTCGGCCATCGCGGTGCCGAACAGCTCGTCCGCGATAGCCAGCACCAGATCGTCCATGCCGCGGAAATAGCGGTAGACCGCGCTGGCGTCCGCGCCCAGGGCCAGGCCCAGGCGGCGGGCGGACAGCCCCTCCGCCCCGTGCTCGCGGAGCATGCGGAGCGCGGTCTCCACGATGAACTGATGGGTGAGTACCTGCCCCTGCTTGGTGGGGCGGCGCCGCCTGCGGGCCGTCTCCGGCACCACTCGCTTGGCCACGAGTACGCCCCCTTATGCCAACGCCATTGACGTTGATGAGCCTACTGAAGTTGGATTCTCGACACACCCCCCAAAAAACAGCACTAAAAGGGGCTTTATCGTCATGCGCATTCTTCTCATCGGAGCCGGCGGCGTGGGAACCGCCATCACTCGCATCGCCGCCCGCCGCCCGTTCCTCGACCACATGGTGGTCGCCGACTACGACCTCCCCCGCGCCAAGGCGGCCGTCGCCGCGCTTGGCGGGCAGGCGGACCGGTTCACCCCGGTCAAGATCGATGCGGCCGACAGGGCCGCGGTCACCGCGCTGCTGAAAGAGCACCGCTGCGACGTCCTCCTGAACGCGACCGACCCCCGATTCGTGCTGCCGCTGTTCGACGCGGCCCTCGCGGCCGACGTCGACTACCTCGACATGGCGATGTCGATGTCCAGGCCGCACCCCGACCGCCCGTACGAGGAGGTGGGGGTCAAGCTGGGCGACGACCAGTTCGCCCGCGCCGCCGAGTGGACCGCGAAGGGCAGGCTGGCGCTGGTCGGCATGGGCGTGGAGCCGGGCCTGGCCGACGTCTTCGCCCGGTACGCCGCCGACGAGCTGTTCGACGAGATCGAGGAGATCGGCATCAGGGACGGCGCCAACCTGACCGTCGAGGGCTACGAGTTCGCCCCGTCGTTCAACATCTGGACCACCATCGAGGAGTGCCTCAACCCGCCGGTCATCTACGAGAAGGACCGCGGCTGGTACACCACCGAGCCGTTCAGCGAGCCCGAGATCTTCGACTTCCCCGACGGGATCGGCCCCGTGGAGTGCGTCAACGTCGAGCACGAGGAGGTCATGCTGGTCCCCCGGTGGATCCCGGCGCAGCGGGTCACCTTCAAGTACGGGCTCGGCGAGGACTTCATCGGCAAGCTCAAGACCCTGCACGCGCTCGGCGTGGACCGCACCGAGCCGGTCGCGGTCAGGACCGACCACGGCACCGCCAGGGTGTCGCCGCGCGACGTGGTGGCCGCCGTGCTGCCCGACCCGGCGGGCCTCGGCGACCGCATGCAGGGCAAGACCTGCGCCGGGACCTGGGTGAAGGGCGTCAAGGACGGGCGGCCCCGCGAGGTGTACCTGTACCACGTGGTGGACAACCAGTGGTCGATGCGCGAGTACGACTCCCAGGCCGTGGTCTGGCAGACCGCCGTGAACCCGGTCGTCGCCCTGGAGCTGATGGCGAACGGGACCTGGAAGGGCACGGGCGTGCTGGGGCCCGAGGCGTTCGAGCCGGGCCCGTTTTTGGACCTCTTGGTGGAGTACGGGTCCCCCTGGCGCATGCGCGAACAGTGAGCGAGGGATCATGAAGGGGTAACGACCCGTACGACGAAGGACAGCGCCTTGAGCATCGCCGACGATCCCGACCGCGCACCGGCCCGCTCCCATCTGTACGCCATGGGCTGGTCGGAGGAGGACATGCGCCGCCCGGTGGTCGGCATCGCCTCCACCTGGACCGGCACGATGCCGTGCAACCTCACCCACCGCGAGCTGGCCGCCCACGTGGCGGAGGGGGTGCGCGCGGCGGGCGGCACGCCGATGGAGTTCAACACCATCGCGGTCTCCGACAACCTCACCATGCACACCCCCGGCATGCGCGCGTCGCTGGTCAGCCGCGAGGTCATCGCCGACTCGATCGAGCTCATGGGCCGCGCGCACGGCTTCGACGCGCTGGTGGTCATCGTGGGCTGCGACAAGACCGTGCCGGCCGGGATCATGGCGCTCGCCCGCCTGGACGTGCCCTCGGTCGTCCTCTACAGCGGCACGATGATGCCGGGCAGGTGGCGCGGGCGCGACGTCACGATCCAGGACATGTGGGAGGCGCTCGGCGAGCGCGCCGTCGGCCGCCTCGACCAGGCGGAGCTGGACGACCTGGCCAAGCACGCCTGTCCGGGAGCCGGCACCTGCGCCGCCCAGTACACCGCCAACACCATGGGCGGCGTCGCCGACTTCCTCGGGCTGGCGCCGTTCGGCGTGGGCGACATCCCGGCGGTGGCGCAGGAGAAGAACGCCGCGGCCCGGCGCGTCGGCGAGATCGCCATGGAGGCGCTGGCCCGCGACGCCCGCCCCTCGCGCGTGCTGACCGAGGACGCCCTGCACAACGCGATCGTCTCGGTCGCCGCCATGGGCGGCTCGACCAACGCCGTCCTGCACCTGCTGGCCATCGCCCGCGAGGCGGGGCTGCCGCTGCGCATCGACGAGATCGGCGAGGTCTGCCGCCAGGTCCCGATCATCACCGGGCTCAAGCCGAGCGGCGGCGACCACACGGCCCTGGACCTGTGGCGGGCCGGCGGCACCTCGCTGGTGGTGCGCCGCCTGCTGGAGGCCGGGCTGCTGCGCGAGAACGTCACGCTGGTGGACGGCCGCACGCTGGCCGAGGTCGCGGCCGACGCCGAGGAGACGCCGGGGCAGGAGGTGGTGGCGAGCGTGGCGGAGCCGTTCAAGCCGCGTGGCGCGCTGGCCATCCTGCGGGGCTCGCTCGCGCCTGACGGCTGCGTGCTCAAGCTGGGCGGCAAGGACGACTTCCGCCAAGAGGGCCCGGCCAAGGTCTTCGACTCGGAGAACGACTGCTACGTCGCCATCGAGGAGGGCCGCATCGTGCCCGGCGACGTCATCGTGCTGCGTTACGAGGGCCCCGCGGGCGGCCCCGGCATGCGGGAGATGCTCTCGATCACGGGCCCGCTCGTCGGCCGCGGCCTCGGGTCCTCGGTGGCGCTGGTGACCGACGGGCGGTTCAGCGGGGTCTCGCACGGGCGCGTGATCGGGCACGTGGCGCCGGAGGCGTACCACGGCGGGCCGATCGCGCTGGTGCGCGACGGCGACACGGTGGTCATCGACAGCGCGGCGGGGACGATCGAACTGGTGGTGCCGGAGGAGGAGCTGGTACGGCGCCGGGCGTCGTGGCGGCGGCCCGAGCGGGAGGTCGAGCGGGGGGTGCTGACCAAGTACATGGCGACCGTGGGCTCCGCCTCGGACGGCGCCGTCACGGCCTGACCCGGGATCGACCAGGCGGCGGGGGCCGCTATGCTGCGCAGTGACGTTCTCGAGCCGTTGTTAGGAGATTTGCGCGATGTACAAGGAGTTCGCTGTCGAGGCCGTGATGTGGCTCGTTCCGGTCGCAGTGCTGATCGGGGTGGCACTCCTCGTCACCGCGTGAGCCAGGGGCCCAGCCGGGGGTCGGCCCGGCCCCTGGCGGTCACTCAGCGGTAGTACCTGTACGAGACGTACGTGTTGGCGTAGCGGTTGAATCTCGTGTAGCCGTCCAGCCAGTTGTTGTAGGACTGGGACAGGGCCCGGGTCCGCACGGTGCAGGCGGCCCACCTGAGGCCACGCGCACGGATGGTGCCGACGTAGTCGTAGCACGTCCCGACGCGCCTGCCGTTGACGCTGAGACGCGCGTTGAGCTTGACGTTGTAGAGCGTCCGGTACGAGACGTTCCGGACGCGTACCTTGATATGGCATGTGTCCCTGCACCGGCCGAAGTAGACCCTGGTGCGGATGAGCTGCGCACTGGCGGTGGTCGCCGTCGACTCTGCCGTGGACGCCGACGCGCCGGCGGGTGCAGCCATGAGCGTGGCCGCGGTGGCCGCGACTAACACCGTGCCGGCGAGGCTCTTGATCACTTTTCCCCCAAGGTGAAAAGACGCCGCTCCCCCCTCTTGGCAGCGGCTCGTGCTTGTTCGACTACTATCAGGAAGCGGCGTCTACCAACATTTGGTAAAGAAGATCCGATACAAAACGGTTATCCGTTTATGTCGGCCTTATGCCGCCAGGCCAGTGGGGGGCTACGCGGTGAACGGCGGCGCGTTCCCGGGCTCGTTGAGCTCGGCGATGGCCAGCTCGGCCGTGCTGCGGATGTCGAAGAACTTGTCCAGCGCGGTGATCGCGAACAGGTGCTTGCACCGGCCGTTCAGCCCCGACAGCAGCAGCCGCCCGCCCGAGGCGGTCACCGCCTTGTGCAGGTAGACCAGCACGGACAGGCCGGAGGAGTCGCAGACGCTGACCGCCTGCATGTCGATGACGAGCATCGGGGGCTGGGTGAGGTCGAGGGCCTTGGTGACGCGGTCGCGGACCTCCGCGGCGGACCCGAAGTCGAAGTCCCCCGTCAACCGCGCGATGACACAGGGTCCCTGGAGTCCGAGGCTGATCGACAAGGCCTGCTCCGAAGTCACCCAGCTCCACCTACCCGCATTGCTCGCCCGATCTGACTACCTTACGAGAAGTAGCGCTTCGGGTTGAACACCAGCATCTGCTCAATCTGGTCGTCGGTCACACCCGAGTCCAGCAGTGCGGCCAAGACATCGTCGTGGATGTGATCGTAGCGCCAGTTCGGCGCGAGCGTTGAACGGGCCTCGTCCCAGGCGCCGCCGAAGTAGTCCATGAAGCAGGCCGTGTCGTGGCTGAGGACCATCCGGTCGGCGTATCCGCGCCGGCAGAGCTCCGCGACCGTGGCCACGCGCTGCGCGGTCGGGTTGTACGCGTCCAGCCCGAACCGGTCCATCCCCAGCGTCGCGCCCGTGTCGGCCAGGCGCATGAGGTAGTCGACGTCGCTGCTGTCGCCCGCGTGCCCGACGACCACCTTCCCCAGGTCGACGCCCTCCTTGGCGAACAGGTCGAGCGCGATCAGGCCGCTCTGCGTGAAGGAGTTCGTGTGGACGGTGATCGGCGCGCCCGTGCGCACGTGCGCCTGCGCGACGGCCCGGCAGATGCGCTCGACGCCGGGCGTCAGGCCCTTCTGCTCGACCACGCACTTGAGGAACGCCGCCCTCACGCCGGTGTCGGCGATGCCCTCGGTGAGGTCGCGGACGAAGTCGTCGATCATCGGGTCCGGCATGTCGAAGAACAGGCCGGGGCCGCGGTGCTCGTACTGGTGCGGCAGCTCCTCGAAGGAGTAGATGCCGGTGGCGACCACGATGTTCAGGCCGGGCACCTGCTCGGCGATGCGCTGGATGCGCGGGATGTAGCGGCCGAGGCCCCACACCGTCGGGTCCACGATCGTCCGCACGCCCTTCGCGGCCACCGCGTCGAGCTTGGCGACCGCGTCCGCCACCCGGGCCTCCTCGTCCCACCAGGCACCCCTGCCGTAGTTGTCGAGGTGCTCGGTGGCGAGGACGAACACGTGCTCGTGCATGAGCGTCTGCCCGAGCTCGTCAACGTCCACGGGGCCGCGGACGGTGTCGACGGTGGCCATGAGCGCCTCCATACCGGCTGGTCGGTGTGCGCCAACGTAAATCCCCTCGGGACCGTCGTCAACCAGCCACCCCGGTCGTGGCGAGGCGCCGGAACAGCGGCTCGGGCCGGGGCAGCCGCTCGCCGGCGACCGCCGCGGCCACCCGTGCCGCCGCCGTCGGCAGGAAGGGCTCCAGCTGTACGGCCAGCGTCCGGCACGCGTGCACCAGCGTCCCCAGCGCGGCCTCCTGCCCGGCCCGGGGCTGCCGCCATGGCCGGGTCCGCTCGACGTACCTGTTGGCCTCCTCGACGAGCGCCCAGACGGCCACCGCCGCCCGCCGGAAGTCGAACGCCGCCAGCGCCTCGTCCACCGGCACCTCGGCCAACTCCTCCCCGGCAGGGGGAACGTGGCCGTCCAGGAAGCGATGGACCATGGTGACGACCCGGTTGACCAGGTTCCCCAGGCCGTTGGCCAGGTCCTCGTCCGCTCTGGCGACCAGCCGCTCCTCGGTGAAGTCGGTGTCTCCCACGCGCGGCACCTCGCGCAGCAGCCACCATCGCACGGCGTCGACCCCGTACGCGTCCACCAGCGCCACGGGATCGGCGGCGTCGCCGGATGACTTGCTGATCTTGCGGCCGTTCACCGTGAGGTAGTCGTGCACGAAGATCCCCGTGGGCAGCGGCTCGCCCGCGGACAGGAGCATCGCCGGCCAGTACACCGCGTGGAACCGGATCACGCCCTTGCCCATCAGGTGCACCTTGCGCCGCTCGGAGACCCACCAGCGGTCGTAGTCGTCGCCTTGGAGCGCGGTGACGTAGTTGGCCAGCGCGTCCCACCACACGTACACGACCTGGTCGGGGTCGCCGGGGACCGGGATCCCCCAGCCGCGGGCGCGGGCGGCGGAGCGCGAGACGCTGATGTCGTCCAGCCCGGCCTCGATGAACGCCAGCACCTCGTTCCGCCGCGCGACCGGCTCGATCCTGAGCCGCCCGCTCCGGACCAGCTCGCTCAGGGCGTCCTGGTAGCGGGAGAGCCGGAAGAACCAGTTCTGCTCGGACACGCGCTGCAGCGGCGCGTCGTGCCCGTCGGGACAGGGGCCCTCCGGATAGAACTGCTCGCAGCCCACGCAGTAGAGCCCCTCGTAATGCCGCTGGTAGAGGTCGTGCCCGGTCGCCTCCCAGATCCGCTCGACCCCGGCCCGGTGCCCGGGATGGGCGCTCGTCCGGATGAAGGAGTCGAACGACAGGTCCAGCGGCCCGCGCAGCCCCTCGAACGCGGCCGCGTTCCGGTCCACCAGCTCCCGCACCGGCACGCCCGCCGCCTCGGCGGCCAGCACGTTCTTCAGCGAGTTGTCGTCGCTCCCGGTCTGGAACCGCACCGGCTCGCCGCGCCGCCGATGGTGCCTGGCCAGCACGTCGGCCTGCACGAGCTCCAGGGCGTGCCCGAGGTGAGGGCGGGCGTTGACGTAGGGGATGGTCGTCGTGATGTACATCAGGTGCCTCCAAAGGGCCCCGAACACGACAAGAGGCCCCGGTCGCAGGGCCTCGACAGGACGTCGCCGATGAACCCCTCTAGGGGGCCGTCATCTTCGGCGAGATCGTCATGCCGACCATGCTAACGACGTCCACCCGGACCGGCCACCCGTTAACGCGCGGCGCGGTGGCGGATCAGCCACACAGCCAGGCCGACCGCGAACACCGCCAGGCCCGCCGGCACCGACGCGAGCGGGAGCGTGGCGGCCAGCAGGACGCACAGGGCCAGCCCCAGCCCGGAGACCGGCCGGGGCGGCGCGCCCGCGCATCGGGAGTAGCGGCCCCTGTGAAGGAGCGCCTGGCGCGGTCACTACGCCAAGACGGGCGAGGAGCCGCCCTGGGAGCGCCGAGCCAGCGGCTTGAGCATCGACAGTCCTGCCAGCGCCAGCACGCCCAGCTCGGTGACGACCACGGCCCGCTGGGTCAGCCCGGCCGGGATGTCGTCGTTGGTCAGCGGGATGCCGAACATCCGCACCACGTACGGGACCACGACCAGCAGCAGGGCCCCGAGGGCCACCCCGCTGAGGATCCGCACCGCCCTGGCGTACCGGATCCTGGCCTTGGCCAGCAACAGCCCCGCCACCGGCATCACCAGGAACGCGGCGAAGGCGGCGTAGCGGTGGATGCCGCCCGACAGCGACAGCGGCACGTCCGGCCGGTCGGTGGGGAAGGCGCCGATCAGGAACATGCTCGCCCCCCAGGCCAGCAGCAGCGCCACGACCCAGCGGCTCATCCCGGCCCGGCGCATCGCCTCGGCGATCAGCGCGGAGCCCACCGCGAACAACGTCAGCGAGGCGGGCAGCAGCCAGCCGGACGCCTGGAAGGCGTACTCGCTGATGACGCTGTGCAACGGGTCGAGGTCGGATTCGGCGTGGAGGGTGAGCATGGCGCCGCTTCCGGTGCCGATGGCCGCGAATCCGCTGACAAGCAATCCCTTCATGCCTCAAAGCTCATGGAACGCGGGCTCGCGGACTATCGGAGATCGACCCTGAAGTGGCCTGAACGATCCCCTAATACCTTGGTTTGAAACGACCCTGAGAACACCTGGTCACCTGCGCAAACGTGACCCTGAGTAGGGGCTGCCCCCTCAGGGTGAGTACGGGGCGCCGGACCCGGTTTGACGTGGAGCGTGCTCCAGGGGTGAAGCTGGAACCATGAGAACGCGCACTCTCGGGAACGGCGGGCCGCAGGTCTCCGCGCTGGGCCTCGGCTGCATGGGCATGTCCGACTTCTACGGCCCGGGCGACGAGAAGGAGTCGATCTCCGTCATCCACCGCGCACTCGACCTTGGCATGAATTTTCTGGACACGGCGGACACGTACGGGCTCGGGGCCAACGAGGAGCTCGTCGGCCGGGCCGTCAAGGACCGGCGCGACGAGGTCGTGCTGGCCACCAAGTTCGGCGTCAAGCGCGGCGGCGGCGCCCGCTCGATCGAGAACAGCCCCGAGTACATCAGGGCCGCCTGCGACGCCTCGCTCCGGCGCCTGGGCGTGGACCACATCGACCTGTACTACATGCACCGCCGCAACAGGAACGTGCCCGTCGAGGAGTCGGTCGGCGCGATGGCCGAGCTGGTCGGGCAGGGCAAGGTCCGCCATCTCGGGCTGTCGGAGGTGAGCGCGGACACGCTGCGCGGAGCCTCGGCCGTCCACCCGATCGCGGCCCTGCAGAGCGAGTACTCGCTGTTCACCCGGGGGCTGGAGGCGGAGATCCTGCCCACGGCCAGGGAGCTGGGCGTGGCGCTGGTGGCGTACTCGCCGATCAGCCGCGGTTTCCTGTCCGGCGCGCTGCCGCCCGCGGCGGACCTGCCGGAGGACGACGTCCGCCGGTGGATGCCGCGGCTGGCGGGCGAGAACGCCGAGCGCAACGCCGAGCTGGTCGCGGAGGTGCGGAAGATCGCCGACGCCGCCGGGATCACCGCCGCGCAGCTCGCGCTGGCCTGGGTGCTGGCCCAGGGGGACGACGTCGTGCCGATCCCGGGGACGAAGCGGCTGAAATATCTGGAGGAGAACGCGGCGGCGGCCGACGTCACGCTGACCGCCGGCCAGCTCGCCGCCCTGGCGCGCGCCGTCCCGGCGGACGCCGTCGTCGGCACCCGTTATCCGGATATGTCGGAAATCGAGATGTAAGCGCGGGCTCAGGCGGCCGGGCGAGGGCTTGCCGGGGCGTCGAAGTAGACGCGGATGGCGGTCGCCCCCTCGCGGGTGTGCACGCGTACGAGATCGCTCAGGAGATTGACGATCAGCAGCCCGCGCGACCCCGCGTGGCGCGGGTCGACCGGGCGGCGGCCCACCAGCGGGTCGGTGATGTGCCCGGCGTCGCTGATCTCGCACACCAGCCGCCCGCCCTCGGCCCACGCCCGGATCGTCCCCGAGCCGCCGCCGTGGTCGAGGCTGTTGGCGCCCAGCTCGGCCACCGCGAGCTGGATGTCGTCGAGCCGGTCGCCGGAGAACCCCATCTCCGCCGCCCGCCGCGCGGCCAGGCCGCGGGCCGCCGACAGGTTGGTGTGGTCGAAGCTCAGCCGGACGTAGTCGGCGGGCTCGCCGAGCGGCCGATTGTGCCGGGAGACCACCAGGTCGGGAGCGTACTCGTCGCTGGCCCGCTCCCCCGAGACGTCGCACAGCACGGGATGGGTGCGCTCGGCCTCCTTGATGACCTCGGGATCGAGCCCGTCGGCGTCGTACGGGCACACGATCGTGGCCCGCCGCCCCGCGAACGACAGGTTGATCAGCGCCTCGTGCTGCGCGGCGGCCCCGTATTCCGCCTCGGTGCGCCCCGGCCAGATCGGCTCGCCGACGATCCGCACGTGCGCGCCGGGATGCCGGTCGGCGAAGTCGCGCAGCACGGCGGGGATGATGCGCCCCGGGTTGCGCCCGGCCTCCTGCATGTCGAGCAGGTGCACCGACCTGGCGTCGTCACCCAGCTCGGCCTCGATCAGGGCCAGGTTCCGGGCCGGCACGGCGACCGCGACCGGCTCGCCCACGGCCAGCCCCGCGCGGACGAATGCGCTGGTGGCAGCCACGTATTCCCGGTCACCCCGATAGAAGAGCGCCGGATGTGCGAACGGTTCCGCCAACATCAGAATTCACGCTACCCAAGGAAGGTGACTTCACGGCAATCTGGTGGGTACGTAATCGTCGTGAAGCGAATCCGGGCCGTCCGCCGCCCCCGCCTCGTCCGGGGGCCGCTCCCTCTTGATCTCCGCACCCCTTCCGGCAAACAACTCCCGTTCTGAGCGCTGCGCACCTATGCTCAAGATATGTCGCAATTGCAGATGCGGGTGTCCGACGAGGACCGAGAGCGCACCGCGCAACAGCTCCAGCACGCCTTCGCCGAAGGCCGGCTCACCCAGCTGGAGCTGGAAGACCGCCTTGAGATCGCCCTCACCGCGAGGACCTACGGCGAACTGCTGGGCCTGATCGACGATCTCCCCGCCGGCCGGACACAGGTCGACGACGTGGTCGAGCTGGAGTCCAAGAACGGCCACATCAAGCGCGCCGGCGACTGGGCCGTCCCCCGGCGACTGCGGGCGACCTCCAAGTACGGCAGCGTCGAGCTGGACCTCTCCGAGGCCGTCGTCGACCACCCGGTCGTGGACATCGAACTCGACCTCGCCTACGGCTCCGCCAAGATCACCCTCCCGGACGGCGCCGTCGCGAACGTGGACGCCTTCCACAGCGACTGGGGCCACGTCCACACCTCCGACGTGGCGGGCAGGCCCCGCACCGGCGCCGTTCACGTGGTGATCAGCGGCAGGACTAAGTACGGCAGCCTGACCGTCCGCTATGGGCGAAAGCGCTGGTTCAACCGCTGAGGCTCGCCGGGCCGCGCCGGGCCTGGCTTTACGCTGGCTTGATACCCGTGGTGTTAGCGGGGTGCAAGCGACGGTCAAGGCTTGCCCCATAATGTTCCCTTCGTTCGTTCAAACCACCGAAGGGCATGGAAATGACTCCCCCTCGTCGTCGCCTGGCCGTCGCGGCCGCGACGCTGACTCTTGCTGTCCTCACCACCACCGCCTGTGGTGCGCTGGGCCAGGCTGTTGACTGCAACACCGCCGCCCAGGAGGCCACCAAGATCATGAATGAGTGGACCACCACGATCACCAAGGACGCCACGGACACGAAGGCCATCGGCACGGCCTCGAAGGACGCGGCAGCCAAGACCAAGGAGCTCGCGGGCAAGTACGACGGTGACGTGGCCGCCGCGCTGAACGACCTCGCCGCCGGTTTCGAGACCCTGGAGAAGGGCGACCTGGCCGAAGTGTCCTCGTTCACGGGCAAGATGCAGGGCTTCTCGACCAAGATCACCGCTGCCTGCAGCTGACGCTGAGCCCGCGGTCGCCGTTCCGCCTGTGGGGGGCAGGACGGCGCGGCGGCCGCGCCACGTTCGGGGGGATTCGTTCTACCCTTGCTGCCCGTGACGGGTGACACTCTGGCGGCGCGACAGGGGGCGTCCGCCGCCGCCTCCCTCTGGAGGATCCGGCTGTCCGGCCACCGCGTGCGCGTGGGCGCCATCGCGCTCGTCGCCGCGGTGGCCTATGCCGTGCTCGGCCTGGTCAAGCTGGCCACGTTCCGGGCCACGACGTTCGACCTGGTGATCGTGGACCAGGCGGTGCGCAACTACGCGGCACTGCGGCCGCCGCACATCCCCGTGCTGGGCGTGTTCCACGAGCGGGGCATGGACTACCTGCAGCTCGCCGACCACTTCTCGCCCGTCTACGCGATGCTCGCGCCCCTCTACTGGATCCACGACGGGCCCGAGACGCTGATCGTCGCGCAGGCGCTGCTGTTCGCCGCCGCGATCCCGTTCATCTGGCTGTTCACCCGGCGGGTGCTCGGCGTCGGGCCCGCCTACCTGGTCTCCGTGGCGTACGCGCTGTCGTGGCCCGTCGCGCAGGCCGTCGCGTTCGACGCGCACGAGGTCATGTTCGTCCCGGTGCTCACCGCGATCATGATCGAGCGCTACCACGCCGGCCACCGGCTGCCCGCCTTCGTCGCGCTGATCGACCTCCTCCTGGTCAAGGAGGACATGGGGCTGATGGTGATCGGGGCGGGGCTGTGCCTGGTCGTCCTGGGCGACCGGCTGCGGGGGCTGTTGTGCATGGCGCTCGGGACGGGGGCCGTCCTGCTCGTACGCGGGCTGGCGATCACGGCCTTCGGCGGCGACTCCAAGGACTTCTGGGCCTACAACCATCTCGGCCCCGACGTGCCGAGCGCGATCCTGGCGCTGCTGCGCGACCCGATCGCGGCCGTGCTGCTGCCGTTCAGCGAGGAGGCCAAGGTCGACACGCTGTTCCTGCTGGTGTGGCCGACGCTGCTGCTGTGCCTGCTCTCGCCGCTGTCGCTGGTGGCGGTGCCGCACGTGCTGGAGCGCATGTTGTCCGACCGCGCCCAGTGGTGGCAGGCCGACTTCCAGTACAGCGCGTTCACCGTGGTCATCCTCTTCTGCGCGGGCGTGGACGGGCTGGCCAGGCTGCTGCGCCGGCTCAAGCGCGACGACGCCTCCGGGTCGCTCAAGATCGCCTGGGCGACGGCCGTCTGCGCGGTCGCGATCAGCCTGGTGCCCAGGTTCGCGCTCGACCAGCTCTACCATCCGGCCTTCTACCAGGAGCCCAAGGCGGCCGCCGCCGCCGAGGCCGTGAGCAGGGTGCCCTCCGGGGTCACCGTCGAGGCGGTCAACTCCGTCGGCCCCGCCCTGACCTCCAGGACCACCGTCCTGCTGTGGACCGCCAAGTCGCGCGGCGCGCCGTGGGTGGTGGCCGACACCTCCCGCTGGGAGTTCCCCTTCGGCTCGCCGGAGGAGCAGCGGGCCGCGGTCGACGCGCTGCAGGGCCAGGGATACGCGAAGGTGTTCGAACGCGACGGCTACGTGGTGCTCCGGCGCGCCTGAAGCGCCTCCTCATAGGCCCGGTCGAACCCGTCGAGGACCGCGGGCCACGAGCCGGCGGCCGGCGGCGTCGCCCGGTTGTGCGCGGCGATCGACTCGCGCAGCGCGGCGTCCGTACACAACCGGGCCACCGCGCGGGCCAGGTCGCCGAGCGTGCGGCCGAGCAGCCCCTCCGTGCCGTCGGCGACGAAGTCGGCGACCCCGCTCTGCGCCCTGGCCACCACGGGCAGGCCCGCGGCCCGCGCCTCAAGGGCCGCGATGCCGAACGACTCGCGCGGCGCGGGCGCCACGAACACGTCAGCCGACTCCAGCACCTTCGCGATCTGCTCCCGCGTGTAGCGGCCCGGCAGGGAGACCCAGCCGGCCATGCCGTGCCGGGCCAGAAAACGTTCCATCTGGCCGCGGGCCGGGCCGTCGCCGACGATCGTGGCGCGCATGGGGATCCTGGCGGGCACCCGCCGCCTGGCCGTCTGGAGCAGCCTCAGCAGGCGTACGGGCTGCTTGCGCGGCGCCAGCCGGCCCACGGCGACGATGTGCACCCCTTCACGCTCGTCGCGCGCCCCGGGAGACGGCGCCCAGCCCGACAGGTCGAGGCCGTTGGAGACCACCCGCACCGGCACCTCGGGCCCGGCCACGGCGCGGATCGGGACGGCGGCGGCGTTGCTGACCGTGGTCGCCACCAGCCGCCACCGCTGCCAGCCGAACGCCAGCCGCAGCAGCCGGTAGAGCGCCCGCGTGACCGGATCCCACATGCTGTGCACGGTCACCACGCACGGCAGCCCGGCCCGCGCGGCCGCCCGCACGCCCATCCAGGCGAACGGCGAGACCGCCCCCGCGTGCACGTGCACCACGTCGGGGCGCAGGGAGGTGAGCCGGCGCGTGAGATGCCCTACTCCGAACGGGTGAACAGGCAGGTCGAACGGCATCTTCGCGACAATCCGCTGGACTCCCGGCAGCGGCTCGCCCTTGGTCGCCGTGGCCACGCGGACGTCGTGTCCCGCCTCCCGCTGCATCCGCACGAGATCGGCCACCTGGACCTCGATCCCTCCGAGTCGCGGCAGGTAACAGTCGCTCACGTGAAAGATCCGCACCCCTCCCAGACTAATCTGGGCGTGTGCCTCCACGTACCGCAGTGTTCTTTCACGCCCATCCCGACGACGAGGCCCTGCTGACGGCGGGCACCATGGCGATGCTCGCGGCCGAGGGACACCGCGTGGTGCTCGTGGTGGCCACCGCGGGCGAGCGCGGCCTGGCCGAGATGGCGCCCGGCGAGGCGCTCGGCGTGACCAGGCTCAAGGAGCTCTACAAGTCGGCCGCGCTGCTCGGCTGCGCCCGCGTCGAGTGCCTCGGCTACGGCGACTCGGGGCTGAGCCCCAAGGGCGGCATCGCCGAGGAGCGGCCCGACAACGCCTTCATCGACGCCGACTCCGAGGCGGCGGCCAAGGCGCTGGCCGCGATTTTGCAGGAGGAGGAGGCCGACCTGCTGGCGATCTACGATCCGGCGGGCGGCTACGGGCACCCCGACCACGTGCAGGTGCACCGGGTGGGCAAACGCGCGGCCGAGATCGCCGGCACGGAGATCGTCCTGGAGGCGACGGTCAACCGCGATCCGCTGGTCAGGCTGCTGCGGCTGGCGGGCCGGTTCTACAAGTTCCCGCCGGAGTTCGACGTGCGGACGTTCGAGAGCGCCTACTCGTCGAGCGAGACGATCACCCACCGGGTCAACGTCCGGAAATACACGCGCCAGAAACGGGCGTCCATGGCCGCGCACGCCTCCCAGGCCAGCGGCGGCGACAGCGACCGCACGCTCGCCGTCATGCTGAAGGTCCCGGGCCCGATCTACCGCTTCGTCTTCGGCACCGAGTGGTACGTCCGCCGCGACCTGCCACCGGGCACCCGGCTCACTCATCCCTTCGACCAGTATCAGAAAGGATGAGCGCGAAATAATTCCTCCGAAGGAGGACCCTCGTCCGGCGACCCGTCAGACTGGACCCCGATGAAGAACAAGTGGCTCCAGATCACCCTGTCCGTGCTGTCGCTCGGGCTGGCCGTGCTGCTCGTGGTCTACCTTCCGCAGATCGTGCGCACGCTCACCGGCAAGCCCGTCTCCTGGCACGAGATCGGCAGGGTCTTCGGCACGCTCGGCTTCGGCCAGATCGCGCTGATGGCCGCGCTGTGGCTGCTGAGCCTGCTGGCGTACACGTTCGTGCTGACCAACTCCCTCCCCGGCCTCAACAATCTCCAGGGCCTCACGCTCAACGCGGCCGGCAGCGCGGTCAGCAACCTGCTGCCGTTCGGCGGGGCGGTCGGCGTGGCGGTGTCGTTCGCGATGACCAGGGGCTGGGGCTTCTCCAGCCGCCCCTTCGTGGTCATGACGCTGGTCAGCGGCATCTGGAACACGATGTTCAGGTTCATCCTGCCGGCCGTCGGGATCATCGCGCTGCTCGCGGCCGGCGAGGCGCCCAACGCGACCGTGGCCAAGGCCGGGTGGACGGGCGCGATCTCGATCCTCGTGCTCTGCACGATCGTGGCCGTCGCCCTCTACTGGGACCGCGCCGCCGTCGTGCTCGGCCGCGCGCTCGACGGCCTGACCCGGCTGCTGCGGCTGAAGATCCACGCCTCGGACGCGTTCCACAAGCTGCGCGCCGACACCGCCGGCGTCGTCCGGAGCAGATGGCCCGGGCTGTCGCTCGCCATGATGTCCTTCCTCGGGTTCCAGTGGGCGATCATGGCGGTGTGCCTCCAGGCGGCGGGGGCCTGGCCGGGGTTCGCCCAGTCGATCGCCGTCTTCGCCCTCTCCCGCGTGCTCACCGCCATCCTGATCACGCCCAGCGGGGCCGGGATCATGGAGGGCGGCGTGGTGCTTCTCCTCACCCAGGGATTCGGCGTCGAGGTCGCTCCCGCCACCGCCGCCGCACTGCTTTTCGGCTTCTGGACTTACACTATCGAGATCCCGTTCGGCGGCCTGGCCCTGGGCGCATGGGCGTTCCTGCGCAGGCGCAACGGCCGGAACGCCGGCGCGGAGCCCCCGTCCGCGATCTCGAAGGCCCAGTAGTGACAATCCCAAACCCATCAAAGACCTTGTGCGTGATTCCTAGGCCCGCATAGCGTGGCGGCTGACATGGTGGCGTTCCGAGTTCTGGGGCCAGTCGAGGCGTACGAACACGACGACGAACTCGACCTCGGCGGGTTGCGGCAGCGGGCCGTCCTCGCCCGGCTTCTCGTGGCCAGAGGTCAGGTCGTGCCCGTTGACATGCTTCTTTACGATCTGTGGGATGACGACGGGGCCAAGGGCGCGCAGTCGGGCCTGCAGGTCTACATCTCGCGCCTGCGCCGGGTGCTGGAGCCCGGCCGCCCACGTGGCGGGCCCAACCGGCTGCTGGTGACGGTCGCGTCCGGCTACGCGCTGCGGGTGGCCTCCGACCAGGTCGACGCGCTCAGGTTCGAGCAGCTCGTCCGCGCGGCGGGCGAGCACCTCGAAGAGGGCGACCCGCAGTCCGCCCGAGGCCGCCTGGAGAAGGCGCTGGGCCTGTGGCGCGGCACTCCCTACTCCGACTTCGCCGACCAGTCGTGGGCGGAGGCCGAGGTCAACCGGCTGGCGGAGCTGCGCCTCGTGACGCGCGAGCGGCACGCCGACACCGGGCTGCGGCTCGGGCTGCACGCCGAGACCGTTCCCGACCTGGAGGCGCTCACCACCGAGCACCCGCTGCGCGAGGAGGGCTGGCGGCTGCTGGCGCTCGGCCTCTACCGCTGCGGCCGCCAGGGTGACGCGCTGGCCGCGCTGCGCCGGGCCAGGAACATCCTGGCCGACGAGCTGGGCATCGACCCGGGTCCCGCGCTGCGCAAGCTGGAGTCCGACATCCTGGCCCAGTCTCCCGAGCTGGACCTGGCCGTCCCGGCGCGCCCCGCGCGGCCCGCCCCACCGGTCACCGACACCTGGCCGCCCAGGCCGGCCGCGGCCGTCGAGCCGCCGCCGCTGGAGCCCGAGCCGTTCGTCGGCCGCGACGCCGAGCTGGCCAGGCTGACCACGGCGGCCTCGCGCACGGGCCGGTTCCAGGTCGCGATCGTGGCCGGGGTCGCGGGCGCGGGCAAGACCACGCTGCTGCGCCAGCTGGAGAGCAGGCTCGCCACCGACGGCTGGATCGCCGCGTCCGGCGCGTGCCCCGACTCCAGCGCCACCCCGCCGGGCTGGGCGTGGGTGGAGATCCTGCGCACGCTCACCGGCGTGACCGGCGCGGGCGAATACGCGCAGCTGCTCGCGCCGCTGCTCGACGACGCCGCCCCCGACCCCGACGAGGACGAGGCGTCCGGCGGCTTCCGGCTGCACCGCGCGGTCGGCGGCTACCTGGCCGGGGTCGCGCGCCGGGCACCGGTGCTGCTGACCCTGGAGGACCTCCACTGGGCCGACGACCAGACGCTCGCCCTGCTGCGCGCGCTGCCGAGCCTGCTGGCGACCAGCCGGGTGCTGCTCGTGGTGACCTGCCGGGAGAGCGAGCTCGACGACCGCCAGTCCGACGTGCTGGCCGCCCTGGCCAGGCTGGGCCCGGTCCGCGTGGGCCTGTCGGGGCTCGACCCGAAGGCCGTGGCCGAGCTGGTCAAGGCGACGTGCGTACGCGAGATCGACGAGGACGCGGTCGAGTCGATCGTCGAGCGCACGGCCGGCAACCCGTTCTTCGTCCGCGAGACCGTCCGCCTGCTCGACTCCGAGGGCGCGGCCGACCGGGCCAGCGCCACCGAGGTGCTCTCGCAGGTGCCGTCCGGCGTGCGCGACGTGCTGCGGCGGCGCATCTCGCGGCTGCCGTCGGGCGCGCAGCAGATCCTGCTCCAGGCCGCCGTGATCGGCCGCGACGTCGATCTCGACGTGCTGATCGCGGTGTCGGGTGACGAGGACGCGGTGATCGAGGCCGTGGAGGCGGCGCTGCTGGCCGGGCTGGTGACCGAGCCGGGGCCCGGGCTGCTCAGGTTCGATCATGACCTGGTGCGCGACACGATCTACTCCGACGCCTCCAGGCTGCGCCGCACGCGGCTGCACGCGGCCGTGGCGACGGTCATCGAGCAGCGCACGCCGTCCGACGTGGCGGCGCTGGCCCACCACTACTTCCTGGCCGACGCGGCCGGGAAGGCGGTCCACTACACGGGGCTGGCGGCCGAGCAGGCCGAGCGGCGCTTCGCCCACCGCGAGGCGGCCACCCTGTGGGAGCAGGCCATCGCGGCGTTCGACCGCTCGCGCGACGAGCAGAGCGGCGCGCAGACGCCGGAGCGCAGCAAGGAGCGCCTGCGGCTCATGCTGCGCCAGATCAGGGCGCTGGCGCTGTGCGGCGACATGACGGCGGCCCGGCTGCTGCGCCGCCAGGCCATGGACGCCGCGCTGCCGCTGGGCGACCTGGAGATCACCGCGAAGGTGGCGGCGTCGCTGGCCGTGCCGCACAAGGGCATGGCGCGCGACTTCACCCGCACCGCGTGGGAGATCGTCGACGTCACCGAGCAGGCGCTCATCGAGCTGCCCGCGGGCGAGCAGCGGCTGCGGGCCAGCCTGCTGACCACGCTGGCGCTGGAGCTGGAGGGCTCCTCCTCGCCCGAGCGCGGGCGGCAGGCGTCGCTGGAGGCGCTGGAGCTGGCCAGGCAGAGCGGCGATCCGACGCTGATCGCGGCGGCGCTGAGCGGGCGGCTGCGGCAGTCGTACGACATCCCCGCCGTGGACACCCGGGAGAACATCGGCAGGGAGCTGCTGGAGGTCGCGCAGCGCTCGGGGCAGATGGCCACGCAGGCGCTGGCCCACCTGGTGCTGCTGGAGTGCGCGGCGGCCAGGAGCGAGTTCGCGGTCGCCGACGAGCACGCGGCCGCCGCCGACCGCCTGGCCAAGCAGTACGACCTGTCGGCGCCCGCCGCGGTCGTGGTCTGGTACGCGGGCCAGCGGCTGATGATCGCCGGCGACTACGCGGGCGCCGAGCGGGCCTACCGCGACGCGGCCAGGATGACGGCGCGCGCGGGCATGCTGGAGGGCCGCCAGGCCCTTCCGCTGATCACGCAGTTCTGCCTGCACCTGGTGGACGGCCGGGCGGCCGAGATGGTCGACCTGCTCGCCCAGGCCCACCGGCTGGGCGCCAAGTGGACGCTCGACGCGTACGCGCTGGCCCTGGCCTCCTCCGGGCACCTCCAGGAGGCCAAGGCCGTGGCCGCCACCCGCCCGCCGGTGCGGCCCGACTTCCTCTACGAGCTGGCGATGACCTGGCGGGCGCTGGCCGGCATGCTGCTCGACGACCGGGAGCGGATGGTCGACTGCTACGACAAGCTCAAACCGTTCGCCGACCGGGTGGCGGGCGCGAGCACCGGCGTGGTGGCGCTGTGGCCGGTGGCGCTGACGCTCGGCGACCTCGCCGTGCGCCTGGGCCAGCCGGACGCCGCCCGCGACCACTACCAGAAGGCCCTGGAGGTGGCCGAGCGGGTCGGCGTGCCGCGCTGGGTGGAGGCGGCGCGGCGGTCGGTCAGCAGCTCACCTGGAAACGGTCGCTCGTGACGGTCTTGACGCCCTTGGCCGACAGCTCGACGCGATACCAGCCGGGGTCGCCGGAGATCTCGGGCCGCCACTCGACGGTCTCCGCGGCGCCCATGAAGCCGTCGTAGTCGACCAGATACGTGCGCCAGGTCTTGGCCGAGGGGCTCCAGCGGGCGAGCTTCCAGCCGTAGTGCACGCTCTGGCCGGGCTCGGGGCTGACGAGCACGCTGCGGGCCACGAACGGCCCTGAGCAGACGCCTGCCAGCCCGGCGAGGGTGACCTCGCCGGGCTGGGCGACCGGGTCCAGTTCCGCGGTGACGGGCACCTCACGGGCCGACAGGGTGATGGTCTTCACAGCCGCCGGCGCGCTGCCGGCGCTGCTGTAGGCGGAGAGGCCGACGTACGCGCTGGTGAACGCCAGGGCGGCCACGAAGAGCTTGACCGCGTTCGCCGTGCCGCTGGCCAGGACGGCCGCGCTCCTCGACGCCATCTTCACCACCCCTTTCGCCTCACCCATAGAGTGAACTCGGGGAGTTGAGTCCTGGTTGTCGGCTGGTTGCGGCGGCTTGCAAGCCGGTATGGCAAAAGCTTGCAACTTGAACTAAGGTAAGCCTGACCTAAGGCTTGGGAGGGGTGTGGCAGCATGAACGGCATCGCCGATCCCACGCGGCCGTTCTGGCTCGGCCTGCCTTACTGGCTGGTGGGCGCCATCCTGATCCTCGCCCTGTTCGGCGCGTTCCAGGTCTACTACTGGGTCGGGCGCAAACTCGGCGAGAGGCTCTACGACTCGCGCTTCGCCGCCCGGGTGGGGCGCGAGCGCATCGCGAAGATCGAGCACGTCGTCGAGAGATGGGGCGCGCTGGCCGTCTACGGCTGCTTCTGGGTGCCCATGCTCCGGCACACGCTGCCCTGGGTGGCGGGGGCGCTGCGGGTGTCCTACCCCTGGTACGTGGTCGCGAGCGCGCTGGGCTGCCTGACCTGGGCGCCGATCTGGTGGTTCGGCATCTCGGCGCTCGTGTGGGGCTGGCTGGCACTGGCCGCGCAGTCACCCGTCACCGCGGGGGTCGTGGCCGTGCTCGCCGTCGCGGCGGCGGCCTGGCTGACGGTGCGGCGCAGGAGGCGGCGGCGCGCCGCCGCGTCAGAGCAGGCCCTGGTCTCCTAGGGTCTGGCCGGTCCGGTCGTCGATGACGGCCTCGGGAGCGTTCCTGCGCACCGTCTCGATGCCGTTCACGCAGGCGACCTTGTTCGGATAGCCCTCGCCGACCGCGAGTGTCTGCCCGTTGCCCGCCACGAGCGCGAAACGGAATCCGCCCTGCCCGTCCTCGCTGATGATGAACCTGCCCGCCACAGCCGCTCCCCTCGAATCTGGCATTGATTTACCCCCATCTGATCGAGCTTTATGGCGTAGTTCGGCAAACGGACCCTTGATCTCCTGCCAACATGATTGCCATGCGTATTGGGGGTTTCATTGGCTCCGCCGCACTCGCGGTGGTTGTGGGGGTCGCCTCCCCTGCCGCGGCGGCGGACGCGCCGGAGGTCGCGGCGAAGTCGGCGTACGTGGTCGACTCGGCGGGAACGATCCACTTCGGCAAGCGCGAGACGCGCCGGGTGCCCGTGGCGAGCCTGGTCAAGGTCATGACGGCGTACGTCGTGCTGCGCGAGGCCAGGCTGAGCGACACGATCACGATCACGGCGACCGACGTCAAGCACGCGACCAGCAACGGCGCGACCACGGCGGCGCTGAAGAAGGGCGAGCGGCTCACGGTCAGGGACCTGCTGTACGGTCTCATGCTGCCGTCGGGGGCCGACGCGGCCAACGCCCTGGCGCGGCGCTACGGCCCGGGCAAGACGGCGTTCGTCGCCAAGATGAACCGCACCGCCCACGCCCTCGGGCTCTCCGACACCCGCTACACCAACCCCGACGGCCTGCCCACCCCCGGGAACGGCGGCTACTCGACGGCCGTCGACCAGGTCAAGCTGGCCGAGCGGGCGCTGGACAACGGCGCCTTCGCGGCCGTGGCGGGCACGAAGGTGCACAAGGTGGCCAAGTCCTCGCTGCACCGGGCGCACACCTGGCGCAACTCCAACAAGCTGCTCTCGCGGGCCAACGGCGTGCTCGGGGTGAAGACCGGCTACACGCGTGCCGCCGGCTACTGCCTGCTCTTCGCCGGTGAGCGGGGCGGCAAGCGCGTAGTCGGCGTGCTGCTCGGAGACCAGAACGAGCGCCGCTTCGACACGGCCGAGCGGCTACTGGACTACGCGGGCGAGCAGATCGCCGGCGGTTAGGAGCTCGCGGGTGGGCGGGGGCCGCCCGCAGCCACACCCCTCCACGCCCGTTGGCGGCGGCCCGCGGAGGCGGCACCCCGCCCTGCGCACCCGTGCCATACGCGGCGGCCTGCGCCGACTCACGTCCTGAGCCGTTCGTGGGGGGTCTCACCCGAAGGTGATCCGGCCGCTGCCGGGGAGCGTGCTCATGCCCCGCGTGGCGCAGCCGAGGATGGCCGTGGTCGGCGAGAGGCCACCGTGGACGCGCTCCCCCTTGAGCGTCCCGGCGGTGATGGCGCCGGTGAGCAGGGCGTCGGCCGGGTGCTGGGTGGCGAGCCGGTCGGCCTTGATGCGCAGCCGCGAGGTGCCGACAGGGCGGCCGTCGCGGCCGAACCACGTGATGACGGCGCCCCCGCGCACCTGGCGGGCGCTGGTGCACGACGCCTCCGCGGTGGCCTTGACGGCGACCCAGCCGGAGCGCAGGGCCGCGGCCGAACCGTCGGGCGAGGCGCAGCCGGTGAGCTGGAGGTTCCCCCGGGCGGCGACGCGCCGCGGCGTCAGGCCGACCTGCGGCGTGAAAGCCAGCCGGCGCTCGGACGGCGTGGCGACGGCGCAGGTCAAGGCCGGGTCCGGGAGACTCTCAGAGGCCGAGGTCGCGATCGCGATGATCCAGTCCAGGTACATGCGCCTTCCCCGTTGGCTGCTGTACGTAATCGACCTCTCACATTGTGCTCCATCACGCGGTACGGCAGGCCGGGTCCAGCCGATCCGCGGTCCACCTGAGCGAGTGCGCCACCCGTACGCGCACCTTGATCCGCGCGCGGTGCGGCTGCCGGGGCGCGCCCGGCAGGGCTTCACCCAACGCTAACCTAGCGATGACTCAATGTTTAGCGGTGCTAGAAGTCGAGAAGTCCGCCTGTCGCCGGAAAACGGTTACCGAGAGGGGACGACGTAGGTAAGGTTGCCCGCACACCTCTCCAGCAAGGACAGCTCCATGGCGGAATTCATCGAGGTCCGAGCGACGATCGAGGGCCATGAGAGGGCGGCCGCCCTGGCGCACGGCATCCTCAGCACGGGCCTGGCGGCCTCGATCGACATCGCCGAAGTGCCGTCCGCGCGCCAAGGGACGACCGTCTGGGAGCTCACGCTCATCACGACGGACCAGCAGGTCCACACGCTCGAACGGCACATCAGGGACAGCGACGGCGGCTGCTCCATCGCCCGCCGGCCGGTCACGAACGACGCCGACGGCTACCCCGACTGGCTCTGACCCCGACAACGGGTCAGGCGGAGCAGCGGCGTCACCGAGGGGGCCGAGGGGAGATCCCCGACCGCCGCCAGGAGGGCGTCCACCTGGTCCGGCGGCAGCGCCCGGCCCGCGTTCGCGCGGAACTTGACCGCCAGCTCATCCCGCGTCAACGGGTGCTCCGGCCCGCCCCGCGAGGAGTCCACGCGGTGTTCCAGCGTCGAGCCGTCGCGCAACTGGACCCGCATCACCGCCGCGAACGCACGCGGGAAGATCTCCGACGCCCGCTCGTCGGTCACGCAGCGCACCCGTCGCGCCAGCTCCAGCCGCTCCGGTGACAGGGCGGCGAAGTCGTCCAGCGAGAGCCCGAGCCCGCCACCGCCGTGCAGCGCCGCCGCCACCGTGTAGGGGCCGGAGAACTTCGCGTGGTACGGCGACCTGGGAGCGGTCTTCTCCTCCCGGGGCTCCGCGATCGTGCGCAGCACCGGGGCGGGCACCCCCAGCTCGATGTCCTCGACGTCCTCCGGGGACAGGCCGCCGGCCCGCAGCGCCAGGGCGCAGTCGATGGCCGGGTGGGTGAAATGGTTCGTCGGGTAGGGCTTGTAGACCGTGCGCAGGAGCTCCCACCGGTCACCCAGGTCCGACAGCAGCGCCGCCTCGTCGTAGCGGCCGTCGAGCCACGCCTGGAAGAAGCCGAACCGCCCCTCCAGCACGGTCGGCGGCCCGGTCACGCCCTCCAGGGCGAGCACCGCGGCCGAGACGCCCGCATGCGCGGCCCAGCCGCAGTGGACCCGCTTGATCGTCCCGCCGGTGCGGTTGGCCTCGATCACGCCCGCGCCCATGCTGGCCGCCACGCCGACCGCGTGCGCGATGCCGTCCGCCGTCAGGTCGAACAGGAGCCCGGCCGCGACCGCGGCGCCCAGCGTGCCGCAGATGGAGGTCGCGTGCTGACCCTTCTCGAAGAAGAGCGAGTTGCGCGCCTCGGGCAGGTAGGAGGCCATGCCGAGGCGGTTGCACACCTCGACGCCCGCCGCGATCGCCGCGGCCAGCGCGGCGCCGCTCGCCCCTGTCGCCTCGGCGGCGGCCAGCGCGGCGGGCACCACGGCGGCGCTCGGGTGCAGCACCGACGGCAGGTGCGTGTCGTCGTAGTCGAGAGCGTGCGCCAGGGTGCCGTTGGCCAGCGCCGCCGCCGGCGCGGGGAGCCGGTCGCCGCTGCCGATCGCGCTCGCCTCCTCGACGCCGCCCCACCGGCGTACGGCGCGCAGCACGGCAGGCCCCGCGTCGCCGTCCGGCTCGGCGTAGGCGGCCAGGCAGTTGCCCAGCACGTCGAGCAGCCGTCCGGTCACATCGTCGCGCACCCGGTCGGGAACGCCCTTGTCACGGCAGGCGGCGGCGAACTCGGCCAGCCGCTGGACATGGGTTGTCATGGTCTCTCTCAGGTCGGTCGATGGTCAGTCGGTGGTCAGTCGATGACGGCGAGCGGACGGACGGGGGCGCCGGTGGCGCCGACGACCGGCAGCGGGTTCAGCACCAGCAGGAACTCGCGTGCCCCTGAATCCAGCAGCTCGGACAGCCGCATGGTCTCCACGATGTTGATGCCGGACTCCACCAGCATGATCCGGTGCACGGGCAGCGTGGCGTGCCCGCGACCTGGCGCGATGTGCTCGAAGGCGATGGTCTCGCCGCCCACCACGCGCGGGCGGCGCTCGGCCAGCCAGCGCCCCGCCTCGGCGCCCGGCCCGGGGACGCCGGCCCGCTGCCCGACGAACTCCTCCGCGGACGACCAGAGCCGCGACCAGCCGGTGCCTATGAGCACGGCGTCGCCGGGGCGGATCTCCAGGTCGCCGGCGGCCCGCGACAGGTCGTCGGGGGTGATCTCGTAGCCGGCCGGCAGCGTCTCCAGGCCGTGCACGGCGGCCACGTCGAGCAGCACGCACCGGCCCACGTACGGCTCGAAGGTGTCGATGCCCAGCGCGCCGAACCCCTCGTGCGACATCACCTCGGACGCGGGCCGGCCGCCGTACAGGAGCCCCTCCTGCGAGACGTGCGCGAGCGCGTCCACGTGCGTGCCGACGTGGCCGCCCGTGACGATGATCTCGTTGGCGGCCGAACCGCCGTCAGGTCTGACCATGTCGCCGTGCCTGCGCTCCAGCGCCATCCGGAACGGGGGGTGGTTGGGTGACTGCGGCATGCCTTTGCGCATCGGCTGCGCGAGATCCAGGACACGCGTCCCTTCCAGTGCCTTCCACAAGGACATCTCGGACGGCTCTCCTTTGTTCCGATCATGAAAACGGCGTCTCGACAGTACACAAGACGGACAAAACCGCCCCGATCAGCCCACCCGATCCGCGGATCGCATCAGTTCATGGCAGGCGATGGCCGCGGCGGCCACCACGTTGAGCGAGTCGACGCCCGCGGCCATCGCCGCCGCGCTCATCGGGATGCACACCGCCTGATCGGCCTCGTGCAGCCAGTGGGACGAGAGACCGTCGCCCTCGGAGCCGAGCAGCAGCGCGACCCGGCCGGCCGGTTCGACGGCGTCCAGGGGCGTGGCCGTCTGGTCCGGGGTCAGGGCCAGGGTCTGGAAACCCGCCTCCCGCAGCCGCGCCAGCCCGCCGAACCAGTCGTCCATCCGCGCGTACGGGATCGAGAACACCGCGCCCATCGACACCTTCACGGCCCGCCGGTAGAGCGGGTCCGCGCACCGGGGCGACAGCAGGACCCCGTCCACCCCCAGGGCGGCGGCGCTGCGGAAGATGGCGCCGATGTTGGAGTGGTCGACCAGGTCCTCCAGCACGAGCAGCCGCCGGGCGCCGCCCTTCAGCAGGGTGTCGACGGCGGGGAGCGGGAGGCGTTCCATCGAGGCGAGGGCGCCGCGGTGCACCTGGAAGCCCGCGATGCCCGACATGATCTCGTCGCTCGCCACGAAGACGGTCGCGTCGCCCAGGACGTCCTCGAGGGAGGCCAGCCAGCGGGGCGTCGTCAGGACCGAGCGGATCGGGTAGCCGGTGCCGATGGCCCGCCTGATCACCTTCGCCCCCTCGGCCAGGAACAGGCCGCGCGACGCCTCCAGGCTCTTGCGCAGCTCCATGTCGCGAAGCCGGGTGTAGTCGGACAGGCGGGGGTCGTCGGCGTCGGTTACGTACTCAAGCACCTTCCGATACTGCCATGCGCCGCCTGACCTGCCAGACCGCCGCGTAGCAGGCGAGGACCAGGCACAGGCCGATCACCGTGCCGGCGCCCGTCTTGGTGATCACGCTGGGCAGGCCGAGCCACGGGACGGGCTCGTCCACGAGGGGCCAGAGGAACGCTCCAGCGACCGTGCCGACCGAGCACAGCGCCATGACGGCCACGCGCACGCGCGGGGTGATCCGCAGGCGTTCCGGTACGGGGGCCGCGGGCATCCGGGACAGGCCGCGCCAGGCCCACCACACGACGACGGCCAGGCCGATCACGGACGAGACGTACTGCAGCAGCCGGAAGAGCCTGATCACGCCCATGATCGAGATCGCCAGCCAGCCGCCCCACTCCGCCGGGCCGGTGGAGTGGGTGAAGGAGTCCCACAGGACGTGGGTGCCCGAACCGATCACGCCCCCGACGGCCATGGGGAGCAGGCGGAGCCGGGCGGGCGCCAGGAGCGCGGCGCGACCGGCCAGCGAGGGCGGGAGCAGCGAGATCAGCGGGTCCCGCAGGACGGCGTGGAAGAACGGCAGCAGCACCAGCACGGCGGCCAGGTCGATGGTGACGACGCCGAGCCAGGAGTGCCAGTTGCCGTAGTCGGGCAGGAACGGCAGGAAGATCGGCAGGTCGGGCACCATCGCCCCCAACGCCAACGCCCACGGGTCGGCGAACCTGCGTACGCGCTGTGACGACATGAGCGGCACCACCGCGGCCATGTGACTGGGCGTGAACGGCAACCGGCCCTCCCTCGGCGATCCGGGCAACCTTCGCGACCTGGTGATCACCGCTCATTATGCGGGCAAGCTTGACCATTCTTTGCCCGGACGAAACTACGCTACTGTCGGTAATGGGTACGGTACGTATCGCTGTCGACGGCCGGATAGCCGGGAGTGCGGAGGGTCATGGTGCCTGACCAGCGGATTCATGAGCGTCCGGCCGCGTCAGCCGATTGGCTGCGAGCAGCCCGCGCCGCCCGGTCGCTCTCCGTGGCCACGCTGGCCTGGCTGAGCGTGGAAAGCACGCTCGGCCTGGCCGCCGGCCTGTCCGCCCACTCGCTGGCGTTGATCGGATGGGGGCTGTCGGCGTTCGTGGAGGCGGCGGCCAGCCTGATCGTGGTGTGGCGGTTCACCGGCGCCCGCACGCTCTCGCCGAGCGCCGAGAACACCGCCAGGAAGGCGGTGGCGGTCAGCTTCTGGCTGCTCGCGCCCTACCTCATCCTGCACGTGGCACACGACCTGGACGCGGGGCACCGGGCCACGCCGAGCGTGCTGGGAATCGTGGTGACGACATTCAGCCTGGTCAGCATGCCGGCGCTGGGCATCGCCAAGCGGCGGCTCGGCGCGCGCCTGGCGTCCGAGGCCACCTCGGGCGAGGGGACGCAGAACCTCATCTGCGCGGCCATGGCGGCGGGGGTGCTGGCGAGCCTGTGGCTCAACACGCTGGGGTGGTGGTGGGTCGATCCGGCCGTGGCGGTGGCGCTGGCGGCGGTCGCCGTACGGGAGGGCCACCGGGCATGGCACGGCCGCCACTGCTGCCACTAGGACCCTGATCCGTCGATCATGCGAATCTCTCATAAACCGTCACGCACGCGGCCAACACCCAGCACAAAGCGTAATCACCGCACCAAAAGGGCTGTTTTCCCACACTCACCACACCGAGTATCGTTCCCGGAGTATTGCGGAGCATCTCCCGCTAGGGTCTCCGGAAGGTCTCAAGCACACCTAAGAGGACATCGTGGGGCGACACCGCACAGACGAGCTTGACGGCGGATACAGAGCGCACGAACCCCCGGCCCGCAGACGGTCGAACGGTCGTGGCAGGGTTCTCGTACCGCTGGCCGGTGCCGTGGCGCTGGCCGTGCTCCTCGGTGTCGCCGCTTTCGTGATCTTCAACCGCGACCACGACTGCTCGGGCGGCAAGCTGGCGTTGCGGGTCGTCGCGACACCCGACATCCAGCCCGCGCTGAACAAGATCGCGGGCAACTACAACAAGGCCATGCACTCGATCGACAGCAAGTGCGTCGAGGTGACGGTGGCCAAGGAGGCCGCGGCCAGGACCGCGAACGCGGTGGCGGCCGGCAAGGCCAAGGCCGACTTCTGGGTGGCGGACTCCAGCCTCCTCATGGAGAGCATGCGCAGCTCCCCGGCCGGCCAGGCGCTGCCGCAGATCGAGGGGTCGATCGCGACCTCGCCCGTGGTGCTGGCGACGGCCAAGTCGTCCGCGTCGAAGCTGAGCGGCGCCCTCCAGCCGAGCTGGGCCGCCATGATCTCCGCGGCGAACGTGGCCAACGTGGACGGGCCGGGCAAGAAGGTCCGCGTCCTCGCCCTCGACCCGCAGAAGAACTCCGCCGGGCTGGCCGCGCTGCTGGCCGCCGCCGGCACCGCGAAGGAGAACGGCCTGGACAAGGCGCTGGTGGGCGCGTTGAAGGAGCTGTCGGGCCAGCTCGCCTCCGACCCCACGGCGCTACTGGCCAGCCTCACCGTGAAGTCCGGCAGCAGGGTGCCCATCGGCGTCACCTCCGAGCAGGCCATCTACGCCCACAACGCGAAGAAGCCGGAAGCGCCGGTGGTCGCGCTCTATCCCAAGGAAGGCACGCTCAACCTCGACTACCCGGTCACGGTCCTCACCAAGGACCCGGCGGTGCTCAAGGCGGCGGCGGACTTCAAGCAGGACCTCGCCACGGAGTCGGCCAAGAAGGCCCTGCGCGACGCGGGCTTCCGCAGCACGGACGGCAAGGCGGGCGACGCGCTGGCCAAGGACAAGGGGTTCAAGCCGGAGACGCCGACCGCGCTGGAGCCGCCGGACGGCGCCACCGTGGCCAGGATGGTGCAGACCTGGTCCAGGCTGAACCTCGGCAGCCGCCTGCTCACGCTGCTCGACGTCTCGGGCACGATGGCGCTGCCGGTCCCCGGCACGGGCATGACCCGCATGCAGGCCATCAACAAGATCGCCACCGAGGGACTGGGGCTCTTCCCAGCCGACTCCGAGCTGGGCCTGTGGACGTTCTCCACGCATCTGGACGGACAGGACAAGGACTGGAAGGAGCTCGTCTCCCTGGGGCCGGTCAGCGAGTCGGTCAACGGCACGCTCCGCAAGGACATGCTGGCCAAGGCGTTCGGCTCGATCCAGGCCAAGGCCACGGGCGACACCGGGCTGAACGACACGATCAAGGCCGCGTACTCGCAGCTGACGAAGACGTACCAGGAAGACAAGATCAACACGCTGCTGGTCCTCACGGACGGCGCCGGCAACGACGACCCGGACGGCGGCGTCAAGAACGCCGAGATCCTGCAGTTCCTGAAGAAGACGTACAACCCGAAGCGGCCCATCAGCATCCTGCTCATCGCCTTCGGCCCGGAGGCCGAGAAGGGCAAGCAGCAGATGGACGCCCTGGCCAAGGCCGCGGGCGGCGAGGCGTACATCGCCAAGAACGTCCTGCAGGTGCGCGACTTCTTCCTCCAGGGCATGGAACGCCGCCTCTGCATGCCGGGCTGCGACGGCTGAGAGGCAGCCCAGGTGCACCCCTATTCCCGATGGGCATAAGGGGCGAACCTGCTGGATTGCGGACGCGTCCTCTCCGCGTGGGGCTTGAGTGCCCGTTCTACCCGCGGGGAGGGGATCCGTGCCTGGATGGCCGTCCGTCGATCGCGCCGAGGATCAGGAGCTGGTCGAGGCTCTGCGGCGCGCGGACACCGACGCTCCCGCCAAGCTGTACGACTGCTACGGCGAGCGGCTGCACGACTATGCCGCCTCGTTCGCCCAGGACCTGGCCGCCGACGCCGTGCATGACGCCCTGGTCATCGCGCAGGGGTGCGTGCACCGGCTGAGGGAGCCGGCCAGGATGCGCGCCTGGCTGTACGCGCTGACCAGGTTCCAGACGCGGGCCAGGATGGCGCACCGGACCCCGGTGGACGGCCTGCCGCTGCCGGAGATCGAGGCGCAGGACGACCCCGAGCTGACCGACCTCGTCCACGAGACGCTGGGCGAGCTGAGCAGGAACGAGCGCGAGATCCTTGAGCTGTCGCTGCGCCACGGCCTGACCCCGACCGAGGTCGGCGCGGTGCTCGGGCTGACCTCGCGGCAGGCGGCCGGCAGGCTCGCCAGGGCCCGCGACCACCTGGAGAACGCCGCCGCGGCCGTGGTGCTGGCCAGGACGGGACGGGCGCACTGCCCCGACCTGTCGGCGATGGTCGACTCGTGGGAAGGGCCGCTCACCCCGCTGCTGCGGCGGAGGCTGTCGGGACACATCAGCGGGTGCGAGGTGTGCACCGAGGGGCGGCACCGGCAGGTCTCGGCCGCCCGGCTCCTCGACCTGGTCCCGGTCGCGTACCCGCCCATCTCGCTGCGCCGCCGGGTGATCGACACGTGCGTCAACCCCGAGCGCGACCAGACCCGCGCCCTGATCACCGATCGCGGTGACAGCTTCGACCGGACCGGGTTCCCCGCGGCCGTCGAGCACCGCTCGCGGCGGCGCAGGCCGCGCCGCCTGGCGCCGGTGCTGCTGGCGGGCGCGTGCGTGCTGGCCGCGACGGGGGCCATGGTCGTGATCAACGGCCGCGACGTCTCGACCGGCACTCCCCTGCGCTCGGCGCCCTCCCCCACAGCCCCCACCCTCTCGCTCGGCCCGGACGAGGAGAGCCCGACGCCCGACCCCGTGCCGGAGGACGACGAGCTCACGCCGACGCCCACCCCCACCCCGAGCCGCACTCCCAGCACCCGGGCCACGCCGGCCGAGCGGCCGAGCGCCCGGCACGCCGCCGGGCCGACGCCCACCCGCCGCAGGCCCGTGCCCGGCGCCCGCCTCCGCACGTCCTGCCCGAAGGCGATCGACGGCGCGGCCAAGATCGGCCTCGGCGCCCGCAACGCCGCGGTCTCGTGGGTGGCGACCGCCTCGCAGGGGCTGGACGTGTTCCCCGCGAGCGGGTCGATCAAGGCGGGCGGGTCGGTGGCGATCTGGGTCACGATCACCGACCCGAGCGCCGCCGGCCGCGGGCGGGTCGCGTTCACCTCGAACGGCGGGAGCGCCAGCTGCTCGCTCTCCTGGGACGGCGACGAGCCCGAGACGTCCGATCCGACGGACGACCCGACAACCTCCAGCGAACCCACTCCGTCACCCTCCGTAACCGTATCAGCCGAGAATACGGAGACCCTGGACGGGTAAAACGGACACCAAGCCGGAGTAGATCAACTTTTCTTGCTAGCAAACCCGGATAAATCGGACCCTGGCTCGAAGAACCTCGGTCACATAGGGCATTCTGGAGTGCCTGGGGGCCAGGTCCGGGCCGGCGTCGCTTGACCGTGTGTTTAACATCACACGAGAAATCTCCGCCTGTCGGTAAACCGGGATGCGTCCCCAAGCGTCGGCATTGACGTGTCCTGGCGCAGATTGGTCCCATGAACTGCGATCAATCGTGCTTTAACCAGCAGAAGCAGGAGAGAAAAGGGAGATGCTCAAGCACCGGAGAGCGCTGACCTGGTTGGTGGCGCTCGCCTGCATAGCGGGAGCGGTCGTCGCTCTGTTCGACATACAGACGCCACTGCGCCCGTTCTTGATCTCTCTGTTCCTTCTGGTCGTCCCAGGGGCGGCAGTGGTGGGACTGTTGCGTGATCGTGACCCCCTTGCCGCACTATCAGTAGGAGCAGCGGCAAGCCTCGTGCTGAACGTACTCCTCGCCCAGGCCATGCTGCTCTTCGGCGCGTGGTCGCCGCGGGCGGGCGTCGCGACGGTCGCCGTGCTCGGAGGGTTCATGTACGTGCTTCGCATGTTGTACCGGGGGAAGAGCATGCAGACCCAACAGGGGGCCAGGTGAACATCCAGGTAGTTCGGCCCAGAGAGCTCGGAGACTCCGAACGGGCGCGATGGCGGGAGCTGCAGAAGGCCGACCCGAGTCTGGACAACCCATTCCTCTCCGTCGAGTTCGCCGTGGCGATGGACCGTTTGCGTGATTACGTGAGGGTGGCGGTCATCTCCGACGAGAGCGGCATCGTGGGGTTCTTCCCGTACGAGCGGCACAGCTTCGGCATCGGCAAGCCGCTCGGCGGCTTCCTGACCACGTGCCACGGCCTGATCTCGGCCCCCGGCCTGAAGCTCGACGCCAAGGCGTTGCTGCGGGCCTGCAAGCTCAGCGTGTTCGACTTCGACCACCTGGTGGCGGGGCAGCCCACGTTCGCCCCGTACGAGCAGGACGTCCGGCCCGCGCCGGTCATGGACTTCACCGCCGGGTTCGACGCCTGGATCGAGCAGGTCAAGTCCAACTCCCCGAAGAACCTCAAGACCGTCCGCTACAAGGAGCGCAAGCTCGGCAGGGAGCAGGGCGAGCTGCGCTTCGAGTGGGCCTCGGCCGACCCCGAGGTGCTCCGCACGCTCCTGGCCTGGAAATCGGACCAGTATCGAAGAACTGGCCGCGTGGACAGGTTCGCCCAGCCGTGGATCGTCGAATTGACGGACATGATGCATGCCGAAAAGTCATCGGACTTCGCGGGCGTCCTGACCATGCTCTATGCCGGGGACGTACCAGTAGCCGGACATTTCGGCCTCCGGACGGCAACCACGCTTGTAGGGTGGTTCCCCGCCTACGACACCGAGTTCGCCCGATACTCGCCGGGCATCGTCCATCACCTGCAGATGGCCGAGGCCGCCGCGAAGGACGGCCTGCACACGGTGGACATGGGCAAGGGCGGCAAGGAGTACAAAGACTGGCTGAAGAGCGGGGTCCTGTACGTTGCCGAAGGCCGCATCTCGCGACCGTCCGCCGCGGCGGCCGTTCACTGGATGGGCCGAACTCCTTTCAACAAAGCCCGAACAATTGTCATGGACAGGCCGTCTCTTTATAGGGCGGCCGACCGTGTCCTCAAGGGCTTCGGTCGGGTGCGCACCTCGATGCAGCAGCAGGAGTCACCCAATGGAGTAGCGAAAGAACCAACAGGAGCGCGCTGAGCTCTCCCAAGTCCCGGCAGACACCCTCACAGCACAGGACCCTTCAATGCACCGTTCACCGGCTTCGCCATTCCCGCAGCACCCGGGAGTGGCCGCGACCGGACCGCAGCAGGGCGGGGTCCCGGAAGGATTTCCCTCGCCATGAGTCCCGAGATAGCCAAGCACAACGGCAAGCTGCAAGCCTCGCCCTTGCGGTCGATGCCGCCCCCTTCGAGCTTCACGCCCGTCACGCCGCACCTGGCCATTTCACCGACGGTCAGCGTGGTCGTACCGGCGATGAACGAGGCCGAGAACCTGCCCCACGTCTTCGCCACGATCCCGCAGTGGGTGGACGAGATCGTGCTCGTGGACGGCAACTCCGTCGACGACACGGTCGCCGTGGCCAAGCGGCTGCGGCCCAACGTCAAGATCGTCACGCAGACCGGCAAGGGCAAGGGTGACGCCCTGTCCGCCGGCTTCGCCGCGTGCACCAGCGACATCATCGTGATGATCGACGCCGACGGCTCCACCGACGGCCGCGAGATCATCAACTTCGTGGGCGCTCTGGTGACGGGCGCCGACTTCGTCAAGGGCTCGCGCTACGCCTCCGGCGGCGGCAGCGACGACCTGACGCTGAACCGCCGGCTGGGCAACAAGGTCCTCACCGGCATGGTCAACGTCATGTACAACACCAAGTACACCGACCTGTGCTACGGCTACAACGCCTTCTGGGCCCGTCACCTCGACGCGCTCAACCTCGACTGCGACGGCTTCGAGGTGGAGACGCTGATGAACGTGCGCGCGGCCAAGGCCGGGTTGAAGGTGCACGAGGTGCCCAGCCACGAGCGCAACCGCATTCACGGCGAGAGCAACCTGCACGCCGTACGAGATGGCTTCCGCGTGCTCAGGACCATCCTGAGGGAGTGGCGTCGCCAGCCCGCTCCCGTTCAGCCCGAGCCGACCGCCACTCCCGCCGCTGACCGAGGCGTCGCTTAAGAAGGAACGCTGTGAACACGTCTGTTGTCATCTGCGTCTACACCGAAGAGCGGTGGGAGGACATCAGGCAGGCAATCGAGTCGGTCGAGAACCAGACCCGCCCGGCACACGAGCTGATCCTGGTGGTCGACCACAACACCGACCTGCACCTCAAGCTCAAGCGCACGTATCCGCAGGCCATTGTGGTGGAGAACACGCATGAGAAAGGGCTGTCGGGAGGCAAGAACACCGGAGTGGCCACAGCCGGCGGTGAGATTGTCGCGTTCCTCGACGACGACGCGGTCGCCGACGCCGGATGGCTGGAGGCTTTGGAGGAGGGCTTCCAGGAATCCGGTGTGGTGGGCGTCGGGGGTCGCACGGATCCGCTGTGGGCGTCCGAGCGGCGCCCGCGGTGGTTCCCGTACGAGTTCGACTGGACGGTCGGCTGCACGTACCGCGGCATGCCCGAGGTGCGCGCGCCGATCCGCAACGTCATGGGCGGCAACGCCGCGTTCCTGCGCGACGTCGTGTCCGAGGTGGGCGGGTTCCACAGCGGCATCGGGCGCAGCGTGCAGGGGCGCAAGTCGCGTCCGCTGGGGTGCGAGGAGACGGAGTTCTGCATCCGGCTGAGCCAGCGCAAGCCCGGCTCGGTCATGCTGTTCGAGCCGCGTGCCGTGATCGGGCACAAGGTGTCGAAGCAGCGTGAGCGGTTCGCCTACTTCAGATCCAGGTGCTACGCGGAGGGCCTGTCGAAGGCCCTGGTGACGAAGGAGGTCGGCACCCAGGACGGGCTGGCCAGCGAGCGGGCCCACGCGCTCAAGACGCTCCCGCTCGGCGCGCTGCGCGGGGTCGGCGAGGCCGTCCGCGGCGACGTGGGCGGGCTCGGCCGGGCCGCCGCGATCGTGATCGGGCTGGCCTGGACGACCTGGGGTTACGTGGTGGGCTCCGTACGGCTGAAGGCGGCACGATCATGACCCGCATCCCGATCCTGATGTACCACTCGGTCACGGACACGCCCAACGACGAGACCAAGCCGCACTCCGTGCGGCCCTCGGACCTGGCCGAGCAGCTCGCGTACCTGTCGGAGAGCGGCTTCACCCCGCTCACCCTGGGCGACCTCGTGGCCTCCCTCAACCAGAACAACGGCCGCTCGATGCCGGACAAGCCGATCGTGGTGACCTTCGACGACGGCTACGCCGACTTCCACAGCCAGGCCCTGCCCCTCCTTGAGCGCCACAACTTCCCGGCCACGGTCTTCCTGACCAGCGGCTGGGTGGCCGACGCGGGCAAGGAGGCGGCGGGCCGGCCGCTGGACGACATGCTGTCCTGGGGCCAGGCCCGCGAGATCGCCCAGACCGGCATCGAGATCGGCGGCCACAGCCACAGCCACCCGCAGCTCGACCAGCTCCGCATCGAGGACCTGCGGCAGGAGCTGCGCAGGAACAAGGGCCTGCTGGAGGAGAAGATCGGCGCGCCGGTCGCCACCATGGCCTACCCCTACGGCTACTCCAGCGCCCGCGTCCGCCGCGAAGTCCGCAAGGCCGGCTATTTCGCCGCCTGCGCCGTGAGCAACACGATCGCCGCCGACCGGCACGACATGCTCGCCATCCCCCGGCTGACGGTCGGCAAGCACACGACCATCAGCATGTTCAAGCGCGCCGTCGAAGGCAACGCCGTGCCTCTCATCTACCTGCGCGAACGCATCCTCACCAAGGGGTACGCGGTCGTGCGCAGGACGAGGTACGGGCTGCAGCGGGTGCGCGGAAATGTCTAGGGTCTGGGGGAAGATCCTCCACGACCTCCGTAACCCGCTGTTCCGCCAGGGCTACGCGCTCATGGCGAACACCGTGGTCACCGGCGTGCTCGGCATGGGCTACTGGCTGCTGGCCGCCCGTCTCTACTCCCCGGAGGAGTTCGGCCGCGGGCAGGCGGTGATCACGGCGATGCGGCTGTTCGCGTCGCTGACCGCGCTGGGGTTCGTGGGCGCGCTGGCCCGCTTCCTGCCGGTCGCCGGTCGCCGCACCCCCGAGCTGGCCCTGCGCGGGTACGGCCTGGCCGCCGCCACGGGCGGGGTCGCGGCGCTCGGCTTCCTGCTGACGCTGCCGATGTGGGGCAAGACGTACTCGGTGCTGAGCGGCTTCTGGCCCGGGTTGTTCTTCCTGGCGTCCGTGCTGGTGTGGGCCGTCTTCACGCTCCAGGACGTGGTGCTGACCGGGCTGCGGCGGGCCACCTACGTGCCCGTGAACAACCTGATCTTCGGCATCGTCAAGATGGGGCTGCTGGTCGCGCTGGCCGGGGCGCTGCCCTCGGGCGGGATCTTCGTCTCGTGGGTCATCCCGACCGCCCTCGCGCTGATCCCCGTCAACTGGCTGATCTTCGCCATCGTGGTGCCCAGACACGTGGAGAAGAGCGACGCCTCGCAGGAGCCTCCTCGGCTGCGCGAAATTGGAAGGTTCCTAGCTGGGGATTTCCCCGGGACGCTGTCCATCCTGGCCATCATCTACCTGGTGCCCGTGGTGGTCGCCACGCAGGTGGGCGAGGCCACGTTCGGCCGCTTCTCGATGGCGCACACGCTCGCGAGCATGATCGAGCTGCTGGCCATGAACATGGCGGTCTCGCTGACCGTCGAGGGCTCTTTCGACCGTGCCAAACTGGCCGAGAACTGCCGGCGGGCGCTGCGGCGGGCCTTCATGATCGTCACCCCGATCATCGCGGTGGCGATCCTGGCGGCGCCGCTGATCCTGACCGTCTTCGGCTCGGCCTTCGCGGCCGAGGGCACGACGCTGCTGCGGCTGATGTCGCTGGCCGTGCTGCCGAGGGTGCTGATCGAGGTCTACCTGAGCGCGCTGCGGGCGCAGAGCCGGGCCCGTACGCTGGCCACCGTGCAGATCGGGCTGGCCGTGCTCGTGCTGGTGTCCACCGTCGTGCTCTTCCCGTACGCCGGCGTGAACGCGGTGGGGTACGGGTTGCTCTTCAGCGAGCTTCTCGTGGCAGTTTTGATCTTCGGGAATCTACGTAAAATTCTCAAGGTCGGCGAAACCCGTACGCCGGTTGTCACCCAGGGGTCCTCCGGGGCCGCATGATGGTCAACGTGAAGCAACGGGACGGCGATGGCATTGCAAACTCCTCGGAGGTGCGCGGGGACGTGCGCGGGGACAAGGAGGAGTCAGACGTGCCCTTCGATCCGGAAGCCACCGGGGTCATCCCGAAGCTGACGCTCGACACCGTTACCGCCGAGGGCCCGTCCTCGGCGGACGCCGAGCCGGACGCGGACACGACGACGGTGGTCCGGCTGCCCGCCGCCTTGCACATCGGGCGCCCGCCCACGGTGGAGGAGGCCGCCGACCCGGACGCGACGGGCCCTGACGCGACGGGCCCTGACGCGACGGGCCCTGACGCGACGGGCACGGTGACCACGCCCGTGCAGGAGGCTGTCGCGCCGCCGACCGATTCCGCCGACGCCTCCGACACCAAACCCGGCCTTCGCCCCCAGGCACCCAGCGGCCCGCAACCGGCCCGGCCGCAACCGGCGAGCGGCCCACAGCCGGCCGGACCCCAGCCTGCGAGCGGGCCGCAGCCCGTCCGGTCCCAGCCTGCGAGCGGCCCGCAGTCCGCCCGGCCGCAACCGGTGAGCGGACCGCAGCCCGTCCAGCCGCAACCGCCCAGCGGGCCGCAGCGCGTCGATGGCGCGCGGGCCGACGGCGATGGGTCGGGGGGTGCCTCCGCATCCAGCGCTGCCACGGCCGCCACGCCTGCCACGGCCACGGCTGCCACGGCCAAGGGCGCCACGCCGACGAAGGGCGCCGCGCCGACGGCGCCCCCCGGTGAAGCCCCCGCCAAGGGGCCGGACGCCAAGCCGGCGGGCAAGGAGCCGTCCGGTGGTGCGTCGCCCGCCAAGCGGCCCGTCACCGAGACCTCCGCTGCCGGGACCGTGCCCGTGCCCATAGTCCGGCCCGCCTCAGCCCCCGCCTCGCCGCCCGCCTCAGCGCCTGCCTCACCGGCCGCCAGTGGGCCCGCCGGTGGGACCGCCGCTCAAGGGGCGGCCGCGGCGCCCGTGGAGGCGCCGCGGCAGGCGTCGCCCATGCCCGCCGTAGCGCCGCCGACGGCGCCCCTGCCGGGCGCCGCGCCCCAGGGAGCCACGAAGCAGGCCACGCCCCCGCAGGCGGCTCCCCAGGCCGCTCCCGGCAAGCCGCGCACCCTCGGCGGGCGCATCGGCGCGCTGGTCGCCAGCGCACCCAAGTGGCTGCCCGTGCTGCTGGTCCTTGAGGGCCTGGTCATGTACATCCTGGCCCTCAAGGTCGCCCCGGGCCCCCTGCGCGGCGTCGACCCGAAGAACATCGACGGCCTGGGCCTGATCTCGGCGCTCCCGACGACGGCGTTCATCGCCATCCTCATCATGCTCGTGTCGTTCTTCGTCACGGTCGCCCAGAGCACCGACCGCAAGTTCCTCCTGCTGTTCCAGATCGCCGCCATCACCTTCGCCCTGCACGGCGCGGGTGCCCTGGTGGCCACGGCGCCGCGCTTCCCCACCGCGTACATCCACGCCGGTTTCGTGGAGTTCATCGCCAGGACCGGCGAGTCGGCCATCAGCATCGACGCCCGCATGGGCTGGCCAGGCTTCTTCGCGCTGTTCGCCTTCGTGACGAAGGCCGCCGGGATCACCGACCTGACGCCGATCCTGCAGTGGACGCCACTCGTCTCGAACCTGCTCTATCTGCTCCCGTTCGTGCTGATCCTGCGCCAGGTCGTGGCGACCACGCGGGCGCGGTGGTTCGCGGCGCTGCTGTTCGTGCTGGTGCAGTGGATCGGGCAGGACTACTTCTCGCCGCAGGGCTTCACGTTCGCCTTGTATCTGGCGTTCATAGCGATCCTGCTCAGATGGTTCGGACGGGTCGAGCAGCGGACGAAGCCGATCCCGCCCAAGGGTCTGCGCAAGCTGCTGGCCAAGCTGGACTCGATGACCCCGGGCGAGCTGGCCAACACCGGCACGTACCGGGCCGACAAGCTGCTCATGCTGATGATGCTGCTGGCGCTCTTCTTCGCGGCGGTGGCCTCGCACCAGATCACCCCGTTCATGATGCTCGGGGTCGTGACGGCGTTCCTGATCTTCAAGCGGACGTCGCTGACCTGGGCGCTGCCGTTCTTCCTCGGCCTCGTCGTGCTGGCCTGGATCAGCTACATGACGGTGGGCTTCTGGTCCAGCCAGATCGGCGCCATCTTCGGCGGCTTCGGCCGGATCCTGCAGAACATCGGCAACAGCACCGGCGACCGCATCGAGGGCAGCGACCCGGCGCACGCGCTGGTGCTGCAGGCCCGGCTCGGCATCCTCGTGGTGATCCTCAGCCTGGCGGCCACGGGACTGTTCAGGCGGTTCCGGCGCGGGGTGTTCGACCGGTCGGCGCTGATCCTGCTCTGCGTGCCGGTGCTGGCGCTGGGGCTGCAGAGCTACGGCGGCGAGATCGGGCTGCGCATCTACATGTTCGCGCTGCCCGGGGCCTGCCTGCTGGCCGCGTACGCGTTCTTCCCCAACCTGCCGGCCGACAGCGCGGACGTGCGCGAGGAGACCGTGCCGCTGCGCAGGCGGAACGTGCGCTTCAACCCGCAGCTCACCAAGAAGCTCTCGGTCGTGCTCGCGGCGTGCTTCGCGGTGCTGTTCGCGTTCGCCTTCCTGCTGGCCAGGTACGGCAACGAGAAGTTCGAGCGGGTCACCACGGGCGAGGTGGCCGCGCTGCACTACGTCTACCAGCACGACAAGCCGAGCGCCAAGGTGCTCTACCTGGTGCCCAAGACGGGGCCGGAGGTCACGCCGACCCTGCCGTGGGGCGAGAAGGACGTCGAGCTGGTCAACTTCGGCGTGCAGGCCCTCGTGCACAAGGATCCGACGCAGGTCGCGGACGCGATCGCGGCGCTCAAGGAGCAGCCGCGCAACTCGTACCTGATCGTGAGCCGCGGGCAGGTGAGCTACCTGCAGCTCAACGAGGGCTTCCCGGACGACTGGGGGGCGAAGTTCCGCGCGGCGCTGGACGCCTCGCCGGACCTGAAACGGGTGTTCTCGAACGAGGACGCGGCCCTCTACACCTGGAAGAAGTTCGTCCGGGGCACCGAGATCCCCGAACCGCAGCCCTACAAGGGACGCGGCGACCCCACCACCCCGTGGACGCCCGTGGGTGTCGGCGCGCTGGCCGTGACATGGGTCTCACTGTTCGCATACGAGGTCATCCGCCTCAACGGCCCCAACCGGGCGCGTAAGGCCAGGAAGCGCCTGCTCTTCCTGGCAGTGCCCGCTTTCGCGGTCGCGCTGGCAGTGATCATCGAACGATTCATCTACATCGCACAAAATAACTAAATTCACAGGAAACACTCAGCTAGTGCGGGATGATGTTCTCCGTATGAGGACTCAGGAGAAACTCCCCGCCATGCCGAACGCAACCGCGGCCGCGAGGATCGCTTCCGTGGATGCCCTACGAGGCTTCGCGCTCCTGGGCATCCTCGTCGTGAACATCGCCTTCCTGGCCTCCGGCTACCGGATGGCCGGGATGGCCGAGCCCGCCTTCCAGTCGCCCCTGGACTGGACGGTGCGGTTCACCGTGACCCTGCTCGTGGAGAACAAGTTCTATCTGCTGTTCTCCTTCCTGTTCGGCTACAGCTTCACCCTCCAGGTCGACTCGGCGGCGCGGCGGGGGCGCCCGTTCGGGCCGATGTTCCTGCGCCGGCTGGCCGGGCTGCTGCTGATCGGGCTGGCGCACGCCGTGCTGCTGTTCCCCGGGGACATCCTGACGACGTACGCGGCCGTGGGCCTGGCCCTGCTGATCTTCCGCAAGCTCCAGCCCAAGGCCGCCGTGGTGCTGGCGGTCATGCTGACCGCGATGCTCGCGCTCGGCTTCGTGCTGCTGGCCCTGCTCGCCACGTTCGGCCTGGACATGGGCGGCACGGTGGCCGACTCGGCCGCCGAGGCCACCAGGGCGGACGCGGCGCTGGCGGCCTCCGCCTTGGAGATCATCTCCGAGCACCTCAGGAAGCTGTCGCTGATCATCGTGTTCCGCGTCCTGTTCCAGGGGCCGGCGGTGCTGGCGGCGTGCCTGATCGGCCTGGCGGTCGGCAAGCTGGGCGCCCTGCGCGACCTGCCGGCCCACGCGGAGCGGCGAGCCGGGCCGGAGAGAGCGAGGGCGTCCAGCCCTATGCCAACGGAGACCCGAGGGAGCGCGACCATAAGCACGAAACGGCGAGCCGGGCCGGAGAGAGCGGGGGCGTCCAGCCCTGTGCCAACGGAGACCCGAGGGAGCGCGACCATAAGCACGGGCACGCTGCGCAAGCTGCAGTGGGTCGGGTTCACGGTCGGGCTCACGGGCGCGTTCATCTACACGACGTCGGCCTGGCACGGCACGATGCACAAGTTCTGGGGCGAGGCGGTGGACCTGGTCACGGCCCCGCTGCTGGCGGCCGCGTACGCGGCGACGTTCCTGCGGGTGCTGCCGTACATGCCGCGCGTCGCCCGCGCGCTCGCGGCGCCGGGCCGGATGGCGCTGTCCAACTACCTGGCGCAGTCGCTGATCTGCTCGCTGATCTTCACCGGGTACGGGCTGGCGCTCGTGGACCGGGTCAGCCCGCCGCTGGAGGTGCTGATCGCGCTCGGCATCTTCGTCTGCCAGGTCCTCTACAGCCACTGGTGGCTCAAGAGGCACCGGTACGGTCCCGTGGAGTGGATCCTGCGTTTCCTCACGTACTGGCGCAAACCCGACCCCAGCCGCTCGGCTACCGCCCGGACGGGCTGATGGTCGACGAGGTACGCGGCCGGCGGACGGTCCAGCAGCGCCTCCGCCTCGACCGGGCCGACTTCACCGACCCCGTCCCGGTGCGGATCCACGGCCTGGAGCCCTGCCTGCCGCTCTTCGGGCTGCGCTGACTCCCGATTCAGGGCCGGACGATGCGCGGCCGGTCGAAGGCGGTGTTGTCGATGACGACGTCCATCCGCTTCAGCGGGTCGGCCTCCTGGAGATAGACGCGCTCGGCGACCAGGTACCGGTTCCGGTGGATCGACTCGGCCTCCGAACCGGCCCAGTCCTGGTCGCGTTCGGCTCCTCTGCGTACCGACAGCTCGGCGTCCACGTCCAGCCAGATCCGGAGATCCCAGTACGTGTCGATCTCGGGGCGGAACGCGAACACCCCGTCCACGATCAGCACCGAGTCCGCGGCGAGCGGTGTCGTCGTTCCCGAATGATCGATCTGCGTCAGCGGATCGATGCCGCACAGCGCGCAGGACGCCGCGTCGGGGGAACGGGCCGGCTCCAGCAGCAGTTGCCTGACCGCCTCGTAGTCGTAGGCGTTCCGGTAGTACCCCTCGCCCGACTCGCGGTCGTAGAGGTGCCGGTCCTTCCACGGCTTCTTGAAGTCGTCCAGGGTGGCGCGGAGCACCGGCCGCCCCGCCTCGGCGATCTCCTCGGCCAGCTCGTGCCCGAAGCTCGTCTTGCCCGAGGCGGTGAACCCGTCGATCCCCACCAGCACCCGTCCGCCGCCACGGGCCAGCGCCTGCTCGGCGACCTGCCTCACGAGCACGGTACGTTCCGGCGAGGCGGGGTCCGGGCAGGGCTGCTGCCACGTCGAGACAGAATGTCGCACCCGCGTATCAGGAGATCCCACCAGCACACCCTATCCACGGACATTTCCCCTAACGCAGGAAGGTCACGTCGCGACCCAGCTCAACTCAGCGCTCGCTGTCCAGATCCGCCATCGCCTGGCTGGGGTATCGGTCACCTCGGGCCGCGCCGCGCGGGACGAGGTCCTCGATCCGCGCAAGCTCCTCGGCGCCGAGAACGACGCGGCCGCTGTCGACCAACGTGTCGACCTGGTCCAGGCGTCGCGAGCCGACGATCGGCACGATGTCCTCGCCCTGCGCCGCCACCCAGGCGATCGCCAGTTGCGCGACGGAAGCGTCCTTCGCCGCGGCCAGTTCCTCCAGCCGTGCGGCGAGGGCGGCATTGTGCTCGCGGTTGGCACCCTGGAACCGCGGCGACACCGTTCGGGCTCCCTCGATGGCTCCGCTGCCGCCGATCAACCCGCGGGACAGCACACCGTACGCGGTGACGCCGATGCCCAGTTCGCGGCACACGGGCAGGATCTCGTCCTCGATGCCGCGGCTGAACAGCGAATACTCGATCTGCACGTCGCTGATCGGCGCGACGGCCGCGGCGCGGCGGATCGTCTCCGCCCCGACCTCGCTGAGTCCGATGTGCCGCACGTACCCCTTGTCGACCAGCTCGGCGATCGCTCCCACGGTGTCCTCGATGGGCACGGACCGGTCGAGCCGGGCCGGGCGGTAGATGTCGACGTGGTCGGTGCCGAGGCGCTGCAGCGAGTAGGTCAGGAAGTTCAGCACGGCGGCGGGGCGGCCGTCGATGCCGGCGAACGCGCCATCGGGGCCGCGCATGGCTCCGAACTTGACGGAGAGCACGACCTCGTCCCGGTCGCGGCCCTCAAGCGCGCGCCGGATCAGCCATTCGTTGTGTCCCGCACCGTAGAAGTCACCGGTGTCCAGCAGGGTGCCGCCGGCGTCCAGGTAGGCGCGCAGGACCCGTACGCCTTCGTCGTCGTCCAAGGGACCGTAGGCGCCGGACAGGCCCATACCGCCAAGACCGGGCGAGGAGACGGTGGGACCGGTGCGGCCGAGGCGGCGTGTGCCGAGAGGTGTCGTCGTTGTCATGTCCCCCACTGTGTGGGCTGCCGCGCACCCGGACCAGGGCCACCTCATCCAGGGACAACCTGTCCCTGGATGAGCGTGCGGCGCGTCCGTACGCTGGTGGACGTGATCGACCGCGCCGGGCTTGCCGACTTTCTCCGTCGCCGCCGGGAGCTGCTGCGCCCGGCTGACGTCGGCCTGCCCGAGGGCGTGCGGCGCCGGACACCCGGGCTGCGGCGCGACGAAGTGGCACAGCTGGCCGGCATGTCCAGCGACTACTACGCCCGGCTGGAGCAGTGCCGTGGCGCGAACCCTTCCGAGCCGATCGTGGCCGCCCTGGCCCGCGCGCTCCGCTGCGACCTGGACGAACGCGACCACCTGTTCAACCTGGCCGGCCTGGCGCCCCCGGCGCGCCGTGCCCACAGGCACATCCGCCCAGGACTGATCAGCCTGGCCGACCGGCTCACCGATGTTCCGGTCCTCATCTGCACCGATCTGCACGAGGTGCTCTGGCAGAACGCCCTCGCCGCCATCGTGCTCGGCCGCCAGGAACACCAGATCGGCCTCGCGGGCAAAATCGCATGGCTGTGGTTCACCGAGCCGGCCTCGCGCGCCCGGATCCCCCAAGAGGACTGGCCACGGCATTCACTCGCGCAGGTCAACGATCTGCGAGCGACGTACGCGCGCCGCGCCGGCGATGACGACGTCGTGGAGCTGGTGCACGAGCTGTTGAAGCACAGTGCGGAGTTCCGCGGGTTGTGGGAACGGCACGAGGTCGCGGTGCGCCGTTTCGACCGCAAGCGGCTGCTGCACCCGGAGGTCGGGATGCTGCACCTGACCTGCGAAGTGCTGTTCACCCCCGAGGAAGACATCAAGGTGCTGGCGTACTTCCCGACCGAGGGCACCGACGCGCGGGAGAAGCTCGACCTGTTGCGGGTCATCGGGACGCAGAACTTCCGGACGACCGTCTGACGGGGTCGTGATGTGCTCCAGACGTCGCGGATCCCCCGCGTGTCCTCCCGGACATTGAGCGCCCGCGCGCCCATCACCAGGCAGTTGCGGTTGCCTCAGCTGACCCTGCGCCGCCGTGTCAGCTGACACGTCAGGACGGCAACGGCGCCGTATCAGAACGGTCGACGACAGTAGAGCCCATGAACGGTCCACCGACCGTCCAACCCCCTCCCGCAACAGCCTCGAAGGAGCGACCACCATGTCCGTCACCCTCACCGACCAGGACAAGACCACCCTGCGCATCGCCGCCTGGGGCGCCGTCTCCCTGATGTCCGCCGCCGGCGCCGCCGGCTCGGCCCACAAGGTCGCCACCGAAGGCTCCATCGCCCTGACCTCCGCCACCGGCCTGGCCGGACACGTCCTCACCAAGGCACCCAAGGGCGTCAAGTACGGCAAGACCGTCGCCGAACTCGCCGACCAGGTACTGCCCGCCCTGACCGCGTCCATGAACCTGCTCAACCAGCAGGACCCGGCCGAAGCCGACAACTTCCGCCGCACCATCGTCGTCGCCATCGACGCAGCCACCCGCACCCACCAGGGCCGGCCCAGCCCCACCCTGACCGACATGGCCCGCAAGATCACCGAAGCCCTCGACGCCGCCTGAGGGGCAACGTGCGGACCGGCCGGGAGCGGCGTGACAGAGCGGTCGAGACGCAGACGCCGATCAGGTGACGCGGAAGGCGTCGGCGTTGCGTGCGCACCAGGCGGCGAAGGTGCGGGGCCTGCGCCGGAGCAGGCGCTCCACGGTGTCGGTGCGGAAGTCGCCGAGCACGTTGAACGAGGACAGGTGCACGATGTGGCGCACCCCGGCGGACCGGGCGGCGGCGACGGCGTGCCGGGTGTGGTCGAGGCCGATGCCAGGAGTGAGCAGGAACAGCCGGTCGACCCCGGCGACACCGCGCACCTGCGGCCGTTCTCCGAACGCGGCTTCAACGGGCCCGCCCACCCCGTGTGCTCAGCTGACGGCAGCGCCGAACCACTTGGGCAGCCGGCCGAGCAGCTCCTGCTGATCGTCACCGGCCCACGCCACGTGGCCGTCCGGCCGCAGCAGCACCGCGGGTACGTGAAGTTCCTCGCTGACGTCGACGACGTGATCGACCCGATCCGCCCACCCCGCCACCGAGAGCCGGCCGGTCTGGTCGAGCAGCAGCCCCCGGCCGCCCCGCGTCAGCTCGTAGAGGCGTCCCCGCTTCAGGCCGACGTCCCGCATCCTCCGGCCGAGCAGCTCATGTCCCTCGCCGAAGTCGTAGCGGACCCCGATCGCGATGATCTTCTCGATCAGGTACCGGTTCACGTCCTCGAAGTCCATCAGTTGCGACAACAGCCGGCGCACCGCCCGCGGCCCCGGCTCGGTGGACAGCAGCTCCATCTGCGCGCGGGTGTTGTCCAGCACGTCGACGGCCACCGGGTGCCGTTCGGTGTGGTAGCTGTCCAGCAGCCCCTCCGGCGCCCAGCCGCCTACCTCGGCGGCCAGTTTCCAGCCGAGGTTGAACGCGTCCTGGATGCCCAGGTTGAGCCCCTGCCCGCCCGTCGGCGGGTGGATGTGCGCCGCGTCGCCGGCCAGCAGCACCCGGCCGACCCGGTAGCGCTCGGCCAGCCGGGTGGCGTCACCGAACCGGGAGAGCCAGCGCGGTGAGTGCACGCCGAAGTCGGTGCCGGCGTACACCCGCAGCTGCTGCCTGAACTCCTCGATGGTCGGCGGGACCGTGCGGTCCTCGGCCACCCCCTCGGCGGGCACGACGACGCGGTACGCCCCGTCCCCGAGCGGCCCGAGGCCGAACCGCAGTTGGGTCTCGCGGACTTCCGCGACGACGGCGGCAACGGTCGCCGGATCCTCGGTCACCTCCATCTCGCCCAGCAGCGTCTCGACCTTGGTGGGCTCACCGGGGAAGCCGACGCCGAGCAGCTTGCGCACCGTGCTGCGACCTCCGTCGCAGCCGACGAGATAGCGCGAGCGCAGCCGCGTGCCGTCCGCCAGCTCGACGGTCACCCCGTGCTCGTCCTGGCTCAGCCCGACCAGTTCGCAGCCGCGCCGGGGCTCGGCGCCGAGCTCGGTGGCGCGCTCGGCCAGCAGGCGGTCGGTGACGGTCTGCGGAATGGCGAGAGTGTAGGCATGCGCGGTGTCCAGCCGGCCGGATGAAGGCTTGGTGATGCCGGCGAAGGAACCGCCGAGCGGGTGCTGCCGGCCGTGCGCGAGGAACCGCTCCAGCAGACCGCGCTGGTCCATCACCTCGATGCTGCGCACGTGCAGGCCGAGCGCGCGGACGTACTCGCTCGGCTCCGAGTCCTTCTCCAGCACGAGCACGTTCACATCGTGCAGTCGCAACTCACTGGCCAGCATCAAGCCGGTCGGTCCGCCGCCGGCAATGATCACGTCAAACATGAACCGCCCATTCACTGAGGTTGCATTTCGGCCAGGTGCACCGCCCGGCCCGGCGACGCGCACCTGCGAGGACACGTACTTCGTGAATTCCTGATTTCCGCGGATTCTGGCTTCAGCCGCAGATTCTGCGGCACGACCCGGGTCTTGCCGCAAGCCCCCCGGTGCGCTATAGCTTGAAAGTGGCAGGGAGTGGCGTTACCTCCTTGCCTTTTCCGTCCGCTGTGGACGCGGCGGCCGAACGGCGACACTGCCTTGCTCCGGGGTGTCATCCGCTGGGACTGTGCGACGGCCACCACGTGGTGCCCCACTTGCCCGGCTGGCCATGGCGACGCGAGGTCCGGTTGGATGGTGATCGTGCACGTGAAGATCACCGTCCAGCGAGTGCGACTGGGAGCCGCGGAACTCCAGGTGATCCGCCCGGCCAAACCCCTGGCCAATGGGGCGCTCTACGACACCGGCCATCAGTACCACATGTATGTGGACCGGATGGATGGCCGACGGGTCGGCGCGCTGTGGTTACTCGCGGCACGTTCTCCACGGTCGCTGGTCTACCTGCCGATGCGTGCCACTCCGCCCGCTCCCGGGATCAACCCCGACTGGGACAAGGAGGAGAGATGCCCGGACCGGCCACTTGATCTCGTGCTGGCCCATCACTCGTTGCAGTTCCCGCCGTCACGCTGGAAGCGGCTGAGAAAATGGATCACCGCTGGAAGCGCTCCCCGTGAGGTGCGGACCGCGAGTGTGCCGGACACCGACCTGCCCGCCGACGAGGAAATCGACTACCGGGCGCTGAACTACCGGGAGAACAGGGACGCTCTCCACCAGCGTGTGCACGCCGAGACGCTCTTCTTGACCGGCAGTGCCGCCGCGTTTCGACAGCCTGCCCGTCACTTTTTCGCCGTGGCGAAAGAAGGGCCGCCTGCCGCCGCGACATCGCTGTACATCTCGGGCGCCTGCAACTACCACGTCTGCCGACTGTTCTACTGGCCCGATCTGGATCCGGGGCGCGGGCAGGACATTCACGTGGAGTACTGCCCGCGATGGACGACCTGACATCCCTGTGCGAGCTCGAAGTTCCGCAGGACGGCGATGGCCTTGCGCACATTTAAGTGCCGCCTCGCCCCGACCATTTGATTTCGTAGGGGCGGAAGGTCACCTGCCGGCCGTCCACGGTGGCCGTCACGTCGCGGTCCGAGGTGTTCACCATGACCACCTGGCGTTCCTGGCCCAGCGCCTTGATCTTCGGGTCCGAGGTCGTCACCGGCTCCACTCGCACGCCTGACGGGAACCATTTCGTGAAGCCGCTCAGCAGGCCCGCCATCGGCATCTCGCCGCCCACCTTGGGGTTCCAGAGGCAGCCGGCGCACTCGCCCTGGCTCTTCTGCTGCGGGTTCCAGTAAAGGGCCGTCGTCACGCCGCTCTTCGCGAACTCCATCAGCGCCGTCGCCTGCACCGCCGTGCGCTTCGCCTCCGACCAGCCGGAGTTCTCCGGCTCGACGTACCATTCGGCCCACCACACGGGCAGGTCCTTGCTCTTCTGCCGCAGCCACGTCGTGATGGCGGCGAACTTGGCCTGGGCGGTGAAGTCGTCGGGTATGTTGGCCCGGTCGTTCGTCATGGACGCGCCGTCGACCACGACGAAGTCGGCGCCTTTCTTGTGCTCCAGCCAGTACGTGATCGCGTCCAGCGCCCGCTGGTCCACCGTGCCCCACGGGCCGCTCAGCTCCGAAGGGCCGCCCTTCGAATTGCTCTCGATGGGAATGTACGGGCCGCCGAGCTGAATGTCCTTGTTCACTTTCTTCAAGGCCGTGTAGACCTTGTTGTACAGCTCGGTGTACCCCTCGGCGTCCCAGCGGTTCGTGGACGGGTCCCAGAAGCCCTTGAATTCGTTCCACACCATGTAGTGCTTGACCGTCGGATACTGCTTGGCGACCTGGACGGCCAGTTTGGCGTAGTCGTCGAAATGCTCGCGTTCGGGCGCGACCGTGTGGTTCTTGCTCCAGTCCGTACGCCCGGCCTGCCCGCCCTTCATCCAGTCCGGCGCGCAGCACAGCGTGATCACCGGCACCGCCCGCGACGACGCCATGAACTTCAGCCGCCGGTCCAGATCACGGAAGTTGAACTGTCCGGGACTGGGCTCCGGGTTGCCGACGCCCCAGCCCATGATGTGCTGGTTCTGCAGCATCGGGACCCGGCCGAGCACGCCCCTGGCCTCCTCCACGACCTGCGACGGCTCGTTGTCGGCGCTGTACTGGGTGTGCGTGATGCCCCAGCGCGGCCAGTTGTCGAGCGCGGGCGGCTGCTCCAGCTGAGGCGCGGGCTCGCTGGGGAGCGCCGTGGCCACCTCGTCGCCCTTGAACACGCTGCGGGACTGGCTGCGCATCGAGGCGTAGACCATGATGCCCGCCACCAGTACGACGGCGAGGATGCCTGCTCCCAGCGCGAGCGGCCACGGCGATCGTCTTCGCGCGTGCCGGCCGTCAGTCGGAATCACCGAATGCTCCTCATGCTGCGGCAAAGGTACAGGGACTCACGAACTTACAAGGGCTCACGATGTGCGAGGGTTGCGAACGTTCCAGAGACTGCAAACGTACAAGAGCCCGACCCCAAATACGCTAATCGTCCCGCTTGCAAACTGCTTGCCACATCCGTTCAGGCGACAGGAGGGCGCTGGCCGCCCGCCGGGCCCGGGACCCCGGCATAGCGGTACGGGACCGGCGGCCGGCCGGGCTGCACGACCAGGAGCGTGCCGGAGGTCTCGGCGTAGAAGGCGGATTCGACGGCGGCGGCCACGTCCTCGGCCGTGAGCAGGGGGAACCCGGCGTTGACGAACATCTCGCGCGACTCCGCCACCAGCGGCGTGTCCGTGAATCCCGGGCAGACGGCGCCGATCCGGACGCCCTGGGCGGCCAGCGGCTCGGCCAGGGCCCTGACCAGGCCGACGACGGCGTGCTTGGTCATCGTGTAGATCGGGTCGCCGGCGAAGCCCACGAGCCCGGCCAGCGACGCGGTGGCCACGATGGCGCCCCCGCCCGACCGCTTGAGCAGCGGGACGCCGGCCCGCACGCCGAAGACGACGCCGTCCACGTTCACCCCGACCACCTGGCGGTAGCGCGCCGGGTCGAAGTCGGCCAGGTCCACCCGGCCCGGGATCCCCGCGTTCAGGTGCATCAGGTCGAGCCGCCCGTAACGCTGCTCGGCCAGCGCCACCGCCTCCAGCGAGGCCTCCTCGCGGCTGACGTCGGCGGCCAGCCACGCGCCGCCCACCTCCTTGGCCAGTCTCTCGACGCCCTCACCGTCGAGGTCGACGAGGACGCACCTGGCGCCGCCCGTCGACAGCCGCCGCGCCACGGCGGCCCCGATGCCGCTGGCCGCTCCGGTGATGAGTGCAACTGTGCTCATGGCGTCGCTCCTTGGTCGGGGGTCCTCGGACGGTCAGGGCCGGTCGAGCATGCGGTGCGCCCGGGAGATCAGCGTGGGCACCGCGGACCCGATGCGGTCGAATCCCTCCCCAACGGTCTTACCTTGCCGGAACCGGGCGTGAATACCCTCCACGATGACAGCGAGCTTGAAGTTGCCGAAAGCGACGTAGAACCCGAGATCGGTGAGGTCCCGCCCGGACACCTTGGCGTAGTGCGCGGCGAACTCCGCCGCGTTCATGAACCCCGGCGCCACCGTCACGTCCCCCGCCACGGGGATCCGCGCCCGCTCCTCGTCCCCCTCGTCGTGCCAGTACGTCAGCGTGAGCCCCAGATCGGCCAGCGGATCCCCCAGCGTGGACATCTCCCAGTCGACCACGGCCATGATCTCGATCGGGTCCCCGAACCTGATCAGCGTGTTGTCCAGCCGGTAGTCGCCGTGCACCAGCGTGCTGTCGGACCTGGCGGGCAGCCGCTCGCGCAGCCGCTCCACGAGCCGGTCGAACTCGGGCAGGTCGGCCGTCTTCGACCGCTCCCACTGCTGCCCCCACCGTTCGAGCTGCCTGGCCAGGTAGCCCTCGGGCCGCCCGAAGTCCCCGAGCCCGACCTCGCGGTAGTCCACCGCGTGGATGGCCGCCAGCACCTCGGCCAGCCGCTCCGACAGCCGCCGCGTCCGCGCCGGCGGCGGCGAGCCGAGCTCCTCCCGGGTCCGTACGGCGGCCCCCTCCACGTACCCCATGAGATAGAACGGCGCCCCGACGACGGACTCGTCACCGCAGAAGGCGACCGGCGCGGGCACCGGCACGGGCGTGGACGACAGGGCCGAGATGACCCGCCACTCGCGCCGCATGTCGTGGGCGGTGGGCAGCACATGACCGAGCGGCGGCCGGCGCAGCACCAGGCGGCGGTCGCGGGCCTCGACGAGGTAGGTGAGGTTGGACCTGCCGCCCGAGATCAGCGAGACGGACAGCGGCTCGCCCGCATCGGGCACGTTCCGGCCCATCCACGCGGTCAGAGCGGGCCGGTCGATGCCAGGTACGGTCATGGACACACATTAGAACGCCACTCGGTCCTGAACACCACCTGGGAGTTAGGTAACGTTCGGGACCTGCGGTTACAGCAGTTCTGGTAATACCCTTTACCCTGGCCGTACAGGTCCCCCCTCAAGCTTGAGACACAGTGGCATGCCGACGGTAGGAGCCCATGCGCGTCACCCTTGCCCTGCCCCGTGAGCTGGGACAATCCGAAGTGAGCCGCTGGCGGGAGCTGCAGGCGGCAGACCCTGCGCTCGACAGCCCCTTCTTGTCCCCGGAATTCACCATCACGGTGGGCGAACTCCGAAATGTCGTACGGGTCGCGGTCCTCTACGACGGCCCAGACATCGTGGGCTTCTTCCCCTTCGAACGACATCCCCTGGGCATCGGTAAACCAGTCGCCGCGGGGCTGACCGACGCGCAGGGGATGGTACGTGCCAAAGACCTCCCCGTCGACCCGCGCCGCCTCATCAAGGAGTGCGGGCTGGCGGTGTACGAGTTCGACCATCTGGTCTCCGGCCAGCCGCTGCTGAGCGAGCGGCACGAGAGGCACCCGTCGCCGATCATCGATCTGCGCGGCGGCTACGAGCACTACACCGACACGCTCAGGGAGCACTCCGGCAAGACGTACAAGACCACCCTGGCCAAGTCCCGCAAGCTGCAGCGCGAGGCCGGGACGATGAGCCACGACTACGCGACCACCGACCTGGCGCCCCTGCACACGCTGCTCGGCTGGAAGACCGACCAGTACCGCCGCACCGGGCGCACCGACAGGTTCGCGCACCGGTGGATCGTGGAGCTGGTCGAGCGGCTGCTGGCCACCCAGTCGGAGAGCTTCGCCGGGGTGCTCGACATGGTCTACGCGGACGGGCGGCCGGTGGCCGGGCATTTCGGCCTCCGTACGCGTACGACGCTCGCCGGGTGGTTCCCCGCCTATGACACCCATTTCGCCAAGTACTCCCCCGGTCTCATCCACCATCTGGCGATGGCCGAGCAGGCGGCGGCGAACGGCATCGAGGTGATCGACATGGGCCGGGGCGAGAAGGAGTACAAGGACAAGCTCAAGACGGGCCAGCTCGAAGTGGCCGAGGGGCGGGTGGCCAGGATCGGCGCGGCGGCCGGGGTCCACTGGATGATGCGGGTGCCGGTGCGCAAGACGCGCGCCACGGTGATGGCCAACCCGTTCCTGCTCAAGACCGCCGACAGGGCGCTGAAGACCTACGGGCGGCTGCGTACCGTCCTGCAAGGGTGAGGCTCGTCGAGGAGCGCACGGGCCGTCGCTGCCTGGCGCTCCCCTCCAACCGCCTCGGCCTCTACCTGGCGTTACGCCACTGGTGCGAGCCGGGCCAGCGGCTGCTCATGTCGCCGATCTCGGCCGACGAGATCCTGTTCCTGGTGCTCGCGGCCGGCCTGCGCCCGGTGATCGCGCCGCTGTCCCCGCGCGACGGCAACATCGACGTCTCCCGCGTCGACCTCGCCGCGGTGGACGCCGTCCTGACGACCAACCTGTACGGCCTGCCCGACGACGCCCTCTCCTTGTCCGGAAAAATGTCCGGAAAAATCCTGATCGAGGATGTGGCGCACGCCATGGAGACGAGCGTCGGCGGCCGGCCGCTGGGGACCTTCGGCCAGGCCGGGGTGTTCAGCCTCTCCAAGCACCCGGGGGCGGGCTCGGGCGGCGTCCTGGCCGTCGAGCACGAGTCCGACCTGCGCGCGCTCCAGCGTGCCCGTGACGCCCTGCTGGCCCCCGGCTCGCCACTGGCCGACCTGATCGGCGTGGCCACCTCGATGGCCCGCCAGGTGGCGCTCAGGCTCGACCTCGTACGCCCCGCGCTCAGGCTCATGCGCGCGCTCGGCATGCAGGAGGAGCGCGAGGGCTACCGCATCCCGCTGGATCCCGAGGCCCTGAAGCAGGCGCTGGAGCGGATCCCCGAGCTGCCGCCCTTCGACCCCTGGGTACGCGCCGACCTGCACGACTACCGCGCCCGCCGCGGCCGGGTGGCCCGCTGGTACCAGTCCAGGCGCCTGGCCAAGGTGGCCGCCGACCGCGGGCGGCGGCTGGCGGGCGTCGCGGCCCTGGCCGAGCTGCCCACGGTCGCGCCCGCCGTGCGCGACAACGTGCGCCAGCCGCTGTTCCGCGTGCCGCTCCTGGTGCGCGACAGGGACGCGGCCATCGCCGAGCTGGAGCGGCGCGGGGTGGCCACGGGCTACCTGTACGACCCGCCGTACGACGACTACGCCCCCGCCTTCACCGAGCCGTCCCCCGACCCCGGGCCCGCGCGCTGGTGGGCGCGGCACGTGCTGCCCGTGGACCCGGTGTACGCCGCCCGCGCCCTGCCCGTCCTGCGCGACCTCAAGCCCCCTACGCAGGGTCCGTCCTGATCAGCCGCAGGAACGCCTTCAGCCCCGTGATCACCTCCTGGTTGTCGTTCAGCCCGTCCACGGTCTCGTCGAACCGGCGGGCCATGAGCGTCATCCTGCGGCCCAGATCGTGGTCGGCCACCTCCAGACCCCGGCGGGCGGCGTTCAGGTCCTCGACGTCCCTTCTGAGGCCCTGCGTGACCGTCTCCAGCTCGGACACCCGGTCGCGCAGGGCGAGCACGTCCGCGCGCGGGTAGCGCACCTCCTGCCCGAGCGTCCTGACCCGGTCGCGCAGGTGCTTGGTGTACGCCGCGATCGGCCGGAACCCGGTGGCCAGCAGGTAGAAGCCGGAGAAGTAGTAGCCGATCCGGGCCCCCGCGAAGAAGGTGACGACCGCGATCACGGCGGCGGACGCGACGTGGCCGGAGATCGCGAGCACGAGCATGCGCCGGGCGATGCGCCGCGCCTCGTCCTCGCGGTGCTGGGCCACCTCGATGCCGGCCTCCCTGGACACCTGGATCTCGTGCAGGACGTGGCGGGCGGCCAGGCACAGGTTCCACGGGACGGTCAGGATGACGACCAGCCAGAGCAGGCTGACCGCGCCGGCCCCCAGAGACAGGAGCGTGGACAGCGCCACTCCCGCGTAGAGGATCAGCCAGACGGTGAGCAACGTGACGATCAGGGACGCGAGGAGTAGCCACCATTTCATGGGGTTCAGCATGCTGTGGGGGCGCTTGCGGGGGCGAGGGTCCGGCTACTCAATTCCGCCCTGAGCACCTGACGTGACCCGCAGCGCTCCGGCCGGGGCCGGGCTACCGGGGGTGGGCGGAGCGGATGAGGTCGGCGAGGATGCGGCAGCCGCGGCGGACGTCGGCGAGCGAGGCGGAGCCGTAGCCGATCACCAGGCCGTGCACCCGCGCCCGCCCGTGGTGGTGGCGGTCGATGGAGTCGAGCAGGACGCCGCGCCGCCTGGCCCGCTCGACCACGTCCGGCGCCGCCGGCGAGGGCAGCTCGGCCACCACGTGCAGCCCCGCCGTGTCGCCGCGCAGGCGGCAGACGGGCCCCAGGAGCTCCACGACCGCGGCGCGGCGGCGGGCGTACTCCAGGCGCATCCTGCGCAGGTGCCGGTCGAGGTCCCCGTGCTCCAGCAGGTTGACCACGGCCTGCTGGACGGGCCCGCTGGTGCGGTCGCCGACGCTGCGCCGCAGGCCGGCGATGGTGGCGACCAGCTCGGGAGCGGCCACCAGCCAGCCGACGCCCACGTCGGGAGCGAGCGTCTTGGAGAGCGTGCCGAGGAGCACGACCCGCGACGGGTCGAGACCGTAGAGGGCGGGCAGCGGGGCGACGTCGTAGCGGAACTCCGCGTCGTAGTCGTCCTCGACGATCGTCGCGCCCGTGCTCCTGGCCCAGGCCAGCAACCGCTCCCGGCGCGGGATCGGCAGCCGCCCGCCCAGGGGGTACTGGTGCGCGGGCGTGGTGTAGAGCACGCGGAGGTCGCCGGGGAGCCCGTCCACGATCACGCCGTCCTCGTCCACCGGGCACGGCACCACCTCGGCGCCCCTGGCCGCGAAGACCGTCCGCGCCGCGTGGTAGCCCGGGTCCTCGACGCCGGCCCGCGTGCCGGTGCCGAGCAGGGCCAGCGCGCACAGGTCGAGCCCGTTGCCGGTGCCTCTGGTGACCAGGATGTTCTCGGGGCCGACGGCCATGCCCCTGGCCCGCCTCAGGTGGTCGGCCAGCAGCTCTCTGAGCCGCGGCAGGCCGTACGGGGTGGGATCGTCGCCCGGCGGCAGGTCGGCGGCCTTGCGCCAGGCCCGCTTCCACGCCGCCCGGTCGTAGTCGCGCACCCAGGGCCGGCCGGGCGTGAGGTCGATCCAGTCGCTGGGGGCGGGCGGCGGCGCGGGCACGTACGGCGCCTCCTCGCGCGGCGGCCGGGTGACCTCCATGTCGGCCACGAACGTCCCGGAGCCGTGCCGCCCGTCCAGCCAGCCCTCGGCGTACAGCTGCTGGTACGCCTCCGTGATCACGGTCCTGCTCACCGCGAGCTGGGCCGCCAGGGAACGCGTGGACGGCAGCCGCTCGCCGGGCGCCAGCGTGCCGTCCAGCATGGCGCGCCGCAGCCAGCCGGCGAGCTGCGCGGTCAGCGGCGCGCCGGAGTCACGTGATAGGGATACGGGCAGGTCAACATGGGTACGCACGGAAGTGGTCTCCGCGAAGGGCTCGATAGTGGCCCTACAGGATAGGTCCACTTCGTGGTTACGGTCGAATCATGCTCTCCACCACTTCCCGTACCACGCTCGGCCGCTCGAAAGAGCGCGGCAGCAGCGACAGGAACGATCTCTACGAGGTGCTCGACACCGGACTGGTCTGCCACCTGGGCGTGGTCGTGAACGGACACCCCATGGTCGTCCCCACCGGCTACGGCCGCATCGGCGACACCCTCTACCTGCACGGCTCCACGGGGGCCACGTCGCTGCGCGCCGGCGGCGGGGGCGAGGTGTGCGTCACGGTCACGCACGTGGACGGGATCGTGCTGGCCCGCTCCGTCTTCCACCACTCGGTCAACTACCGTTCGGCGGTCATCTACGGCCGCGCCAGGCTCGTGACGGACCCGGAGGAGCGGACGGCGGGGCTGCGGGCCCTGTCCGAGCAGCTCGCGCCCGGGCAGTGGGACTACGTCAGGCGGCCCAACCGCAAGGAGCTCGCCGCCACCGCCGTGCTCGCCCTGTCGTTGGAGGAGGCGTCGGTCAAGATCAGGCGTGGCGGGCCCAAGGACGAGGAAGAGGACTACGACCTGCCGGTTTGGGCCGGGGTGCTGCCCCTGGTCACCTCCTGGGGCGAACCCGAGCCAGATCCGGTGCTCCCAGAAGGTATCGATGCGCCTGTTCACATCCTCCGTCGGGAGTAGTTCCATTAAGCAGGCACCACCTGCTCCTGATGGGAGACGGCGATGGAGTGGAGCGCTCCCGGCTATACGGAAGTCAGACAACTAGGGGCGGGCGCCAGCGGGCGGGTGGCGCTGGCCGTACACGACGAGACCGGCGTCAAGGTCGCCGTCAAATACCTGTCCGAGAAGTTGCTGCGAGATCCCGCCGCGCTGGCCAGGTTCCAGGCGGAGGCGCGGCTGCTGATCACGCTGCGCGACCCGAACATCGCGACGATGTGGGAGTACGTCCAGGACTACGGCGGCGCCGCCATCGTGATGGAGCTGGTCAACGGCGTCTCGTTGCGGGCCCTGCTGCGCGAGAACGGCACGACCGAGCCCGAGGCGGCGCTGGTGGTGCTGAAGGGGTCGCTGCTCGGGCTGGCCAGGGCGCACGACCTCGGACTCGTGCACCGGGACTACAAGCCCGAGAACGTGATCGTCAGGGACGACGGGGTCAGCAAGCTCGTCGACTTCGGCATCGCGGTGCGGCAGGGCACGCTCGCGCACCCGGAGGGCACGCCGCCGTACATGGCGCCCGAGCTGTGGGAGGGGCGGCCCGCCTCCCCCGCGACCGACGTGTACGCGGCCACGGCCGTCTTCTTCGAGTGCCTGACGGGCCACCGGCCCTACCGGTCCACCGAGCCGAGCGTGCTCGGCTACCAGCACGTGCACGCCCCCGTACCGTTCCACGACGCGCCGGAGCCGGTGCGCGAGCTGGTCAGGCGCGGGCTGGCCAAGGACCCCGCGCGGCGGCCGGCGAGCGCGCACGCGTTCGTGGCGGAGCTGGAGACCGTGGCCAGGGCGGCGTACGGCGAGGACTGGGAGGAGCGCGGCAAGCGGCGCCTGGCCGCGCTCGTGGCCCTGCTGGCGCTGCTGCTGCCCACGCCCCAGACGACCGTCCCCGAGGTGACCACCTCGCTGGCCCGCACGGTCTTCCGGGGCATGCGCTCGAACGTGGCACGCGTGGCCATGGCCGGCGCCGTGGCCGTGGCGACCGCCGTGGCGGTGGTGGTCGTGCTGGCCAACCGCCAGTCGCCGCCCACGGAGCCGATCGGCGCGGCGGCGGCCGTACCGCCGTCGCAGTTCACGACGGAGCCGGCGGCCGACCCGCCGACCACGCGGGAGGCGACGCCGGAGGCCACCCCGGAAACCACACCCGAGGCCACCCCGAAGGCGACGCCCGCGAGCACGCCCAAGGCGGTCGTCCCCGTGAACACCCCCGTCAAGACCCCGGTGAAGACCCCCAAGAAGACCCCGGTCAGCACGCCGACGATCACCAAGCCGGTCAAGACGCCCAAGCCCACCAAGAAGGCCACGCCGACGCCCACTCCCAAGCCGACGCCCACGCCGACCCCCACCCCGACCCCGACGCCTACGCCCACCCCCACCCCCGATCCCGTGACCGGCGTGCTCGGCGTGAACGTGGGCGGCCTCACGGTCGACGAGGACGGCGACGCCGAGGCCACGGTCACCGTGCGCACCAGCGGCACCGCCGCCGTCACCGCCACCGCGACCTGGACGGCCCCCGGCACGGGCGGCCGCACCCAGCGCCTGCGGCTGGCCGGCGCCAGGTCCTACACCCGCACGCTCACCTGGTCCATCGGCGAGCGCCCCTGCGGCAGCACGGTGACGCTGACCGTCGCCACCTCCCCGGCGACCCCCGGAGGCGCCAGGTCGGCCTCGCTGTCCGTGCCGCCCTGCCCGACGAGGGTGACCGGCCTGCGCGTCTCGCTGGACCTGCCCGCGGCGCCGGGCCGCACCGCCCAGGCGGCGGTGCGGGTGACCGCGAGCGGCACCGGGGAGATCCCCGTCGAGGCCCAGTTCGCGGTCAACGGCGATCCGGTCGGCACCCGTTCCGCGACCCTGTCCGGCCGGACCTCCTACGCGCGCTCGTTCACCCACGCCTTCAGGTCTCGCCCGTGCGGCGCGACGCTGTCGGTGCGGGTGCGCGCCGGTGACAGGACCGCCACCGCGCGGGCCTCGGTGCCCTGCCCGCCGCGGGTGGAGCGGGTCTCGATCGTCAGGGCAGGCCCGGGCGAGGGCGGGCTCGTCGCGACCGTCTCGGTGACCACGTCGAGCACCCAGCCGGTACGGCTCGTCGTGTCGTTCTCGGCCGGCGAGGGCGGGGGCACGGAGTCGGTCACCCTGTCCGGCGCCACGTCGTACACCAGGACCCTGAGCCGCGCCGTCAAGCTCCCCTGCGGCACGAAGTGGTCCGTGACGGCCTCCACCGACCCGGCGGCGGGCAACGGGAGCGACAGCGCGAGCGGCGCCACGGAGGAGTGCCCGAGGGAAGAGGAGCCGCCCAAGGAGGAGGAACCCAGCAAGACCCCCAGCCCCGACACAGACGACAACATTGGGTGACATTTGTGACTAATAGGGATATCGGTAGCGGGAAAGCGGTTCCCTCTGGTTAAGCTACGGCCGTTTGATGAGGGTGGGGGCCCGGCAGACTCCAGAGGAGACCGTTATGCACGGTGAAGGGCAGTGGGGGGTCCCCGGCTACACCGAGGTCCGCGAGCTGGGCTCGGGCGCGGCCGGGAGAGTGGTCCTGGCCAGGCGTGACCACGACGGCGCCGAGGTGGCCATCAAGTACCTCAACGACGAGCTGAAGTCCGACGTGGGGTTCGTCGCCCGCTTCCGGCACGAGGCCCGGCTGCTGGGCACGCTCCAGAGCCAGTTCCACGCCCGGTTGATCGACTACGTCGAGTCCGGCCGGGGCGCGGCGATCGTCATGGAGCTGATCAACGGGGTGTCGCTGCGCGAGATCCTCAGATCCGAGGGCCCCACAGGCCCGGAGGCGGCGCTGACCGTCCTGAAGGGATCGCTCCAAGGTCTGGCCTCGGCGCACGCGATCGGCGTCGTCCACCGCGACTTCAAGCCCGAGAACGTCATGGTCCAGGGCGACGGCACCAGCAAGCTCGTGGACTTCGGCATCGCGGTGCGGGCGGGCGAGGGCGCGAGCGCCGCGGGCACGCCACCGTACATGGCGCCCGAGCAGTGGTCGGGCAGCCCTCCCGGGCCCTCGACCGACGTGTACGCGGCCACCGTCGTGTTCTTCGAGTGCCTGACCGGGACCCGGCCCTTCCGCGCCCCCAACATCGCGGCCCTGGCCCGCCAGCACCAGAGCTCGCCGCCCCCGGTGGAGGAGGTGCCCGCGCAGCTGCGCAGCCTCATCGAGCGCGGCCTGGCCAAGGACCCGGCCCACCGGCCCGTGTCCGCGGACGCGTTCCTGATCGAGCTGGAGGCGGTCGCGGCCGAGGGGTACGGGCCCGACTGGGAGGAGCGCGGACGGCGCCGCCTGGCCGCGCTCGCCGGCCTGCTGGTCGTGCTCTTCCCGACCGCGCTCGACGAGCCGGCCCAGACGCAGACCTCGCTGGCCGAGACCCGGTTCGGCGACCGGTCCGGCGTCCTCGGCAAGCTGCCCACGAAGATCGCCCTCGGCGCGACCGCCGTCGGCGTGCTGGTCGCCGTGGCCGTGGTCATCGCCAACACCTCTGCGGAGGAGCCGGAGCTGCGGGCGCAGACCAGCACGGTCTCCCCGACCACGGCCGTGCCCGCGACGCCGGAACCCGAGGAGACCGAGGAGACCGAGGAGCCGGCGCCCACTCCCTCGGCCGGGCCGACCACCCCGGAGGCGACGCCGACGGAGAGCGCCGCGCCGCCGCCCGTGCAGCCGACCGTCTCCACGCGCCCCACGCGGCGGCCGACGCGCACACCCACGCCCAAGCCCGTCCCCACCCGCGTCAAGACGCCCGCCAAACCCAAGAAGGCGACCCCGACCCCCTCTCCGGAGCAGCCCCAGATCACCGGCACGCCCCACGACCCCGAGGGCGAGACCCTGCCCACCTCGGCCGCGCCCACACCGACGCCGCCCGCGACCACGACCCCGCCGACCCGGCCCACGCCCAGCCAGCCACCCGGGGACGGCGGAGAGGGCGGAGGCAGCGGAGGCAGTGAAGGTGAGGAGCCGTCGCCCGAGCAGCCCAGGGTCGATCGTTCGAGCGACGCGCAGGCCGCGCTGATCGGCTTGGGCCTGGTGACGTCCGGCGCGGTTCCGGTCACACTTGCGGTGAAACGCCGTTTGGCGGGACGCCACAGAAGGAAGCGCTGAGACGCGCCGGGGGGAACGGCGATGAACAACTCTGCACACGGAATCGCCGGTTTCCGGCTCACTGAGCACACCTGGCTGACCGAGGTCGGCAACTGGATCGACGCGATCTCGCCCGATGGCCGCAGGGCGGGGGCGCTGCTGTTCGACCCGAAGATCATCGCGCTGCCCGGCGTGCGTGACCGGGTGGTGCACGCGGTCATGACCGACCAGCGGCTGGTGCTGGGCGGGCTGACCGGGCTGATCCCGGTGGCCGACGTGGTGGCGGCGGGCGACCAGGTGTGGCTGCTCACCGCGCAGGCGGTCAGCCCCACGTTGTCCGATCTGCTCGCCGTCGGGCCGATCGACCCGCCGGGCGCGACGTCCGTGCTGGTGGAGACCGCCCAGACGCTCATCGCCCTGCACGCGGCCGGGGTCACGCACGGGTCCGTGCACCCGGGCACGGTGGTGGTCACGGCGGAGGGCGCCGCGCTGCTGTCCGAACGCGGGCTGTCCGACGCCATCCGCGGCCAGGTGGCCCCGCGCGAGCGGGACGCGTCCGGGTGGGCGTCGCTGGCGCGCGGGCTGGCCGCCCAGCTCGGGCCGGGCCGGCCGGAGGTCGCCGAGCTGTTCGAACGGGCCGCGGTCACGGCCGGGACCCTGGGCCTGGCCGCCGCCCGCGACATGCTGGCCGGCCAGGCCGTCGGCAGGGAGGGGCTGGCGCAGGCCGCCCGCGGAAGGTCGGCGTTCGCCCAGGCGCGCGCGTTCGCGCCACCGCCCGTCCTGCCGCCCAGGGACGAGGGCGACATCGTCACGCTGCTGCACGTCCCGGGCCGGTCCTCGGGGCCGGTGCAGTTCGGGCCGGGGGTCCACACGCAGGAGCAGCGGCCGGAGACGACGGCCGAGCGGATCTGGCGGGCCGGGCGCGACCAGGCCGCGACCGAGCACCGTCCCGGCGTCAGGCTGGCCAAGGCCTCGCGGAAGCGGCGGCGGCGCACGATCACCGCCTCGGCCCTCTTCGCGGTCATCATGGCGGGGGCGGTCCTGGCCTGGTTCTACGTGGGGAACACGCCGGAGCTGGCGGTGGAGTCGATCGACGTGGCGGCGCCGAAGAAGACCCAGGGCTGCAACAAGGCCGTCCTGATCACGGGCACGGTGGTCACCAACGGGGCGCCCGGCGAGATCACCTACGAGTGGCGCAAGAACCTGGACAAGGAGGTCGTCAAGGGCACGCTGCGCACGAAGGCGGACCAGACGACGTACGAGGTGCCGCTCCGGTGGACGCTCCAGGGCAGGAGCAACGTCAAGGCCACCGCCACGCTCCGGATCCTGACGCCCGGCCCGGTGCGCAGCGACAAGGCGAGCTTCACCTACAAGTGCTGATGGCCTCGCGACAATGCATATCAAGGAGGTTCTTACTAATCTGGCGAACATGACCACGCAGACCCCCGCGGGCTGGTACCCGGACCCGTACGGAGAGCCCCAGCTCCGCTGGTGGGACGGCACCCAGTGGACCGACGCCCTCCACGCGCAGCAACCCGGGCCGGGCCGGCCCCCGCAGCAGCCCTCCGGGCCGCAGCCGCAGCCGCAACCTCAGTCCCAGCCGCAGCCGCAGCCCCAGTCGAGCCCCGACTGGTCGGCGACGCCCGCGAACCCCACCCTCCAGTTCGGCCAGCCGACCTACGGGCAGCCGACCTACGGGCAGCCCACGGCGCCCACCCAGTGGGGCGGCCCGCCCCTGCCGGGAGTGACCTACGGCCCGCCGCCGAAGCAGTCCAACCCGCTGCCCTGGGTGTTCGGGGGTCTGGCGGCGCTGGTGGTGGTCGTGCTGATCGTGGTGGCCGGCATCTTCTTCATCAACACCAGCTCCTCGCCGACGGCCTCGCGCCCGACGCCGGCCGACACGTTCGAGCAGGAGGAGCCGCCCAGCCAGGAGCCCCCGTCGAGCGAACCGCAGCCCTCCCAGGGCGTCACCGAGCTGCCCCAGCCGGTCAGCGGCCGCGTCACCGACCCGCAGGCCGGCGTCTCCTTCGAGGTGCCCGCCAACTGGACCGTGCCCGAGCCCGCCCAGGTCAACGGCCCGAACCCGACTCCGACCCAGCAGCTGTGGTCGGGCGCGGCGCAGGCCGTCTCGCAGGCGAAGTACGACGGCGAGGGCGACTGGATCGGCAACATCTACTCGGGGCAGCTCAACGAGCTCTACCCCTATTCCGGCGTCTCCGGCATGGGTGACACGGCCAAAGCGGTCTTCGTCGACTTCTCCACCAGGTTCTACCAGCTCACCCACGAGACCAAAGTGGTGGAGGACAAGGCGATGAAGATCGGCGACAAGGACGCCTGGGTGCTGCAGTTCCAGCTCGACTTCTCCAAGGTCTCGGAGGAGAAGGGCTACAAGTGGAAGAAGGAGAACGGCGCGATCGTGCTCATGGACCGCGGCGACGGGCAGCGGCCGACCATCGTGTACGCCTCCGTTCCCGACAATCTGGGCACCGACGTGCTGGCCAAGGTTCTCAGCTCGCTAAAGTCCGCCTAATCGGTGGCACTAGGCTGGTGGGGTAACAAGCGGGCGGATTGCTCCGAGCCGCTGGGCGAGGAGATCGAATGAGTGACTTGCTGGTCTGGATCGACTGCGAGATGACCGGGCTCGACCTGGGGCGCGACGCGCTCGTCGAGGTGGCGTGCGTCATCACCGACAGCGAGCTCAATCAGCTGGACGACGGTGTCGACGTGGTCATCAAGCCGCCGCCCGAGTCGCTGGAGCAGATGTCGCAGGTCGTGCGCGAGATGCACACCGCCTCGGGGCTCCTGCCCGAGCTGGCGGGCGGCGTTACGCTGGCGGAGGCCGAGTCGGTCGTGCTCGACTACATCCGCCGGCACATCCCCGAGCCGAAGAAGGCGCCGCTGTGCGGCAATTCGATCGGCACCGACCGCACGTTCATCTCGCGCGACATGCCCGGGGTCGACGGCTACCTGCATTACCGGATGATCGACGTCTCGTCGATCAAGGAGCTGGTGCGCCGCTGGTATCCTCGCGTCTACTTCGCGGCGCCCGAAAAGCAGGGCGGGCACCGGGCTCTGGCCGACATCACGGAGAGCATCAGGGAGCTTCGCTACTACCGCGCGTCGATCTTCGTCGCCCAGCCCGGGCCCGACTCCGCGACCGCGAGATCCCTGGCAGAGCGTGTCAGCGGCTAAAGGAGTGGCGTAAAGACTCCCGAACCCCGCTACACTTTTCCTGTGCCACCACACAGCGGTGGCTCATGGTGGGTGTAGCTCAGTTGGCAGAGCGCCAGGTTGTGGTCCTGGATGTCGAGGGTTCAAGTCCCTTCACTCACCCCAAGCGCACGGCCGGTCCGGAAGGACCGGCCGTTGTCGTTTTCTCCCAACAACGCCCCCAAATCATGACAATGCGAGTTATGCTCGCTGTCTACCGCTAACGCCGGAAGCACGGGGGCCATCGGCGATCTGACCGTCTGCGCGCCCCCCGGAGGCCGGATGAGAGTCGACGACGCAGCGTTCGATAGCGTGTTCACGTCCCTGAGCAAGCGTGAAGCCGAGGTCATGGATCTGATCGCCACCGGTCAGTCCAACGGGCAGATCGCGCAACGGCTGTTCCTCAGCGAGAAGACGGTCAAGAACCACGTCAATCGCATCTACGCCAAGCTAGGGGTGGACTCCCGGGTCACCGCCATCGGCCTGTGGCTGTCCCGCCAGGAGTAGCCCGCTTTCCGTGAACCATCGCGAGCGGCCCGCCTCCCGACCCGGCGGGCCGCCCACCGGTGCGCCGGTTCCGTGAGCGCGTTCAGGGGCAGATCCCTTGGCATGGTGCAAAGACCGCGAGTCGTGGTGGTGGGCGCGGGATTCGCCGGGCTGGCCGCCACCAAGGAATTGGCCAGGGCCGGAGCGCTGGTGACGCTCGTCGACCGCAACCCGTACGCGACTTTCCAGCCCCTCCTCTACCAGGTGGCCACCGCCAGCATGAGCAGCGGGGACGTGTCGTACCCGATCCGCACGTTCGCCGCCAGATGGCCCAATGTGCGAACGCGCCGGGCCGCGCTGAGCAAGATCATCCCGGCCGAGCGGCGCGTGGAGCTCGACGACGGCACCGGGGTCGAGTACGACTACCTCGTGCTGGGCACCGGCGTCACCACCAACTGGCTCGGCATCGAGGGCTCACAGGAGAACGCGCTGCCCATCTACTCGCTCGGCGACGCGACGGCGCTGCGCCGCCGGCTCCAGCACTATCTGGAGGACACCGCGGCGGGCCGGCGCAAGAGCGTGCACGTCGTGGTGGTCGGCGCCGGCCCGACCGGGGTCGAGACCGCGGGCACGCTGGCCGAGCTGCGGCGGCGCACGCTGCCGCTGACGCATCCCGAGATCACGCCGGACCAGACCAGCGTGACGCTGGTGGAGCGGTTCGAATACGTGCTGGCGCCGTACAAGCCGCGGCTGCGTGACAGGGCGGCCGCGGCGCTGCGCAAGAGAGGGGTGCGCCTGCGGCTGGGCTCCACGGTGGCCTCCGTCGAGCCGGACGCCGTGGTGCTGGCCGACGGCACGCGGCTGCCGTCCGACGTGACCGTGTGGGCGCTCGGCGTCACCGCGCCCAAGCAGGCGGGCGACTGGGGCCTGCCGCAGGGCAAGGGCGGCCGGATCACGGTCACGGAGGCGCTCAACGTGCCGGACCATCCCGAGATCTTCGTGGCGGGGGACCTGGCGGGGCCGCCCCACCCGCTCCCCCAACTCGCCCAGCCGGCGATCCAGATGGGCGAGCACGTGGGCAGGCAGATCGTGGCGGTCCACCGGGGGCGGTCACCGGCGGCGTTCAGGTATCAGGATCCGGGCATCATGGCCACCGTCGGCAAGGCGGAGGCCGTGTTGCAGCTGTCCAACGGGCTGATCGTGTACGGGCTGCCCGCCTGGCTGGTGTGGATCCTCGTGCACGTGGCGTACCTGCTGGGCGGGCGCAACCGCATGACGGTGCTGCTGAACTTCTTCTGGCGCTATTTCGGGCCGCGCCGCTCGGCCACCAGCGTCACGCAGTAAGAGCCGCGGTAAGAGCCTCGGACAGGGCCCGGAGGCCGTGGTCGACGTCGGCCTCCGGGATGTTCAGCGCGGGCCGCAGGCGGATCGAACGCGGGCCGCAGGGCAGCACCAGCACCCCGTGCTCCTCCCTGAGGCGGGTCACCAGCGCGTCGCGCGCGGCCTGCTCGGGCAGGTCGAACGCGCACATCAGGCCCCGGCCGCGGACGTTCGAGATCAACTCGGGGCGCTCGGCCTCCAGCTTGGTGAGGCGCTCGATCAGCACGTCGCCGAGGGCGCCGGCGCGGGCGATCAGGCCGTCGCGCTCGACGATCTCCAGGATGCCCCGGCTGCGCACCATGTCCACCAGGCCGCCGCCCCAGGTCGAGTTGATCCGCCCGCTCTGCTGGAACACGTTGTCCGGCACCAGGTCGACCCTGCGGCCTGCCATGATCCCGCCCACCTGCACCTTCTTCGCGAAGGCCACCACATCCGGAGCGAGACCCAGCTGCTGGTACGCCCACGGCGTCCCGGTCGTCCCGCCGCCCGTCTGAACCTCGTCGAGGATGAACAGGGCGTCGTACTCGTGGCACAGGTGCTGCATGGCCTGCAGGAACTCGGGCCGCATGTGGTTGTCGCCGCCCTCGCCCTGGATGGGCTCCGCGATGAAGCAGGCGATGTCATGCGGATTCCGCTCGAACGCCTCGCGGGCCTGGGCCAGCGCGCGCTTCTCGGCCGCCTCCACGTCGCCGAAGTGGATGGCGGGCACGTCGATCCGCGGCCAGTCGAACTTGGGGAAGCGGTCGGTCTTGCCCGGCTCGGTGTTGGTGAGGCTCATGGTGTAGCCGCTGCGGCCGTGGAAGGCCTTGGTCAGGTGCAGGACCTTGGTGCCCAGGTCACGCGACCGCCCGGCGGCCTCGTTGCGACGGCTCTTCCAGTCGAAGGCGGTCTTGAGCGCGTTCTCGACGGCCAGCGCGCCGCCCTCGACGAAGAACAGGTGCGGCAGCTCGGGGTCGCCCAGCACGCGGACGAAGGTGTCGACGAAGTCCGCCAGGTGCTCGGTGTAGATGTCGGGGTTCGCCGGCTTGTTCCGGGCCACCTGGCCGAGCAGGAGGGAGAAGTCGGAGTCGAAGGGCGGGTTCACGCCGAGCGGGGCGGAGGCGAAGAACGTGTAGAAGTCGAGGTATCGGCGGCCGTTTCGGGCGTCGACGAGCCAGGAGCCGCGGCTGAGCTCAAGATCGAGCACGAGGCGGTAGCCGTCGACGAGCAGGTGGCGGGCGAGGCGGGCGTGTACGTCCATGGCGACTCCACGTGCTTCGGTCTGACCGGAGGTTCCTCTTGAGGAACGGAGGCATCTACGTAAAATTTACGGCATACCTACCCCGCGAGTGAAGTTCTTCACGCGGAACGACAGAGCGACCATCGCGATGCCGTACAGGATCGCGAAGACCCCGACCAGCCAGGCGAGGCTGACCAGTCCGGCGGCCGGCCAGATGAGCAGCAGGATGCCGAAGATCACCGACAGGATGCCGCCGATGATGAGCATCCACTCGTTGTCGATGGTCTTGCGGAGTCTGATGCCGGCCATGATCTCCAGAACGCCGGTGAAGATGGCCCAGAAGGCCACGACGTAGAGCAGGGCCAGTGACGTGATGCCCGGCCAGATGAATGTCGCGATACCGGCCAATATCCCGATAATTCCCGAGAAGATCAGCCAGGCTCGCGACTCGGCTCCGTGCCGGAACCCGGCGAACAGCTCAGCCACGCCGCCGACCAGCGCGTACGCGCCGAAGAAGATCACCAGCACGAGCACCGTGATCCCCGGCCAGATGAGCGCCAGCAGGCCGAAGATGATCGACGCGAGGCCGCGTATGAGCAGGAGCCACCACGACTGCGAGATATCTCCCATACTGGTCTGTTTCCTCAGCAATGCCCGAAAACAGACCAGTGTGGGGTCAAATGTCAGTGACCCGTACCCCGACCGTTCCGGTGCTCCCCCTGCGGAGCCTGCTGCCGAGCAGCGTGATCCGCCCCAGGAGGCCGTACTTGCGCCGCAGCAGCCCGCGCACCCGCTCGGTCTCCGCCGCGTCCAGCACCACGGCCCGGCCCCTGACGGGCTCGGTCCTCAGGTTGCCCCTCAAGTCGCACCCAGCCACGCTGACCTCGGGATTGTTCCGGATCCGCTTGATCTTGCCCGAATCGGCGGGGGTCCAGAAGACCACCGCGTCACCGTCCTGCGCGGCCCACACCGGGGTCGCGACGGCGGTGCCGTCCTTCCGGTACGTGGTCACCGAGATGTACTGCTCAGCCCCAAGGTTCATCACACGTGCGAATAAACCACAATCGACACCGCGATGTACTGGACCAGGTACGCGGCCAGCGTGAAGGCGTGGAAGACCTCGTGGAAGCCGAACCAGCGGGGCGACGGGTCCGGGCGGCGCAGGCCGTACACGACGGCGCCGGCCGAGTAGAAGACGCCGCCGACGGCCACCAGCACGACGGCGGCCACACCTGCGCCCTCCAGCAACTGCGGCATCACGAAGATCGCGGTCCAGCCCAACGCCAGGTAGAGGACGGTGTAGAGCCAGCGCGGCGCGCTCATCCAGAACACCCGGAACAGCACCCCGGCCAGCGCGCCGCCCCAGATCACGGAGAGCACCGCGATCCTGGCCACCCCGTCCAGCGCGAGCAGGGCGAAAGGCGTGTAGGTGCCGGCGATGATCAAATAGATGTTGGCATGATCGAACCGGCGCAGGAGCTCCGCCAGTCGCGGCCCCAGCGTGCCCCGGTGATAGGTCGCCGAGATCCCGAACAACAAACCGGACGTGATGGCATAGACGGCGGAGGCCATCCGGGCCTGGAGGGTCGGGCCGAGTGCCACGAGCACGAACCCCGCGACCAGCGTCACGGGCAGCGCCCCGGTGTGCAACCAGCCTCGCAGCCTGGGCTTGACGGTGATGGTCGTCATGAAACCTACGGTACCGTAGGTTTCGCGCGGGCCACTTGCCCGGGCCCGCCGGACACGGCCCTTCCGCAGGTCAGAGGCCGTTGAAGAAGCGAGCGGCGATCGGGACGGCGGCCTGCCGACCCGAGCCGCCGTGTCGTACGAAGACGCAGAAGGCGAGGTCGTCCCGGTAGCCGATGAACCACGCGTGCGACTCCCCCTCGCCGTCCACCTCGGCCGTCCCCGTCTTGCCCGCCACGCCCTCCGGCAGCCCCATGTCGCTCGCCGTGCCGTGATCGACCACGGCGGCCATCATGGTCCTGAGCGAGGCCACGACCCCCTCGTCCATCGGCACGTCCTTGTGCGGGATGCCGTCGATCCGGCGTACCTGCGCGTCGGACAGCAGCCGGGGCGAGCGCCAGGTGCCGCTCTGCACGGTGGCGGCGAGCGCGGCCATGCACAGCGGCGTCGCGACGACCTGGCCCTGACCGATCGCGTCGAGGCCGAACATGTCCGGGTCGTCGGTCTCCTGCATGTTGCCGCAGGTGCCGCCGATGCCGGTCGCTATCTGGCGGCCGAACCCCCACTCGTCCGCCGTCTCACGCAACTGATCTGCGGTGAGCCTGGTGGTGGCCTGCTCGACGAACGTGGTGTTGCAGGAGTAGGCGTACGCGTCGGCGAAGCTGACGAGCCCGCGGTCCACCTCCCCGTCGTTCTTGAACGGCCGGTGGAACGGGATGGTGTACGTGCCGGGGCACTCGACCTGCGCCGCCGGGTCGAGCCCGCTCCCGAGCAGCGCCGCCGCCGTGATCGTCTTGAACACCGACCCCGGGGGGAAGACGTCCTTGACCGCGCTGTAGCTGTTCTTGAGGCGGTCGGCCAGCGCGAGGATCTCGCCGGTGCTCGGCCGGATGACGACGACCGCCGAGTCGTCGACCCCGTCCAGCGCCCTGGCGGCCGCCGCCTGCACGGGACGCGACAGCGTGGTCCGCTCGACGTTCGCCTCGGGCCGGCGGGTCAGCAGCTGCCTGGCGGGCTGCCCCGGCAGCTTCGACACCAGCTCCCAGCCTTGGGACGACGACCCGAACTCGGGTTTGAGCTGGTTGAGATAGGCATCGGCGTAGCTGTCGTTCGGGATCCGCTCGCCCTCGCTGGTGACCAGCTCGGTCACCGACGCGTCGATCTCGTCCACCTCCAGCGTGCCGCCGTCCTTGAGCAGGGGGTGCAGCGTCTCGGGGGCCCACAGCACCTTCCAGGTCCGATCCCGTACGCCGAGCCGCAACGTGCTGTCGAACGGCCACGCCCCGAAGTCGGCGAGCTGCCGAACCCCCGCGAACGGCACCTCGGCGGCCCCCTCCCCCGTGCTCCGCAACCGGCCCGGGGTCAGCTTGATGGACTCGATGTGCAGCTCTTCCGTCAGCCGGCGATGCCTGATGGCGAAGTCGGTCGGCGGCTGGTACACCAGGCGCGCCATCCGTGACACGTCACCCTTGCGCCAGGCGTCGAAGTACTCCGCGGCGGTCCGGTCAGCGCTCCCCTTGACCCGGTTCGACGCCATGACCGCGAACGCACCCGCCCCAACTACCGCGACAAGTGCGATAACGAGCACAATCAGCCTTCGTCGTCGCATACGGTTTCTCCCAGGAGGGGATCAGCGTGGCACGAGGACAGCGGGAACCGATGCCCGGCCTGTATCCGGTGACGTTCGGCGAAGTCGAGCTTCTCCGTGATCTGGACAGGCAGGACGGCTGGGTTCTGTCCAAAGATGGCGTACCTCAGTCGTATGTTGATCTACAAGACCCGACATTTCTGGAATTTGAGTATGTACGACTCATGGCGGATGTGATCGACCTTTTGTCGGAAGGGCCGCTGAGCTGCGTACACGTGGGCGGCGGCGCCTGCACCATCCCCCGCTACATCGCCGCCACCCGGCACGGCTCCCGCCACATCGTCATCGAGCCCGACGGCCTCCTCGTCAACCTGGTGCGCGAGCAGCTGGACCTGCGCTCGGTGCCCCGTCTGAAGGTCATCGTGGCCGGAGGCCGCGAGGGCACCGCCAAGGTCTGGGACGAGTCGGCGGACCTGGTGGTGCTGGACGCCTTCACGGGGGCGACGATGCCCGTCGACCTGGCCACGGCCGAGTACATGGGCGACATCGCCAGGATCCTGCGCCCGGGCGGGACCCTCCTGATCAACATGGCCGACGGCAAGGGCCTGGCCTTCGCCCGGCGCGTGCTCGCCACGGTGACCGGCACGTTCGGCCACGTGGCCCTGCTGGCGGAGCCGGGCATCATGCGGGGCCGCCGCTTCGGCAACCTGATCGTGGCCGCCTCCCGCGCGGGCCTGCCGACAGACCTCCTGACGCGGCGCGCGGCGGGCGGGCTGACGCAGGCGAGATGCGTGCACGGCGAGGCGCTGACGAACTTCATCGCCGGCGCCGCCCCCATCAAGGACGGCGACCCGGTCCTCGCCCCCGTCCCGCCGCCCGCCGTCTTCGGCTGACAGTGCCCACCGCTGGTGACCTCTTCCCCGCATGCCCAAAAAGTGATATCACTTTGATAGCAGACAAGGCCGGGTAGACAAGGGGGACAGGCGATGACAGACACATCGCTTCATGGGACCGTCGTGGACATGCCGGCGCCGCACACCAGCGAGCACCCGGTCCGGGCGGCCAACGGATTCGTGCTGCTGGGGGTCGCGACGGCGCTGATCCTGGCCGGGGCGGGATTACTCGCCCTGGGGATCATCACGCTCGCCCGCGGGGGCGGGCAGGGCGGCGCGTGGCTGGTGGTGGCGGCCAGCCTCGTGATCGTCGTCGGGTCGGTGCTGACCGGCGGGCTCACCGCCGTGGCGCCCGGCGAGGCCCGGGTCGTCCAGCTGCTGGGCCGGTACGTCGGCACCCTGCGGACGCCCGGTTTCCAGTGGGTCAACCCGTTCACCATGCGGCGGCGGGTGTCCACCAGGATCCGCAACCACGAGACCGAGGTGACGAAGGTCAACGACGCCGACGGCAACCCGATCCAGATCGCGACCGTGGTGGTCTGGCAGGTGCGGGACACGGCGCAGGCGATGTTCGAGGTGGATGACTTCGTGGAGTTCGTCGCGATCCAGGCGGAGACGGCGGTGCGGCACATCGCGGGCACTTACCCGTACGACTCGCACGGCGAGCCGCGGCTGTCGCTGCAGGACAACGCCGACGAGATCAACGAGCGGCTGTCCGCGGAGATCGGGGCCAGGGTGTCCTCGGCCGGGGTGAGGGTCATCGAGTCGCGCATCATCCACCTGGCGTACGCACCGGAGATCGCCCACGCGATGCTCCGCCGCCAGCAGGCCGGTGCGGTGGTGGCGGCCAGGCAGCGGATCGTCGAGGGGGCGGTCGGCATGGTCGAGACGGCGCTGGCCAAGCTCGCCGAGCACGACGTGGTGGAGCTGGACGAGGAGCGCAAGGCGGCCATGGTCAGCAATCTCATGGTGGTGCTGGTCGGCGACCGCGACACCCAGCCGGTGGTCAATGCCGGCACGCTCTACCAGTAATCACCGTGGAGCGGAAGAAGATCCTGCTGCGACTAGACCCGGCGGTCCACGACGCGCTGGCGAAGTGGGCCGCCGACGACCTCCGCAGCACGAACTCGCAGATCGAGTTCCTGCTTCGCAAGGTCCTTTCCGAGGCCGGTCGCCTGCCCGACGGCGTGGGCCGGATGCGCCCACGGGGGCGCCCGCGCAAGGCCCCGGAGACGGAAGAAGCCCCGGAAGGAGGGGAGATGACGGATGGCACCGCAGCCGACGACACAGCAGGGTGATTCCCCACCGAGGTCGGCGTTCCTGCTGGCCTTCGACGTCCGCAGGGAAAGGCCGGCCGGCCGCCGCGAGCTGGGCTACCTCCTGCGCGCGGCGGCGCTCGCCGAGCTGATGCTGAGCGGCAGCCTGGCGGACGAGTCGGGCAAGGCGCGGGCGGTCACCGCCCCCGCCTCCCCCGGCCCCCTTCAGGCGGCGGTCTGGGAGCAGATCTCCGGCTCGCCGCCCCGGTCGTGGCGGAGCTGGATCCGCAAGGAGCGTTCGCAGGCGTACCGCCTGGTCCGCGACGAGCTGGAGGCCGCCCGGCTGGTGCGGGTGGAGCGCCACCGGGTCCTGCTGTTCCCGGTCGAGCGGGTCACGCCGCGCAAGCCGTACCTCTCGCGCAGGCTCGCCGAGCAAGTGGCGCGGGCGGTCCACGGCGGGCGGCCCGTCGGCCGCCTGAGCCAGGACGTCCGCGTCCTGGCCGCCCTGGCCGCGGCGACCCGGCTCAAGACGGTCCTGCCCGCCCGGGAGTGGCGCCGCCATCGGCGCCGGGTCGAGGAGTTGTCGGCGCCCATCGAGCCGATCACCACGGCGCTGCGCAAGAACGTGGAAGCCGCGGCCAACGCGAGCGCCGCCGGCTGACCCGCCCCACCGGCCGTCGGCGAACACGGAGGCCGCCGACGGCCGGCCAGGGTATCCGCCGTCCGCACCGCCTTCCAGGCCATCGAGCGCATGCGCGCCCACTGATCAGGTGAGCGGCGCGGCGGCCGCCGTCTGGCGCCAGATCCTGCCGTCCCTGATCACCAGGGTTCCGTACGTGGTGACGCGGTTCCCGGCGACCGTCATCAGGGCGTGGTAGAAGATCACGTCGTCGGTCGTCCGCATCGAGATGATCTCGTCCACCTTGGGCTCCGCCGAGAGGTACGCGGCGAACAGCTCCCTGATCTCGGCGGGGCCCCGGGCGACCCGGTCGAAGCGGACGACCGTGGCCTCGTCGTGGTACTGGCCCAGCAGGGCCTCCAGGTCGCGGTCGGCGATGGCGGCGAGCTGGCGGTCGAACAGGTCCTTGGCGGTCATGCGGCACCTTCCGGCTGCGGGCGGAACAGGTCGTACGCCACCTGCGCCGCCGCGCACAGGAGGATCAGCGGCAGCGCGGCGGCCACGGGAAGCGCCGAGGCGGCGAGCGTGAGCACCGCCGCGCCGAGGCGGATGGCGCCCGCCCGCCGGTCGGACGAGCACAGGTGTTGCAGGCCGAGCACGGCGAGCACCACGGCGGCGGGCAGCCCGAAGGACCAGCTCGACGAGGACGGCTCCATGATCGCGTGTTCGATCCCGATCCCGAACGCCACCAGGCCCAGCGAGAGCGGCAGGTGCGAGTAGACCCACACCTGCCCGGCCAGCCGGGTCCGCAGGACGACGGACTCGTCGGTGTGGCCGAAGTAGAGCCACCAGAAGCCCATCGCGACCGCCACCCCGGCCAGGGCGACCAGCAGCGTGCCCGGCGTCACGTCGTGGCCCTTCAGCCCGAGGACGACCGCCGCCACGACCTCGCCCAGGACGATCACCACGAACAGGCCGAAGCGCTCCGGCAGGTGCTCGGTCTGCGGCGGCAGCCTGCCCTGGTGCCGCCTGGTCAGCAGGGGTGTGACGAGGTCGATCGCGATGGCGACGGCCCAGAACGCGTAGCGCTGGGGCGGCTCGACGGCGAGCGAGGCCAGCCAGATGAGCGCCGCCACCGTGAACCCGATGGCATAGCGGGTCGTCAGGGGCTTGGCCTCGGGCACGTGGCGACCGGCGCGGACATAGGCCACGATGAGCAGCACCCTGACCACCACGTACGCGATGGCGAAAAGCCCGGAACGCTGCTCGATGTCGCTCACGCTCGCCGCCATGATCGCCACGGCCAGGATCTGCGGCAGCGCGAGCAACCGGTGGCTGACGTCGTCGGTGTCGAACCTGTTGGCGTAGAAAACGTAGCCCAGCCAGGCCCACCAGATCGGTACGAACAGGCCCACGAATGCCGGCAGGCTCGTGGGGAGCACGCCGGCCAGTTCGGCGACGGCCACGACGAAGACGAGGTCGTACAGGAGCTCCAGCCAGGTGGCCCTGCGATGCGCGTCTTCGAACAGCCGTAATCTGGGTGGCTGCCACTGGGTCACAACTACACCTTCCGCTATGTAATTGTGTAATTATGCCCGCGGCAGGGGGATTACGACACCTTTTTCAGGGTCAAGCAGGCCACGCGGTCCCCCGCCGTGCCCACCTCCGGACCCGAGGTCTTGGTGGCCTTGGCGTGGATGACGAGCGAGCCGGGCAGCTTGGCCGGGTCGAGGACCCAGTCGTTGCGGGCGGTCGAGCGGCCCGCGCCCTCTCCGTCGGTGGTGAAGTCGAGCCAGACCTCACTGGCCGCGCTGACCTCGCCGGCCGTGTGCTGGTAGTGCGGCCCCGCCTCCTCTGGCTTCTTGCCGCACGGCTTGTCGTGGAGGTGGGCGCCGTAGTGGCGGTTGGGGAGCAGGCCCTCGACGACGAGGGTCGTGCGGGTCTTGCCGTCGGCCGACTCGACGTGGGCGCTGCCCTGGGCCCCCTTCGGGGCCAGCTTGCGGTCGTAGGCGATGGCCGAGGTGTCGGAGGCGGTGAACTCCCCCTCGCCCGCCAGCCTGATCGCCCCGCCCGTGGGCCCCTCACTGGGCCCCATGACCTGCTGGAGCGGGGCGGGCGGGCCCGCGCAGGCTGCGGTGAGCATGATGAGCAGGAGTGCGGGCACGCGCATGAGACCCTCCATGGTTCGAGCCCCTACGACAGGAGGGCCCTGGGAGGGCACCCACTCTAACGAGTGACAGCACTGCTACGGTGAGTATTTGGCGGTTAGGCGCCGCGTTTCGCCGCGATGTCGTCGATGATCGCGGCCAGCGTGAAGTCGAGGTCGGTGAGCCCGCCCGCGTCGTGGGTGGTGAGGGCCAGGTGGAGAGTACGCCAGCGGATGTCGATGTCGGGGTGGTGGTTGAGCTCCTCGGCCCGCACCGCGATCTCGTCCACGATGCGGATGGCCGTGGGGAAGTCGGGCGCCTCGATCGTGCGCCGGATCTCGTCGCCCTCGCGCCGCCATTCGGGCAGGTTCTCGCTCATGGCGCCACGTTACTTCAGCGCCCCCGAGCCGAGCCCGGACTGGATCTGGCGTTGGAAGATGATGTAGACGACCATGACCGGCAGGATCGTCATGCTCAGCGCGGCGAACAGGCCCGGCCAGTCCGCCTCGTACCCGGCCAGGGTGGAGATCTTGGCGATGCCCTGGGTGAGCACCCATTTGTCCGGGTCGCCGGCCAGGAGCACGAGGGGCAGCAGATACTGGTTCCACTGGCCGAGGACGTTGAAGATGGTGATGCTGATCAGGCCGGGCCGGGCCATGGGCACCATGATCTGGAAGAACGTCCGGGTGTGCGAGGCGCCGTCGATCATGGCCGCCTCGGCGACAGTTTCCGGCAGAGTCCGGAAAAATGCCGCCAAAAAGAAGACGGTGAACGGGAGCGAATAGGCGATATACACGAGGATGAGGCCGAAATGTGAGTTCAGCAGGCCGAACTGCTTGACGACGAAGAAGAGCGGCCCCAGGGCCAGGAACACCGGAAACGCCAGCCCGGCCACGAAGTAGTAGTAGATCAGCTTGTTCCCGATGAACCGGTAGCGAGCCAGCACATACGCCGCCATCGACCCGAACAACATCGTGCCCGCCGTGCCGAAGAAGACGACGATGACGGTGTTGAGCATGTACTGCCCGATGTGCGCCTTGTCCCAGGCCCGGCCCCACGAGTCCAGCCGCAGCGCCCCCGGGAGCTGCAGCGGGTCGCCGAAGATCTCGGTGTTGTTCTTGAACGACGCCAGGAACGTCCACAGCAGCGGCAGGATGATCAGCAGCGCCCACACGGCCAGCGCCACGTGCGAGAGCCCGTTGAGCACGCCGGGCCCTGGCCTGGGCCGGTTTCTGGCCATCTCTAGAGCTCAACCCTTTCACGCCTGGTCGTACGCAATGTCAGCACGGCGAACGTCACGGTGAGGAAGAACAGCGCCACGCCCATCGCGGACGCGTATCCGACCTTGTTGTAGGCGAAGGCCGTCTTGTAGATGGTGACGGGGAGAATGGTCGTGGCGCCGTCGGGCTCGCCTTTGTCGCCCGCCAGCACCTGCACCAAGGCGAATCCGTCGAAGGCCGCGATCCCCAGATAGATCCAGCCGACCTGGATGGTGTCGCGCAGCAGCGGCAGCGTGATCGAGAAGAACAGCCGCACGCGTCCGGCGCCGTCGAGCGCGGCGGCCTCGAAATAGTCCTTGGGGATGGCCGCCATCCCCGCCGAGAACAGCACCACGTAGAAGCCGACGCCCTGCCAGATCATCACCGCGATGATCGACCAGAGGGCCAGGCCAGGCTCGGTGAGCCAGCCGACGGGCCCGGCGCCGAACCTGGCGAGCACGCCGTTGATGACACCGTCCGCGTCGGGGCGGTAGACCGCCTGGAAGAGCACGCCCACCACGGCCACGGCCAGGACCTGGGGGAAGAAGAACACCACCCGGTAGAACGTCGACCCCCAGACCCCGCTCATGCCCGCGCCGCGCGTGCCGCCGCCCAGGTTCAGCAGGAACGACAGGAACAGCGCGATGACGATCGTCGCGATCGGCAGCACGAGCAGCATGATCCCGTGGTTGCGCAGGGCCTGCCAGAACACCTCGTCGTCGAACAGCCGGCCGAAGTTGTCCAGCCCCACGTACCGCACGATCGAGCTGTATCCGTTCCAGCTCGTCAGGGAGAGCTGGAACGCCTGGACGTAGGGGCTGATGACGAAGACCGAATAGAGCGCCAGGGGGACGGCGAGGAATCCGGCGACGAACCCGTACTTGCGCAGCCGCTCCATCTGCTCACTGGCTCCGCGTCTGCTTGGCGACCGCGTCGTCCTTCTTGATCTCGTCGGCCTTCTTCTGCATGTTCGCGCAGAACCTCTCCGGGGTGACGCGCCCGGCCATGACCACGTTGATCTGCTGGGTGCCGTAGTCGAACAGCTCCTTGTACCAGCCCTCGAAACGCGCGTCGGTGATGATGTTCTGGCCGGCCGCGTCCTGGGCCCTGGCGGCGCTCATCAGGCCGGCGGGCAGGTCGAGTCCGGTGGCGGCGCCGTTCACCACGGTGAGGTTCTCGGTCTTCTCGGTGAATCCGCGCGCGCCTTCCTTGGACAGCATGATGCGCAGGTATTCGAGGCCGCCCTGGGGATTCTTGCCCTTGGCCGCGACGACGAAGTTCTCGCCGACGCCGACCTGGATGGCGCCGTACGGCATCTTGTCGGCGGCGGTGACGTCGGGAATGGGGGCGATGGCGTATTCGAAGTCGTCGGGCTTGTCCTTGGCCATCTCGTTCTCGATCCAGGAGCCCACGGGGTAGAAGAGCAGCTTGTTCTGGAGCTGCTTGACCTGGGTCTGGGTGTGATCGAGGCCGAAGTACGCTTTGTCGCCATATTTCTGCTGGATGTCCACCCAGGCCGTGACCGCCTGCTTCATCGGCTCGGCGTTCCAGGCGTTGTCGACCAGGTTGTCGATGTCGATGATGACCTGGTTCCCGCCGATCTTGGCGGCCGTGTAGAGGACGTTCCAGAGCTGGTAGTACGGGCCCTTCTGCCCCGGATAGGCGAAGAGCAGGATGCCTTCCTGCTTGGCCGCGTCCCCGAGCGCCGTGAACTCGGCCCACGTCTTCGGTAGCGACCACCCCTTGGACGCGAACAGCTTGGCGTTGTACCAGAGCGCGCGGTGGGAGACGGTGTAGTTGAGGACGAGGTCCTTGCCGTTGATCTTGGCGTTGTCGATCACGGCCGGGGTGACGGTATCGCGGATCTTCTTGGCCGGGTCGTCGATCGACGGGGCGTCGAAGAGCACGGTAAGGTCGGCGAGGTGGTTCTCGGCGGCCAGCGCGGCCAGGTCCATCGAGTCGGGGCCGGAGTTGTTGAGCACGTCGGGCGCGTCGCCGCCGACGAAGCGCGGGCGTAGCTGGGTGCCGATCTGCTGGGTGGCGGTGTGCTTGACCAGCACGCCGGGGAACTCCTTCTTGTAGAGCTGCTCGTGCAGGTCCTTGGCGTAGGCGTCGCCGTACCCGCCGCTGAAGATGACCACCTCCAGCGGCTTCTTGGGGTCGACGCCGAACGGGTTCTTGGGGTCGGCGGAGGCGGTGATGCTGGGGGCGGCCGACGGCTCGCCTCCTGTGCCGGCCGTGGCGCAGGCGCTCAGGAGGCCCGCTCCGGGGCCGGCGACGAAGGCGGTCATGCCGAGGCGGCGCAGCATCTGACGCCGAGTGATCTCGCCTGGATGGGTCATGGGGGGCTCCCGAATTAGGAAAGTTTCCTAAACGTTTGCCCGAAGGTACGGACGGCCGCCGACGCGCGTCAAGGGGGCGCAATCGAGACGTGACCTTGCCGTGATCGCCTCGCCTGGCCACAGCATCGTGGACGGGGACACGGGCGGCAAGTGCCGAGCCGGCGGCGGCTCGGTAACCATGAGGTACCTATGGCACGATGAAGTAACCAGTATCCGATGGATACTCTGGCTCGCATGAAGATCCTGCTCTTTGGCGCGACCGGCATGATCGGCCAGCGCATAGCCGCCGAGCTGGCGAATCGCGGCCACCAGGTGACCGCCGTCAGCCGCAAGGGTCCCGTCAAGGGTGACGTCCACGACGCCGCCACCCTGGCCGAGGGCCACGACGCCGTCGTCTCCGCCATCGCCCCGCCGCGCGACGGCACCGAGCCCGAGCCGCCGTTCATGGAGGCCAACCGCGCGCTCATCGAGGGCGTGCGCGCGGCCGGCGTGCTCAGGCTCATCGTCGTGGGCGGCGCCGGCAGCCTCCAGGTCGCGCCGGGACAGGACCTGGTCGACACGCCCGACTTCCCGGAGATCTACAAAAAGGAGTCCAAGGCCCAGAGGTCGGCCCTCGGTCTCTATCGGGAGGTCGAGGACCTGGACTGGACGTACATCTCACCGGCCGCGGAGATCGCGCCGGGCGAGCGCACCGGCGTCTACCGCATCGGCGGCGACACGCTGCTGGCCGACGCCGAGGGCCGCAGCTTCATCTCGGCCGAGGACTACGCGGTCGCCATCGCCGACGAGCTCGAGAAGGACCTGCATCCGCGCAGGCGGATCACCGTCGCCTACTGAGCGGCCTCCTCCGGGAGCAGCGCCTTCTCGTCGGGCTTGTGGACGAGCACGTTGTCCACGTACGACTGCACGGCCGCGGCCAGCCCCACGTCAGCGCCCGTCTCCTCGGACAGGTACCAGCGGTGGTCGAGTATCTCGTGGAAGAGCTGCGCGGGCTCCAGCTTGCCGCGCAGCTCCGCGGGGATGGCCTCGACCGTCGGCTGGAACACCTCCGCCAGCCACTGGTGCGCCACGATGGCCTCGTCCTCGTGCCGCAGCCCCTTGGCCACCCTGAACCCGTCGAGGTCGTTGAGCAGCCGCCGCGCCTGGTTCTCCTCCACGTCGAGCCCGGTCAGCCGGAGCAGCCGCCGCTGGTGGTGCCCGGAGTCCACGACCTTGGGCCGGACGATGAGCCGCCCGGTGCCGACCTTGCGCCGCACCATCATCTCGGCCACGTCGAAGCCGAGCAGGTTCAGCCGCCGGATCCGCTGCTCCACGCGGTGCCAGTCGACCTCCTCGATGATCTCGCTCTGGGTGATCTCGTCCCACAGGCGGTGGTAGCGGGTGACGATGTCCTCGGCGGTCTCCATGGGGTCGATGGACGGGTGCAGCAGCCCGCCGGCCTCCAGGTCGAGCATCTCGCCGAAGATGTTCATGTGGGCGGTGTCGATGTCGGCCAGCCGCTGGCCCTCGCTGATCATCGGGTGCATCTCGCCGGTCTCGGCGTCCACCAGGTACGCGGCGAAGGCCCCCGCGTCCCTGCGGAACAGCGTGTTGGACAGCGAGCAGTCGCCCCAGTAGAACCCGTTCAGGTGCAGTCGCACCAAGAGCACGGCCAGCGCGTCCAGCAGGCGGGTGAGCGTGTCGGGCCGCAGCGTGCCCGACATGACGGCGCGGTACGGGAGCGAGAACTGCAGGTGCCGGGTGATCAGCGCCGCGTCCAGCCCTTCCTCGCGGCCGGTGACGTACGCGACGGGCTCCACGGCGGGCGCGTCGAGCCGGGCCAGATCCCACAGCAACTGGTACTCGCGCTTGGCGTACCGTTCGCTGATCTCCTTGATCGCGTACACCTTGCCGGACAGCCGGGCGAAGCGCACCACGTGCCGGGATATTCCGCGCGGCAGATCGACGAGATGGTACTGCGGCCAGTCTTGGAGGGGGACCTCCCAGGGGAGGCGGATCAGGTCAGGGTCGCCTAGCGCGCCAGTGATCTGCAGGGGCATTTCCACAGGATATGGTGCATCGGTGGACGAGTTTCTCAAGTGGTACTTTTCTGACCGTCCCGTCGTGGCCAGCTCATTAGGGGCCGACGGTTACGATCACACCCTCGGCGACTTCACCGCCTCCGCCTGGACCGCCCGCGAGCGGGAGGAGGCCCGCTGGCTCGACCGACTCTCCGGCATCGAGGCCGCCACCCTGGACGACGCCATCGACAGAGACCTGGTCCTCTCCCAGCTGAGAGGCTCGATCGCGCTCGCCGCCTGGCCCGAGTGGCGGCGCGACCCGGCCATCTACCTCTCCGCGATCTTCTCCTCCATGTACGCGCCGTTCCAGCGGCGCCTCAAGCCGGAGCCCGAGCTGGTGTCGTCGGCCGTCTCCCGGCTGGCCGAGGTGCCCGGCGTGCTGGCCGCCTGCCGTGCCAACCTCGACCCCGAGCTGGCCGCCCCGCTGCTGGTCAAGCGCGGGCTCGGCCAGGCGCGCACCGGCCGCAACTTCCTCACCCGGACGATCCCGTCCATGGTCCAGGACCCCGACCTGGCCGCCCGGCTGGCCGAGGCCGCCGAACCGGCGGCGCGGGCGTTCGACGAGCTGGTCGCCTTCCTTGAGGGCTTCGAGTGCGGCGGCACCTGGCGGATGGGCGAGAAGCTCTACTCCACACTGCTGCGCGACCGCGAGATGCTCGGCTACGGCGCCGCCGAGCTGCACGAGAAGGGCAAGGCCGCCTGGGCCGAGCTGGACGCGCGGATGCGCCAGGTGGCGCTGCGGGTCAACGGCGGCGAGGACTGGCGGGCGGCGATGGAGTTCCTCATGGACGACCATCCGCCGACGCTGGCCGACATGCGGGCCGAGTACGCGGCCGAGACCCAGCGGGCCAGGGAGTTCGTGCGGGAGCGGGACCTGGTCACGTTCGCCGAGGGCGAGGAGTGCGACGTGCTCCCCTCCGCCGAGTACACCCGTCCCGTCCTGTCCGTCGCCCACTACCTCTCGCCTCCCCCGCTGAGCGCCTCGCGCAAGGGCGTCTTCTTCGTCCCCTACACGCCCGACGGCTTCACCCCCGAGCAGGTACGCCAGCGCCTGCGGACGAACTCGCGGGCCCAGATGCCCTCGATCGCCGTGCACGAGGCCTACCCGGGGCATCACTGGCACCTGTCGTACATGGCGGGCAATCCGCGTACCGTCAGGAAGGTCTTCCGCACCCCGTACTTCACCGAGGGCTGGGCCCTGTACGTCGAGAAGCTCCTGCACGAGCAGGGCTACTTCGACACGCCCGCCACCGAGCTGGCCCACCTGGACTGCCGGATCTTCCGGGCCGCCAGGATCGTCGTGGACACGGCGCTGCACTGCGAGGACATGTCGATCGAGGAGGCGGAGACGTTCATGGCGACCAGGGCGTCGCTGTCGCCGGGCACCGCTCAGGGCGAGGTGAACCGCTACTGCGCGTGGCCCACGCAGGCGCCTTCCTACCTCACCGGCGCGATCGAGATCGACCGCGTCCGGGAGTCGTTCCAGGGGTCGCTGAAGGAGTTCCACGACCGGATCGCCGGGTCGGGCGGGCTGCCGCTGGGCCTGGCCGAGCAGGCGGCGCTCTCATAGGCAGCGCTCTCATAGGCGGCGCGGGAACGCCGGGGGGTTCAGCGCGCGCTCGACCACCGCGTCGAGCTGCTCGTTCGTGAGGATCGTGGGCTTGCCCACGCTGAGCCCCCTGACGTACACCTCGCACAGCCACTCCAGCAGCCGGGTGGCCTCGAACGCCTCCTCCAGCGTCGCCCCGACGGTCACGCCGCCGTGGTTGGCCATGAGGGCGGCCTTCTTGCCCTCCATCGCCGCGCGGACGTTGGCGGCCAGCTCGGGCGTGCCGTACGTGGCGTACTCGGCCACCTTGACCACCCCGCCGAGGATCAGCGCGTTGTAGTGCACGGGCGGGAGCTCGGTCATCGTGGTGGCCACGATCGTGCCGAACACCGAGTGCGTGTGCACGATGGCCCGGGCGTCCGTGGTCGCGTAGACGGCCAGGTGCATGGGGGTCTCGCTGGACGGCTGCAGCTCGCCCTCGACGAGGTAGCCGTCGACGTCCACGACGGGGCACATCTCCGGGGTCAGCCGGTCGAGCGCCGCCCCCGAGGGGGTGACCGCGACGAGATCCCCCTCGCGCACGCTCAGGTTGCCGGACGTGCCGATGACCAGGCCGAGCTCGACCGCGCGCCGGCCGTACTCGCACAACTGCTCGCGCAGGCTCATGTGCTGGCAATGTAGTCGGTCGTCCGAATTCCAGCAATCGCGCCGCTACAGACGATCAAGCGCCTGGAGCATGAGCCGCTCGATGTCGACGCGCCTGAGCCGGCCCGGGTAGAGGAGCAGGTGCAGGCTGAGGCCGTCCACCAGGGCGAGGAGGTGCTCGGTCAGGTCGTCCAGGTTGTCGTCGGTGCGCAGCTCACCGGCCGCGCGGGCCTGGGCCAGCAGGTCGCGTACGACGGCGCGCAGCTCGTCCGCCTCGGTGCGCTGGACCTCGGCCAGGCGCTCCGAGGCCAGGCTGCGGCTCCAGAAGCTGACCTCCAGGCGCGACTCCTGGGTGCGCTCGGCGTCCAGCGGCAGGTTGTCCAGCAGCAGCTCGCGCAGCGCGGCCAGCCCCGTCACGCCCTCGACCTTGCGGGTCAGCCGGTCGCGGATGCGCTGGTGCGACTGGCGCAGCGCCGACAGCAGGATCTCGTCCTTGTCGGCGAAGTAGTGGGCGAGCACGCCGTTGGAGTATCCGGCCTCCTTGGCGATGGCCCGCGTGGTGGCGGCGTCGATGCCGTCCCTGACGATCACCCGGCGGGCGGCTGACAGGACCTCGCGCCTGCGCTCGTCGTGATCGACGATCTTGGGCATCGGCTCCTCCATTGACTTTTTATTCGGACGTCTGTCTATTTAGACTATGACCGTCGCCACCGTCGGCGTCCACATCGTCGACATTCTCGCCAGGCCCATCGATCACATCCCCGAGGGCCAGGACACCGTACTGGTGGACCAGATCCGCCTCACCGCCGCCGGCGCCGCCGCCGGGACCGCCGTCGATCTGGTCAAGCTGGGCAACTCCGTGGTCACCATGGGAGCCGCCGGCGATGACGAGCTGGGCGACTTCCTGGTGGCGGTGCTCACCAAGCGCGGCGTCGACGTCTCGCGACTCGTGCGCCGGGCGGGCGAGCAGACGGCCGCGTCGATCCTGCCCATCAGGCCCGACGGCGGGCGGCCCAGCTTCCACGTGCCGGGGGCGAACCTCGGCGTGACGTACGCGGACCTGGACCCCGGCGTCCTGCGCGGCGTGCGGGCGATCCACCTGGGCGGGATGGACGTCACGTTCGGCCTCGGAGATCCGGCGTTCTTCGCCCTCCTGGACGAGGTACGCGCGTCCGGCACCCTCGTCACCATGGACCTCCTTTCGGAGCTGCCCGACTTATTGGGAATGGCCCGCGCTTTCCTGCCGCACGTGGACTACGTGCTGCCGAACGAGTCGCAGGCCCTTCTCATGGCCGGCGCCTCCGACGTCCACGAGGCCGCCCGGACCCTGCTGGCCGACGGGCCGCGCGGCGTGCTCGTCACGCTGGGCGCCGCGGGCAGCCTCGTGGTCACCCCGGAGGGAGCGGAGACGGTGCCCGCACTCAAGGTGGACGTCGCGGACACGACCGGCTGCGGGGACGCGTACTGCGCAGGGTTCCTGACGGGGCTCCTACACGGGCAGGACGTGCTGACCGCGGCCCGCTGGGGCACGGCCGCCGCCGCCCACGTCGCCACGGGGCTCGGCTCCGACGCCGGCCTCACCGACCTCGACTCGACTCTAAGGATCCTCGGATGACCGACGCAGAACTCCGTCAGCGCGCCCTGAAGGTCGTCCCCGGCGGCATGTACGGGCACCTGAACGCCGCCCTCTTCGCCCCCGGATTCCCGCAGTTCTTCGAGCGCGGCGAGGGCTGCCGCCAGTGGGACGTGGACGGGCGCGAGTACATCGACTTCATGTGCAGCTGGGGCCCGGTCGTGCTCGGCCACCGCCACCCCCGCGTGGAGGAGGCCGCCGCCCGGCAGGCCGCGCTCGGCGACTGCCTCAACGGCCCCGGCCCGATCATGGTGGAGCTGGCCGAGCTGCTCGTGGACACCGTGCCCAGCGCCGACTGGGCGATGTTCTCCAAGAACGGCACCGACGCCACCACGCAGGCGCTCATGGTCGCCCGCGCCGCCACCGGGCGGACCAAGGTCCTGATGGCGCACGGCGCCTACCACGGGGCCGACCCCTGGTGCACGCCCTCCCTGGCGGGCACGACGCCCAACGAGCGGGCGGACCTGGTGGAGTTCACGTACAACTCACTGACGTCGCTGGAGGCCGCGGCGGCGACCGTGGAGGGCGACGTGGCGGCGATCATCGTGACGCCGTTCAAGCACGACTCGTTCGAGGACCAGGAGCTGGTGGAGCCCGCCTTCGCCCGGGGCGCCCGCGCCCTGGCCGACCGGCTCGGGGCCGCGCTGGTGATCGACGACGTGCGGGCCGGGTTCCGGGTCGACCTGCGCGGGTCCTGGGAGCCGTACGGCGTGCGGCCCGACCTGACCGCCTGGTCGAAGGCCATGGCGAACGGCTACCCGATCGCCGCCGTCACCGGCACGGACGCGCTGCGCGGACCGGCGCAGACGCTGTACTCGACGGGGTCGTTCTGGTTCTCGGCGGTCGCCATGGCGGCGGCCAAGGCGACCATCGAGACGCTGCGCGACACCGACGGCATCGGCGCCATGGAACGGGCGGGCACGCAGCTCCGCGAGGGGCTCTACGCGCAGGCCAAGTCCCACGGGTTCGTGGTGAACCAGACCGGCCCCGTCACGATCCCGTGGCTCAGCTTCGACGGGGACGCCGACCTGTCCGTCGCGATGTGGTGGAGCGACGCCTGCCTGCGGCACGGGGTCTACCTGCACCCGTGGCACAACTGGTTCATGTCGGCCGCGCACACGGAGGCGGACGTGGCCAGGGCGCTGGAGGGCACGGACCAGGCGTTCGCGGAGACCCGTGCCCACTTCGGCTAGGCGGCGGTGAGCTTGGCGATCTCCTGTACGACGGAGGGCCAGAGCGGGCGCGGCAGGTCGTGGCCCATGCCCGGGTAGGTCACCAGCCGGGCGCCCGGGATGGCCGTGGCCGTGGCCTGCCCGCCCGCGACCGGGATGAGCTGGTCCGCCTCCCCGTGCAGCACCAGCGCGGGCACCCCCACGCCGGCGAGCCCCGCCGTGCGGTCGCCCGAGGCCATGACGGCGGCCAGCTGCCGGGCCGTCCCGTCGGGGTCGAAGCAGCGGTCGAACGCGAGTCCGGCCAGCGTGGTGATCCGCTCGCGGTCCAGCTCGTATCCGGGCGAGCCGATGACCGACCAGGTCCGCACCGCCTGGGCCAGGACCGCCTCGCGGTCGGCGGGGGGCCTGGTCATGAGGGCGGCGAGCGCGGCGTCCGTGGGCGGGGCCACCGAGGGGCCGGGCGTGGACATGATCGAGGTCAGGGTCAGCACCCGGTCCGGGTGGCGGATGGCCAGTGCCTGGGCGATCATGCCGCCCATCGACGCCCCGACCACGTGGGCGGCGGGCCAGCCCAGCGCGTCCATGAGTCCGGCCGTGTCGTCGGCCAGGTCGTCCAGCAGATATGGCGAAGGCGCCCCCGCAGCGGGGACGCCCTTGTCGTGGAAGTGCGTGGACAGACCGGCGTCGCGGTTGTCGAACCGTACGACGTGATGTCCCTGGTCCGCCAGCAGCTCGCAGAGCCCTTCATCCCAGTGGATGAGCTGGGCACCGAGCCCCATGATGAGGAGCAGAGGGCGCCCGTCGTGCGAGCCGAAGCTCTCGTAGGCGATTTCGATGCCGTTCGCGGCCGCGCGGATGGTCACGAAGACCAGAATGACATTCTGGTCCGGGGTCCGTAAAGCTCAGCCCATGAGGAGGTTGCGGATGCGCTCACTGGCGAGCGCCACTCCGCCTCCCGCCACGGCCACGGCGCTGGCCACGACGGCGCCCGCGCCGGCGCTCCACTCTCCGGCCTCGCGCGCCGGAGGCACGGCCACGCCGCCCGCGGGGGGCTCGGCCGGATTGTCGTCGTGCTCGGACCAGGCGCGGGTCGAGAACGGCACCGGGTAGTTCTTCTTGCCGGGCCCGTCGCCCCACTTGGTGATGACGTAGTCGACCTTGATGTGCCCCTGGCCGCCGATGCCGTCGACGCCGAGCGTGTCGGTGTTGAACGTGCCGCCGGTCAGCTCCGCGAACGTCTTGCCGTCCAGGTCCAGCATGACCCCGTTGTTGGAGGGCACGCCCGGGCCGCGGTCGCCGACGAAGAAGGGTAGTTTCTTGCCGTCGTGGATCACGTAGCCCTCGGTCATGAGCGGCCAGCTCGGGCTGGCGGCCAGGCCTTTCTGCATGGGCTTGCCGCTGGCGGGCAGGCCGGTGTCCCCGGCGCGGCCCGAGGCGTCGTCCCAGAAGTACGAGGCCGTGGTCGAGCCCTTGAGCAGGACCTTCTCATCCGTGTTGGAGTCGGCGCGGGCCGCGGTGCAGGCGATCGTGAGAGCGCTGACGGCGGAGGCGGTGAGCAGAGCGAGGGTACGCAGGCCAAAACGTGCAGACATGAAAAGTAAAGTCCTTCGCGAGGGGGCAGGGAGGTTGCGCTCGCTTGAAAAAGGGCGTAGCAGGACAAAGCACCTGACGGGGGGAAAGCTACGCGGAGCGCGAAACAAGCCTGGAGAAGGGGCCGCTCAGAAGGCGGTCGTCATCACGCGGTTGGGGTGTTCTACGTGATCATTCATGTAATGCATATGTCCTCTCCATCTCGCCTACCGGGTTAGCTGACGGGTTCGGGCGTGGAGCTGCCCTACCGACGCAAAGTCGGATTCACCCCAGGGAGGTGGGTCCCCGGTTCCCGAGTGATCGGGATTCGGCGCCAGCCGGCTGGTCCCTTCTGGGTAAGGTCCACGCCACCGGCTGGTAAGTGGCCAACACTCTAACCACGTATTCCGGACAAACACAAACACTTCGTCATGAATCGGGCTAAAGATCTACCTGCCTTGACAATAGGAAAGGGGGCACGGCATTGCCGTACCCCCTGGAAATTCCCGGCCTCAGCCGCCGCTCTTGCGCCTGAACGATCTTTTACTCGCAGCCGGACCGTGCGCCCCGTGGATCTTCGATGGGTCGCCGCCCTTGCCACCGGCGCCCGAGTCCGCGTGCTGGTTACGCTTGCGCTCCAGCGCCTCGCGGAACTTGCGCTTCATCTCGTCCTCGGGAGTCTCGCCGACTTCCGGCTCCGGTGTATCCGCCATGAGGACCTCCATGGTGTTGGGGACTATCACAGCTTCGCACGGCGCCGCTTATGACGCGAAACTGGCCTCAACCCTCGCCTGCGGCGTGGCGAGCGCCTCCAGCCGCCTGCCCGGCATCACCACCAGCGCCACCAGGCCCTCAGGAGCGGCTGAGCCCGCCCGTTCAGGTAAAGGGGAACCACTCCGTTCCTGGTGTTGGGTTGGAACGGCCCAGGAAATAGACCCGGCATGCCCGCCACGACCGCCAAGCCCTCAGTCCTGTCATGAGTCTCCTCGGCCGCGACCTGGCGGTGGACCTCGGGGGCGCCCGCACGCGGATCTACGTCAGGGGCAAGGGCATCGTGCTCGACGAACCCTCCGCGGTGACGATCGACGCCCGTACCGGCAAGATCATCGGGTACGGCGCGGACGCCACGGGCGACGAGACATGCTGGCCGGTCAGCGGCGGCCTGCCGGCCGACGGCGACCTCGCCCGGCGGATGGTCAGGCACTTCCTGAGCAAGGTTCAGCGGCGTCCGCTCGCCAGGCCGCGCCTGGTCATGGCGCTGCCCGACGGGGCCACGCCGATCGAGCGGGCCGCGCTGCGCGACGTGGCGTACGAGGCGGAGGCCAGGCAGATCGTGCTGATCCCGCACTCGCTCGCCGCGGCGCTCGGCGCGGGCCTGCCGGTCGGTGACTACGTGGGAGGCATGGTCATCGACGTCGGGCGCGACTCCGCCAGGATCGCCGTGCTCTCCGGAGGGGAGGCCGTGGCCACGACGGCGGTCCCCAGCGGCGGCCGGGCCGTGAACCGGGCCATCGCCCGCCTGGTCGAACACGAGCACGGCCACACCCTCGACGAACACGAGGCGGAGACGGCCAAGCGCCACGCCGGCGGGAACTCGTCGCAGGAAGACGTGACCGTACGCACGCGGAACCCGGAAACCGGCCACGAGCACGCCGTACGGCTGCCCACGGAGCGGATCCGGGAGGCGGCGGCTCCGGCGATCGAGTCCATCGTGTGGGCGGCGATGGAGACCGTCGAACGCTGCCCCGCCGAACTGACCGCCGACCTCGGGGAGCGCGGCACGGTGCTGGTGGGGGGCGGCGCGCTGCTCGCGGGCCTCGCGCCGCGGCTGCGGGAGTCCCTGGGCATGCCGGTACGGCAGGCGGAACGGCCCCTGGAGTGCGTGGCCCTCGGCCTCGGCGCCTGCGCGAACGACCTGGGCCTGCTCGCCCGCCTCCGCGGCGGCCGCACCCGGCTCCGGTGATGTTTTCCGCCTTTTGCCGGTGACCCTGGGCGATCTCGGATATGGTCCGATCGTGCGCGCCTGCCGTCACGGCTTATCCGCGGCGCTCCTCTGCGTCGCGGCGATGACGGCCTGCACGGCGGCCTCCGAACTCCCCACCCTCGAAGACGCCGCCCGGCGACTCGACTCCGACGGCAGCGCCCTGCTCAGCGCCGCCGGCCTCCGCCTGTCGCCGGAGGCGCCGGTGGAGGACGATTCGTGCGTGCCCGGTCAGGTGCGGCGCTACTTCCGCGCCGAGAGCGACCTCGCCTCCGCCTCCACCGGGCTGCTCGCCCGGCTCCAGGCGATGGGGTACGACAGGGTGGTCGATGATCTGGATCTGCGGGATGGGGATCAGGATGTTTCGGTGTTGCGCAATCCTGAGACTCGGCTGACGTTCGAGCTGACCGTGCTGTCCGGCGACAGGCCCGGCGTGCGCGTCACCGGCAAGACAACCTGCTACACAACCGACTCACCACCGTAGGCGTGTCGTCGGCCGGAGGTGGGTGCCTGGCGTTGCCGCAACCGCATGGCCGCAGGCGCACCCCCTGGCCAGATGGGCCCGACGAGGGTCGGGCCCGGGTGTGGGAGGTCAAGGGGTGGACAGGGCCTCGGTCGGGGAGAGGCGGGAGGCGCGGATGGCCGGGTAGAGGCCGGCGGCGGCGCCGATGGCGAGGGTGGCGGCCAGGCCGCCACCGGTGGCCCAGGCCGGGACCACGGAGGGCCAGCCGCTGTACAGCGCGTACCCCATCGTGACCCCCGTCCCCAGGAGGATCCCCCCTCCCCCGCCCAGGCCCGACAACAGCAGCGACTCCGCGAGGAACTGGGTGCGGATCTGCCCCCGGGTGGCCCCGAGCGAGCGGCGGAGGCCGATTTCGGCGCGGCGTTCCAGCACCGAGATGACCATCGTGTTGGCCACCCCCACCCCGCCCACCAGCAGCGCCACGGCCCCCACCCCCAACAGGAGGTTGGCGAACGCCTGGCTGGTCGCCTGCTTGGCGGCCAGGGCGTCGGACGGGCGGGAGACGTCCACCTCGTTGGGCGCCTCCGGGTTGGCGGTGCCGGCCAGCACCTGGCGGACGGCCTCCAGCTTGGACTCCTCCGAGCGGGTGTAGAGCGTGGTCGGGTGCCCGTCGAAGCCCAGCCGGGACTCCGCCACCGGCCAGCCGACCAGGACGCCGCTGTCCAGTTCGGTGGCGAGCGCCACCGGGTTCATGACCCCGACGACCGCGAAGCGGACGCCGCCGATCACGACCTGCGTGTCGGGCCCGATCGAGCCGACGCCGAGCCGCTGGGCGGCGGAGGAGCCGAGCACGGCGGCCGGGTAGCGTTCGGTGGCGGCGTTGAGCCAGGTCCCGCCGCGCAGGGTCGCGCCGACGGTGGCGGGCAGGTCGAGGCGGGCCGCGTACGTGGTCATGCCGCCGGTCTGGGCCTCGGGGATCTGCTCCGACCGGTAGATCTTGGCGTCGCCGACGCGCCCGATCGACGAGGCCGCCTCGACGGGGCCGATCCGTTCGATCATCGCCTCCGCGTCCTTCGGCATCTGCGCGGCCTCGCCCATGAGCGTGGTGCCGGACGAGACCGTGAGCAGGTTGGTGCCGAGCGCGGAGAGCGTACGGTCCAGCTCGGCGCCCGACGAGGACGAGAGCCCGACCACGCTGACCATGGCCGCGATGCCGATGGCGATGCCGAGCGCCGACAGGAAGGCCCGCAACGGTCGCGTACGCAGGCCGACCGCCCCGACGCGCATCACGTCGCGGGGCCGCATCCTGGCCGGGGACAACTTCGGCCGGGCCACCTCCAAGACGGCCATCACACCACCTCCAGCGGGACCCGCGCGGTGTCGGAGATGATCCGGCCGTCGCGCATCCGCACCTGCCTGGGCAGGCTGGCGGCGATCTCCCGGTCGTGCGTGATGATCACGATGGTGGTGCCGGCCGCGTTCAGCTCGCGCAGCAGCTCCATCACCCCCGTACCCGACACCGAGTCCAGGGCCCCGGTCGGTTCGTCGGCCAGGAGCAGCGGCGGGTCGCCCGCCACCGCCCTGGCGATGGCCACGCGCTGCCGTTCGCCGCCGGACAGCTCGTGCGGCTCGTGGTCCATCCGGTGCCCGAGCCCGACCCGTTCGAGCGCCTCGGCCGCGCGGCGGCGCCGCTCCGACCGGCTCAGGCCGGTGTAGACGAGGCCGTCGGCCACGTTGTCCAGGGCCGGGACCTTCGCGGCGAGGTGGAACGACTGGAACACGAACCCGATCGTGGTGGCCCGCAGCGCCGACAGCTGGTTGTCGGACAGCTTGGAGACGTCGTACCCGTCGATGTGGATGGTCCCGGACGTGGGCCGGTCGAGGGTGCCGACGACGTTGAGCATCGTCGACTTGCCCGAGCCGGACGGCCCGACGATGGCGATCAGCTCGCCGTGCTCGATGCGCAGCGACACCGACCGCAGCGCCGCCACGTCGCCGGGGTACGTCCTGGACACGTCCGCCAGCTCGATCATGGGGTACGTCATTTCGGCATCCCCACGGCCATGCCCTCGGTGAGCCCGTCACCGCTGACCTCGACCCGTCCCCCGGCGAACAGCCCCGTCTCGACCTTGATGTAGCGGGACCGGCCCCCTTCGACGACCTCCAGGCCGTAGCCGCCCTCGCGCAGCGCCACCAGCGCCGCGATCGGCACGGTCAGCACGTTCTTGCGCTGGGAGGCCGTGAACGTCACGTCCACCGCCGCCTTGTCCAGCCCCTTGGCGGACTTGGAGTCGCCGATCGAGACGAGCGCCTCGACGCGGGTCTCCGGTTCGGCGTTCTGGCCCTCGCCCGGCTTGACGACCGTGGCCACCTCGGTGACCTTGCCCCGTACGTTCTTGCCGTCCGGCAGCGTGACCTCGACCTTGGCGCCCTTCTTGGCCATCCGCTGGTCCTCGGCCTCCAGCTCGACCGTGATCACCTTGGACGTGCCGGTATACGTCAGGACCTTCTGCCCCGGCGCGGCCGGCTGGCCCTCCTCGGACTCCAGGCTCTCCACCCGCACCTTGCCGGGGGCGAAGACGACCCGGCCCAGCTCGACCACGCCCGTCTCGTCCAGGCCGCGGTCCTCCTGCCACTCCTTGACGGCCTCGGCCGTGTCGTAGGTGTACTCGTCGTCGACCGTGAAGCCGTCGTAGCCGAGCTTCTTGAGGTTGCGCTCCAGGTTCTCGACGTCCTTGCCCTCCACACCGGCCTTGAGGTCGCGATAGGCGGGCGTGTCGCCGTACATGAGCATGACCGGCTGGTTGTCCACCCGGTACAGCGACCGGCCGCGGGTGATCTGCGCGCCGCTGTCGGGCAGCCAGGTGATCGTGCCGGGCTTCCTGCTCACCGCCGTGGTCACCGGGCCGTAGCCGAGTTCGCCGTCGGCGTCCCTGGTGTCGTTCAGGGTCTGCCTGGTCACCGTCGTGGTGGCCGGCGGCAGGGCGGCGGCCGTCTGGGTGGGGCCGGCACCGCCCTTCAGCAGGCCGGCGCTGTTGACCGCCACGAACCCGCCGCCCGCGGCGGCCAGCGCGATCAGGAGCCCGGCGACCACCTTGCCCCGGCCGCGACGGCGGCGCGGCCGGGAGGGCGGGGAGCCGGGCTCCGCCTTCCCGTCGATGGTGGCCATCCCCATCACATGCCTCCCATGCCCGCCTCAGAGAACTCCTTCTGGCACTTCTGCTGGGCGGACTTGAAGTCGGGGTCCTCGCCGACCGTGCCGGTGATGCGCATCCCGCCGCCCTCGGGGTCGGGGAAGGACTCGACGCCGTTGTCACGCATGCACTGCGCGACCTTGCGCAGGGCCTCGGCCCTCTTCGGGTCGACCTGGCCGCCCTGCCCGCCCATCGTCGGCGCGTACTGCTTGCACGCCTCCTGGGCCGCCTTGACCTTCTCCTCAGGGACGCTGCCGTCGAACTTCATCATGATGCCCTTGCCGGGCTCGGGGTCGGGGACGTCGACGCCGTTCTCGCGCATGCACTGGGCGAATTTGAGACCGCGATCCTGCGGGTCCTCGCTGGGCTTCGCGCTGGCCGCGGCCTGGGTGCCGGTGCCGGACACCGACGCCACATCAGAGCCGCCGCCGTCGCCCGAACCGCAGGCGGCCAGGGTCAGGGTGAGCGCCAGGGCCAATACGCTGAGAGCTCGTCCTCGCATGGTGTTCTCCTCCATCGAATGAACGTGGTTCGAGGGGAGATGCAATAGGGGCCGCTGTTTCCTCAGCGTTTCCCCCGGCGGCTTATTCGGAGCAAATGCCGGCTACGCCACACTCGGTTCCACAGGCAGAAGAAAGGTGCACGATGCGGGTGCTGGTGGTTGAGGACGAGCTCCTGCTCGCCGACGCGATCGCCGAGTGGCTGCGCGAGGAGACGCACGCGGTCGATCTGGCGCATGACGGCGAGGCGGCGCTGGAACGGATCGCGGTCAACGACTACGACGTGGTCGTGCTGGACCGCGACCTGCCGCGCGTGCACGGCGACGACGTGTGCCGGGAGCTGGTGGCGTCCGAGCGCGACGCGCGGGTGCTGATGCTGACCGCCGCCGCCCAGCTCGACGACCGGGTCACGGGGCTGTCCCTGGGGGCCGACGACTACCTGTCGAAGCCGTTCGCGTTCCCCGAGCTGGCCGCGCGGGTCCTGGCGCTGGGACGGCGCTCGCGACCGGCGGTGCCGCCGGTGCTGCGCAGGGCCGGGATCACGCTGGACCCGGCGCGCAGGGAGGTCTTCAGGAACGGGCGGTTCGTCCCGTTGGCGAAGAAGGAGTTCGCCGTCCTGACGGAGCTGATGCGGGCGAACGGCACCGTGGTCTCGGCCGAGCAGCTGCTGGAGAAGGCGTGGGACGAGCACGCCGACCCGTTCACGGGCGCGGTCAGGCTCACCATTCTCAAGCTGCGCCGCAAGCTCGCCGACCCTCCGGTGGTGGAGACCGTGTCGGGAGTCGGGTACCGCATCGCATGAACGTCCTGAGGCGGCTCGTACGGCCGCGGCCCACGCTGCGGCTGCGGCTCACCCTGCTGTACGGGGCCGTGTTCATGCTCGCCGGGCTGACCCTGCTCGGCGTCACCTACCTGCTGTTCAACCAGCAGCTGACGAATTCGTTCGAGAGCCGGTTCACCGCCCCGCCGGGCCGCGTCAAGCAGCTGTTCTTCGTCGAGAACGGGGTCAGGCTCAGCGGCGACGCGGCGTACGAGTGGCTACGGCAGCAGGAGCTGAAGCTGCGCGGCGCGGCCGTCACGTCGCTGCTGACGCAGGGCCTGATCGCGCTGGTCGTGGTCGGCGCCGCGGCCGTCCTGCTCGGCTGGGTGGTCGCCGGACGGGTGCTGCGCCCGCTGCACCGGGTCACCGAGACGGCGCGCAGGATCGCCGCCGCGCCCATGGCCGAGCGCGGGCTGCACGAGCGGATCGCGCTGGAGGGGCCGGACGACGAGGTCAAGACGCTCGCCGACACGTTCGACACCATGGTGGAGCGGCTGGACCAGTCCTTCGACGGGCAGCGCAGGTTCGTGGCGAACGCCTCGCACGAGCTGCGCACGCCGCTGACGCTGAACCGGGCGCTGGTCGAGCTGGCCATGCACCGCCGCACGGCCTCGGCCGAGATCAAGGATCTGGGCGAGAGCCTGCTGGAGATCAACGCCCGCCACGAGCGGCTGATCTCCGGGCTGTTGCTGCTGGCCAGGTCGGAGCAGGAGGTCTCGGACCGCTCCCCGGTGGACCTGGCCGACGTGGTGACGCACGTGGTCAGGCAGACCGCCGCGGACGCCCACGACTCCAAGGTCACCGTGTACGAGGTCACCGCGCAGGCGCCCACCGCCGGGGACGCCCTGCTGCTCGAACGGCTGGTGCACAACCTGGTCGAGAACGGCATCCGGCACAACGTGGACGACGGGACCGGGTGGGTGCGGGTGGTCAGCCGTACCGTGGCCGGCGAATCGGGTGGGCAAGCCGAGGTGGAGGTCAGCAACACCGGGCCGAGCGTGCCGCCGTACGACATCCCGCAGCTCTTCAAGCCGTTCCACCGGCACGGGGCCGAGCGCGTGATCACGGCCAGGAGCGCGGGGCTGGGGCTGTCGATCGTACGGTCGGTGGCGGTGGCGCATGGCGGGGACGTCAGGGCGCGGCCCCGTGAGGGCGGCGGCCTGGTCGTGACCGCGTCGCTGCCGCTCGCCCCCCATTAGCTCTGTACTGTCGGGTGTCATGGAGATCTGGATCAACCCGGCGTGCTCGAAGTGCCGCTCCGCGCTGTCCATCCTGGACGCCGAGGCGGCCGAGTACACCGTGCGCCGCTACCTGGAGGACCCGCCCAGCGCGGCCGAGATCGGCGCGGTCCTGGCCAGGCTCGGCCTCGAACCCTGGGACATCACCAGGACCGGCGAGGCGCGGGCGGCCGAGCTCGGCATGGACGCCTGGCCGCGTGACGCGGACGCCCGCGACCGGTGGATCAGGGCGCTGGCGGAGAACCCGATCCTGATCCAGCGGCCGATCATCACGGCCGACGACGGGACGACGGTGGTCGGCCGGTCCGAGGAGGCGGTACGGTCCGTCCTCCCCTGACCGGCGGCTCGGTCAGTTGACGCAGTCCTGGGTCTTGAGGCCGAGCGCCATCTCGTAGACCTTGCCCTTCGAGAGCAGGAACGAGTAGTAGGCCTTGGAGTTGCCGGGGACGGTCGTGTACGGGAACCCGCTCGCCGCGGTCTTGACGCCCGGGTACGCCTTCTTGATCTGCTTGATCGTGGAGCCGAGGCCGATGCCCTCGGGCGTCTTGACCCCCTTGGCGGCGAAGATCACGGCCACGCCGCGCTTCTTGGAGATGTACAGGCCCACGCCGTCCTTGCCGCTGGGGAGGGCCTTCAGGTCCCAGCCCGAGCACGAGCCCGCCTCGCCCGCCCTCTTGAGCACGACCGCCCCGGTCGCCTTGGCCTGCTTCGCGCTCATGCCGAGCTTGACCGTGCCGTAGCCGTACGGCCCCAGCGCGGTCTTGGCGGACTGCGCGAGCGCGGGTGTGCCGGCGGTGAGCAGAGCCCCGCCTGCCAGGACCGCCACAAGCACCTTCTTCACGATGATCTCCCCTGGGTCGAACGGTACGCATGCTTCGAGTGGCGGACCCGGCGGAAAGTTCAGCCGGGTTCGTCACGAATGCGCCACACCGCCGGCGCGCACAGCGTCACGACCGTGAGGAGCACGGCCATCACGGCGCCCACGCCCAGGACGGGCCCGCTGCCTGACAACTCCGCCGCCGGGCCCGCCAGTCCCATGCCGACGGGCGCGGCCACGAGGGCGCCGAGCAGGGTGACGGAGGTGGCGCGGGAGACGAACGCCTCGGGGAGGTGGCGCTGGATGGCGGTGGTCTGGAGGACGTTGTAGACGACCAGCTCCATGCCGGCGGCCACCGCGGCGAGCGCCAGTGCCCAGGGCTCGGCGGGGATCGCCAGCAGAGCCGGGAGCGGGGCGATCAGGAGGAAGAAGAGGAGCGCCGCGACCATGGGCCGCTCCGGCCGCCAGCGGGCCCCGACGAAGCCGCCGGCCAGCCCGCCGACGGCGTACGCGATGCCGATGGCCGACCAGGCGGGGGCGCCGCCGAGGTCCCGGTCGGCGACGTACGGGCCGAGGACCAGGATCGGGGAGACCACGAGCACGTTCGTGAGCGCGCTGTGAAGCGTCCACATCCACAGCCACCGGTGCCGGGAGAACTCCGCGATCCCGCCGCCGATGCCGGCCAGCACGCCGCCGCTCGGACGCGGTCGTCCCGCCTCCAGGGGCAGGCGGTACAGGAAGGCCGCGCTCACCAGGAACGTCAGCGCGTCGACCAGGACGGCCCAGCCCGGCCCGACCAGCGCCACCAGGGCTCCGGCGGCGCCCAGCGCCAGGATCGACGCGGCGCTCCTGGAGATCGAGATCAGGGAGTTGGCCGCCTGCACGTGCTCCCTGCCGGCCAGCCCGGTGACGAGGCCCGCCGCGGCCGGGGTGAAGAACGCCGATCCCGCGCCGGCGATCAGCTGCAGGACCACCAGCATCCAGAGGTGCGCGGTGCCGGTGAGCAGCAGGAGCGCGGTCGTGCCGTGGGCGGCGAAGCGGGTCAGGTCGGCGAGCAGCATGACGGTCCTGCGGGAGAACCGGTCGCCGGCCGCGCCGCCCAGCAGGGTCAGGACGATGACCGGCAGCCGGGTGCTCAGGAGCACGATCCCCAGATCCACGGCTGATCCGGTGAGGTGCAGCACGGCGAACGCGATCGCCAGCGGGGTCAGCGAGTCACCGAACGCGGAGGCGGTCTGGCCCAGGTAGTAGCGCCGGAAGTCGGCGGCCGCCAGCGGCGCGAACATCCGCCGCGTGGAGACCCCTCGCCTACCGGCCTCACGCCGCCCACCCGCGCCGGGATCGGGCCGGATGGCGGTGTCGGACACCGTGCCCCCTTACCCGTGCTCGCGTGACGTCGGCACTCACCTCTGGTGGCCGATCCGGGGACACTCTGCCAGGCCGCACCGACAGTTCCGGGATGGTCAGGCCGGGGCGTAGTGCGCGTCGACGGCGGGCTGGCCGGTGTAGTTGGGGCCGGCCTGGTCGTCCGCGCCCAGGTAGCGGTACGGGAGGTCGAGGCGTTTGCGGCCCCGGCAGCTGATCCTCCTGGTACGCCCGTCGTACGTCATCCCTTGCGAGCGCAGCGCGGCGGTCAGGCGGCGGCCGGCGAGGACGCCGTCCGGGAGGCGGATGCTCCGGGTGTCGAAGTTCGCGACGAAGAGGCCGTCTTCGGTGAGCCAGTCGGCGGCCCTCGCCAGGAGGGCGAGCTTGTCGCCGATGTAGTGCAGGCCGTGCACGCAGGTGATGAGGTCGAAGGGGGCATCGGGACGCCAGGTGGCGGCGGAGGCGGCGATCAGTCGCAGCCCCGGGGGTCTCGGCGGGCAGGCGAAGAAGTCGACCAGGTCCACGCCCACGATCTCGGCGTCCGGCCCGAGCAGGCCGGTGGCCTCGTTGAGGGCGTTCGCCGTACCGCAGCACAGGTCCAGCCAGCGCGCCGGCCGGGCTCGCGTGGCGCGGAGCACGTCGACGACGTCGATGCCGAGCTCGCGGTTGTAGGAGGGGAGGCGGCGTTCGCGGTTCATCAGGCTGTTGGCCACGACGGGCGAACCCTCCAGCTCGTCGTCCGTGGTCAGCGACATGATCGCACCCTTCTGGCCGCACCCCGAGTTACCGCAAGGTTTCCGACAGATCCGGAACTTCGCCACAAATCCGTATGCAGTCGCTATCGTACGTAACGATCAGCCGCCCCCGTCTCAGGAGTCACTTCTCTCATGCCGCAAGTCGAACCGCTGCGGGAGGACGACCCGGCGAAGGTAGGGGAATACCGCTTACTCGGGCGGCTGGGCGCGGGCGGTCAGGGGACCGTCTACCTCGGGCAGGCTCCCGGCGGGAGCCCCGTGGCGGTCAAGGTGCTGCGCGAGGGCGCGGGGTTCGACGACAGGCTGGCGAAGGAGATCGCGGCCGCGCGCCGGGTGGAGCCGTTCTGCATCGCCCAGGTGCTGGACGCCTCGCTGGACGGCCCGCGGCCGTACATCGTGACCGAGTACGTGGACGGGCCGTCCCTGCAGCAGGCCGGTCACCACAGCGGGGCCGACCTGCAGCGGCTCGCGGTCGCCACGGCCACCGCGCTGGCCGCCATCCACCAGGCGGGCATCGTGCACCGGGACTTCAAGCCCGCGAACGTGCTGCTCGGCCCCGGAGGGCCGCGCGTCATCGACTTCGGCATCGCCCGCGCCATGGACGACGCCATCACGCATACGAGCAGCATCGTCGGCACGCCCGCGTACATGGCGCCCGAGCAGCTGGCGGGGCAAGCGGTGGGGCCGCCCGCGGACGTGTTCGCCTGGGCGTCGGTCATCGTGTGGGCGGCCAACGGGACGCCGCCGTTCGGGCATGACACGCTGCCCGCCATCATCAACCGCATCCTCCACAACGAACCCCAGCTGGGCGATCTCCCGCATTCGTTGCGGGGCATCGTGTACGACTGCCTGGCCAAGGATCCGCATGCCCGGCCGACGATGCGGGATGTCATCCTGCGGCTGCTGAGCGGGCAGAATCCCACCGCTGGCGGCGGCCAGGGCCCTCAGCCGCCACAGCACCTCTTCCAGCCGCCGGGATCGGGGACGGCGGGGTCGGGGGCGGTGCCCGGGGTTCCCCAGGGGGTGGGGCCAGGCCCGGGACCGGGGCCCGCCTGGGGACCGATGCCCGGCCAGGGGCAAGGGCCGATGGCGGGGGCCCGAGGGCGGGGGTCGGCGGGGCGGCGGATCGTGCTTCCGGTGGCCGTCGGGGTGTCGGGGGTCATGGTGGCGGCGCTGGTCGGCGGTGTCGTCTGGCTCGCCCCCTGGTCGAAGCAGACCGGCGGGGCGTCGCTCGCCGCCGATGGGCCCAGCCCGTCCGCCACCACCCAGACCACGAAACACCGCACGGCCACGAAGACGCCGCCTCAGAAGACCCGCAAGCCCACCCGCGAACCCACCCAGAAGAACACCCCCAAGACCACGCCGACGACGCCCTCGACGACGCCCGCCCCCAAGCGCACCACGGCCCGCCCGACCTCCACTCCCACCCCCGCCAAGACCACCAAGAAGCCGGTCGCGAACGCCAGGGTCAGCATTCTCGAGATCGAGCTGTTCGGCGGCCCGGGCCAGAGCCAGGGAAGCGGCTGCTACATGCCGCCGGTCCACTTCCAGACCAACGTGGAGTCGTCCCGGCAGAAGGTGTGGATCTCCTACACGTGGCTGCTCGACGGCAAGGCTGTCTCGCGGAACAGGTCCTGGGTGTCCGAGGGCGGGTACACCGCGTTCGCGACCTCCGGCCAGTACATGCTCAAGGCCGGACGCCACACGGTCGCCCTCAAGGTCACCTCGCCGTCGGCGACGCAGAAGAGCATCTCGTTCGACGTCTGCGCCATCGAGACATGATGGCGCCGGAGTTCATCGGCCCGTACCGGGTCGTCAAGCAGCTCGGTGAGGGCGGCCAGGGCGTGGTCTACCTGGCCACCGCCCCCGACGGCACGCGGGTCGCCGTCAAGGCGCTGCGTGAGGGGCTGCCGGGTGACGGGCGGTTCGCGAAGGAGATCGCGGCCGCGCGCCGGGTGGAGCCGTTCTGCATCGCGCAGGTGCTCGACGCCTCGCTGGGCGCGCGGCCGTACATCGTGACCGAGTACGTGGACGGACCCTCGCTCCAGCAGGCCGGTCTCCATGCCGGGGCCGACCTGCAGCGGCTCGCGGTCGCCACGGCCACCGCGCTGGCCGCCATCCACCGGGTCGGCGTGGTCCACCGCGACTTCAAGCCCGCGAACGTCCTGCTCGGGCGGGACGGGCCGCGCGTCATCGACTTCGGCATCGCCCGCGCGATGGACGCCGCGCTGACCCGTACCAGCAGCGTCGTGGGGACGCCCGCGTACATGGCGCCCGAGCAGTTCATGGGCGCGCCCGCGGGTCCGGCGGTGGACGTGTTCGCGTGGGGGGCCGTGATGGTGTACGCGGCCACGGGCGCCCCGCCGTTCGGCAACGACTCCGTGCCTGCGGTGCTCCGGCGGATCCAGTACGAGGAGCCGCAGCTCGGCGACCTCCCGCATCCGTTGCGGGGCATCGTGTACGCCTGCCTGGCCAAGGACCCGGCGGCCCGCCCGGCCATGCACGACGTCCTCTTCCAGCTCATCGGCGGCCAGGCGCCCCCGCTTCCGGGCGGTCCGGCTCACGTCGCCTTCCCAGGTCCGGCGGGGCAGGGCCCAGCGCACATGGGCCCAGGGCATGCAGCCCCGGGCTCAGCGCCCATGGGTCCGGGGCCCATGGGTCCGGGGCACGTGGGTCCGGGGCACGTGGGTCCGGGGCACGTGGGTCCGGGGCCGTTTCCGGGAGGGCCCGCGCACGTGGCCGTCCCCGGTCAGGCGCCTTTCCCGGGCGGGCCCGGCCCGAACCGGGGACCCGCGCAGCCCCCCGGCGGCCCCTTCCCCCACCAGCCGCCGATCTCCCACCTCCGGACCGACCCCGGACGGTCGGCCTCCGGCAACCGGCTCATCCTCGCGTTCGTCGCCGGCGGGACCGCGGTCGTCATGACCGGCGCCGTGGCGGCCGCCTGGGCCTGGGCGCCCTGGTGGCCCGGCCGGGCCACCACCGCCAACATCGTCACGGCCTCCACCCCCACCGTCTCCGGCACGGGCGCCGGGGCGAAGGAGCCCGCCAAGACCCCGCACCCCACCAAGACCCCCAAAACCCGGAAAACTCCCAAGACCTCCGAGACCCCCAAGGCCACCACCACGACCCGCCCCACCGCGGAGCCCAGCGTCAGCCCCACGTCCAAGCCCACCACGAGGCCGACGAAGAGCCCCACCACGAAGCCCAGCACGTCCAGACCGACCGCGACCAGCGGTGGCGGGGTGAAGTCCGTGACCTTCACGTACGAGGGCTACAAGCTGAGCGGCTGCTGGCGCAACGACACGAACATCTGGGCCAAGGTCTCGGCCACGGGCACCTACAGCTACCGATGGCTCGTCAACGGCCAGAACCAGGGCAGGCAGGAGGGCACACCGTCGTCGAAACCCCTGCTGCCGTCCATCACGTGGAAGGGGGCCGGGACGTACAACATCGTCTTCGAGGTGGTCACCCCCGCGAGGTTCACGAAGACCGCCTCGGTGAAGATCTGCAGCAACAGCGAAAGCTGGGGCGAGGGGTGGCCTGACTAGCCCTGCCCCTTGGCCAGGAGTTCTTCGAACGTGGTCGCGGGGTGCCCGGTGAGCGTGGGGATCCCGTCGCCGACCCCCTCCAGCTCACCGGCCGCGATGGCCTGGTACGTCGACACCCACGCCGCCACCTGCCAGTCGGGCGCGTGGTAGCCGCGGCGGGACTCGTACGCCTCCTCGACCGTCTCCGGGTGGTACGCGACCGCCCGCCCGGTCGCCCCGGTCAGCGCGGCGGCCACCTCGTCCAGCGTCAGAGCCGCCGGCCCGGTGAGATCGTAGGTCGCCCCCTCGTGCGCGCCCGGATCCAGCAGGACCGCGGTCGCCGCCTCCGCGATGTCGTCCTGGGCCACCGCCGCGACCCGCCCCTGCCCGGCGGGGCCGCGGATCACGCCGTCCTCCCCCACCATGCCCGGCAGGAAGTCGGCGTACAGGTTGTCGCGCAGGAAGGTGAACGGCAGGCCGCTGTCGCGGATGTGCTGCTCGGTGGCCCAATGGTCGCGCGCCAGCGTGAACGTGGCATCCGGGGCGGCGCCGTAGAACGAGATGTACACCAGGTGCGCGACACCGGCGTCGCGGGCGGCGTCCACGAACGTGCGATGCCGGTCGAGGCGGTCGGCGCTCTCCGACGCGGACACGAACAGCACGGTCGAGGCGCCTTCGAGAGCCCGCCGCATCGCGCCGGGGTCGCCGTACTCGGCGCTGACCGCGCTCGCGCCCGCGAGCGGGGCGACGCGGTCTGCCTGCCGTGAGACGAGCCGCTGCTCGACCCCTGCGGCGGCGAGCAGCGTGGCCACCCGCCCGCCGAGGCGGCCGGTGGCACCCGTGGTGACGATGAAGCCCATACCGTCACCCTATTGCGCCCGGAGCTGTCAACCAGGCGTGCCCGTGCCCCGTCTTCTCATGGTCCCCATCCGTCGCAAGGAGTCGCCGTGCGTGTTCTGCTGCTCGTCCCAGCCGTCACCCTGTTGCTCTCGTCCGCCGCCGCCCGGGCCGACGTCGTGGAGTACGAGTGCAAGGTCCGTGCCACCGGCGAGACGCAGGACGTGAAGATCGAGGTCGAGCTGACCGTGCCCACGGACGCGCAGGTGGGCGTGCAGCTGGCCATCGGCTGGCGCGGCTCGTACGTCGAGGGCTCCGAGTTACGCGCCCCCGCCACGGGCCTGGAGGACGACCTCAACCTGTACGCCTACGCGGGCATCAGCGGGATCGAGAAGCTGACGTCGGCCACCGGCGTCGCCGCGATCGGGCCGATCATCCCCGGAGCCCCCGTCCCGCTCCCCGCGACGGCGGTCGACATGAAGACCACACCCGACAACCCGGGCACCGGCACCGTGCACGCGGCCGCCGTCAACTTCGGCACCAGCCCCAGTGATCGCGCGATCGAGTGCGAGGTCAAGGACAAGGACGCCCTGACGCAGTACCCCCTCACCATCCCGGGAACCGACGAGACAACGAGTCCCGGCCCCACCGAGACGGCGACGAAGACCAGGACTCCGGCGGGCGCGGCCGACACCGGAGGCGGCGGTGAGGCGGGGCCCGATGGGCGGGTGCTGGTGGCGCTGGGCTCCCTGCTCGTCCTCACCTCCGCCACCGGCCTGGTCCTGCGGCGGCGCAGGCATGTGGCGGGTTTGTAGCGGCCCTGTAGGACCCGGCCTGATCGTTTACGGCAGAGGGGCGCAAGAGGCTCCTCGTCCCGGACAACGAGGGAGAGTCCCATGGTCAAGACTGTTCGCCGGTACGCCAAGTACGCCATCAGCACGCTGTCGACCGCGGTTTTCGTCCTCAACGGCTGACACACGGGTGTCCCCCGGGCGCTCCCGGCCTGGGGGACACCGCACCATCGCGACAGAAGGGTGAGGCGTGTTCGGCACAGCGGTGCGGCAACTGGGCTACGCGTGGACGATGATGTCCGGCCGCAGGTTCCGGATCAAGGACGTGCGGGCGCTGGTGGAGGACACGCGGGCGACCATGGAGGCGTTCGGATCGCCCGGGGAGGGCTCCGACGACATGCTGGCCGCCGCCGACCCGGAGATCCAGGAGGACCTCACGAAGCGGCGACTGCGCCGCACGATCAAGCACGCCCGCGCGGAGGTCCCGTACTACCGCGGCCTGGAGTCGGACGACCTGGCCGCCGTCCCGCCCACCCCGAAGCAGGCGCTGCGCGGCATGTCCGCCGCGTTCGTCTCCGACCTGGCCCGTCCCGCCGTGCTCGCGCACACGACCGGCACGACCGGCAGCCCCACGCTCGTGTGGTTCTCCGCGTACGAGATCGAGCTGATGTCGTCCATGGCGGCGCTCGCCGCCATGCTGAACGGGGGCCTGCGCTCCGAGCACCTGTGGGCCAACGCCATCAGCTCCCGTTCCATCGCCCAGATCGTGGCCGAGCGGGCGGTGCCGATGACAGGCGCGGGCTTCGTGCACCTCGGCATGATCGACCCGCGCGCCACCCTCGACCGGCTGGCCACTCCGATGCACGTCCCCGGCAAACAGCCCCTGATCACACACCTGAACGTGACCGCCTCCTACCTGGCCGCGCTGGTGCAGGAGGCCGAGCGCGGTGGTTGGAGCCCGCGCGACTTCGGGCTGGTCGAGGTGACGTCCGGCGGTGAGGTGCTCACCGACGCGCTGCGCCTGCGCGCCGAGGAGGCCCTGGGGGCCAGGGTCTATGACGGCTACTCCATGACCGAGATCGCGCCCGTCACCGGCCGGGTCTGTGCCGACGGCCACCTGCATCTCCCCTCCGACCAGGGGCTGGTCGAGGTGCTCGACCCGGTCACCATGGAGCCCGCCGGGCCGGACTCGCCCGGCGTCCTGGTCATCACCCCGTACTCCACCTTCCGCGACACCACGCTGCTGCTCCGGTACGTCACCGGCGACCTGGTCAGAACCTTGCCCGAACCGCCCACGTGCGCGCTGGCGGCGATCCCGGCGACCTCCCGCATCCTGGGACGCGCCGTGGACGGCGAGGTGACCACCCGTGACGTCCTGGACCTGCTGCAGGGCGAGCACGCGCTGCCGCTGCCGAGCAGGTTCGCGATCGAGGACGGGATCCTGCATGTGGTGTCGGGCAAGGACGACCCGGCGCTGCTCGGCCGGCTGGAGGAGCGGGCCGCCGGGACGAAGCTCAAGGGCATCGTGCTGGTCGAGAGCCCCGACGACCTGCCGCACCCCTGCCACGTCCGGGCGGACCTGATCGAGCAGAGCTTCGAGCACGCCGCGCACCTCCCGATCGGAGTCCGATGACCGCGCACGTCCTGGGCCTGCACACGCTCATCGCGCTGACGGTCGCGCTGGCGGCCCTGTTCCTGTCCCGGTACGAGATCCCGCGCCCGCCGGTCGGCAAGTTCGTCGGGTCCGACATCGCCGTCATGATCGTGGCGCTGGTCGCGATGCCGTTCGCGTACCTGCACATCCCCGTCGGCATCGTCGTGACGGTCTTCGGCGTCGTGGTGTTCACGATCACGCAGCTCACGCTGGCGCCGGTGCTCGGCGGGCGGGCGGCGGCGATCGCGGCGGGGCTGCTGTGCGGCGGCGACGCGGCCGCGTACTTCGCCGGTTGGGAGCCCGCCGTCCTCGTGCTGAACGACGTGGCGGTGGTCCTGCTCGTCGTCGGCGTGGTGAACCTCTGGGTCCAGACGGCCGTCACCCCGAACCAGGTAGCCGCCCTGGCCGCCGCCCTGACCTGCTACGACACGTTCGCCACCGGGCTCAGCTCGCTCACGCTCGACTTCGTGGCGCGGCTGGACGGGCTGCCGTTCGCGCCCGTGCTGGCCACCCGCTACGGCGCCGACGCCTCGCTCGTCGGGCTGGGCGACTGCCTCATGCTCACGTTGTGGCCGCTGGTGGCGTACAAGAGGTACGGCAGGCGCGCCGGCTGGCTGGCGGCCGGGATCGACGCCGCGCTGCTGGTCGCCGCGGCCACGGCCTTCCTGGCCGGAAGCGGCGCGATCCCGCTGCTGACCCCGCTCGGCCCGCTCATCGTCGCGCAGTGGCTCTTCTGGCGCACCCGCCCCGTCCCGGCGCCGTCGCGGCCCCTGGTGGAGCGGGCGCTGGGCGAGGCGATCCCCCCGGGCGTGTGGGTGGCGCTGGCCGACGGCGACATCGCGGGCGAGGGCCCCACGCCGGGAAGCGCCCGGCGGGCGGCCCGGCAGTCGGGCGTCGCGACCGTCCCCGTGGTGCGGCACCGCCCGGCGGAATGAAGCCGCCCGCCCGAGTCCATCAGTCCTGGCCCGCCAGCCCGAGTCCGTCAGTCCTGGCCCGCCAGTCCTGGCCCGTCAGTCCTGGTCCGCGCTCAGGAACGCCTCGACCTGGGCCCGTTCCGGGCCGCTCTCGAACAGCTCGGCCGACTCTCGCCACACCGCCGCCGCGCACGTGTGCTCTCCCAGCTCGGCGTACGCGCGGCCGAGCTCCCTGAGCACGCGGGCCCGCCAGGTCGGCGGCCCGCCCGGCCCGAGCCCGTCGCGGGCGGTGACCAGCAGGCCGAGCGACTCCGCGGCGCGCCCCTGCCGCAGCCGCACCTCGCCCAGCGCGTACGTGGCCAGCGCCTCCCCCAGCCCGTCCCCGCACTCGCGGAAGAGCGACCTGGCCCGGTCGAGCGCGTCCACGGACTCGTCGTACCGCCCGAGCGCCCCCAGCGCCTCGCCGAGCCTGCGCAGCCCCTTGCTGGCCGCGACGCGATCCCCGATCAGCTCGCTGATCACCAGGCTCTCCCGGTAGCACCGCACGGCCTCGGCCACCTCGCCGCGCAGGTAGCAGGCGGTGCCCAGGGCCCGCAGCAGGTCGCCGCGCGCCCGCCGGTCGTCCCCTGCCTTGGCCAGCCGCTCCTGGCAGAGCCGCACCGCCTCGCCGTACCGGCCCAGCTCCATGTGGATGTAGACGGGCCACGTCCAGGCGTAGTCGAGGCCGCCCTCGTCGCCCAGCTCCTCCAGCAGGGCGATGGCCCGGTACGCGTCCTCCAGCCCCTCCTCGAACAGCCCCGTCCCGTGGAGGCAGGCCGCCCGGTTGATCAGCGCGTACGCGGCTCCATGCGAATCCCCGATCCGCCGACAATCCCGATATATCCGCTGGAAGTGCTCTCCCGCCGTCAGGTAGGCGCCGCGCGCCAGCGGCACCGCGGCCAGCAGGAGCTCGGCCCGCAACGCGATCCGCTCATTCGGCGCCGCCGCGATCACCATCCGCTGCAGCCGCTCCACGTCGTCGAAGAACCCCTCCAGGTTCAGGTACGCCGACAGATGGTGCGCCAGCTCGGCCGCCTCCTCCGCCATCCCCAGCTCGACGGCCGCCGACACGCTGTGGACGAGCGTCCTGCGCTCCGCGGCCAGCCACGCGATCCCCACTCCGTCGCCCACCTCAGCTGGTGCGGCCTGCGGGTAGGGCGGCGCCGTCGGAATGGGCAGGTCGCTGGTCGCCGCCCTGAGCCGGCGCAGGCACTCCAGCACGTGCCGGGCCAGCGCCGCCCGCTGCTCCACCGGGTCGTCCTCGACCCGGGCCCGCTCTTCGGCGAACACGCGTAACAGGTCGTGCAGCCGGTAACGCGGCTGCCCGGCCCCGTCGACCTCGCCCGAGTCGAGCATCCCCCTGGCGACCAGCGTCTCCAGCGCCGAGTCCGCCTCCAGCCCGGACGAGCCGAGCAGCGCCGCCGCCGACCACTCGGCGATGCTCCCCAGGTCGGCCAGCCCGAGCAGCCTGAACGCGCGCCGCGCCGGCTCCGGCAGGGCCGCGTAGCTCTCCCCGAACGTGCCCCGCACGTCCAGCCCGCCCACGATCAGCTCGTCGAGCCGCCGGTCCTCCAGCCTGCTGGCGAACACGCCGACCGGCCAGGAGGGGCGGATCGCCAGCCGCGCGCCCGCCACCCTGATCGCCAGAGGAAGCAACCCGCAGGCCTTGAGGATCACCCGCGCGGCCTCCGGCGCCGCGCGGAAGCGCGCCCCGCCCGCCACCTGCTCCAGCAGCAGCCGGGCGTCGTGCTCGCCGGGCAGGTCGAGCTGCAGCCGGGTGGCCCCTTCCAGGGCGGGCAGCCGCGACCTGGACGTCACCAGCACGCAGCTCCGCGCGGTGCCCGGCAGCAGGTGGCGCACCTGCGTCTCGTCCTGGGCGTCGTCGAGCACGATGAGCACGCCCATGTCGGCCAGGCGCTGCCGCAGCAGGCTCGCCCGCTCCCCCAGCGGCCCCGGGATCAGCGTGCCGTCCACGCCCAGCGACCGCAGCAGCTCGCCGAGCAGGTCCTCAGGGCGGCGCGGGCCGGCCGCGTCCCGGCCCAGCCGCAGGAAGACCTGGCCGTCGGGGTAGTCGGCGCGTAACAGGTGCGCGGCGTGCACGGTGAGCGTGGTCTTGCCCACCCCGGGCAGCCCCGACACGACCACGATGGGCGGCGACATCCGGTCCGGCCGGGCCCGCGCGGCGGGGAGCAGCGCGTCGAGCTCGGCCTTGCGGCCCACGAAGTCGGAGGTGTCGGCGGGCAGCTGGCACAGCGGCGCGCGGTGGGAGACCGTGGCGCTCGGCACGGGATCGCCGGCCAGCAGCGCGGCGTGCAGGTCGGCCAGCTCGCGGCCCGGCTCGATGCCGAGCTCGTTGCTGAGCACCGCGCGGGCCTGGCGGAAGGCGTCGAGCGCCTCGCTGCGCCGGCCGCCCCTGTGCAGGGCCAGCATGAGCTGCGCCCACAGCCGCTCGCGCAGCGGGTGGGCGGCGACCAGCGTGCGCAGCTCGGCCACCAGGTCCTCCCCGCCGAGCTCCAGCCGGACGTCGATCCACTCGGACCTGGCCAGGAGGAGCTGCTCCTCCAGCTCGGCGATCCTGGGCTCCATCGCGCTGCCGAGCCGGCCGTCCTCCGCGGGCCGGCCCCGCCACAAGGACACCGCCGCCTTGTAGGCGTGCTCCGCGGCCTGGTGCTCGCCCGCGTGCCGCGCGCGCCGCGCCCGGCGTAGGGCCTCCTCGAACGCGAGCAGGTCGAGTCGGTCGGGCGCCAGCTCGCACGCGTACCCGAAGGGCTCCGTGCGCAGGTGCAGCGCGGTGCCGCCCATGACGCGGCGCAGCTGCGAGACGTACGTCTGGAGGTTCGCCACGGCCGAGCGCGGCGGGTCGTCCCACACGGCGGCGACCAAGCGCTCGGTCGAAATGACGACATTGGGATGGAGCAGCAGGACGCTGAGGACCGCGCGCTGCTTGGCGCTCAGCCGAACCGGCCCATCCGCGCCTTGAACGCGCAAGGATCCCAGAATCGAGAAATCCATCGTGGCAGTCTCCCCGAGGCCGTCCGGACCCACGAGGCAGTACATCCCTTGCCAGATGTTTTGGCAACCGCCGACCTTGACGGGTCTAGTTTGATGTCATGGGATATTTGCCGATCGGCGAACACGGGCTGATCGGCGACCTGCGGACGGTCGCCCTGGTCGGCACGGACGGCACGATCGACTGGTACTGCTGCCCGCGCTTCGACGCGCCCAGCGTGTTCGGCTCGATCCTGGACGCCGAGCGGGGCGGCTGTTTCGAGCTGACCGCCGATCTCGACATGCGGACCAAGCAGTTCTACATCCCCGACACGAACGTGCTGGTCACCCGCTTCTTCGCGGACGAGGGCGTGGCCGAGGTCCAGGACTTCATGCCGGTCGTCGAGGAGGAGACGCACGAGGCCGACCGGCACCGGCTGATCAGGCGGCTGGTGTGCGTGCGCGGCTCGCTGCCGTTCCGCGTGCTGGTCGCGCCCCGGTTCGACTACGCCGCGCAGGAGCACACCGTGCGGATGCACGACGGGCTGGCCACGTTCGAGTCGCCCGGGCTCACCCTGACCCTGACCTCCACCGTCCCGCTGGAGAGCGACGGGCGTGACGTGCGGGCGCTGTTCACGCTCTCCGAGGGCGAGCAGGCCGTCTTCGCCCTCGACCGGGCGGGCGCGGGGCTCGGCCCGAAGTCGTGCGCGCTCGCCGAGGCCGAGCAGGAGCTGGCAGACACGGTGCGGTTCTGGCGGTCGTGGCTGTCCGGGTCCCGTTACCGCGGCAGGTGGCGGGAGATGGTGCATCGCTCGGCGCTGACGCTGAAGCTGCTCACGTACGCGCCGACCGGCGGCATCGTCGCGGCGCCCACCACGAGCCTGCCGGAGCAGATCGGCGGCCCGCGCAACTGGGACTACCGCTACGTGTGGGTGCGCGACGCGGCCTTCTGCGTGTACGCGCTGCTCAGGCTGGGCTTCACCGAAGAGGCCGAGGCGTTCATGAACTTCCTGTCGGAGCACGTCACGCTCGGCCGCGGCGAACACTCGGCCCCGCTGCAGATCATGTACGGCATCGACGGCCGCGTCGAGTTCCCGGAGCGCGAGCTCCCCCACCTGGAGGGCTACCGCGGATCGGCCCCGGTGCGCGTGGGCAACGCCGCCGCCGGCCAGCTCCAGATGGACATCTACGGCGCGCTCATCGACTCCGTCTACCTGTACGACAAATGGGGCAAGCCCATCTCCAGCGACCGCTGGGACGAGCTGTGCACGCTGGTCGACTGGGTCTCCGAAAACTGGGACCAGCCGGACGAAGGCATCTGGGAGACCCGCGGCGGGCGCAAGGACTTCGTCTATTCGAGGCTCATGTGCTGGGTGGCCATCGAGCGGGCCATGCGCATGGCCATCCACCGCGGGCTCCCGGCCGACATACCGCGCTGGCGCGAGGCCCGCGACGGCATCTACCGCCAGATCATGCGGCACGGCTACTCGTCCACGCTGAACGCCTTCGTCCAGCACTTCGGCGAGGACGTGCTGGACGCGTCGGTGCTGATGATGCCCCTGGCCAAGTTCGTCTCGCCCATGGACCCGAAATGGCTGTCCACGCTGGACGCCCTCGCCGAGGAGCTGGTCTCCGACTCGCTGGTGTACCGCTACGACCCCGAGGTCAGCCCCGACGGGCTGCAGGGCTCGGAGGGCACGTTCTCGATCTGCACGTTCTGGTACGTCGAGGCGCTGGCCAGGGCGGGCCGGGTGGAGGAGGCCCGCCGGGTCTTCGACAACATCCTGAGCTACGCCAACCACCTGGGCCTGTACGCCGAGGAGATCGGCCGCTCCGGGGAGCAGCTCGGCAACTTCCCCCAGGCGTTCACCCACCTGGCGCTGATCAGCGCCGCCTTCAATCTCGATCACGCCCTGGGTTGACGCGTTCCATTCCGGCAAACTGTGCGGATGACGTCGAGCGATCACGAGCCGGCCACGCCGTTCGAGGAGCGGTTGTGGGCGGCGCACCGGGACGGGGAGGGCGCGCTGTGCCTGAGCCTGCTCCGCGACGCGGACCTGGCGCTGCCGATCACCGTCGGCGCGGCGGCCGGGAGCGAGGCTCCCTCGTGGGCGACCGCCGCCGACTCCGAGCGGACGTGGCTGCTCGCCTACACCTCCGTGGAGGCGATGCGGCTGGCCACCGGGGGCGTGGCCACGCACTGCCGGGTCCTGTCGCTGGTCGAGCTGGCGGCCGGCTGGCCGGACCTGCGGTGGGGGCTGGCGATCAATCCGGGGCTGACGGCCGCCTTCATGCTGGAGTCCGGGACGGTGGCCAGGCTGGCGGTGCCCACGCTGGCCCAGGACCTCATGCTCGATCCCGGCTCAGGGGTGCCGGCGGTCCAGAAGCTGCTGTCGCCCTCGGACGTCCATGACCTGCTGACCGGGGGCGAGCCGCGCGTCTCCGGCTACTGCCATCACGCCCTGGACGTCTCGCACATCGCGACGCCCGTCGTGCTCGCCCAGGCGCTGGGACAGCCGGACCTGCTGACCGAGAACGGCTCGCTGAACATCCTGCGCTGGCGCCCCGTGGGCCTGGCCGGCTACCGCACCCCCTACGGCGGGACCGACGAGGAGGGCAGGGCCGCGGTGGCGGGCTGGGTGGTCGAGGAGCCACCGTTCGTGGGGATGGGCCTGGTGCCGAACGTCGATCAGGTCATCCGCGAGTACAAGGTGTACGGCGTGGGCCTGCCGCACGGCTCGGAGATCTGGGAGCTCACCGCCAAGGGGACGGAGCACCGGCGGGCGATCTATCACGGCGACCTGAGGCGGTGGCTGCTGGTCGGGAGGCGAACGGGATGAGCCGGCACTTCTACCGGGCCCGCTGGCAGGGGGCGGACTACGTGGCCAGCCCCGAGCCGCACTCCCTGGAGCTGTGGATACGGCTGCGCAGCGCCGAGCCTGCGGACGGGTTCGAGGAGGTCGAGCCCGGCTGCCACGTACGCCCGGTGCCCGTGTCCGAGTGCGCGGCCCTGCACTTCGTGACGACGGTCTGCACCTGGCGGGGCGAGCGGTTCCACGTGCACGACGAGCGTGACGGACGGTTGCTGCTCGAATACCTGGGCGGATCCGCGCCCGCGGCGGTGGAGCTCGGGCTGGAGCGCGTCGAGCGAGGTGTGTACCGCCTTTGGGTGCCCCGGGGCGAGGTCACGGATCTCCATGAGCATTCCGAACCACTAAATGTCGGGAAACAACACTTTTGAACACACACTTGTCTCATGGTGTTCATGTGACGGAAACTAACTAGAAACGTGGAAGGTTCGTAAGAGGATTTCCCGTGGGTGGCTTGGCGTCAGGGGGTGTCATGGAGTCGTCCGACCAGCCCGATTCGGCGGCGATGAGGGCATATGCCGACGAGCTGCGCGACATGTTCCGGCAGATCCAGGACGCGGGCGTGGAGCTCCATGCCCAGGCCAGAGCGGTCCAGGTCACCGAGAAGTCCCGCGACGGCCTGGTGTCGGTGACGGTCGGCCCGCGCGGCGAGCTCGTCGGGCTCGACCTGGATCCGCGCATCTACCGGCGGCCCGAGGCACGGCGGCTGGCCGACACGATCGTCGAGACGGCCCAGCGGGCGGCGGCGAGCGCCAGGGAGCGCGTCACGGAGATCCTCGAACAGGTGATCCCCCGAGGGGAGCTTGAGGCGCACCTCGACGGCGACGTCGAAAGCGCTCTGACCCAGCTGGCCGAGCGGATGAAGGGCGAACGATGAGGCTCTGGGACGGCACTCAGATCGTCAAGTCGACCGTGGACCGGGGGCTCTCCCAGTGGTCGGCAATGGCCGAAGACCTCGAACGCGAGTCGGCGAAGCTGATCGCCCAGGTCCAGGAGGCACTCGACGCCGCCCCGTGGGGGTCCGGCGCCGAGGGGGAGGCGTTCCGGACAGCCCACTTCCGCAACGACGGCCCCAACCAGATGCTCAGCCAGTGCACCCAGCTGGCCGGGGAGATCAACGGCGCGGGGTGCGGAGTGCGCACGGCCGTCGATCACACGCTGAAGATGGATCTCGACATCAAGCACGACCTCGCGGCCGGGCTGGTGCGGGAGATCTGAGGCCCGAAACGTGACGGTCAACGCCGCTCCCGGCGTCCACGGCTCGGGCAGCCAGAACGGCGGCGGCCTGGCCGCCCCGCAACCCACGGTCCGCATCCACAGCGACGTCCTCCCCGCGTGGGAGACCGAAAGGCTCCCCGACTGGGTCGTCCACTGGCTGATCCCCCTGCTGTCGGCCGGGCAGAAGTGGCCGGGCGCCAGCGAGAGCGGGCTGTCGAAGCTGTCGGAGGCGTACGACAACCTGGCCGAGGGCTCCGTCCGCTCCGCGCCGACCGCCGGCTCGGCCGCGCGCGTCCTGCTGACCGGGTGGGTCTCGCCCGCGACCGCGAACTTCATCACCAGGACCAAATTCCTGTACGGCCACGAGGGCGGGCTGGCCGGGGTGTCCGGGAACGCGCGGGCCTACTCGCAGCAGGCCAGCAACTTCGCCGTCGAGACGCAGTACTCCAAGCTCTCCGTCAACGTGGCCTTCTGGGTGACGGTCGTCGCCATCGCGATCGCCCTGTTCGTGGCCTTCTTCACCGCCGGCTCCTCCACCGCGATCATCGGCCCGTACGCGGCGGGGGCCCGCGCGGCCATCACGCGGATCCTCGTCAGGCTCATGACCCTGGGCGGCAGGGAGCTCAGCGTGGCGCAGCTGGCCAGGGTGACCGCGCTCAGCGGCGCCACCGGGCGCGGCCTCATCCTCAGGCTGCTGGCCTCACCGATCGGCCGGGAGCTGATCGAGGAGATCGGCGAGGAGTTCTTCATCGACGCGGCGGCCCAGTACCAGCAGCTCAAGATGGGCACCGTGCAGGACTGGAACACGGACAAGTCCGCCGCCTCGATCTTCGGCGCGGGCGGCGGCGCGCTCTTCGGCACGGCGCTGGCCGGGCCCGTGTCCCGCGTCACCAGCCACGTGCCGGGATTCGCGGGCCGCGCCCTGACCACGGGCCTGACCAACACGATCGCCTCCCCGGCCGGCAGCTTCATCGCCAACGGCGTGGTCTACGACCAGTGGCAGAACCCGTTCACGGCCGATTCCCTCCTGGGCGGCTTCATGGGCGGCGTCGGGCGTACCGGGACGATCAGCCCGTTCAATCCCGAGGTCTACACCGCGCTGGCCCACCCGGTCACCTCTCTCGCCTCCGCCTACGACCTCGCGGCGCGCACCGACGCCGCCCGCGCGGCGGGAGGCAATCCGCCCGGGGGCACCGCGGACGGGAACACCTCGGGCGGCGGCCCCGCGAACGGCGGCCCCCAGCCCGGCATGCCCGGAACCGTGCGCCAGCCCGATCCCGCGGTGCCGGCCACAGTGCGGTCGGGCGGGTCGGCGACCGCTCCCGCGAGCCCGAGGCCCGACGCGCCGGCGACCCCGAGGGCCGACTCCGGCCAGAACGGCGACGGCCGGCGCGCCCCCGCCGCGCCGGACCCGGACGCGGCCTCGAACAGGCGGGGCTCCAGGGACGACAGCCAGGCGGACCCGCGTGCGGCGGCGCCCGACGAGGACGACTCCGCGCCGCAGCCCGACGGCGACGCCGCCCCGGGACCTGACACCGTCTCCGGAAGGGCCGAGCACCCCTCGCCCACGGGACAGGCCCCGGACGGCACCACCACGCCCGACGCCTCCGCCACGCCCGACGCCGACCCGGCCCAGCCGGACAGCGGCCCCGCCCAACCCGACGCCGACCCCGCCCAACCGGGCGCCGACCCGGCACAGCCCGACAGCGGCCCCGCCCAGCCGGACGGCCAGGCGGTGCCCGACGCCCAGGCCGCGACCGGCCCGGCGGGGCCCACCGCCGACGGCTCCGGGCACCCGGTGTCCACCCTCGACGGGTCGGCCCCGGCCGCCCAGCCCATGCCCGCCGCCGTCCGAGCCCGTACGGCGCTCATCACCGCGCTCACCACGAACTTCCCCGACGCGGTGGTCGGCCCGGCGGGCGAGCTCCTCATCGCCTCCGCCGCGGGCGTGCACGTGATCTCCGCGGCCACCATGGGCCGCATCCGTTCCGCGCTGGACCAGCGGGCCGAGGAGGTCTCGAACGACGCGGACCTCCAGGCCGAGGCCGCCGCCATGCTGACCGTCGCCCAGGCCGGGGAGCCGGCCGCCCCCGCGGCGGCCCCGGCCTCCGGCGGCCGCCCGGCCGCGCCGGCGCACGCGAGCAAGCCGGGGACGGTCACGTCGAGGCCGGTCCCCGGCACCAGGTTCGTCCCCGACGGACGCCAGGGCCCCGACCTGAACCTGGACGAGGTGCACGACGCGGTCGCCGAGTTACTCGCAAAGCACTTCCTCAACCAGGGCGTGACAGGCTTCAGCTGGTCGCAGGACGGCCGGACGCTGGCGGTCCACACGGAGACGGACGGCACCCACTACTTCCGCCCCGTCATCGGCGGCCTGTCCCCGGGCCTGATGGGCGAGACCGAGGTCAGGACGGGCAGGAGCGAGGACGACGCCCATCTGGTCCACTTCGGCCCGCGCGTCGCCACCGACCAGCTGCCCAGGGTCTGGCTGCACGAGATCACCGACACCCTGCAGAAGCTGCGGTCGGCCGGCGAGGGCCGCCGGCGGGGCATCCTGCCGCGCAAGAGCGCCGAGGCCAAGCAGGACGCGTGCGTGCCCGCCCGGCTCAACGAGCTGGCGTACCTGGCCGACAAATGGCACCAGGCCCAGACGCTCCAGGAGCAGCGGCTCCTCGCCGTCGACATCGACGGTGTCGCCCGCGAGCTGCGCGAACACGGCCATACGCCGCCCGCGCCGCCGTGGGCGCCCACCCAGGGCACCCGGCAGTCCCTCGCACCCCCGTTACCCGGCGCCAACCCGACCGCGGAGGACGTGCAGGCCGTCATCGACGCGCTGGTCCAGGCCGAGCAGGCACTCAAGATCCAGATCCGGTCGAAGACGGAGAGCGCCGAAGAGGCCCGCAAGAAGGCACGCCAGGCCACGCGGGAGGCGCGCAAGGCGCTGAAGCAGCACGACCAGGGCCGTTTCGAGCGGGCGCGCAAGGCGCGGCAGGAGAACCGCGTGCACCGCGCCACGCAGGCCCGGCACACCAGGATCGCGCAGGCGTACGCCCCCGCCCTGGCGCAGGCGGAGCAGACGAGGAAGGCCTACGAGCGGCTGCTGTCGGCGATGCGCCTGGCAGGCAGGCCCGCCCAGTTCGGCGAGGTCGGCATGGCCTCCATCGCCCGATCACTGGCGACCGAGGCCGCGCGCCGCCACCAGGGTTATCTGGACGCGCTGTCAGCGGCGCTGCCGCAGCAGGACAGCCTGTCCATGGCCATGCCGACGGGCTCGCTCGCCCATCACACCGCGCTGACCACCGCCGTCAACAAGCTCCTGCAGCGCCACGAGGTCGGCCACCGGTTCAGCCCGGACGAGCTGGAGCGCGCCCTGCGCGCCGACTTCCACAAGCTCGTCTCCCCCGACGGCGTCGTGCTGCGGGTGGGCCGCGGCAGCACGGCGGCGGAGGTGCGGGTCAGGCTCTCCCTCTCCGACCTCGTCGAGGTGCTCAACCCGGGCGTCAAGGCGTCGGAGACGATGGTCGGCCTGTTCTTCCAGGCGGGCCGTACGGTCACCGCCACCGAGTCCGGCAGCGGCGGGCTGCCCCTCGGCTTCAATACGGCCGTCCTGGCGCAGATGCTGCCGGAGGGCGAGTGGGCCAGGACGCTGACCGAGATGCTCGGGGTCGGCGTCGGGGTCGTGGCCGGGCGCAACTGGTCGGCGACGGGCGGCGCGGGGATGTACGCGCAGGGCGGCTCCGTCGCCGACAACAGGAGCGAGTCGCTGCTGTTCGACGCCGCCGCGACGTGGACCGTCGAGATCCGCACGCGCAAGACGGACGGCTGGCGGGACGCCACCGTCGTGAACTCCGGCGCGCCCGGCGACGCCGCCGGTCAGCGGCTGTGGGTCTCGCACTCCTTCACCGACCAGGCGCCGCGGAAGCTGGCCTGGGTCGACGACGCCAAGCGCGACGGCAAGCTCCCCAACCACGTCCTCACCAGCATGACCGGCCTGGAGGAGGCGCTGGACACCATCGCGGCGACGCTGGGCGGGCAGTACGACCAGGTCGGCGCCGTCCCCCACGACCAGCTGCGGACCTTCGTGACCGAGGAGCTGCCCCACCGGCTCCGCGACGCGGTCAACGGGGACCTGGAGCGCGTCTTCACCAGGAACGGCAGGCCGCACGCGAGGGTAAGCGCCGAGACCCGGGTCGTGCTGGTGGCGAGCGAGCCGCTCGGCGGGGCGAGCGCCGAGGAGTGGGAGGAGGAGGTGCTCGTCGACTTCGCCGCGACGCCGGGCGGGGCGTCGTCCGGCGGGTCGCTGGAAGCGAACGCCTCTGCCGGGTTCAACCATCCCGCGCTGCAGGAGGTCAACGGGCCCGGCAGCTACGAGCCCAGCATCGGGCCACGGGTCAGAGGCTCCAGGTCGGCGTCGCGCTCCTACTCGGCCACCGCCAACCAGCAGGCGATCCACCCGAGCGTGCACCGGAAGACCAGCCCCAAGCAGAGCTACCGGCTCGCGCTGGAGACCACGTTCATCGTGGAGGAGTACGGCAAACCGCCCGTCACGCTCCGGCCGATGCGCAGCACGGCCGTGGTCAGCATGCGGGAGTCGGCCGCCTACCGCTTCGGCCTGCCCGTCGATCACGCGGCGCTGGTGTACCAGAACGGCGTGCCGCTGCTCGACGCGGACGGCAACCAGGTGCTGCGGGGCGACCCGCGTCCCGGCCCGCCTCCCGGCCGCAAGGCCGAGCTGCCCGCGTGGCTCGGCGACGGCCCTGGCCAGATGCGGGGCGCCGGCCCCGGCCTCGTCCAGGACATCGACGGGCTGGCCGAGGTCAGGCAGAAGGTGATGGACCAGCTCGCCGAGCGCGGCATCATCCCGAAGACCGTGGACGGGGTCCGGCAGTACGCGTCCAACCGGCTCGCCCGCGCGGCCCAGATCCTCAACCTGCAGGAGGTCACCGAGCAGCTGTCCGAGCACCGGATCAGGTCCGGCTACGACACCCTGGCCCAGGAGGGCATCGTCATCGACCTGGTGACGCACGGCCTGAACGGCGCCGCCGACCACCACATGCTGCACATTTCGCTGAAGCAGGACTTCAAGAACTACCGCTACATCGGGTACACGGACTCGGAGACGGTGGTCAACCTCGACATCGGCTCCGACACCTCGGCCCGGGCGATCAGCCAGTCCAGGACGTACGGCGGCGGCGCCTCCGTCGGCGAGAGCGACGGGCCCGACCAGGGGCACGACGGGCTGTCGCACGAGGTGGGCGTCAACGCCGGCGGCAGCCGCACCCGTTCGGTGGGTTCGAGCGCCGGCGGCACGGTCAACGTGGTGAGCCTGCACGAGAGCAACGGCCCGGTCGCGATCTTCTCCCTGAGCCACGACCTGAAGGTCGATCTCGTGCACGACGGGGAGACGACCCCCCTGGCGTCCGGCAGGGGGTCGGCCAGGCTGCTGTTCGCGGCGGACCTCCTCCCCCCGGAGAACGGCTCGGCGCCCGCGCCCATCGGCAAGGTGTCCGACAAGGTGCTGTCCAGGGCGAAGCTCGTCCACTGGGACGCGCACGGCAGCCTGCAGACCGCCGCGCAGCAGGTGCAGCCGGGGAGCATGCGCAAGGACTCGGTGGCGTACCAGATGTTCCAGGCGGTCCTGGGCGTGCGCAACATCGTCTCGCACCCCAGGGCGCTGATGAGGCTGCTCACCACCGGTCTCGCCGTCCGCCCACGGGGGACGCCCACCCGATCGTCCATGACGGTGGCGGGCGAGGTCGGCGACGTGGAGGTGCTGGGCGTCATCGACCACGTGAAGGGGGAGATCCTCTTCGGGCTCGGCAGCGCCGGCGTGTCCTGGGGCGGATCGTCGGGTCACTCCGTCGGGGCCTCGACGAACGTCGCCGACCTCGACGACGGCGGCACGTCGAGCGACAGCGGCTCCCTCTCGCTGCCCTCCCGGTCGGGAGGCACCTCCGTCTCCACCTCGGTCCTCGACATCTGGGGCGACGAGGGGCTTTCGATCGACTTCGGCCGCCAGATCCTCCTGCGGGCCCCCGTGGACCTCACGGTCACCGGCTCGGCGAGCGCGGCGCACGCGGTGCCGCTGGCGGGCCGGGTCCCGGTCGGCGAGAACGGCACGGCCACGGCACAGGGCACCGCGCTGTTCATGCTCTCCGAGGACGACGCGCTGGTGATGTACGCCGAGGGCGAGCTCCCGCTGCCGGGCCCGGTGGTGGGCGACGCCGTCGAGCGGTTCCTCAACGGCAGCATGAAGCTCGACCCGAGCGTCGCCGTGCCCCTGGTCCAGCGGTACATCATGGACCTCTCCGACGCGCGGGCCAACGGCGAGGACGTGGGGTACGCCGCGCGGCACACCCCGCAGGCCCTGCTGGAGAAGATCCAGGAGCTGACGGGCCTCGACCCGGCGGCCACCACGGCCCATCAGGGAAACGAGGAGCAGCAGCTCGACCAGACCCTGAGCGAGGCGGCGGACCTGATCGACCGCTCCAGGGACGTCGTGCTGGCGCCGTCGTACGACGGGACGGTCGGCCTGGGCACGGTGGAATCGCTCGACCTGACCGACGATCAGGGCAACCCCGTCGACACGATGCAGGCGGCGCTGGACGCCGTGCGCGCCGCCTACCGCGAGGCCGTGGACGGGAGCCCGACCCTGGTCGACGAGCTGAGCGTCGACTTCTCCAGTGACGCCGTGCTGATCCATGTCAACGACATGTGGTCGAGGCAGGGTTACGAGAAGAGCTACCACGTCCAGGTCGGCGCGCAGACCTCGCAGGCCGAGGAGGTGACGGTCACGGCCCGGCTGGTGTACGACGACCCGGGGGACTCCCGCCGGGCCCGGTTCCTCACGCACACCTCGCAGGCCGGCGTCATCAGGCAGCGCTACCGCTACACCGACCTGTCGCACTCCGAGGCGTACAACGGCTCCTACTCGGCGGGGCTGGATCACGGCAGTGCGAACAACGGCGACGGCCACGGCATCGGCGTGTCGACGGACCGGGGTCGCTCGTACTCGGGCTCCACCAACCGGCAGGGGACACGGCTGCAGCGGATGGCCATGTTCAACGGCATGAACCGGGTCCAGCAGGAGATGACGCTGGTCATCGAGGTCACGCGCAGGCCGGTGCGCGGGGGCCGGGTCCGGTCGGCGGCCCGCCGGGCAGCGGACGCGCTCCGGCGCATTCTCCGCGCCGGGCCCCCGGCCAAATACCGCGCCACACTCGTGCGGCGCATCCCGACCGGCATGATCCGGCCCGCCTCCGAGGATCCGGGGCCGATCACCCCCGTGCTCGACCCCCGGCTGGTCGAGCTGCGTCCCGGTTACTTCCCGGACAGGGTGCGGGAGCACGCCGGCAAACCCCTCCTCATCGACGTCATCACCGCGCAGTTCGCGAAGATGCTGGGTGCCGCCGCGGTCGCGGAACGCCGGGCCGAGCTGGTCAGGCGGCTGTCCCACGACGGCCTGCTGACCGGGTTCGAGCGGATGGCGGGGCCCGGCGGCCTCGTCATACCGCTGGCCAGGCAGAAGTTCAAGGACCAGGGCGCGCAGGTCACGATCCACGCCCGCCTGTCGGACTTCACCATCATCGCCGGGCCGTTCGACGCCGAGAAGGGCGAGGTCGACAGGGCGGCCGACGCCCAGAACGCGACGGTGTCCCGCAGTCGCGTGCTGCCCGTCGGCGAGAGCGGCAGCATGTCGGACGCCGAGACCGGCCTCAACGGCGGTGTGCGGGCCGGCGAGCAGGCGTCCGAGAGCGTGTCGGACCACCACGGGGCGCGCCGCGAGCGCAGCGAGTTCGGGCAGGGCAATGCGTACGTCGTGCGGCTCAGGTTCGACAGCGACCTCACCTTCCAGCACGTGGCCCGGCTGCGGGACGGCAACGAGCACCCCGTCGGCGATCCCGTCCACCTGACGAGCGCCACCAGCGGCGAGATCGACGTGACGCTCTTCGAGGAGGAGATCGCGGAGCTGCGCCACCGGGTGGAGTCGAATGTCCGGCTCACGCCCCCGGCCGATCGCGGATGGGCCACGTTCTCGTTCGCCCCGGACACGGGCCGCACCGGGTTGATCCAGATCCTCCAGGACGCGCGCCTGGCCGCCCGCGAGCTCGGCATGGTGGCCCGGGTCGCGGTCCGGGAGGCGGACGGGCTCCACCGGTACCGGGCCGCCCCCGACGGCTCGGTCTACAGCGAGACCCCCGACGGCGGATTCGCCGACGCGTTCGGCGCCCTTCCGCCCGCGATCCTGGACGCCGCCGCCCAGGCGGGCATCGACCTGCGCGACGTCTTCATGAACTCCGAGGAGCCCGGCACCTTCATCCACCAGGTCAGGGTCGAGCTGTTCTCAAGGGGCATCCTTCTCGCCGACGTCGGCAAGTCGGCATGGCCCGCCGACCGGGAAGAGGTGAACCCCACGACGGGCGGAAGCGTCGCCCAGGGGTTGATGCCCGGCGCCATGTCCTCCCCCGCGATCGAGGGCACGCCCTTCAGCCGGTCGGGCCGGCCCGACGGGGTCCCCGACCTGACCATGGGCGAGCTGCGCGGCCAGGACGTCACGCTCGGCGACCTGGGCGGCGCCGCCACGCGCGTCACCTGGCGCGGCGACACGGTGACCGTCCAGGTTCCCACCGCGCCCGACCAGCACGTCCGCGTGCTGATCGAGGATCCGGGCGCGGGCAACACCGCCTCGACCGAGCTGCACGCGGGCACGGCGGACGACCCGCACATCATGCGCGTCTGGCCGCGCGTGCACCCGGACGTCGTATCGTCGGTCCTGGTGCACGAGCTCTCGCACGTCGCGCAGGAGACGCTCGCCGCGGCGTCGGGCGCGCCGCAGGGCGTGATCAGGACGTCCTTGTCGGAGCACCAGGCCGAGGGCACCGACCACTGCCTGCTCCCCCGCCTGAACGAGCACGCCCACCTGTCGCGCAAGTGGCACGCGGCCTCCGACCCGGCCACGCGCTCGAACCTGGCCGACGCGATAGACGCCATCGCGGCCGATCTCGAACGCCGCGGCCACGCCCCGCCCGCGCCACCGTGGGGAACGGGCCCGCGCGCGCCGGCCGCCCCTCAACCGCAGGGCAGGCTCGCGAGGCTGCTCAACGGGGGAACCCCCGTGGGGCTGGACACCACGGCGGCCGGGCTCGGCCGCTTGGCGCAGATCGCCGGCGTCGCCGGGGTGACTCCGGCGGGACGCGCGGGCGAGTTCACCGTGGCCACGAGGAGCGGGACCTTCACGCTGGCGCTGGCCGACGCCACACCGGGCGCCACGGAGGTGAGCGTCGACTCGCGCGCGCCGGAGCAGCTGGCGCTCCGGGTGCCCGCCGACGGAGGCGGGCGCGGCGTGGTCGACGTGGCCGAGCAGGTCGCCGCGCACGCGGCCGCGCTGGACGGCCGCCCGGCGGGCCGGACGCTCGGGCCGGGGCCGGTGGCACCGGGACAGGTGCTCGGGGCGGCCGACGCCGCGACGCTCGCGCGGCTGCGCGGGCTGGCCCGAGCGGTCCCCGAAGGCGGGTTGAGCGGCACGGCCGAGGCGGCGCTGCGGGCCGAGGCGGCGCGGGCGGGCCTGGCGCCCGGCCAGGCCGGGGCGGCGCCCCGGTTGCTGGCGCTGGCGCGGGCGGGCGAGCTCTCCCCCGCCGACGTCACGGCGATCCGCGGGCATGCGACTCTACCGGAAATGGCCGCGACCAGGGCCGTCGAGCGCGGCGCGGCGCTCATGGGCGCCCGGGTCCACGACCACGGCGCGGGCCTGCTGGACATCGTGCTCCCCGGCCGCCCGCCCATCCCGGTCGAGGTACGGCCGGCCGGCGCCCCGGAGCCGGGCCTGCTGACCGTCCAGGTGGACGGCCGCCTCACGATCGGCGCGAACGAGCGGGCCGCCGCCGCGACGGCCGCCGCCGCGGTCGCCCGTACGCTGGGCGCGACGACCGCCGACGACCACGCGGCCCTGGCCGAGCTGTACGAGGCCGTGCGCCAGGCGCGGGCGGCCACCGCCCGCCAGCGGCCGGCCCGGCTCGGCGTGCTCCACGACCTGCTCGCCGACGTCCGCCCCCAGGTGTGGCAGCTCGTCCCGCCGGCGCTGGCCGCCGAGCTCACCACGCTGAAGAACGGCGCGCGGCCCCGGGACTGGCCCGCGTACCTGGACCGCCTGCGCGCGCTGGCCAACACGACCGGCCTGTTCCCGCCGGAGGAGGACTGCCGGTGTCCCGCGGACGGACCGTGCGGGTGCGGCCTGCGCGCGCCGGCGGTCCCGGGCGAGGCGCGCACGATGGCGGTGTGAGCGGGATCGCGCCTTCCGGCATGATGGGACTTCCGACGAGAGGACGGTTATGGCATTCGCGGTGGCGCGGACGAGGGATGAGGCGCATCTCTACCTCGACCTGCACCCGTGCGCCTGTGGGTCGGTGGACACGACCTGGCACAGCGGGCTGGTCAGCGTCGAGGAAGGGCTGGTCAACCGCTATTCCGGCGTGTGCGGGGAGTGCGGGACACCCCGCGAATACCTGTTCGGCCTGCCGGAGCGTCCCGTGCTGCCCACCGGCTATCCGACGTTCGGCGGGGCGGAGCCGTCCGAGTTGCTCGACGCGGGCGAGTGGATGTGGGTGGCCGACCTGAGCGCGGGCAACGTGCCGGTGGACGACCAGGCCGAGGCCCGGCGCACGCTGCGGGTCGCGACCGCGGCGGTCGAGGAGGTCGTCAAGTTCGTGCCGCCCGGCGCGGACGCGGTGCCCGACGACGGGTTCTGGTCCGAGCGCGGGCAGCGGATGCGGGCGACCGACCCCGGCAGGTTCCAGCTCGACCGGCTGCTCATCGTCAGGGACACCTACCAGGACCTGGCCGGCCGGCATGCCTGAGCGCGCTCTCGCCCGTTCCCTCGTGGAGGCGTACGTCTACTTCGACCTGGTGGCCGGCGGCGGGTCGCGCCGGGCGGCGGTCGAGCAGGACGAGGACGGTTGGGTGGTGCGGCTCGGCGCCATGGAGGTTCTGGTCCCCCAGGAGGCCGAGGCCGTGGCCAGGCAGGCGGAGCTGACCTTCGGCTCCGGCCTGTCCGAGCTGATCGACCCCGGCCAGTGGGTGCTCATCGCCGCCACCTACGCGAGCAGGGCGCTGCAGGGCGCGCTGTTCTTCGCCGCGGACCCCTCGGACCCCGAGGCGTACGACAAGGTCCAGGCCGACTGGCTCTTCGCCGCCGACGCCGTGGCCGAGGCGCTGAAGTTCTTCCCCGGCGGCGCCGCCGAGCTGCCCCCTGACGCCTTCTGGACCGAGATGGGCAGGGCGTTGCGGGAGTCGGAGCCCCATCGGGTCACCAGGCAGAAGCTGGAGAGCGATCTCGCCTTCTACCGCCGGAGCCTGAACGACTTCCACCGCCTGCACGACCGCTGACCCCGGCCCGCCGGGCGGTGGGTTGGTCAAACGATTGATTTCGCGTCGCGATGGAGTTACGGTCTCGAAAACTGTCATATTTTATCGATTGAGGCATCTGTTGATCAGAAGTGCACTGACTGTCCTGATCGTGGCCTTACCGACGATCGCCGCGACGGAAGCCCCGGCGGCGGCCGCCCCACTCACCGTGTACGTGTCACCGGACGGCAGGTCCGGGGCCCACGGCACCCGGCAGGACCCGTTCGCGACCGTCGAGCAGGCCCGCGACGCGCTGGCGGGCCGGACGAGCGCCCGCGCCCCGGGGTCGTCCGCATCAGGGGCGGCGTCTACCAGAATGTGGGCCAGTGCTCCGGCGTTCACGCCGGGGGGTGAAGGCCCACGCGGGAGTGCCCGCTAGGGCGCGAGCGTGCCCTGACCTTTCAGGTTTGTCGGCAGCTTCACTCACACAGGTCGTTTCTGCTGCTCGATGTACTGCTTGAGCACGTTGAGCGGTGCCCCGCCGACCGACCCGGCGAAGTAGGAACCAGACCAGAAATGTCCGCCCCAGAGGTATGTGCGGACGTGTGCGCTGTATTCCTTACGCAGCATCCGAGCCGAGACCCCCTTCAGCGAGTTGACGAGTTTGGACAGGGCGACCTTGGGCGGGTAGTGGACCAGCAGGTGGACGTGGTCGTGCTCGCCGTTGAACTCGCGCAGTTCTACCTCGAAGCCGGCGCATACCTCGCGCATGAGTTCCTCGCAGCGGATCAGCATCTCATCGGTGAACACCCCACGCCGGTACTTTGTCACGAACACCAAATGGGCATGAAGGTTGTAGACGACATGTCGTCCCGTTCTCACATCGGGGTTCGGGTTCCATCGCGGTGACATAAACCAAACGATATGATCAGCGTGTGGAGAAGGTGAAACGGACTCGTGCGCACGTGGCGCGACTCGACCTCAGCCCGGCTCAGGTGGCCGTTGTGGACGGTCAAGCCCACGCCGCGCGTGCCTTGTGGAACGTGCTCCATGAGTTCATGACCTTCCGCCAGGGCCGGTTCGCCTCACCGAAGGAGTGCGACGCGGCGATCCGGCAAGCCCGCCACGAGATCGAGTGGATGGGGCAACTGCCGGCTCAGGCCGCGCAAGCCGTACTGAAGACCTACCGGCAGGCGTGGGCGAACTTCTTCAACCCCGGCCACCCGGCCAAGCGCCCGACGTTCAAGAGCCGGTTGCGGTCCCGGATGGCCGTGGACGTCCCCCAGGCCCGCGACTTGCAGATCACCCGGATCAACCGCAGATGGGGCGCGGTGAACCTGCCCAAGGTCGGGCGGGTGAAGTTCCGGTGGACAAAAGACCTGCCCGGCCTCACCAAGGGCGGGCCATCCGGACGGGTCACCGGGGCTCGCCTGGTCAAACAAGCCCACGGGTGGACCATCGTCTTCCGTACCGAGCTGCTCGTATCCGCCCCCGTCCAGCACACCGGGCCGAAGGCCGGCATCGACCGGGGCATCGCGGTCCCCCTCGCCCTCTCCAACGGGCAACACCTTGGGCACGGCCCGTGGCTCACCAGCGGGGAGAGTGAGCGGCTGTTGCGTCTGGAGCGCAAAAGCGCCCGTCAGCGGGCCACCCGTGAGAAAGGCGACCCGGTCTCCAATCGGGAACGCCGCACCTACGACCAGATCGCCCGGCTCCGCGCGACAGCCAAGCGCCGAGCCGTCGACTGGCAGCATCAGAGCACGACCGACCTGGCGCGGCGATTCAGCGCGATCGTGGTCGAAGACCTGAACATCACCAACATGATGGCCTCGGCGTCTGGGACCGTGCAGGAGCCGGGGGCCAACGTCGCCCAGAAGCGGGGCCTTAATCGCTCGATCGCGGGCCAGGCGTGGGGCCGGACGGTGGAGTTGCTGACCTACAAGAGCGCCGACCGCGGCGGTCTGGTCGCCAAGGTCCGCCCGCACGGCACCAGCCAAGAGTGTCACCGCTGCCACACCACCACCGCGGGATCACGCGAAACGCAGTCGCGGTTCGCGTGCAAGAACCTGGCGTGCGGATGGATCGGCAACGCCGATACCAACGCCGCCCGAAACCAGCTTCATCGGTACAACTCTGCCGCCGGACGGGCGGTCACAGGACGTGGAGACTCCGGGATACCGGGGCCTGTGAAGCGTCAAGCATCCTGTCCCACAGTCTCGCCCGCACCCGCGCTGCGAGCTGCTGCGTAAGCAGCACAGGAATCCTCCACATTCATGTGGAGGAGCACGTCAACAGTCGGGGCACAGCAACGTCGCGACCGACAACGTGTTCAAGGACGTGACGTACGTCGGGCACGACAAGCTCTACCACGAGAGCGGCGGGCGGCTCCCGGTGCCCAACTCCAAGGTCGTGGTCGAGCGCTTCAACGACATGCTGAAGGTGGGCGACGGCACCGGCTTCACCAACACGCGCGAGAACGTCGAGAAGTGGTACCGGCGCTACGGCCGGCAGTACCCGAACATCCGGTCCTGGTACGTCCCGGCGGACTCGACCGGCCGGATCTGCGCCGCCGTCGGCACCACCGAGTGCACGGAGGAGTACGTCTGGCGCGACCCGGACTCCGTGTACGTGCCGTCCCACAACGTGCTGACCCGGTCGGTGAGCATCGCGTCGGGCGGCTTCGCCTACACGGACGACGCAGGCGGCCTGAGCAACAAGACCTTCAACCCGGACTTCGACTCGTACCACGTCAAGAAGGACACCGCCGCCGAGCTCGCCTTCGACCCCGTCACGGGGAAGTTCGACGCGGCCGTCACGCCGCTGAACTCGGCCGAGGGGTTCGGCCGGAGGTGGGTGCGGGAGTGGAACGCGCGTTTCACCCTGGAGGGCATCGGGCCTGCGTGACGGCCCGCGGGCCTCTCACTGACTCCACGACTGACAGAAAGGCGACACGATGTAAAGATCGAGACTCGGCGAACCCTTCTTTCGGAATTGGCAAGATCTGCTTCTGCCCATCACCGTGCTTTCGGGTCATCGTGAGGACGTGCATCCGACCCCCCGCCAATAGGAGCAGGCCCTCATGGTCAGACGATCCCGCGCGGTACTCGCCGCTTTCGCCCTTTCTGTGATCACCGTGCTCGGCTTCGCGTTGCCCGCCCACGCGGTGACCTTGGAGCAGAAACTCGCCGCTCTTTCCGGTTTCTCCCAGCCCACGGCCGCCAGCGCCTCGTCCTGGCGGGCCGCCTGGGAGAACCAGGCCGCCTGGGCCGACTACGCCTTCGACTGGTCGACCGACCTGTGCTCAAGCAGCCCGGACCAGCCGCTCGGCTTCGATTTCCGGATGCCGTGCCGCCGGCACGACTTCGGCTACCGCAACTACAAGGACGTGAACCAGTTCCCGGCGAACAAGCCGCGCATCGATGACTCGTTCTACTACGACATGAAGCAGGTGTGCGCCAAGTACTCGGGCGTCTCCAAGTCCACCTGCAACGGCCTCGCCTGGACGTACTACCAGGCGGTCAAGGAGTTCGGGAACCTCAACGTCACCAAGGAGCAGATCCGGGAGGTGCAGAAGCAGGCGCAGCTGAGCGCCCAGAACGCGGAGGGCACCGAGGACGTCGAGAGCTCGGAGAGCGTCGACTCCTGAGACGGAGCGGGGCGGGGACGCCGCGTCCCCGCCCCGCGTCATCCTGCCCGGTCAGGGCGGCCGGCCGCGGCCCACGCGGCGAGGATGTCGCCGGCGTCCATGACCAGGGCCATGTGCAGCGACATCATGCTGAGCGCGGCGCGTTCGAGTGCCTGGTCCGTGCCGCGCACGAGGTCGCGCGCGACGATGACCCGATAGCCGCGGCGAGTCCCGGCTGACAGTGCGCTGCTGCGCCCGCCGGCGCATGCGCGGCCCGGTCGCAGCCAAGTGGTCCGCCACCCACGCAATGTCACGGTCCCGCTACGTGGCTCGGTGGGCCGTCTCGTTCTGATGTGGCCGATTGTGGCCACATTGGCGGGAGGTGACGGCAGTCGCCTCGGTGACGTGGCTGATGAGGGCGTCCCGGTCGCACTGAGTGTCGGAGTATGACGAAACTTGCGACTGGACAGCAAGTTAACTCGGGTGTTATCGATGGGGCGCGGTGCCGATCACTTATGCCGACCTTATGCCAAGACCCTGCATTCCCCCTCAGTGCACTGTCCCGAGCTTGGAGTGGTGATTGTGATCAGTATGCGTTCGCGTTTCTTATGCGCGATCACATCCTTAGTCGTGTTAGTGACCGGACTGGCAACGGTGCCCCAGCCCGCGGCCGCGGAGACCGTCGCCCCTGAATGCATCCCCGGCGCGCCGGCCCCGGCGCAGAGCCTCCAGAAGCAGGCCCTGGCTCCTTCCGCCGGTCCCCAGGCGGCCGTACAACCGCCCTTCAAGGCCACCGCCAAAGCCAAGAGCCCCAATACGATGACGTACGACGATGTCCGGCTGGACATCGGCAGTAGAGCGTTGGACGAGCCGACCGAGATCGGCATCACCCCGCTGACCGCGGCGGAGTTGCCGGTGCTGGGTGCCGGCATGGACAACATGACCGAGGCGCCGCGCGCCGGTTACCGGTTCACGCCGACGCCGTTCGAGTTCGAGACGGACATCACGATCAGCCTGCCGTACGACGCGGCGAAGCTGGAGGCGGCCGGGCTGACGCCGCAGGACGTGCGGACGTTCTTCTTCGACGAGCAGAGCAGTTGCTGGCGGCCGCTGGTGCGGGTGACGGTGGACACCGAGCAGCAGCTGATCCTGTCCAAGACCGACCACTTCACCGACATGGTCAACGCCACGGTGAACGCCCCCGAGGGCCCTGAGCAGGTCTCCTTCGACCCGACGAAGATCAAGGGCATCGAGGCCGGCGACCCGTCGGCGGGGGTGAACCAGATCGAACCCCCGGCGCCCAACAATCAGGGCGAGGCCCGGCTGTCGTACCCCATCGAGCTGCCGAAGGGCCGGGAGGAGATGCAGCCGCAGTTGTCCGTGGGCTACTCGTCCGCGGCCGGTAACGGCTGGATGGGCGTGGGCTGGGACCTGGCGGTGCAGTCGATCTCGATCGACACGCGGTGGGGCGTGCCCCGGTACGACGCCGGGACCGAGACCGAGACGTACATGTTCGGCGGGGACCAGCTGACCCCGGTGGCGCATCGGGGAGCGGCGCGGCCCCGTACCGCCGACAAGGTGTTCCACCAGCGGGTGGAAGGTGAGTTCACCCGCATCCTGCGTAAGGGCGAGTCGCCCAAGAACTACAGCTGGGAAATCACCGACAAATCCGGCACGCGCTGGCTGTACGGCGGCGACGGCGCCACGTTGGCCGACGATGCCGGCAACGTCTTCTCCTGGTCGCTGCGCGAGGTGCGTGACGCCAAGGGCAACACGATGCGCTACCAGTACGCGACCGTCGAGGACGCCGGGGTGGCCGGCGGATCGGTGCCCGGCCGGGCGTTGTACCTGAAGAAGATCAGCTACACGGGGCTCGGCGACGCCGACGGCCCGTACTCGGTGACGTTCCTGCGCGACCGCGAGCTCGGCGAGCAGCGCCGGCCCGACGTGTCGATCAACGCGCTGGGCGGGTTCAAGCACGTGGTGGCCGACCTGCTGCGCCGAGTCGAGGTCCGGCTGGGCGAGGAACTGGTCCGCCGCTACGACTTCGTCTACGCCCTGGGCGCGTTCAACAAGACGCTGCTGTCGAAGATCCAGCAGTACGACGCCGCCGGCAAGCTGTTCAACAGCCACGAGCTGGGCTACTTCGACGACATCCGCGACGCCTCCGGCCAGTACACGGCGTTCCAGCGGGTGGACTGGACCTCGCCCGATGACGGCCTGTCCAACGGGCTGGTCAACGGGATCCGCCCCGGCGCGGGTGAGGCCGGCGCGCTGAACGGCAACACCTCCACCAGCGCGGGCGGCCACCTGTACACCGGCTGGGGCCCTCTTCCCAGCAAGTCGAGATCGGTCGGTGTGAAAGCCGGTTTCAGCCGTAGCTCCGACAAGGGGTTGCTGGCCCTGATCGACGTGGACGGCGACAGCCTGCCGGACAAGGTGTTCAAGGGCGGCGGCGGGTACGTCTTCCGTAAGAACCTGTCCCGCCCAGGCGGCGAGCCTCGCTTCGCCGAACAGACCACGCCGCTGCGCAACCTGCCGGGCCTGTTCGACCAGAGCTCCAGTTCCCGCACGGTCGGCGTCGAGGCCTACCCGGGCGCCGGCGCGGTGCAGCTTGACTACGTCGACACCATCAGCACGACCGATCGCTACTTCAGCGACGTCAACGCCGACGGCATCACCGACCTGGTCAACGGGGAGAGCGTGCTGTTCGGCCGGATCGGCGCGGACGGGGTGCCGGTGTTCGGCGCGGCAGGCGACACGCCCGTGCCGATCGGCGGCAGCGAGGCGGACGCCGAGGGCCTGCTGCCGGACTACTCGGCCGACCGCGAGCGGCGGGAGCAGTCGTTCCCGCTGGTGGACACCGTGCGCCGGTGGACCGCACCGTTCGACGGCACGGTCGCGGTGACCGGCGCGGTCACGCTGACCGAGGCCGAGGGCGAGCTCCCGGCCTTCGCCGACCCCGATGGGGTCCGGGTGGCCGTGCAGCACCAGGACAACGAGCTGTGGTCGGCCCGGATCCAGGCCGACGACCGTGGCGGGCACAGCCCGCAGGGCGTGGACGCCATCCAGGTCAGCAAGGGCCAGCACCTGTACTTCCGGGTCGGGTCGGTGCACGACGGCGCCGCCGACCGGGTCACCTGGAACCCGACCGTCGCCTACACCAGCCTGCCGGAGACCACCGACGCCAACGGCGTGTCGCTGACCTCCTACACCGCGGCCGACGACTTCACGCTCGCCGGACGCGCGGCCACCGTGACGGTCCCCCGGGACGGCACCCTGAACCTGGGCGGCGCGCTGACCAAGAGCGCGGCCACCACCGACGACCTGACCATCGTGATCACCCGCGCCGGTGCGCCGGTGTTCGAGCGGCAGGTGCCCGCGGGTTTCACCGGCGAGGTGCCGGTGGCCGCCACGGTGCCGGTCACCAAGGGCCAGGCGCTGTCGTGGCGGATCAAGACCGACTCGCCGATCGACGTGACCGCCCTGGCCTGGAAGCCGACGGCCGCCTACACCGAGACCTCCCCGGTGCCGGACGAGTTCGGCCAGGAGTTCTCCGCGCCGTATGACATCGACACCTACCCCGTCTCCAACGCCTCGGCCCCGCCGCAGCCGCACACGGTGGCCGCCGCCGGCACACTGACCGTCACCCCGCAGCCGGTCGCCGCCGAGGGCGCCACCGGCCAGGTGACGTTCACGGTCAAGAAGCAGGGCGCGCTGCTGGCCAAGCAGGCCGTCACGCTCGGCGCCGAGCCGGTGCCGCTGCAGGTCGAGGCAGCCGCCGAGGACAAGCTGTTCTTCGAGTTCACCGCGGCGACCGGGCTCCTGGCCGGAGGGTCGGTGCTGGTCGACGGCGTCGAGGCCGCGGCGACGGTGCACAGCCCGGCGCCCGAGGGTGTCTACGGCCGGCCCTACCGGGGCTGGGCCCATATCGGGTACAACGGCAACGGCGACCGGGCCACCCGGCCGATCAGGCAGACCGACCTGGACAGCATGGAGGACCTGCAGTCCCAGCTGCCCCAGGACGTCGACGTGGACCGGGACCGGGAGGAGTTCGAGCAGGACCCGCGGGTGACCCCGCCGAACGCGATCTTGTTCGTGCCCGAGCCCGACCGCAACCGCTGGGCCTCGGGTGAGGACCTGTCGGTCTCCGGCGCGACCGTGACCAGTTCCCGGCTGGGCGGGCAGTCGATCGGGCTGCCCACCACCGCCGACGTGTCCGGGGTGCGGGCGGTGCCGCGTATGTCGCGCTCGCAGCAGATCTCGGTGACCGGCAGTGTCGGCGGCGGGGTCGGCAGCGCCGGTGGCAGCGTGTCCACCGGTACCTCCAGCGGTGAGCTGGACTACTTCGACATGAACGCCGACGGCTTCCCCGATGTGGTGGGCGCGGGCGGCATCCAGTACACCGACCCGTCCGGCGTGCTCGGCCAGACTCGCGGTGACACGCCGGGCGGCGCGGTGCGGTCCTCGGACAACGTGTCGGGCAACGCCAGTGCGGGTAGCGCGGCCAGGACGATCACCACCGGCCGCGGTGACGCGGCGCCGAGCGGGACGAGGACGGCCAACAGCTCGTCGTCCGGCAACGACCTGCCCCCGCTGGGCATCGGCGGCAACCTGGGGACGGGCACCTCGGACGCCGAGACCGACCTGCTGGACATCAACGGTGACGGGCTGCCGGACCGGGTGTTCGAGAACGGGCGCGCGGCGCTGAACCTGGGCTATCGGTTCGCCGAGCCGGAGCCGTGGCCGGGCGGGCCGTTGAACGACGGCAGCAGTGACAACGCCGGGGTGAACATCGGCTTCAACACCGACTTCTACGGCTTCGCCGGCGGCGCGTCGCTGAACCAGGGCGACAGCACCACCTCGGCCACCCTGGCCGACGTCAACGGCGACAACCTGGCCGACCGGGTGTTCGCCGGCTCGCCGATCAGGGTGGCGATCAACACCGGCAGCGGGTTCGCCGCCCCGGTGCCGTTCGGCGGCAGCCTGTCCGGGCTGAGCGGCGACGTCAACGCCCGGCTGGGCGCGGGCGCGTACTTCACCATCTCGATCCCGATCGCGTTCGGCATCGGCGGGTTCGTCATCATCAACCCGGGCGCGGACACCTCGACCGGCGCTTCGCGCGCCTCGCAGATGATCCGGGACATCAACGGTGACGGTTTCGCCGACCACCTGGCCTCCAACGCCGACAACCAGTTGACGGTGGCGGCCAACCAGACCGGCCGTACCAACCTGCTCAAGGCCGTCACGCGGCCCCTGGGCTCGGCGATCGAGCTGGACTACACCCGGGACGGCAACACCTACGACCAGCCGGGTTCGCGGTTCGTGCTGAGCTCGGTCAAGATCGATGACGGTCTGGCCGGGGACGGCCAGGATGTCCAGCACAACACCTTCACCTACGCGGGCGGCGTGTTCGACCGGCTGGAGCGGGAGTTCCGTGGCTACGCCACGGTGGCCACCCAGTCTCGCGGCCAGGATGGCGGCGTCTACCGGACCCGCACCACCACATACGACACCAGCAGCCACTACACCCGCGGCCTGGCCACCCGGACGCTCACCACCGACGCCGAGGGCAAGCCGTTCGTCGAGACGGTCCACACCTACGAGTTACGCGATGTGGGCACCGGCGCGGCCGGTGACGGCGGCAGCACCATCGCATCGATCTTCCCGATGCTGGTCCGGACGGATCAGCGCTGGTACGAGGGCCAATCCCAGCCGGGCAAGCAGACCCGCACGGAGATGGTCTACGACAAGTACGGCAATGTCACCAAGACGACCGACTACGGCGAGAGCGGCAGCGCCGACGACGTGGTCACCACCACCGGCTACACCGCCTGCGCCGACACCTACATCGTGGGCGTGGCCAACAAGTCGGAGACTCGCGGCGGCGGCAAGGTGATGCGGCGCAGCGAGGCCGACATCGACTGCGCCACCGGCAACATGACCCGGCATCGGGCCAAGCTGGACGACGACAAGACCGCGGTCACCGACGTGACCTACAACCCCGGTGGCACGGTGGCCACGCTGACCGGGCCGGCCAACCACAAGGGGCAGCGCTTCAAGCTGACCTACGGCTATGACGAGGTGACCGGCACCTACGTCACCTCCACCCTGGACAGCCACGGGTACCGGTCCACGGCCACGTACAACCTGAAGTTCGGTCAGACCGCGACCTCGGTCGACATCAACAACCAGCGGCTGGCATACACCCATGACGACGTCGGCCGGGTCACCACCGTGACCGGCCCGCACGACCACGGGGCAGGCAAGCCGACCATCGCCTTCGAGTACCACCCCGAGGCGACGGTCCCGTACGCCGTCACCCGCCATCTCGACCGGGCCGCGGACGGTTCGGTCAAGGCCGACACCATCGACACGGTCACCTTCATCGACGGCCTGGCCCGGGTGGTGCAGACCAAGAAGGACGCCCGGATCTCCGGCGGCGACGGCATGACGGTCTCCGGCCGGACGATCTATGACGAATTCGGCCGCGCGGCCGAGCGTTACTACCCGGTCAGCGAGCCCAAGGGCGCGGCCAACACCAGGTTCAACACGACCTTGGACCGGGTGTACCCGACCACCAACAGCTACGACGTGCAGGACAGGCTGCTGGAGACCATCCTGCCGGACGGCACCGGCAGGACCACCGTCTACGGCTTCGGCAACGACCGCTCCGGCACCCGGCAGTTCTCCACCGCAGTGACCGACGCCGAGGGCAACACCAAGGTCACCTTCACCGACGTACGGGATCAGATGACCTCCGTACGCGAGCCGAACCCGGTCAACGGCGGCCCGCCGCTGTGGACCAGCTACGTCTACGACCCGCTGAAGCAGCTCATCAAGGTCACCGACGACCAGAACAACCAGACCACCAGCGCCTACGACGACTTCGGCCGCCGTACCACGGTGACCAGCCCCGACTCCGGCCGCACCACCACCGGCTACGACCTGGCCGGCAACGCGATCAGCAAGGTCACCGCGAAGCTGGACGACCGGGACAAGAAGATCTCCTACGAGTACGACTTCAACCGCCTGGTCGAGATCGACTACCCGATCTTCAACGACAACGACGTCCGTTACACCTACGGCGACCCCGGCGCGCCCTACAACGGCGCGGGCCGGCTCACCAAGATCGAGGACGCGGGCGGCGTGACCACCCGCCAGTACGGGCCGCTCGGCGAGGTCGTCTCGGAGACCAGGACGCTGCCCGGTCCCGGCTACCACCAGAAGAAGACCTTCACCACGGGCTACCGGTACGACAGCTTCGGCCGGGTGCTGCAGCTCACCTACCCCGACGGGGAGGTGCTGTCCTACGGGTACGACTCCGGCGGCCAGGTGATCACGGCCACCGGCGTCAAGGGCGGCTACACCTACCCGTACCTGCGCGACCTGCTCTACGACAAGTTCGAGCAGCGCACCAAGATCACGCTCGGCAACGGCACCGCCACCTCGTTCACCTACGACGCCGCCGACCGCAGCCTGGCGCTGCTCAGCTCCACCCTGCCCACCGGGTACGAGTTCCAGCGCTACCGCTACAGCTACGACGACGTCGGCAACATCACCCGGCTGCAGAACGACACCAACATCCCCGACGGCTCCACCACCCCCGAGCTGGGCGGGCCGTCCACCCAGACCTACGTCTACGACAACCTGTACCGGCTGACCCAGGCCAGCGGCCAGTACACGCCGGACATCCACAGGACCGACACCTACGCCTTCAGGCTGACCTACGACAGCGTCCACAACATCGTCGGCAAGCAGCAGCGGCACGCCATCGTCGCCAGCAACGGCAGCGAGCAGGTGCAGCAGGACACCACCTACTCCCACGTCTACAGCTTCGGCTCCCGGCCGCACGCGCCGACCAAGGTCGGCCCGGACGAGATGCGGTACGACGACAACGGCAACCTCATCAACCAGGAGTCCGACCAGTACGGCAAGCCCCGCCGCCAGTTGATCTGGGACGAGGACAACCGGCTGGCCTGCGTGCACGACACCACCAGGAACGACACCCAGCCGCAGGACCCGTCGGCCTGCAACGACTACGGCAAGCCGCCGACCGTCCGCTTCACCTACGACGACCAGGGCCGGCGGGTGGTCAAGGACAGCTCGCAGACCACGCTGTACCCGAACCAGAACTACACGGCCCGCAACCAGACCGAGTACAAGCACGTCTTCGTCGGCACCACCCGGATCGCCACCAAGACCACCAAGCCGGTCAGCGCGTTCGAGAAGGACCAGTTCTTCTACCACGGCGACCAGGTCGGCTCGACCACGTTCGGCACCGACGGCAACGGCCGGCTGGCCGAACATCTCAACTACTTCCCCGGTGGTGAGACCTGGATCGAGGAGAGTCCGGGCCAGTTCAACCCGTACCAGTTCACCGGCAAGGAACTCGATCCGGAAACCGGCTACTACTACCACGGCGCCCGTTACTACGACCCGCGCATGCAGCTGTGGAAGTCCCCCGATCCGATCATCGAGGACTACATCAACGGTCAGGGCAACGACGGCGTCTACAACCCCGGCAACCTGAACCTGTACGCGTACGGCTACAACAACCCGGCTCAGAACACCGACCCCAGCGGCAGCCTCGTCTTCCTGGTCCCGGCGGCCATCCTGGTCGGCAAGGGCGTCATGTGGGGCATGACGGCCTACAGCGCCTACCAGGGCGCGAGAGCGGTGGCCAGCACGGTCAGCGACGTCGCCGAGGGCCGCAAGACCTGGCAGGAAGGCGCCACCGAAGCCGGCCTGGCGGTGGCCCAAGCAGGCGCGGAGGCCACGCTCGGCAGGCTCAGGGTGGTCGAACGGGCCGCCGAGTTCGTCGGAAACACCGGGGTCGGCCGGCGCGCCACCGACTGGGTGGCCGAGAGGGCAGGCGACGTCGCCCAGAGATTCCGCAGGGCCGAAACCCCTGGCGGCTGCGCCCTCAACAGCTTCATCCCGGGCACCGAGGTGCTGATGGCGGACGGCACCACCAGGCCGATCGAAGAAGTCGAGATCGGCGACAAGGTCCTCGCCACCGACCCCGAGACCGGCCGCACCGAGCCCAAGTCGGTCACCGACGTCATCACCGGCGACGGCGCCAAGAACCTGGTGAAGGTCACCGTCGACGTCGACGGCGAGCAGGGCGGCAGGACCGCCGACATCACCGCGACCGACGGGCACCCCTTCTGGGTCGAGAAGCTGAACCGCTGGGTCGACGCCGGAGAACTCAAGGCCGGCATGTGGCTGCGCACTTCCGCCGGCACGTACGTCCAGATCAAGGCGGTCAGCAAGTGGACGGCGACGCAGCGCGTCCACAACCTGACCGTCGACGAGATCCACACGTACTACGTGCTGACGGGCGGCGCGTCGGTACTCGTTCACAACACCAACCCGTGCCGTCCTGACCAGGCATCCCTCCTCTTCCCCGGCCCGAACGCCACAGAGTCGGTGAACCTCTCGACCTTCGGCACCATGTCCACGAGAGAGCGGGAGATCGTCCAGCGCGTCGGAGAGCTGTACGGCTGTCATTCCTGTGGCGCCCGCAGCCCACGGCCGTCAGGAGCCTGGACCCTCGACCATCAGGAGGTCACCGCGCTTGTCGCGCAAGGGAGTCCGCAGATCGGACTGCCGCATTGCGAGACATGCCAGAACCGCCAGGGAAACCTCACGATGAGGCTGCTCACCGGGCGCAATCCTTCCGGGTGGCGGCAGGCCCCGTCGGGGCTGATCCTCCCCAGGAGATTTGTCGAGAGTCCGTAAGTCGACGAAAGTGACCGGTGCCGGCTCCGCATACCTGTGGAGCCGGCACCGTCACTGGAAGGTGATCTGAACCGTCGATATTCTCCACCTGAACGATTGCATTGAAGGGTTGCATGAAGAATTTCGGCCTCAGCTGGATCACCCCACTGGGTGGCCCGCTCATCGCCCTGCCCGAGTCCGCGATCGAGACCTGGCACGGTGCACTGGGGCCGGACGGCGACGATGATCCGCCGGAAGAAGATACCGACTACTGGAAGGTCTGCCGGCTACATGGCAGTGCGGCCGTCTTCGAGCACGCCGGTCATGATGCGCTGGCACTGACCGACGAGTCCGTCCCGGCGACCTACCTTCCGGACCGTTCCTTGTTTGTGCGGCGATTGGCTCAGGCAAGTGATCAGGAGATCTTGTCGGGGGTCGACAAGATCACGGGAACAGCCAGGTGGGAATTGATCGCCCCACTGACGGTGGCAGAGCCATTGGTGCTCTTCGATTCGGTCTATGCCGGCACCGAGGCTCCCGAGAGAATACGCCTGGATCTCCCCCCAGGACGTTATGAGGTGCGTGCCGCACACCATGAACCCGATGGCGACAGCCCTCTATGGGTCAGCCTGGTCGAGCTCTCTCCCGCATAGCTTGTCACGGGATCGAGCCAAAGCCGGTCACAAGAACATCTTGGCATGGCTCGCAGTGAACCCCAGCCATCCGAGCGTGGGCGCTTCCCATGGTCGCTGCATCTGACGACCGTCGTTGGTGAGAACCACGTGGAACCCCTCGGCCGCGGCTCGCGGATACAGGGTCTCATCGCGCGTGCCCGACCAGCCAGGAAGATCCAGCAGGTGGACGATGTCGTGGTCCAGTACGAAGCTCGTCAGGACCTGGTGCAGCGGGCGGGGGACGTTCTCATCCAGCAGCAGCCTCACGCTGCTCCCTGGGGGGCTCGTAACTGTCGACGTAGTCGGCGAAGTCGGCGGCGTCCAACGCCGCGGTGGCCGAAACGCTCGGGTAGTACTCCGCGATCCGCTCAGCCGGAACACCATCCCGCAACAGCGCCGCAATCTCGTCGTACGGCACGCGGGTCCCTTCGATCACCGGCATCCCACCGCGGACCGCCGGGTCGACCGTGACGTGCTCCCGGGGACGTAGTAGGTCTGGAATGTGCCGTCCATCGCGGTAGAACGGCCGCAACACCTCGACCATGTCATGGATGACGAGGTTGGCCTTGCGATGCACCAGATCGGTGGCCTGCCCCTGCTCGACCAAGTAGATCGTCGAACCATCGGTCACCAACTGGTAAGCCGACAGATGCTCTCGCTCCTGCAGGTCGTCGCGAAGCGTGTCCAACGCCCGGCGAATCTTCTGCAAGGACGCGTCATTGCGCAACTTCACACACGTGCGCAACGCCACCAGATCCCGAAACGAATACAGCACCGGACGCACCGGCGAGACCTCCGGCACCAGCACCGCGCCCCGGCCAGAACTGGCCTTACGCCAGTGCGCGAGCTGACGAAGCGTGGCACCCGACAACGCCGCCGCCAGCTTCGGACTGTAGGACACCCACTTCACCTCCCTCGCTCGACCCGGCTCCCTTCATCATCGCAAACATCCCCACGATTCACTCACCATTACCCCATCTTGATCGGAGAGTCGCCATGCCCGTCGCCGGTCACGTCCACAGCGCTGCGGCTGCCGGAATCCACAATCCGGACGTCAGCTCGGCGCCCACTGCCCCAAGCTGACCACCCCCGGCCACGGCAGCTGGTGCCTCACCCTCGACATTCCCGCCGCTCTCGACGGTGCCCGCCGCCGCGTCCGTAAGGGCGGCTTCACCAGCCGCCGCGCCGCTGTCCGAGCACTCGCCCAGCTACAGACGTCCGGCTCCGATCCTCACGCCAGCCTGCTGACCATTGCGCAATGGCTGCGCATCTGGATCGCCTCCAGGGTCTCCCTCCAGCCCGCCACGTTGCGAAACTCCGCCGTCGCGGGCTGGCCCGGCGGCTGGTCGGGCAGTTGATCGAGTTCGCCGGGGCGGACGGTGGCTACCAGGCGGTGTACCTGCATACCTATCCGCACTCGCCGGGCGCGCTGGCCCTGTGGGACTCCCTGGCCACGCGAGTGTGTGACGAACGGCGGGAGGTGCCGGGCGGCGGCTCAGGCGTCGTGCATTTCGAGGCACCCCCGAGATGACTCTGAAAACCATTTTCATATAGACTCTCGCCGCCCCATGCATAACAACCCCCAGGAATCGGACAAATGCGCTTCCCCCACCGTCAGTTGCTCGCCGGCCTGTTGCTCGCCCCCCTCCTGTCCGGCTGTTTCGCCTCCGATGGAGGGACGTCATCCCAGGGCGCGTCAAGTGACGGGGCGCGGCTCCGCGCCGTCCTGGCCTTCCCGCCCAGGCAGAACTACTCCCCCTACGGTGAAGACGCGTTCAGCCTGTCCCGGCTCGGCGTCGCCGAGGGACTGACCCGGCTGGACGCCAACGGCACGGCGGTGCCGGCTCTCGCCGAAGCCTGGAGCGCCGAGCGAGATGGCCGCAGCTGGCTGTTCACCCTTCGCCAGGCCAGGTTCCAGGACGGCACCGACGTGACCCCGGCCGCCGTCGCCGCCGCGCTGACCCATGCCACCCAGGCCGATCCCGCGCCCGCCGCACTGTCCGGCGTCAAGCTCACGGCACAACCGGTGGGCGACCGCCAGGTGCGGGTCACCACCGCCGAGCCCGACCCGGTGCTGCCGCTGCGGCTGTCCAACCCCAGCCTGGCGGTGTTCGCGCCCAAGGCGTACGGCAAGCCCGCAACGGTCGATCCCGTGGGGACCGGCACCGGCCCGTTCGTCCTGTCCAAGATCGCTGGCATGTCCTCGGCCACGCTCGAGCGCTTCGACGACTACTGGGGTGGGCGTGCTCACGCCTCCGGCATCGACGCGAGCTTCGTCGCCGACGGTACGGCCCGCGCCAACGCCCTGCGCACCGGCGCGGCCGATCTCGCCGAAGCCATCCCCGTCGCCCAGATCGCCTCGCTCGACGAGGGCGCCCTCCGGCGAACCGCCACCGCTCGCCTGACCAGCCTGCAGCTCAACACCAAAGCGGGGCCGTTCGCCGATCCAGCAGTACGGGCCGCGGCGCGAGCGGCGATCGACCCCTCGGTCCTGGCCAAGGACGTGTTCGAAGGTTACGCCGATCCCGCGCAAGGGCTGTTCGGGCCCGCCCTGAACTGGGCGGCCGGCAAGCGCGTCCAGCCGTCCGGCCGCGCCAAGGCCGCCGCGGTCTCCGGCACCGCCATCACGGTGGCCACCTACAACAACCGCCCTGAGCTTCCGGAAACGGCCCAGGTTCTGCAACAGCAGTTGGAGAAGGCGGGCTTCAAGGTGAAGCTGGAGGTCAGGGAGGTCTCCCGGCTGGAAGGTGACGCGCTGGAGGGCAAGTTCGACGCGTTCGTCGGCGCTCGCAACATGATGCTCAACACCGGCGATCCCGTCTCGGTGCTGGCCAATGACTACACCTGCGACGGCGGCTACAACCTGGCTCTGCTGTGCGACAAGAAGGTCGACCAGGCCGTCGCGGCGGCACAGGCTGCTTCCGATCCCGCGACCAGGCAGAACGCGGTGATGGCGGCGGAGGCGGCGATCCTGTCCACGGACGCGGTCGTACCGCTGGTCCACCAGCAGGCCGTCGTCGGCGCCGGCACGTCCGTGCGAGGCGTGCAACTCGACCCGTATGAGCGGTTGCTCGTCGGGGCCGGGACCCGGCGCTGATCGGCCCTCGTGACGTGATGCGGTTTCTCCGGCACGGTGCCGGCACGCGGCCGCGGCCGGCGCGCACCGGCAGGCTTGGGCAGTGGGCGCCTCTGCTCCGAGGCCCGGGGCTTGACCTCCTGTGGCGCATCGCCCTGGTCGCCGGGCTGCTGTCCTTCATCGGGCTGCTGCCGTGGCTGTCGCGCACCGATCCGGCGCTCACCGTACTCAAAGCCCGCTCTGCCGACCGCGACCCCGACCCCGAGGTGCTGGCGGCCATCCGCGACGAGCTCGGGCTCGACGCGGGCCCGCTGCACCTGCTCGGCCGGTGGCTCGGCGGCCTGCTGCGCGGGGACGCGGGCCGCTCGTGGATCTCCGGGACCGAGGTGCTGCCCTCGGTCCTCGACGCCCTGCGTGCCTCGACGCTGCTGATGGCCGGGGCGGTGGCGGTGGCCGTTCTGGTGGCCGGTTCGGTGTGTGCGCGCACGCTGTGGCTCGGCGCCAAGCGCCGGCCCATCGCCCGGCCGGCGGCCGGCGGCGCGGCGGCTGTGGTCGCGGCGCTGCCCGAGTTCCTGATCGCGTCCGTGCTCGCCACCGTCGTCGGCGTCCAGCTCGGCTGGTTGCCCGCCCTCGGCTGGTACGGCCCGCAGTGGATGGTGCTGCCCGCCCTCGCCCTGGGCCTGCCCGCCGGGGCGGTGCTCGGCCGGCTGCTGGACGATCTGCTGCCGGCGGCGTTCGACGAGCCATGGGCCCTGGCCGCCGCCGCCCGCGGCATCCCCGGCCGCTCCATCGCCCGGCAGGCGCTGCGCCGCTGCGTTCCCGCCCTGCTGCCGAACCTGGGGTTGTTCGTGGTGGGCCTCACCGGCGGTTCGGTCGCCGTGGAGCGGATCTTCGACATCCCCGGCGTCGGCCAGCTCACCCTGGAAGCCGCCATCGCCCAGGATCTGCCCGCGCTCCAGACCGGCACCCTCATCCTCGTCCTGCTCGCCGCCTGCGCCGGAGCTCCGGCCCGGTTAAGCGCCCGCCTGCTGCTGGGCACGGCGCTGCGCGACGGTGCGCTCCATTCTCTCCACCTACCCCGCCCGCCCAAGCCCCGGGCTCTGCCGCTGCTGTACGGCGGGGCTCTGCTCGGCGTCATCGCCCTGGGCATGCTGCGTGATCCGCTGGCTGTCGACACCGCCCTGCGCCTCCAGGCTCCCTCCTGGGCGCATCCGTTCGGCACCGACGCGCTCGGCCGTGACCTGATCGCCCGCGTCGGGCACGGCGCGCTCGCCACGCTGGCCGTCGCCGTCGCCGTCAGCGGCGCCGCCCTGGCGGCCGGTGTGCTGCTGGGGCTGCTGCCCCGGCTGTGCGCCCCGCTGGTGGACACCGTCAACGCGGTGCCGCCCATCCTGGCCGGGCTCCTCGTCACCGCGATCGCGGGCAGCGGCCCGTGGACACCCGCGCTCGCCGTGGCCGCGGTCGCCTGGTCCCCGCTGGCCACGCACACCTCTGCCCTCCTGCGACAGGAACGCGCCACGGTGCACGTGACCGCCACCCGCGCACTCGGCGCCGGAGCGTGGTACATCCTCAGAAACGAGCTTCTGCCCGCCATCCTGCCGCCCGTCACCCGTCACGCTCTGGTGAGGCTCCCCGGAATCGCGCTCGCCCTGGCGGCACTCGGCTTCCTCGGACTGGGCGCCCAGCCCCCATCGCCCGAATGGGGGCTGCTGCTGGCCGAGAACCAGCCCTACGCCGAACGCGCGCCCTGGGCGGTGCTGGCTCCGGCCGCCGTCCTCGCCCTGCTCGGGGTGTTCGCGGTGACCGCGGCAGGAGGGATACGCCCGCCATGGCCGCGCCGCGCTCGCGTTTCCCGGGCACGGCCCGCCCCCACCGCCACGCAGCGCCCACATCCGGGCGCACCGCCTGGCACGGCGGCGACGATCAGCGAGGAATCCGCATGAACGGCCTGCTCCGGAAAGCGCCTACCGGACAGACGTGGCGGAGCCTGCCACCGCTCCTTCGCCTGCTCATCTGCAGCCAACTCGCCTTCAACATCGGCTTCTACGCCGTGCTGCCGTTCCTGTCCGAACACCTCGGCACGAAGATCGGTCTGGCGGGCTGGCTCGTCGGACTGGTGCTCGGCCTGCGGACGTTCAGCCAGCAGGGCCTGTTCGCGGCCGGCGGCGCGCTGGCCGACCGCTACGGGGTCAGGCCCATGGTGGTGACAGGCTGCACGCTGCGGATCGCCGGCTTCGTCTGGCTCGGGTACGCCGAACAGCTCTGGACCGTCATCGGCGCGGTGCTGCTCATCGGCTTCGCCGCCGCGCTGTTCTCCCCAGCCGTGGAATCCGAAGTCGCCCGTCAGGCCGTCATGTGGGAGGAGGCGGGTGGCGGCCCCCGGACCGGCCTGCTGGCCATGTTCTCCGTGGCAGGCCAGGCCGGTGCGTTCGTCGGCCCGTTGCTGGGCGCGGTGCTGCTCTCGATGGACTTCCGTACCGCCTGCCTCGCCGGTGCGGCGGTGTTCGTCCTGATCCTGGTCGGCCACCTGCGGCTGCTCCCCCAGCGCATCCCCGGCCGACCTCCGACCCGGGGGCGCGGGGGTGTGCGCGCCATGCTGCGCAATCGCCGTTTCCTTGCCGTCTGCGGCGCCTACGGCGCCTACCTGCTGGCCTACAACCAGCTCTACCTGGCTGTCCCGCGGGAGACCGTGCGGGCGGCGGGCTCCCAGGAGGCGCTGGCGTGGCTGTTCGCCCTGTCGTCCTTACTGGTCATCATCGCCCAACTCCCGGTCACCCGCTGGGTGGCGAACCGGCTGGACCTGCGCCGGTCCATGGCCGTGGGACTGGTGCTCATCTCCGCGGGGTTCGCCGTCGTGGCCGTCTGCCGGCCGGCCGCATGGACGGGAGTGATGGGACTCGCGCCCGTGGCCGGTTTCGTCGTCCTGCTCACCGTCGGCCAGATGTTCGTCACCCCTGCCGCCCGTGCCTGGGTGCCGGACCTGGCTGACGAAGGCAGGCTCGGCCTCTACACGGGGACGATGTTCTCCGTCTCCGGTTTGACGGTCCTGGCCGGCAGCGCCGCCACCGGCGTCCTGCTGGATGCGCATCTGCCGCCTGCCGTACCGTGGCTGGTGCTCGCGGCGATCCCCGCAGCGGCGATCGCGCTGCTCCCCCGCCGCGCCGACCAGGTCAGGTGAGCTGCCCAGGAGGGCATGCGGGAGGCGGGCAGATCGCGTGCGCCATCAAGAACGCCCGGGAGATGGCCCTTCTGCCCTATTCCTCCCGTGAGGCCAGGTGATCTCGACCTCGAACCCTTCAGCAGCCGCCATCCGGTGTCCCTCTCCGGGGGCCGTCAGCAGCGCCTCAGCGTGGCCAACTCAGGCTCCGAGTCATCGATGGAGGTGGAGCCCTCGTGCGGCGGCCAGCGCGGGAGCATCGTTGACGCCGTTGCCGACGACCAGCATGAGAAGACCGCGGCGTCGATCGGTGTCGGCCACCGGGCATCCTGCCGCGCCACCGCGCCCGGCTTTCCATGCGCGGCAGGAGCCCGGTGGCCGGGTCAACTCAATCGACGGCGATCAAACCCCGCTGGTAGGCGCGGACGAGGCGCCGGGGCACGAGCAGCTGCCGCCCGTTCACGGTGATCGGGACGAGGTCGGGCACGGTCGCCTTCCACTGGCTGCGGCGGTGCCGGGTGTTGCTACGGGAGGTCTTACGCTTGGGTACAGCCACGGCTACCAGCTCGCCTTCGTGATGCCGGGCAGCTCGCCGCGGTGGGCCATCTCCCGGAAGCGCACCCGGGACAGTCCGAACTTGGTGAGGTGCCCGCGAGGACGGCCGTCGACGGAGTCGCGGTTGCGGACGCGGGTGGCGCTGGCGTCGCGCGGCTGGCGGGCCAGTGCCCGGACCGCTTCCGCCTGCTCCTGCGGTGTGCCGGTGCGGATGATCTCCTTCAGCTCGGCCCGCCGCGCGGCGTAGCGCTGGACCACGGCCTTGCGCCGCTCGTTCGCGGCGATCTTGCTCTTCTTGGCCATCAGACCTTCTCTCCTCTCGCACGGATGTGGGCGACGGCCCTGTCGATGCCGATCCGGTCGATGATCTTGATCGCCCGGGCGCTGAGCGTGAGCCGGACGAAGCGGCCCTCGCTCGGCAGCCAGTAGCGGCGCTGCTGGATGTTGGGGTTCCAGCGACGCCGGGTGCGCCGGTGGGAGTGGGAGACGTTGTTGCCGAAGACCGGCTTGACCCCGGTGAGCTGGCAGCGCGCGGACATCATGCCCTCCCGTAACGCTGGTTGAAGCGCTCGACGCGACCTGCGGTGTCCAGGACGCGGCTGCGCCCGGTGTAGAAGGGGTGGCCGGCCGAGGAGACGTCGACGTCCACCACCGGGTAGGTGTTGCCGTCGGTCCACTCGATCGTCTTGTCGCTCGTGATCGTGGAGCGTGTGAGGAACGCGAAGTCCGCGCCGGGGTCGCGGAAGACGACCGGGCGGTAGCCGGGGTGGATGCCCTTCTTCATCGTTCCTCCCGGAACGGCACGTGCCGGCGGATGGTCGGGTCGTACTTGCGCAGGGTGAGCCTGTCGGGGGTGTTCCGGCGGTTCTTCCTGGTCACGTACGTGTAGCCGGTGCCGGCCGTCGATCTGAGCTTGATCACGGGGCTCACCTCATTTCTGGCCAAAGCTGCTCCTTCTCACTTGCCGTGGTGTGCCATGATAGCGAAAATGGTTTTCATTCCTGAAACTGGAGGCTCCGTGCCCACCCCGGTCGTCCTCGTCGCGGGCCTGCACGCCACGGCTCGCACCGCCACCGTCGAACAGCTGCTCGCCGAGCATCCCGGCTCGCTCGCCATCCACCACGACCTGAGGCAGGTCACCCACGGGCGCGTCCGCCGCAGCGTCCGGGACAGGACGGACGTGCTCGACACGGCCGAGGTGCGGCTCGCGCACGGCTGCGCCACCTGCACCGTGCGCGAGGACCTTCTCCCCCAGCTCGTCCGGCATGCCGCCGGCGCATCGCTGCTGATCATCGACCTCTGGGACTCGATCGAGCCCCGCCCGGTGGCCGAGGCGCTGGCCCGTACCGAACAGCTCCGCCTGACCTGCGTGCACACGGCGTTGGACGCCGAGCACGTGCCGCTGGACATCTGCCGGGGCGACCGACTGGCCGGGACCGGCCAGGCCGCGACGGCCGGCGATCAACGCCACCTGGCCGAGGTGCTGGCCCGCCAGATCGAGTACGCCACCAGCCTGTCCCTGCACGGCGGCGACGCCGAAGACACCGAACTGTCGGCCGCCGTGCTCGGCCACCTGGCACCGCACACGCCGATCGTCACCATCCCCGACATCACCGGGCCTATGCTGGACGTCCACGAACTCGCCCAACGCGTCGACCCGGCCACCGCCCAGCTTCCGGCCGACAGGCAGACCGGCGAGGTCACCACGGTCGTCTGGCACCGCCTGCGCCCGCTCCACCCCGGCCGCCTGTTCGACGCCATGGACGAGCTCGTCACCACCACGGTCCGCTCCCGCGGCCGGTTCTGGCTGGCCAACCGGCACGAACGCATGCTGGCCTGGGACGCCGTAGCCGGAGTGGCTTCCGTGGATGACGCCGGCCCCTGGCTGGCGGCGCTGCCCGAGGCCGCCTGGGATCTGACCTCCCCGATCCGCCGGGCCGCCGCCCTGGACTGGAACCCGATCATCGGCGACCGCGTCCAGCACCTGGTCTTCACCGGGCCCGGCATCGACCGCGACCGCATCTGCGGCCTGCTCGACTCCTGCTTCATCGGCCGGGACGACAGCCTGCCGGGCGCCGCGGCATGGGCCGGTTACGTCGATCCGTTCAGCCCAGTACTGAACCTGGAGGAGAACGCATGAAGCCTCATACCCGTGATTCGGACCAGTACGAGCGCTCCGCCGAGTTCGTGGACGTGATGCTCGCCCCGGTCTGGACGGCACTGGACCCAGTGCTGACCGAGGCGCTGCGTGGAGCTCCCGGACCAGCGCTGAATTCGAGCCGCGCCTCCGGCGACAGATCCCCATGGTGATCAGCCAAGGTGTCCGTCTTCATGGCTGCCGCACCCCCAGGCCGCGCAAAGCCTCCCGGAGGGACTCCTCCGTGGTGCCGCGCCAGGCCACGAAACCATCGGGTCTCACCAGAACGGCCTCATCCACGGCGTCGAGGGCGTGGAAGCGCGGGTCGATACCCAGTGACGTGGCCGCCGCCCGCCATCGGGGGTCGCCCGGCCCGGCGAACAGGGTCCAGCGCGAGCCGACCAGGTCCAGCGTGGAGGTCCGGCCGGGTCCGGCGGAGTCCATCCACCGGTGCGGGAACCGGCGGCCGGGACGGATGACGTCGTCCAAGACGTCTGCCTCGGGGCTGTCATGCGGGGAGTAGCTGTAGAACATCATGCCGCGCAGGTAGTCGACGGCGAGCTTGTCATACAGGTCGTTCGGGTCACCCTCCGGCGACTGATAACCCTGGTGCATGGCACGGGAGAGAGCCAGGGACGCCTCGGCGGCGGCACGGCGTTCGGCCTCATAGGTGTCCAGGAGCGCGGGGGTGAATCGCCCCTGCGCCACGGCGGCGATCTTCCAGGCGAGGTTGTGGCCGTCCTGGATCCCGGTGTTCATGCCGAGCCCACCCGCCGAGCTCTGCACGTGGGCGGCGTCTCCGGCCAGGAAGACCCGGCCCTTACGGAAGGAAGAGGCCAGAGCGATGGCGGCCTCCCAGGCGTTGACGGCGTGCAGCTCGACCGGGATCGTCGCATCACCGATCGCGGCCCGCAGCAGCGCAATCGTCTCGGCCTCGGTCAGCTCGGCCAGGTGATCGGGTTTGCCGGGATAATCCATGATGTGCGAGGACCACTGATCCCGCCCATTCTTCGACATCAACGTGGCGTACACCTGCTCGTTGCGCACGAAGCACATGTGCGTGCCCCACTCCCGCAGGGCCGGCCCGAGATCGGCGCGGAAGAACGCGGTGTTGAGCCGCCCGATGACCTCACGGCCGGGCATGGTGATCCCCAGATGTCCGCGCACATCGCTGTTCGCCCCGTCTGCGCCGACGACGTAGCGGGCCCTGACCTCCCACTCCTCGCCCGTGGCGACGTCGACCACCCGCGCGCATACCTGATCGGCGTCGGGCACGAGGCCGACCAGCCGGGTGCCGAACCGCACGGCACCGCCGCGGCGGCGCAGTTCCTCAAGTGCCAGGCCTTGGACCTGGTCGTGGGTCATGACCAGGCGGGGATTCACCGGGCTACAGGTCTCGAGCCTCTCGGAGTACCGCGGTGGCAGCCCTCCTCGGTGAAGGGTGACACCAAGCCCCCGGTCCTTGAAGACCGTCCGCATCGGCGCGCCGCCCTCCCAGCCGACCTGCTCCGTTGCCGGCCCGAGGCCGACCGACCGGAAGACTTCCAGCGTGCGCAGGCTCGTGCTCGCCCGCGGCACCGCCGAGATCGTCTCCCGCTTCTCGATGACCAGCGGCCGGACGCCCCAGTGGGCCAGGAACAGCCCCGTCGACAGCCCGACCGGACCGCCGCCCACCACCAGCACCGGCACATTCTCCGTACGCATCGCCCGCTCCTTCGTCGATGTCCGGGTAACCGGCACCCACCCTGCACGCTCAAGTCGGCTTGAGCGCAACCTGGAACCATGACAGACGAGCGCTATTCGATCAGCCAGGTCGCCCGCTGCTTCGACGTGCCGGTATCGACGCTGCGTTACTACGACGAGCTGGGCCTCCTCCCCGCCGCCGAACGCCGCGGGAACGTGCGCTACTACGGCCACGCCGAACTCCGTCGGCTCGCGCTCATCCAGTGCCTGCATCACCGCGGCCTGGTCAGCCTGGCCGACACCGCGACCTTGATCGCCGAAAGCCCGGCAACGAATCAGCCCTCAGGCCGCGAGGTCCTGACCACCTCCATCGAGGCGATCAGGCGGCGAATCGATGACCTGCAGGCCGCCCAGCAACTCCTGGAACACCTGCTGACCTGCCCGAGGACAGACCCGGTCCGCGAATGCGCCCCGCTGCGCACCGAACTCGGCCAGGCCGTCGACCACGCGCTCGCCGCGCTCGATGCCCCGCCGGGGCACCAGCGGCCAGGCCCGAGGCAAGGCGGCCACCGCCGGCCGCCGGCATCGATGCGGCGGAACCGGAACGTACACCACGACCTTGAGCCACCGCCTGAAAGCAGCATGCCAGAATTCAAGATCACGCCTTGACAGGCTCGGTGGCGACTCGATGGACCGCTGGAAAGCCGTGGTCCCTGGGTGCCTGGAACTCCGCGAAACGCCCGGCGTGGCGACCAGAGATCCCGCGCTCCCGGCCGGAAGGCGGTCTGTTGAGCGATATCAACCGTTACTCTGCTACCGCGTACCAGCATGAGCTCGCGCCGGGGCAGGGAGGGCGATGACGCAGCCGAGCACGACGGATCTGCCAGGCCAGGAGAGCCACGCCCCCACGAAGGATTCCGGTGGGGTCCGGCTGCCGTGGGCGTTCATCGCCTTGGTGGCCTTGCTGGTGGTGGGCCGGTTCGTGCTGGCGCCGTACCTGACGGCTCCCGCGTTGCAGACGTGGGCGACGGTGTTCGTGGCGGTGTGCGTGCAGGCGCTGCCGTTCCTGGTGTTCGGGGTGGCGCTGTCGGCGGCCATCACCGCGTTCGTGCCCGCGTCGTTCTGGACCAGGGCGCTGCCACGGCGTACCTATGCGGCGGTGCCCGTCGCCGGGGTGGCCGGGGCGGTGCTGCCCGGCTGCGAGTGCGCGTCCGTGCCGGTGGCCTCAGGGCTGATGGCCCGTGGCGTGGCTCCACCCGCGGCGCTGGCCTTTCTGCTGGCATCGCCGGCGATCAACCCCGTGGTGCTGGTGGCCACCGCGGTGGCCTTCCCGAACGACCCTTCAATGGTGGTCGCGCGGTTCACCGCCTCGCTGGCGGTCGCGGTGCTGGCCGGGTGGATCTGGGCGCGATTCGGGCGCGGCGAGTGGCTCCGGGCTCCTCGCCGCACGGCCGAGGCCGGGCAGAGCAAGGTGAACGCCTTCCTGGACGCCATGCGCCACGACCTGCTGCACGCCGGCGGATTCCTGGTGGTCGGCGCCCTGGCCGCGGCGACCCTGAATGTGGTGATCCCGAGAGCGTGGCTGACCACAGTGGCGGGGGTACCGGTCGTATCCGTTCTGGTGCTGGCCCTGCTGGCGGTGCTGCTGTCGATCTGCTCGGAGGCCGACGCGTTCGTGGCGGCCTCGCTCACGGCGTTCTCCCCGACGGCCAAGCTGGCGTTCCTGGTGGTCGGGCCCATGGTGGACCTGAAGCTCATCGCGCTCCAGGCGGGCACCTTCGGACGGGCCTTCACCTGGCGTTTCGTGCCGCTCACGCTGGCCCTGGCGATCGGCGTCAGCTTCGTCGCAGGCTGGGCGCTGCTGTGAACCGCCAGGCGCAGGGGGCTCTCCTGGTGATCCTCGGCGCGGTGCTGCTGACCATCTCCGCCTTCTCCACGACGTACGTCAACTACGTCAAGCCCGGCTTCCGGCCGCTGCTCGTGGGAGCCGGTGCGGTGCTGGTGGGTCTGGGCCTGCTTTCCGTCGTCCAGGGCTGGCTGGGCAGGCCCGGCACCCACGGCCACGCTCCGCGGGTGGCGTGGTTGCTGGCCGCGCCCGTGTTCGCCATCGTGATGATCGCGCCTCCCGCACTCGGCTCGTTCGCGGCCAGGCTCGCCGACGGTGCGCCCGCGCCGTCCCGTACCGCGAGCTACGGGAAGCTCGGCCGCGGCGGGGTCACGAAACTGACGCTGGGCGAGTTCATCGGGCGGGCCTACGCACCGTCAGGCTCCTCGCTCACGGGCAGGAAGGTCAGGCTGACCGGCTTCGCCGTACCGTCCAAGACCGGCTGGTACGTCACCAGGATGCGCATCAACTGCTGCGCCGCCGACGCGATGGCCCTGGAGGTCGCCGTGCACGGCGTGCCCTCCCCCAAGGAGAACACCTGGGTGCAGGTCACCGGCACGTGGATCCCGTGGAAAGGGGGCGCTCCCGACGACTACCAACCGCCGACTCTGACCGCCACCGAAGTCACCGCCATCGCGCAACCAGCGGAACCTTACGAATAGGTCCCCATGAAGAGCCAGAGCCTGCCACTCCTCCTGCTCGGCAGAGCACTGTTGAAGATCTCCACCTTCTCCAAGGACTTCACCAACTACGTCAAGCCGGGTTTCCGGCCTCCTCCACTGATCGCGGCGGGCGCGGTGCCGAACGGCGCGTGCCGGAGCACCTGATCCGCTGGTCACCTTCAGTGGTCGTCCCAATGCCCTTCGTGCGGGGCGTGGCGGTGCCCATCGTGAACGTAATCGACATGATCGCCGTGCGGGACCGCCACGTGTCCGCAGCCGGGCCCGTGCTGGTGTTCATGGCCGTCGTGCGTGACGTGCGCCTTCGGCTCGCACTCGTCCACGTGGTCTCCATGGGTACGGTGCAGGCAACCGTCGTGAACATAGTCGACATGATCGCCGTGCGGGACGGCCACGTGTCCGCAGCCGGTTCCATGCTCGTGGGTGTGCGCGACGTGCTGGCGGTGTTCGGCAGTCACTGACATGTCCAGACTCCCTACCGGTTCGTCACCGGAGACCTCTTCATAGGGGTCTTCTGCCACATTTCAGATTACGCCCAAAATCGGATATCGGGTGGGTTCATACTCGGCCACCCGCCGGCGCGCCGACCCTGTCATCTCATCAGCGCGGGATCCCCACGACTACACGGCCCCGCGATGACCGCCACCACGGTGACCGGCGTCATACAACCAGCAGAGCCGTACGAATGAGGTCGGCTCGACCGCGATCGTGCTCGGCGCAGTAGGGTGCTGCCGGTGAAAGGGGTATCGCAAAGCCTGCTTCTCGCCCTGCTCGGCGGAGCGCTGCTGAAGATCTCCGCCTTTTCCGCGGACTTCGCCAACTACGTCAAGCCGGGGTTCCGGCCGCTGCTGGTCGCGGCAGGCGCCGTACTGGTCATCCTGGCAGCGGCCACTCTGGCGCAGGACCGCTCCAGGAACATCCGCGCAGCGCGCCAGTCGGAGCTCGCGCGCACCCGCAGTGCCGAGGAAGCGCACCTGGCACAGTTGATCGGACGAGAACCCGCCTACCCCGCGCAAGACCACGACTCGTCCGGTCACGAACACAAGGAAAGGAACTGGGTGGCATGGCTCCTGATGGCGCCGGCAGCCGCGATCTTTCTGATCGCTCCACCCGCCCTCGGCTCCTACGCCGTCCGGCAGGCCGAGCAGGTCTCCCATCTTCCTCCGCCCGCCGTCGTCGACGCGTTCACCACTCCGCTGAAGAGCGGTGGCGTGAACGTGCTGAGCATGGGGGAATTCGCCGGCAGAGCCTGGGACGACCCCCGATCACTGGCGGGCAGGACAGTCCGGCTGACCGGGTTCGTCGTGCCGTCGGCTCGGGAGAACGAGTGGTACCTCGCACGCATGCGGATCAACTGCTGTGCCGCCGACGCCCTGACGATGAAGGTCGCGGTGAAAGGGGCGCCTGCCCCCAAGACGGACACCTGGGTGCGAGTCACCGGAACCTGGATCCCGCCGAAGGAACGACGCGAGGACACGTATGTGCTCCCGGAGATGGCTGCTTCCCGCGTAGATCCGATGACTTCGCCCGCCGAGCCATACGAGTAGGCGAACGGGACGCAATGATCGTCCACCTGGTGGCCCACGCCGGCGATCCCGGCATCTGGCGCCAGATCTTCAACTACGGCGAACTGCGCGCGCTGATCTCCAACTCACTCATCGCCGGGGCGGTGCTCGGCGCGGTGGGCAGGCTCTTCAGCGTCGCGGCGGCATCCTGCCGGCGCTGGGCAGCAGCATCCCGATCAGTCCCTATGTCACCACCATCTCCTTCACCCTCTATCTGACCTGTCGCGCCATCGGCGCCCTGCGCATGCGCGCAGGATGGGGCGACAGGTCGGCCGCATCGGCGATGGCCTGACGCACACCGGAGGGCTCGGTGAGGTCACAGCATGCCTTCCTCCACTTCGGCGGCGGCTCGGGTGATCGACGCGACGGTGGGCGCGGCGAACAGCTCCCGGAGCGTGATGGTCACGCCCAGGCGCCCGCGGAGGGCCTCGATGAGCCGGGTGGCCCGCAGGCTGTCGCCGCCGAGCGCGAAGAAGCTCTGGTGGCGTCCGACCTCGTCAAGATCGAGCAGGTCCGCCCAGATCGCGGCCACCGCCTCCTCCAGCTCTCCTCGCGGCGGCTCGACGGGCACGGCCGGTGCGGAAAGCTTGGCGACGGCCGCCCTGTCCACCTTGCCGTTGGCGCTCAAAGGCAGCCGTGGCAGGGCGGCGAGCAGGTCGGGGCGCATGTGCTCCGGCAGGCGGGTCGCGGCGTGCGCCCGGACCGCGTCGAGGTCGATCGACTCCGGCACCACGGCGGCCACCAGGCGGCCGTCCGACACGGCGGCCACCGCTTGGGCGACACCGGGAGCGTCCTGGAGCGCGGCTTCGATCTCGCCCAGCTCGATGCGGTGTCCACGGATCTTCACCTGCTGGTCGGCTCGGCCCAGGAACTCCAGCGTGCCGTCAGGCCAGTAGCGGCCCAGGTCGCCGGTACGGTACCAGCGCTCGCCGCCGGCCACGACGAACTGGGCCGCGGTGAGGTCGGGCGCGCTCCGGTAGCCGCGGGCCACGCCCTCGCCGCCGATCCACAGCTCTCCCGTCACCCAGTCGGGGCAGTCTCTGCCCAGGTCGTCCACCACCCGGAAGCGCTGGTTGCGCAGCGGCCTGCCGTACGGGATCGAGCGCCAGGCGGGATCCACCTCCTCGACCTCGATGAGGTTGGACCAGATCGCGGCCTCGGTCGCGCCGCCGAGGGCGACGAAGCGGCAGCCCGGGCTGGCTGCTGAGAGGCGGCCTGGCAGGTCGAGGCCCACCCAGTCGCCGGACAGCAGGGCGAGCCGGAGCGAACGCGGCCGGCCCACGGTCAGCAGCATGTCGAGCAGCGCGGGGACCGTGTTCCAGATCGTCACCTGGTGCTTCTCGACCAGTTCCAGCCAGGCGTGGGCGTCCCGCCGGATGTCTTCGGTGATGGTGACGACGCTGCCGCCGGCGGAGAGGGGCCCGAAGATGTCGTACACGGACAGGTCGAAGTCCAGGGCGGACACCGCGAGCACTCGGTCACCGGGCCCGATCGCGAAACGTTCGTTGAGGTCGGCGACCGTGTTGAGTGCCGAGCGGTGAGTGATCTCGACGCCCTTCGGCTCGCCGGTGGAGCCGGAGGTGAAGATCACGTAGGCGAGGCCAGGCGTGGCCACCGGGGTGGCGTCCACGACCTCTATCGACAGATCGGGCAGGATCCGCAGGCGTGCCTCTGCCAGCCGCAGGATCCGCTCCCGGCGAGCCGGCGGCTGGTCGATCCCCACGGGCACGTAGGCGCAGCCCGCCTCCAGCACCCCGAGCACGGCCACGATCTGGTCGGGGCCCTTGGGCAGGGTGACCGTGACCGCCTCACCCGGTTGCGCGCCGCGCGACTGAAGCTCGGCCGCCAGCCGCCGTGCGCGCTCCGCCAGCTCGCCGTACGTGAGTGCGCCGCCTTCGCACGACCGTACGGCGACCAGATCCGGCTCGGCGCCGGCCCGGCGGAAGAACTCCTCGTGCAGCATCCGGCCGGGCACCGGCCCTTCGGTGGCGTTCACCGCCACCCTGACCTCCCGCTGGCCGGAGGGCAGCAGGTCGGGCACCGGCCGGGACCAGTCGCCCGCCAGCCACTCCAGCAGCGACAGGTGCGCCTCGAACATCGCGTCCAGGACGCCGGACGGGAACAGCTCGTCCACGGCGTCCCAGCTCACCTGGATCCCGCCATCGACCTCGGTGACCTGGTAGTCCAGCCACACCTGCGGGGTCTGTGACACGCCGTACACCTGCTTGCCGAGGAGGGTGCCGCCCCCTTGCGCGGCGATCCCCAGTGCGCTGGTGAACACCACCGGCATGGTCACCGAAGGATCCCCGGAGATGCGGGCCAGCTCACGCAGCATCCACACGGTCGAGACGTCCCGGTGATCGATGGCCTGCCAGAGCCGCCCCTGCACCCGGCGTACCCGATCCAGCCAGGTCTCGCCCGGCTCGGGCTCGTAGGGGACCAGGAGCAGCGAGGTGAAGTCGCCGAGCACCCGGTCGATGTGCGGGTGCGCCTCCCCGCGGTCGAACAGGGTGAGATTGAGCGTCACGTCGGGGCCGGCGCTCCACCGGCCGAGCACCTCGGCGTAGGCGGCCAGCAGGACCGCGGACGGGGTCAGCCCATGGTTTCTGGCACGCTCGATCACGGTGTCGGGGATCGTGGCGGCGCGCCTGCTGAAGCGCGGCCTGGTCACCTCGACCGGGTCCTTGGCCAAGGGGAGCCTGGGCGCCGGCGGCAGTGCGGGCAACCGCGCGCGCCAGTGCGAAACCGAGGCCTCGGCGGGCGGATCGGTGGCCAGGACGTAGTCGCGGAAGGACGCCTCCACCGGCGGAAGCTCCGCGTCCGGGTCATCGTAGAGCTCGCCGAGCTCGGCGTAGAAGGTGAGGATGCTCAGGGCGTCCAGGACGAGGTTGTCCACGCCGATGCCCAGCCGGGTCCGCCCGCTGTCGCCCTCCCGCTCCACGCCGATCGCGAACAGCGGCCACTTGCCCGGGTCGAACACCGTGTGCGACATGGTTTCACGGAGTCCGGCCACCTCGGCGACGGCGAACCACGGCACCTCGGGCAGGATGCGCTGCTCGCCGTGCTCGTCGAAGACCGCCCGGAGCATCTCGTGGCGCTGGACGAGCTTGTTGACCACGGTCTCGAGCCGGGCCAGGTCGAGATCGTCGACCTCGTACTCGCGGTAGAAGTGGCAGCCGACTCCACCCAGGGTGAAGTCCTCGTTTCTGCCCAGCCAGTAGGCCCGTTGCACCTCTGTCATCGGGAAGGGCTCGTGCCGGTTCGCCGGGTCGGCGACCATGACCTTGGTCTCACGGCGCTGGGCGACACTCAGGGTGGCGGCGAAGTCCGACAGCGCGGGGTTGGCGAACAGGACGCTGAGCGACACCCCGGACAGGCCGTCCGCGCGCAGCCGGCTGATCAGCCGGGTGGCGAGCAGGGAGTCGCCGCCGAGGGCGAAGAAGTCGTGCTCTCTGCCGATCTCGGGCACCTGGAGGATCTCGGCCCAGGCCGCGGCCACGCGCTCTTCGATCTCGCCGACCGGAGGGGTGAATCGCGGGGCCTCGATGGCGTGCTCGGCGAGAGTACGGCGGAGCGTCGCCCGGTCGATCTTGCCGTTCGGGGTGAGCGGAAGCGCGGGCAGCACGGCGATGAAGTCGGGAAGCATAGGGCCTGGGAGCCTGTCCGCGAGGAGCTCCCGCAGGCCCGCGACATCGGGCCGGCCGGTGACCGCGGCGGCGAGGCGGTGGTTCTCCGTGACCACCGCGACCCCCTGCGCGACGTCCGGGTGGGCGGTCAGCGCGGCCTCGATCTCGCCCAGTTCGATCCGGTGCCCCCGGAGCTTCACCTGATGGTCGGCACGGCCGAGAAACTCCAGCGTGCCGTCCGGCCAGTACCGCGCCCGGTCACCGGTGCGATACCAGCGAACTCCCTCGAACTCCACAAACCGGTCGGCGGTGCGCTCCGGATCGCCGCGGTAGCCACGGGCCACCCCGGCGCCGCCGATCCACAGCTCACCCGCTACCCAGTCGGGGCAGTCCCGCCCCAGCCCGTCCGCCACCCGGCAGACGACGTTGCGCAGCGGCGTGCCGTACGGAATGGAGGTCCAGTGCTCGGGCACGCTGTCCACTTCCTGGACGGTGGAGTGGATCGCGGTCTCGGTGGTGCCGCCGAGCGCGACGAACCGGCATCCGGGTGCGGCGGCGGAGAGGCGGCCGGGCAGGTCCAGGCCCACCCAGTCGCCGCCGAGCAACACCAGCCGGAGGGGCAGCGTCTCACTGGGCTCCGCGACGGTGAGCAGCATGTCGAGGAGTGCCGGCACGCAGTTGAGCACCGTGCCCCGATGGGTCCTGAGCAGCTCGGCCCAGGCGGTGGCGTCGCGACGGCCGCTGTCGGAGGCGCAGATGACCGCACCGCCCGCGGACAGCGGGCCGAAGAGGTCGTAGACGGACAGGTCGAACTCCAGCGCCGACAGAGCCAAGGCCCGGTCGTGGGGTCCGATGCCGAAGCGGTCGTTGAGGTCGTCGATGGTGTTCATGGCGGCCGAGTGCGTGATCTCGACTCCCTTCGGCTCGCCCGTGGAGCCGGAGGTGTACAGGACGTACGCCAGCTCGGCGCCGGCCACCGGTTCGGCGAGGGGCTCCGCGGTGACGTCCACCGAGTCGAGCACGTGCCGGACGCCTGCCGCCTCGAGGATGCGCCGGCGGCGAGCCGGGGGCTGGTCCACGCCGACGGGCAGGTACGCCGCGCCGGACGCGAGCACGCCCAGCACCGCGACGACCTGAGCCGGCCCCTTCGGTATCGAGATCGCGACGAGGTCCCCCGCACCCTGAGCTTCCAGATGCCCGGCGACCTGGAGAGCCCGCGAGGCCAGCTCTCCATAGGTCATCACACCGTCGCGACCCCAAAGGAGGGCCGGAGCGTCGGGCGTGGCCGCGGCGCGAGCGAAGAAGCCGTCGTGCAGGCGACGGCGCACGAAGGGGGCCGAAGTCGCGTTCACCTGGTGCCGCACCTGCGTCTGTTCTTCGGGCAGCAGCGCCGGCACGGGCTCCGACCAGGTGCCGCCATCGGCCAGCAGGCGGTCGATCAGCTCCCCGTAGGCGGCGAACATCGCCTCGGGCACGCCCGGCGTGAACGCGTCCTCCCTGACGTCCCAGTTGACCAGCAGCCCACCGTTGAGCTCCGTCACCTGGGCGTCCAGCCACACCTGCGGGCCCTGGGAGATGATCCACGACGGTTCGCCGAAGCTGCCGGTGACCTCGGGGGCGAACAGCTCGCCCAGACCGAGCGCGCTGGTGTACACCACCGGAGCGAGCACCTGTTCGCCGTGCAGCCGCGACAGGTCCCGCAGGACCTCGACGCCTGAGTAGCCGCTGTGCGCGACGTCTGTGTGGAAGCGCTCCTGCAGCCGCCGCACCCGCTCGGCGAAGGATCCGGGCGAGCCTCCGTCCCATTCAAGGAGCACCGAGGAGGTGAAGTCGCCCACCAGCGATTCGACCTCAGGATGCAGCGGCTCCCTGTCGAACAGCGGCAGGTTGAGCAGGAACCGCGGCTCGGCGCTCCACGCGGTCAGGGTCTCGGCGAAGACGGCGGCCAGGGCCATCGCCGTGGTCAGTCCGTGCCCGCGCGCCGCCTGCTCCAACCGGCGCACTGCCGAGGGCGGCACCCATCGGTGACGCCTGACGACGGTCGCGGCCTCGCCGTGCCCCGACGCCGGGAGCTGCGGGGCGCCCGGCAGGTCGGGCAGGCGCCGCTGCCAGTGCTCGCGATCGCCCTCCTGCCGCACGGCGGAGCGTTGTGCGAGGTAGCGCGGAAAGCTGTAGGTCAGCGGCGCCGGCGCCGCGCCGTGGTAGAGCCGGGCGAGGTCGGACAGCAGCACCCGCAGGCTCAGCGCGTCGGCCGCGACCATGTCCAGGTTGACGTGCATGCGGGTGCCGCCGTCGGGCAGCAGGGAGAGCTGGACGTCGAACACCTCGCCCGCGCCGATGTCCATGGCCCGGTGTGACAGGCGCCGCCGCAGCTCGTCCAGGTCCGCCCCTTGATGCACGGTGAGCCCCGGCCAGGGGCTGCGGTCGAGGATGCGCTGGGTCCCGTCGTCGAGGATCCGCACGCGCAGCATCCCGTGCCGTTCGATCAGCGCGTGTACGGCACGCTCCAGCCTGGCCGGATCGACCCCCTGGCCGTCGAACTCGTTGTAGAAGTGCGCGGCCACGCCGCCCAGCCGCTGTCCGGGCTGGCGCCCCGCCCAGTAGGCGTGCTGCATGAGAGCGAGCGGGAACGGCTCCGCCTCGTCGATCCTGCTGTCCGCTGACGCGAAGGCCGGTGTGGGGGCCGCCGGCCGTTGGGCGAGCAGGTCGCGCCAGGCGGCCAGGGTCGGCTCACCGACCAGGTCGGCGAAGCGGATCCGCGCCCCGGACCTCCGCCACTCGCCGGCCAGCCGCATCATCGTGATCGAGTCCATGCCGAGCTCGATGAGATTGTCGTGCTCACCCAGCTCGGGCACGTCCAGCAGGTCCGCGAGCATGCCTCGCAGATCGTTCATCGAGATTCCTTCCACCAGCTCACGGGCATCGTTCGGGGGCCGCGGAAGAACGTCTCGGTCTTCCATTCGAGGACTCCGGCCAGACGCAGTCCGGGCAGCCGGGTCACCAGCGCGCGCAACGCCTCCTGCAGCTCGATCCGGCCCAGTGGCGCGCCGATGCAGTGGTGCAGGCCGTACCCGAAGGCCAGGTGGGCGTGGTCCGCGCGGTCCAGGTCGAGGGTGTCGGCGTCGGCGAACCTGAGTTCGTCGCGGTTGGCCGACCCGATCGACACCAGCACCGGCTCGCCCGCGCGCACCAGGGCGTCGCCCACCTGTACGTCCTCAAGGGCGTAGTGGGCGAACATCGCGCTGGAGGCGAGCGGGACGAACCTCAGCAGCTCCTCCACGGCGGCGTCCACGAGATCGGGCTGCGCGTGCAGCCGTGCCCAGTCCTCCGGCCGGTCCAGGAGCGTGTAGGTGAAGTTCGGGATCTGCGAGGCGGTCGCCTCGTAGCCGGCGACGAGGACGGCGATGCAGAGCAGCATCAGCTCGTGCTCCGACAGCCTGTCGTCCACGTCGCGGGCCTCGATGAGCGCGGTCATGAGGTCGTCCGCGGGCTGGGCGCGGCGCAGCTCGATCAGCCCGCCGATGTACGCGGTGAGCTCCCCCATGGCGGGGGGCGCCCCGCTGGTCGACAGCAGCGAGTCGTTCCACACCCGGAACTTCGCGTGGTCCTCTTCCGGCACGCCGAGCAGCTCGCAGATGACCGAGACCGGGATCGGCAGAGCGAAGTCCCGTACCAGGTCAGCGGGTGGCCCGGCGGCGATCATGGCGTCGATCAGCCGGGCGGCGAGCGAGCGGACGTGGGGGCGCAGCCGTTCCACGCGGCGAGCGGTGAACGCCTTGGCGGCCAGAGATCGCACGCGGGTGAGCTCCGGCGGGTCCATGGTGACGATTCCGCCGGGGACGCGCGACAGGGCCCTCGGCGCGTCCCGCCGCACGGCCACGGCCCGGCTGAAGCGCCGCTCGCTCAGCACCAGGCGCGCGTCCGCGTACCTGGTGACCAGCCACGCGGGCTCGCCGAACGGCAGCCGCACCCTGGTCAGGCCGTGGGCAGTCCTGGCCGCGGCGTACTGGGCTGCCAGCTCCAGGCCGTCGAAGTCGTTGAACGGATAGGCGATCACGGCCGCACCTCCCGTGCCAGGGCGGCCCGGTCGACCTTGCCGAGGCTGGTACGCGGGAACCGCTCCACGATCCGCACCCGGTCGGGCAGCTTGAACGCGGCCACCCCGCGAGCGGTCAGGTGGGCCACCAGATCCCTGCGGGTGGGCGGTTCGCCGCGGGCGATCACGCAGGCGCAGCTGCGCTCGCCCATCGCCTCGTCGGGGATGCCGACGATGACGACGTCGTCCACCGCGGGGTGGCTCAGGAGGAGGTTCTCCACCTCCTCGACGGGGATCTTGTCGCCGCCTCGGTTGATCACGTCCTTGACCCTGCCGTCCACCACCAGATCCCCGCTGTCCAGGCGGCGCACGAGGTCGCCGCTGCGGTAGAAGCCGTCCTCGGTGAACGCGACCGCGTTGTGCTCGGGGGCGAGGTAGTAGCCGCGTATCGTGTACGGGCCGCGTACCTGGAGTTCGCCCGCTTCGCCCGGTGGCACCGGCTTGCCGTCGGGGCCGACGATCCGCACCTCGTCGTCGTCGGACAGCGGGCGGCCCTGCGTGTCGATCACGATCTCTGCCGCGTCGCCGGGGCGGGTGAAGTTCAGCAGGCCTTCTGCCATGCCGTACACCTGCTGAAGGGCGCAGCCGAGCTCCGGCCCGACACGGCGCGCCGCCTCGGCCTTGAGCCTGGCGCCGCCCGCCTGGAGCAGCCGCAGGCTGCTCAGATCCGCCCCGCCCTCGGCGGCGGCCTCCAGCCAGACCAGCACCAGCGGCGGGACCAGGGCCGTCAGCGTGACCTGCTCGCGCGCGATCAGCGGGAAGGCGACGTCGGGGTCGGCGGTGGTGGTCAGGACCACGGCGCCCCCGGCCCAGAGCGTGCCGAGGATGCCGGGGCAGGCCAGCGCGAAGTTGTGGGCCATCGGAAGGGCCGCCAGGTAGCGGGTCGTGAAGTCGAGACCACAGAGCTCGGCGCTGGCTCGCAGGTTGTAGTGGTAGTCGTCGTGGGTCCTCGGGATCAGCTTGGGCAGGCCGGTGGTGCCGCCTGACAGCAGCAGCACGGCCACGTCACCGGGATCCGGCGCGGCCGGCCGGCTCTCCTGATCGTGTTCGAGGTCGGCGAAGGCGGTGAACTCGCCCGGGTCGCCGACGACGAACACGTGCTCGACCTCCGGCACCGCGCGGGCCAGCGCGCGTTGGTCTTCGTGCACGACGTAGGCCACCGGCGTCGCGAGCTTGGCCAGGTGCACGATCTCGCTCTCGCGGTGCGGCGGGAGCGCCATCACGGGCGCGGCACCGATCCTGAACAGCGCGAACGCCAGGGCGACGAACTCGGCCACGTTCGGCAGGTGCACGAGCACCCGATCGCCCCGCCGGATCCCGCGCGCGCCGAGCCCGGCGGCCACCCGGTCCGCCCAGGCGTCCAGCTCCTTGTACGTCCAGCGCCGGTCTCCGTCGATCAGTGCCGTGCGCTCCGGCCAGGTGCCCGCGCCGTCGGTCAGGATCGTGCCGAGGGGCCGGCCCTTCCAGTAGCCGCGGGCACGGTAGCGCCGCGCGAACTCATCGGGCCACTCGGTGAATCCGTCCATCGTGGTCTCCTTCATCTGGTGCGAGCGGCGAACAGCATGTGGCCGAGCCGGGCCAGCGGGTGGCCGTCCTCGGGCAAGGTGGCGACCCGGTCCAGCCCGGCGCGGTCGAGCACGTCGTGCCACTGGGGCAGGGACAGGAAGGTCGTGCCGGTGCCGGCGCGGTCGTCTTTGGCGTCGGGCATCAGGAACCCCTGCGAGATCAGGACCCAGGACTCCTCGACGGTCGGCTCGGTGAGCACCAGCCAGCCGCCGGGAACGAGCAACTCGGCGAGCCGCCGCACCGAGGCGTCGGTGTCGCGGGCGGCGTTGAGCACTCCGCCGCCGAGTACGACGTCGAACGTCTCGGGCGCGAATCCCTGCGCGTCCGGTTCGAGATCGATGTCGAAGCGGCCGAAACGGACCCAAGGGTAGGGGCGCAGGCGCTCGACGGCCTGATCCACGAAATAGGCAGAAATATCGGTGTAGAGGTAGTCGACGTCCGTTTCCGCCAGGGCAGGCAGGATGCGCTCGGTCGTGGCGCCCGTCCCCGCGCCCACCTCCAGCACCCGCAGCGGCCGCCCCTCCCGCCATCTCGCGGCGATGCCTCCGGCGAGGGCGGCGACCGCGCGATGCTGGTACCTGCCGACGAGGTTCTCGCGGTACTGGGCCTCCGCCAGGTCCATCCGGCCTTCCGGGAACAGCAGTCCGACGGCCTGGCATTCGCCGCTGAGCAACTCGGGCAGCCGTTCGAAGCTCCTCCTCGCGTACTCGATGGTCCCCGCCGCACCCATCGTCGCCAGCCACGCCCTCTCGACCTCGCGCCAGGCCTGTTCGAGCGCGGCGTCGGCGTACTCGCCGGCAGCCGGTACGGCTCGCAGCCCGCCCGCTTCACCCAGCAGCAGCCCTTCCTGCGTGAGCACGGCGAGCCAGCGTCGAAGCAGCCGTCGATACCTGGGGATGACCCGCGTGCCGGACATGACCTCGTCCGCGGTGTGGCAGTCGCCGGACGTGGCGAACAGGCCACGGCGGCGCAGGGCGTTCAGCATGGACAGCAGGGCCGTGCGGCCGAGGCGGTCGAGCACGTCGAGGGCCGCATCGAGGTCGATGCCGCGCAGCTCCCGGTCGGCGGCGGTAGCGGTGTCGCCGACCAGCCGGCGCATCTCGTCCTGAGCCTTGGGGAAAGCGGTCTGGACCAGCTCGACGGTGAAGGTGTCCTGGACGGCTTCGGCCTCGTCGTCGGTGATGGGTCCCGGGTCGCACACGATCCTGGTCAGGGCGGACAAGTCGGTCAGGGCCGCCGCGGGCTGCGCCGGGAGTGCGCGGGCCAGGGCGACGGGCAGCACGGCCACGTCGGCCGCCGTCCGTTCGAGGAAGGCCAGCGCCCGGGCCGGGGTCCACGGGCCCTGGTCGTACACGACGGTCGCACCGGCGCTCCAGCTCGCCAGCACCGCGTCGCCGCCGAACCCGCGCAGGGGCGCGAGGACGGCGACCCGGCTCGGCACATCGCCGAAGGCGGCGAGGAGGGCGGACACATCGAAAGCGGACACATCGCGGTCCGTCAGCGCGTCCACCATCGCGAGAACGGCGGACGCCCCGCCCTCGGCCCGCTCGGCCAGGCGCAGGACGTCGGTGCCGGTCAGCACCTGCCCGCTGTACTCGAGAGCGGGACGGCCGGCGAGGCGGCCCAGCGCACCTCGAATCATCTCCATGCCGGATCCCTTCATCTGGCCACCGCGAGGAACAACCGCTGGCCTGCGGCGGCAAGCGGAGATCGGGGCTCTGGCAGGCTCAGACGCGGCTCGAACCCCGCGGCGGCCAGCGCAGCGTGCCAGGCGGGCTCGTCCAGGAAGGCGGGACCGGACAGCAGAAACTGCATCGAGGTGAGGACCGCCGGGCTCTCCCGCGTGGACTCGGTGAACACCAGCCGCCCGCCCGGTTCGAGCAGGCCCCGGATCCGGCTCAGCGTCCGGCCCACGTGCGTGGCGTTGTGCAGGACGTTGCCCGCCAGCACCACGTCGGCCGACCCCGGCTTGACGGTGAAGTCCTCGTTGAGATCGAGCAGCCCGCAGGTCACCAGGTCCCCGAAGCGTTCCGTGGCGGCCACCGTGAAGAGCCGTGATATGTCGGTGAACAGGTACTCGAAGGCCGTGCCGCGAAGAGCGCGCAGGACGGCGGCGGTGCACAGTCCTGAGCCGCCACCGAGCTCGATCACCCGCAGCGGCGCCGCCGCGCCCGCCGCCTGGCGCACCAGTTCCCCGGCGGCCGCGTTGAGATATCCGGTGAAGGCGTTGTCCTGGTACGCGGCCAGCGCCGCCAGCACATCACCGTCGGCGAACAGCAGTTCCTGCACGGAAACCTCATCACGCAGCAGTTGCGGCAGCCGGGCCAGCGCCGCCCGGTGGAAGCGCGCCATCCTCGGCGGAAATCCCAGCACCGCGTACGCCTCCTCGAAGCCCGCGGCGTCGTACCCGGGACCCGCCTCTGGTGCCTCGGCAAGCGCGGTCAACCAGCGGCCGATCAGCCAGGCGTGGCGCGGCGCGACACCGAGCCGGGCGACGATCTCCTCGCTCTCCGCGCTGCCCCGGAACCCGAGGAGGGCAGCCATCGCGCGCAGGCTGACCTCCTCCAGCCGTCGCAGCGCCACCGGCAACGCCTCCGGATCGCGGTCGGCGAGTGCCTCGATGCCTGCCGCGTGCGCGCGGTCCGCCTCCGCCGTCACAGCGCCCCCTCCTCTGCGAGAGCGGGGCCGTCGAGCGTGACCGGTTCCGCGACACCGGTGGCCGACAGGCGCTCGATGGTGGTCGCGGGGTCGAGCGCGTCGGCGGCGTAGTGGACGCCGGGCGGCGTCTCACCCCGGATGACGGCCCACGCCGCCAGGGCCGTGATCGCGCCGGTGAGCTCGCCGTTGCCGTGCCCCCGCAACACCACGGTGCGGGTGACCGGCGCGCCGCCCCTCAGGCCGTCGAGCTGCAGCAGGAGGATCACGTACGGCTCCCGCCCGGCGAGATCCAGCAGGCTGGCCCGGCACAGTGCCGCCACGGCCGCCGCCCGGTCCAGGGAGTGCACGCGGTCGAAGGCCGCGCGGATGTGGCTCCCGGACAGCACCGTGTACCACTCGCCCCTGTACAGCCTGAGCGCGTCGGCCAGCCGTGCGTTCTCCGTGCTGAGCGACGGGAGCAGCGTGATCTCGCCGGGGAAGAACGGCAGCGTCACGTCGGTCTGCCGGGTCAACGCTCCGGGGCGGCGGCCCTCTCGCCAGGCGGCGAGCGGCTCGCCGAGCCCGTCGGCGGCACCCTGCAGGTAGTCGTCGGCGGCCGTCACCGTGAAGCGGTCCAGCACACCGAGATGGGCCACCAGGCCGTGCACCTCGTCGAAGTCCCGCTGGGCCGCCCACCGGGGGAGCAGTCCGGTGAGCCCTGGCTGCAGACCGGCCGAGAGCACCGCGCCGCTCCCCGCCCACTCCCCCGGGTCGAGCAGCCCGTGCAGGACGTCGTCGCCCGCGGCGTCCACGTAGCGGGCGCCCGCGCGCAGAGCGGCCCTGGCCACGCGGTCCCCGACCAGGTGGGCGGGCCCCGCGCAGTTGACCACCATCCGGCAGCCCGCGGCGAACCGGTCGAGCGAGGCGTCATCCCGGAAGTCGACCGCCATGACGCCGTGACCGGCCGCCGTCCGCCCGCCCAGGCGCAGCGGGCCCGCGCCCAGCGTGGTGAGCGTCCTGACCGCGTGCCTGCCGACGTCGCCGGAGGCCCCCAGAACAGCGATCATGACACCAGCCGCCAGCCCTGGGAGCGGCGCCGTTCGGCCCAGAACCGGGTGTAGCGGCCCCCTGCCGCCAGGAGCTCCTCGTGCGTGCCCCGCTCCGCGATCCGCCCGCCGTCGAGCACGAGGATCTCGTCGGCGGCCACCACGGTGGGCAACTGGTGCGCGATGACCAGCAGCGTCGCCCGGTCCATCAGGCTCCGCAGCGCGTTGCGCACATACCGCTCGTTCTCCGGGTCCAGAGCCGCGGTGGCCTCGTCGAGCAGCACGATCGGCGCGTCCTTGAGCAGCGCCCTGGCCACCGAGACGCGCTGCCGCTCGCCGCCCGACAGTGACGCGCCGCCTTCGCCGACCCTGGTCCGCCGGCCCTCGGGGAGCCGGGCCACGATCTCGTCCACTCCCGCCAGCCGCGCCGCCTCGCGTACCTCCGCGTCGGTGGCCGCGGGCCGCCCGACCCGGATATTGCCCTCCAGAGTGTCGTCGAACAGGTACACGTCCTGCATGACCACCGACAGCTGCGCCATGAGCTCTTCCGTGGTCAGCTCCCGCACGTCGACGCCGCCCACGGCCACCGAGCCCGCGTTCACGTCGAAGAAGCGCATGATGAGCCGGGTGATCGTGGTCTTGCCCGACCCCGACGCGCCGACGATCGCGGTCATCGTACGCGGCCGTACGCGGAAGGAGACGTCGTGGAGCACCGGCCGGCCGGGCGCGTAGCCGAAGCTCACGCCGGACAGCTCGATCTCGCCGCGCCGGGTGACCGGCCGCGATCGGGACGGCTCGGCCAGCGGTCGCTCGTCGAAGATGGCGGCGAGCCGGTGCAGGTCGTTCGCGGCCATGCGCAGCATTCCTGACTGCCCGGCCAGCTCCGCCAGCGGTCCGGCGAACCGGGCCGCCAGCGCCAGCAGCGCCACGAGCGTCACGGGCTCGACGGCCCCGTCCAGCGCGAGCAGCACGCCGAGCGCGATCAGCGCGGCGAAGGCCAGCTGTACGGCGAGGCCGCTGGCCAGCAGGCGTGGCGCGCTCTGCCAGAGCATCCTGCCCCAGGCCCGCTTCTGGGTTTCGACGGCCTCGTCCAGCGGCTGGTACCCCTGGCTCGCGCGGCCGAAGGCCCGCAGCACCTGCTGGTTGGCGGCGAACTCCACCACGCGGTCGCTGGCGACCGTTCCGGCGGCATCGGTCAGCTGCTCGCCGCGGCCCACCCATGTGGCCGCCCAGCGGTGGACCAGATAGAGCAGCGGGCCGCACAGCAGCGTGGCCAGGCCCAGCCGCCAGTCGAAGAAGACCATCGCGACCGCGACGGTGGCGGGCGTCAGGATCCCACTAACCACCGGCGTCAGCATGTGCGCGGTCACCTGGGTGACCATCATCGTGCCGCCCGTGGCGCTGCGTGAGAGCCGGCCCACCCTCTCTGAGGAGAACCAGCCCAGCGGCAAGGAGGCGACGTGGTCGCCGAGCCGGTGGTGCAGGCTGGTGAGCGTGATGATGGCGAGCGCGAACCCCTTCATGGTCTGCACGTAGTGCGCCACGCAGGTGGCCGCCACCACGGCCAGCGTCGCCGCGACCCAGGCCACGGCCGTGCCGGTGGTGCCGGCCAGCATCGCCTCCAGCGCCGGGACGAGGAAGGCCATCGCGACGCCCTGGAGCACGGAGTAGGCGGCCAGCCAGGCCAGGTACACCTGGACCGAGCGCCGGTGCTCCGGCCCGAGGATCGTCATCAGGTCCCGGATCATCGTGCGCCCTCCTCAGCGTTGGAGTAGGCGTGCCACATGCGGGCGTAACGGCCGCCCGCGGCGACCAGCTCGTCATGGGTGCCGCGCTCGGCCACCATGCCGCCGTCGAGCAGCACGATCTGGTCGGCCCCGGTGATGCTGGCCAGCCGGTGGGCGATCACCAGCACCGTGCGGCCTCGGGCGACCGCCGACAGCGCGTCCTGGATCTCCGACTCCGACTCCGGGTCGGCGTAGGCGGTGGCCTCGTCCAGCACCAGCACGGGCGTGCCGGCCAGCAGGGCGCGGGCGATCGAGACGCGCTGGGCCTCGCCGCCCGAGAAGACCGCGTCGTCGCCGACCACCGAGTCGTAGCCGCGGGGCAGCTGGAGGATCCGCTCGTGGATCCGGGCCGCGGTGGCCGCGGCGATCATCTCCTCGTCGGTCGCGTCGGGCCGGCCGAGCCGCAGGTTGTCGGCGACGGTGCCACGCAGCAGCCGCACGTCCTGAAGGACGAAGCCGACCTTGCGGTACAGCACGTCCGGCGCGATCCGTCGCACGTCCACCCCGCCGAGGCGGACCGCTCCGGAGGTGACGTCGTAGAAGCGGGGAACCAGCTTGGCGAGCGTCGACTTGCCCGCGCCCGAGGCGCCGACGAGCGCGGTGACCGTGCCGGGGCGGCACTCCAGGCTCACGCCGGTCAGGGCGTTCGCCGGCGAGCCGTCGTAGCTGAACGAGACCTGGTCGAACTCGACGTGATGCCCTTGGGGTTCCTCCGGGTTCTCGGCGATCGGCAGGGTCGGGGTGCGCAGCAGCGCCGCGATCCGCGCGGCGGCGGCACCGGCCTTGCGCTGCGCCGTCACCGCCTGGTTGAGGGTCAGCAGGGTGGACGGGATGATCATGGCGACCAGCACCTCGGCCAGCGCTTCCATCGGGGTCACCCAGCCCTGCGCGGTGAACCAGATCCCGCCGGTCAGACTCACCAGGGCGACGACCGGGGCCGCGAGGGCCATCGAGGTGAGGGCTTCCAGGCGCAGGATGGGCCGCACCCAGCCCGCGTACAGCTCGCCGTACTCGCCGACCGCCCGGCTGTAGCTCTGGTGCGCGCGGTTGGCCTGCCCGAAAGCCTTCACCACGGCGATGCCGTGGACGAACTCCACGATCGCCGCGCTGACCCGGGTGAAACCGGCGTCCAGCTGGATCATCTTGTCGCCGAAGCCGCGCATCATCTTCGCGTACGCGACCAGGTAGACCGGCAGCGTCACCAGGGCCAGCAGGGCCAACCGCCAGTCGAGCCAGAGCAGGTAGGCCACCCCGCCGAGCGGGAGGACGATCGCACCGGTCAGCTCGACGTCGTGGTGCGCGGTCAGGTGATGGATGTCCTCGATGTCGTCCTGGGCCGCCTTGCGGACCATGCCGGAGGTCGTCTCGGAGTACCACCCGAGCGGCACCTTGCCCAGGTGCTCGACGATGCGGCGGCGAAGCAGCGCCTGGAGCCGGGCGTCGGCCACATGGGTCAGACAGAGCGCCAGGCCGTTGCAGGCCCAGCCGACCACGAGAGCCGCGGCGACCACGACCGCCACCTCCGCCACCTCCCCGCCCTCGACGGGGCCGGGACTGAGCAGGATCCGGCCGAGCTCGGCGATGCCCGCGAACGGGACGAGCGTGCTCAGCGCGCCCACGGCGGCCACCAGCACGCCCGACCTGGTCCACCAGCGCACCGGGCTACGCAGCTCGCGCAAGGAGTCCGCCTGCCCGCGCTGCTCGCTCCTGCTCTCCGCGGCCTCCGGCGGGTGCTCCGGCGCCGTCGCGTCCGCGCTGTCGGCGGTCACCGTCATGGGCGCGTTCTCCTCTCGATCAGTGGTGCTGCCAGGTGTCCGGCCACCCCGTCGAGCTGTGGCGGCTCGATGACGCTGAAGTGGTTGCCGGGAACGTCGATCACGGTGAACTCGCCGAGGCAGACCTCCTGCCAGAACGGCGCCGCGAGATGGCCGACGCCCGCCGTGATGCCGAACGACTGCTGCTCGGCGGCGCGCAGGAAGGTGATGTCACCGGCATAGGGCTCCGGGTCGAACCGCGCGGCCCGCATGCTGTGGCGGCAGACCCGGAACAGCGCGGGAACCAGCTCGGGCCCGACCGGAACCCCGGCCTGGCCTGCCGCCGCGGCGGCGTAGGCGGCCAGCCGCTCCTCCTGGGAGCGTTCGCCCTGCCTGCGCGCGGCGGCGGCCACCGCCTCCAGCCCGGGGTCGCCGGTGAGCGCGGCCATCGCGCCGGCCGGGACCTTGCGGTCGTGGCGGGTCATCAGCAGGTCGATCGCCCGGTAGACGTCCGCGCTGTCGACGTCCTCGCCGAAGACGGTGGCGACCGGGTCCAGGTTGAGGTTGGGGACGAAGATCGACTCGAAGGCCAGCTCCTCGTCGGTTTCGATGAACATCGGGATGCTGTCCACCAGAGTCAGGTCCTCGACGGTGGCGCCGCGTTCCAGCAGCCGCCTGGCCACCTCGGTGGCGAGCAGGCCGCCCAGGCAGTAGCCGATGAGCTGGAACCGGGTGTGCCCTTCGCCGAGCAGCCGCTGGGTGTAGTCGTCGGCGACCCGGCTGATGAGCTCCTTCGGCTCGATCGCGCAGTACTCCTCCGCGTCGGCGACGGCCACCCCCACCACGGGTCCGAGGTTCTGCTCCGCCAGCGCCCTGCCGAGCGACTGGAAGTAGTCCATCGTCCCGAGGGCAGCATGGAAGAGCACGCGGAGCGGCCCGCGACCACCGCCGCCGAACGGCACCAGCAGCGAGTTACCGGAGCTCGCGCGCCGGGTGACCTGCTCACCGAACGGGGCGGAGTCTCGCGGGCCGCCCCGGAGCGCGGCGGCCAGAGCGGCCACGGTCGGCTCGTTGAGCAGCTGCCGCAGGAGCGTGTCGTAGGCGAAGCCCGCAGCCTCGGGGACCTCCTCCCGCAGCCGCCCCGCCATCCGCGCCATGATGAGGGAGTCGGCACCGTGGTCGTAGAAACTGTCGAGCCGTCCGATGCCCGCAAGCCCGAGCGCCGCGGCCCACAGCCCGCACAACCGGCCTTCCAGGTCGTCGGGTGGGGAGGCGTCGCCGCCCTCCTGATCGCCGGCCGTGGCGGCGGGCCGCCATCCGGACAGGACCCGCCGATCCACCTTGCCGTTGCCGGTGAGCGGAAGCTCGTCCACCACCTGCAGGTGCGCGGGCACCATGTGCGGCGGCAGCCGCTCGGCCAGGAAGGCCGCGAGGTCCGGTACGGTCACCGGCCGCCGGTCCGTCTTGACCCGGGCGGCGAGCACGCTCATGCCCTGCGCGTGCTGCGGATGCCCGGCCTCGGGCAGGCACAGCTCGACCTGCCCCCCGACCGCCTCGATCAGGTCCAGCCATCGCCGACGGGGCAGCAGCGGGCTGCCGCCGTCCGGCCGTTCGCGCATCATGAAGCCCTGGGTGAGCAGGATGTGCGGATGGTCCGCCGTCGGTTCGGTGAACACCAGCCGGCCGCCGGGGGCGAGCAGTTCGACGGCGGCGGCCATCGCGGCCGCGGGGTCCTCGGTGCTGTTCAGCACTCCGGCGCAGAGCACCACGTCGAACGAGTTCGGCGCCAGGCCCTGCGCCCGGAAATCCTGGTCGAGATCGAAGAGCCCGAACCGCACCCCGGGATGCCCGCCGAGCTCCTCGCGGGCCTCAGGCAGGAAGAACGGCGTGAGATCGGTGAAGGAGTAGTCGACGTCGAACCCGGCGAGCATCGGTAGCACGGCCGCGCTGGTCGCCCCGGTGCCGGCGCCCACCTCGAGCACTCTCAGCGGGCCCTCGTGCCCGGCCGCGACGCGGTTCAGCAGCGCGGCCGCGGCGTGGTTGAGGTAGCGGGCGATGGCGTTGTCGCGGTAGACCGCTCGGGCCTGGTCCGTCCTGCCTTCGGGGAACAGCAGCTCGAACGGGTTCTGCTCGCCGTCCAGCAAGGCGTCCAGCCGCTCGACATGGGCCAGGTGGTACCGCACGAACTCGGGGGTGCACAACCCGGTGGCCTGCTGCTCCACTCGCTGCCACGCCTGCCGTACCGTCGCCGCGTCCACCTCGGCGGTCCTGGTGTAGCGGCCTCCGTCGGACACCAGCCAGCCCGTGGCCTCCAGCAGCGCGAGCCAGCGGCGGACCAGCCAGCGGTGCCGCTCGTGCACCCGCGCGATCCGCAGCACCTCGTCGGCGGTGTGCGCGTCCTGCCGCGTGCCGAAGGCGCCGCGCTCCACCAGCGCGTTGAGCATGGCCAGGTGGGCGGCCTCGTGCAGGGCTCGCACGTGCTCGGTCACCTGTGCGGCGGTGATCCCGGACACCTGCGCGTCGGCGAAACGGCGCACGGCCCGCTCGCCCCACTCGCCCTCCTCTCCCCTTGGCACGACCGCGCGGCGGGCCGGCTCGGCGAATCCGAGCAGCGCGCGTTCGCCGTCCACCACGGCCGCGGCGGCGCCCACCGCCGGGTGAGCGAGGAGGGCGGCCTCGATCTCGCCCAGCTCGATGCGGTGGCCGCGGATCTTGACCTGGTCGTCCTCGCGGCCGAGGAACTCGATCTCGCCTCCGGGCAGGTAGCGGCCCAGGTCGCCGGTGCGGTACAGCCGCCGGCCGTCCTCGGGATGCGGGAAGAAGCGCGCGGCGGTCAGTTCCTCGTCACCGAGGTAGCCGGTGGCCAGACCCGCTCCGGTGATGTAGAGCTCGCCGGTGACCCACACCGGGCAGTCGCGCATCGAGCCGTCCAGCACGCGGAATCCCTGGTTGGCCAGCGGCCTGCCGTACGGGATGCTCACCCACTCCGGGTCGACCCGTTCGATCGGGTGGTAGATGGACCAGATCGCGGCCTCGGTCGCGCCGCCCAGGCTCACCAGCGACAGCCCGCGGGTGTGCGCGGCGACCTGCGCGGGCAGCGTGGTCGGGATCCAGTCGCCGGACAGCAGCGCCAGCCGGAGCGAAGGAATGGGGACCGGCTCGGTGTCCAGGTAGTTCGTGAGCATCTGCAGCTGGGCGGGCACCGAGTTCCAGACCGTCACCTCGTGCTCGGCGACCAGGCGGGCCCAGTGCGACGGGTCGCCCGGCCGGGCCGCGTCCGGCAGCACGAGCGTGGCGCCGATCGCGAGCGGGCCGAAGATGTCATAGACGGACAGGTCGAAGCCGAGCTGCGCGAGCCCGAGCACTCGGTCGCCGGCGGTGATGGCGAAGCGGTGGTTGACGTCCTCGACGGTGTTCAGCGCGGCGCGATGGGTGATCACCACACCCTTGGGGTCGCCGGTCGAGCCCGAGGTGTAGATCACGTACGCGGGCGCGTCGGGATCGCCGGGCCCGGCCTCGGGAAACGCATCCAGCGGGACCAGCCGGTCGACGTCGATCACCACGCGCCCGGGATCATGGGTGGCGTCCAGCCATGACTGGGTGAGCACCAGGCGTACCCCGTTGAGGAGCTTCTCCCTGCGCAGGGGCGGTTGTGTGGTGTCGACCGGCAGGTAGACACCCCCGGCGAGCAGCGTCCCGAGGACCGCCTGCACCTGCTCGGAACCCTTGTCCATGACGATCGCGACCCGCTCGCCCGCGGCGCAGCCCGCCGCCCGCAGGGCCTCCGCGACGGCGCCGGCCCGCCGTACGAGCTCCCCGTACGTCAGCGTCCCCGCGGGTCCGGTGACCGCCGTCGCGCCTGGGGTGCGAGCCGCCTGTGCGAAGACCTCGGCGTGCAGCAGCGAGTCGGGAAGAGGCGCGGCCGTGGCGTTGGTGCGCTCGCGCTCCTCCACCTGCCAGGCGGGCAGCGGGACCGGGTCGCTGCTCTGCCAGGCCTTGTCCCCGTCGGCCAGCCTGCCCAGAAGCGACTCCATCGCCGCGAACATGTCCTCGACCAGGCCGTCAGGGAAGATCCCCTGGCGGACGTCCCAGTTGACCTCCAGCCAGCCCGCGCCGTCCGTCACCTGGCAGTCGATGAACACCTGGGGCGTCTGCGTGATGCCGACGCCGGTGCGTCGGGGGCCGAGCCCGATCCCGCTGGTGAACACCACCGGCATGAGCGCGGCCTCGCGGCCCCTGCGGCGCGCGAGCTCCCTGACGACCTCGACCCCGGAGTACAGCCGGTGATCGAGGTCGTCGAACAGCTGTCCGGCCAGGCTCCGGGCTCGCTCGGCGAACGGAACGCCTGTGCCGTCCTCGACGGCCAGCAGGCTCACGGAGGTGAAGTCGCCCACCAGCCGGTCCACCTGCGGGTGCAGGGGCGTCCGGTTGAGCAGGGTGAGGTTGAGGCTGAAACGGGGACGGCGGGCCCATCTCCGCAGCACGGCGGCGTAGGCGGCGAGCACCGCCGTGGAGGGGGTGACCTCATGTCGTTGTGCCCGCTCGCGCAGGCTCTCCCACCGCGTCGCGTCGAGCCGGGTGTGGTGGCGGCGGAATCGGGCCCGGCCTTCCTGCCGGACGCGCATGGGGAGATCGGGGGCGGCGGGCAGGTCGTCGACGCGTGCCTGCCAGTACTCGCGGTCGCGGTGATACCTGGGGGTCTCCCGCAGCCGGCGCTCCGCCAGGAGGTAGTCGCGAAAGGTGAGCTCCAGCGGCGGGAGCGCGGCCGCCGGGTCGGCGAGCAGCGTGTCGAGCTCGTCCAGGAGCACGCCCGCGCTGGCCCAGTCGGCGATCAGCGAGTCCATCGAGATGTGCAGGACGTCGGCGGTCACGCGCAGCTCGAACAGCGGCCAGGTGGTCGTCTCGTGGACGCGGTGCCCGAGCTCCTCACGCACCGACTCCACGTCGGCGCCCTCCGGCACCCGATAGCGCGGCACCTCCGGCAGCACGCGCTGGTAGCCGTCCGGCGAGACGACCGCGCGCAGCATGTCGTGCCGCGCGATCAGCGTGTTCCACGCCTGCTCCAGCCGGGCCCGGTCGAGCCCGGGATAGGTGATCTCCAGGTAGCCGTGGCAGGCCACGCCGCCGTGGCCGAAGGAGTCCTGCCTGCCGAGCAGGTAGGCGGTCTGCACGTCGGTGAGCGGGAACGGCTCCGCGCCGGCCGCAGGGTCGTGGGTGATGGTGACGGCGCCGCCGGAGAGCAGCTCCACGATCTCGGCCTTGTGCTCGCGCAGGGCCGCCCGGCGCTCCTCGGTCAGCACTCCACGAGGTGCCCGGAAGCGGATATTTCCGGACTCCTCCCAGAGATCGACCCCCAAAGTCCTCAACTCGGCGACGATTTCTATGGCACGTTCAGGGGCAGTCATACCAGAAGCTCCTCGGCTGGGTTCGATGAGCCGAACAGGCGCGTGACGAGCCGTTCCGGCTCCGCGTCCGCGGGCAGCAGGTCTGAGGTCGGGCCCGTGGTCAGTACCCGGCCCTTGGCCAGGACCAGCAGGCTGTCCGACGCGGTCGCGGCGACCGCGGGGTCGTGGACGATCAGGACGACGGCGAGCCCGAGCCGCGCCCGCAGGTCGCCGAGCAGGTCGAGGACGCCCGCCTGCGTCTCGGCGTCGAGCGCGGAGGTGACCTCGTCGCAGATCAGCACCTCGGGCTCGGCGGCGAGCGCCCTGGCGAGGGCCACCCGCTGCCGCTGGCCGCCGGACAGCTCGCCGGGGAGCCGCGTGGCCAGGGACGGCTCCAGGCGCACCGCCTCGAGGAGGCGGCTCACCTCCGCGTCCTGGGCGGCCCGCGCGGTGATGCCCCGCAACAGCCGCAGGGGGCGTACCAGCGCGGTCCTGACGTCCTGGCGGGGATGCAGCGCTTCCGCCGGGTTCTGCGCGACCAGGCCGATCGCGGCGCGCTGCGCCCTGGTGCGGGCGCGGACGTCGCGAGCGAGCGGGACGCCGTGCAGCGCCACGGTGCCATCGCCCGGCCGGTGCAGCCCGGCGAGGCAGCGCGCGAGGGTACTCTTGCCCACCCCTGACACCCCGAGCACGGCCAGGCACTCCCCGCGGCGAACCGTCAGATCCACCTCGGACAGGACCGTCCGCGAGCCGTGCCCGGCGGTGACCGCCCGCGCCTCCAGCACCGCCGCGCGCCCGGTCCAGGAATCACCGTCAGGCTCGGCCGGACTCTCCACGGGCGGCCGCGCCCGAGCCGCCCCCGCGCCCTCTCGTACGGCCGGGTCCTGCCCGGCAGGACGGTCGTCCACGATCCTGCCGTCGTCGACCACCACGATGCGGTCCACCTGAGAACGTACGGAGCCCAGGTCGTGACTGATCCAGAGCAGGGCGACCCCCTCCTCGCGCAAGCGCCGGATCTCCGCCAGCATCTCCGCCTTGGCCAGCAGGTCCAGGGCCGTGGTCGGCTCGTCCAGCACCAGCAGGCGAGGGGATCGGGCCAGCGCGGCGGCCACCACGACACGTTGCTGCTGTCCACCGGACAGCTGGTGCGGGTACCGGCGCGCGAACTCCGGATCACCCGGCAGCGCGACCCGTTCCAGCAGCCGCCGGACGGTGGCGACCCGCTCCCGGCGAGGGACGCGCCGTCCGGTCGCCGTGAGCAGGGCCGAGGCCACCGTCGCGTACGGGTTCAGCGCCGCACCCGGGTCCTGACCCACGTAGCCGATCGTGCCGCCGCGAACGCCGGGCGGCGGGTGCGGGAACATCTCCCGCCCGTCCACCGACACCCGTCCGCCCGCGTGCCGGATCCCCGGGCGCAGATGCCCCAGCACGGCCAGTGCCATCGTCGTCTTGCCCGATCCCGACGGGCCGACGACCGCGACCGCCTCGCCCTCGCCGAGCGTAAGATCGACCGCGTCCACGACGGTGCGCTCGCCCGCGCACAGCCGCAGCCCAGCCAGTTCCACCAGCGGGCTCATGTCAACATCCCCCTGGATTTGCGGCTCATGGCATCCGCGGCGAGGTTGGCGGCGACCGCGATGGCCGCGATCCCGAGCACCGGCACCAGCAGCGCCCAGGGCTGCAGCGTGGCGCCGGGAAGCGCCTCCACGATCAGCAGGCCCCAGTCCGAACTGGATGCGCTCAGCCCGAGGAATCCTGCCGCGGCTACCAGATAGACCGCGGTGACGAAGCGGATGCCCAGATCGGCCAGGAGCGTCCCGGCCACCAGAGGAAGCACCTCACGGCCGAGCAGCCAGCCCCAGCCCTCGCCACGGGCGATGGCGGCCTCGAGATGGGCCCGCCCGACCACCTGCTCCGCTGCGGCCCGCGCGACCCGGGCCGACAGCGGCGCGCTGGACAGCACGACCGCCAGGACCAGTCCGGCCCGGTTCGGCAGGGCGGTGAGGACGAGCAGCAGCACCAGGATCGGCGGCACGGCGGCCAACGCGTCGAGGGGCCGCATGATCACGGCCTGTCGCCGGCGCCCGCCGAGCGCCGTGAACAGCCCGGCGAGCGCGCCCAGCCCTGCTCCGGCGAGTGCGGAGATCAGGCTGGTCAGCAGCAGCGGGCGACCGCCGTGCAACATCCGCGAGAGCACGTCCCTGCCGAGCTGGTCGGTCCCCAGCGGCCCGCCGGCTCCCGGCGGTGAGTACGGCGGGCCCACCGGCGCGGTCGCCGAGTGCGGCGCCACTTCGGGGCCCACGAGGATCACCAACAGCACCACGCCCGTGAGCGCCCAACCCACCGACCTCATGTCCCCACCGCCGTCCGCAGGCGCGGCGTCAGCAGCACCACACCCAGATCGGCCAGGGCCAGAGCGCCCAGCATCGCCGCGCCCAGTATCAGCACCAGCGCCTGCACCACCGGCAGGTCTCCCGACTGCACCGAGGCCACCAGCAGCTCCCCGATCCCCGGATAGCCGAAGACCTTCTCCACCAGCACGGCTCCGCCGGCGAAGGCGACCGCGGTGACCAGCCACACCTGCACGGCCACCGGCAGGACCGCCGGGATCACCGCCCGCCGCAACACCGTCGCGCCCGAGGCCCCGCTCAGCCGGAGGAACTCGACATGCGCTCCGGTCAGGGTCGCCGCAGCCGACGCCCTGATCAACCGGACCGCATAGCCAAGACCCACGAGCAGCAGGCTGAGCACGGGCAGCACCAGCACCTGAGGATGGGCCAGCGGGCTCGCGCCCACGGGGAGCAGCGACACCGCCGGTAGTACGCGCAAAGTGACCGCGAACACGAGCACCAGCGCGCCCGCCACCACGAACTCGGGCAGCGACACCAGCAAGAGAGCGCCCGCCGACACCGCCACGTCGGCCGCCTTCCCGCGGCGCCCAGCGGCCCACAACCCGAGGACCAGCGACAGCGGCGCGAGCAGCGCGGAGGCAAGGCCGGCCAGCAGCGCGGAGTTGCCGACCCGGTCCGACATCATCTCAGCCACCGGCCGTCCCGAGGCCGACACTCCGAGGTCCCCGCGGGCCAGCCCGGCGACCCACTCGGCGTAGCGGATGAGCACCGGCCGGTCGAGCCCCAGGTGGTGGCGGAGCTCGGCGATCCGCTCGGCGGAGGCGATGGGCCCGAGCCTGCCGCTGACCGGATCGCCGGGCAGCACGTCCACGCCGACGTAGACGAGGAACGACAGCAAGGCCAGCAGGCCGAGGCTGGTCAGAAGCCGACGCGCGAGGTTCACGCCAGCCCTGCCTTGCCCAGGTAGGGGTATTTCGGCTGGTCCCTGACCTCGATGCCGCCGACGTTGGTCCTGGCCAGGCTCAGTACGTCGGCCTGGCCCCATACGATCGTGTTGCCCTGCTCCGCCATGATGTCCTGCAGCTTGGTCCACGCCTGGGCCCGCTGCGCCTCGTCGGTGGCGCCGATGCCCATGCCGAGCGCGGCCTTGAACTCCTTGCCCGGCATGGCGAGCGCAGGGATCGCGCTGAGCCTGGCGTACATGACGGCCGGCGGCACCGGGCCCGAGGTGAACGCCACGCCGTTGGCCTCGGCCAGCGCCTTGGGCTCGTAGAACTCCGCCGGGCTGACGATCTGCGGGCGCATGTCGAGCCCGATCTCCTTCAGCTGCTCCGCCAGCACCTGGGTGGAGGCGTTGTAGCCGATCTCCCACTCGGCGGAGCGAATCGTGATCCGCGCCCCCTCCGCCCCTGCTTCGCGCAGCAGCCGCCGCGCCTGGTCCAGGTCGCGGGCGGGAGCAGCGCGGTCGCTGAAGTACTTCGCCCCGGCGCACAGCAGGTCGTTGCCCGGTGCGCCGTAGCCGAGCAGGACGGCCGCCACCAGTGCCTGCCGGTCGACGGCGAGCCGCACGGCCTTGCGTACCCTGGGGTCGTCGAACGGCTTGCGCGACGTGTTGAGCACGAACCCGAAGGCGGTACGCGCTGTCTCCCCGGCGGTTCTGACCTCCAGCCCCGCGGGCACGCCGGTCTTGGCCGTGGTGAACGGGATGTCCCCGGCGTAGTCGGCCTGCCCGGTGGCCACGGCGTTCACCTTGGCCTGCGGGTCGGCCAGACCGATCAGCACGAGCTCGTCCATCGGGGCGGCGCCGCTCCAGTGCCCGTCGAACCGGGCCAGCCGGGCCTCGCGCCCGGGCTCGAACGCGGTCACCCGGTAAGGGCCGGTGCCGATCGCCTTGCCCGCCGTGAACGCGGTGGCTCCGTTCTTCACCATCTTGCCGGGGAACGCCGCCAGGAACAGGGCCGGGTCGCCGACCGGCTGGAGCGTGGGGACCTCCAGGGTGCGCGCGTCCCGCACCCGGACGGCTTTGACGTCCAGGTATGCCGACAGCTGGCTGGGGAAGGCTCGGTCGGGCGAGCTCATGTACCGCAGGCTGTAGGCCACGTCGTCGGCGGTGAACGGGGAGCCGTCGTGCCAGCGCACGTCGGGGCGGAGCCGTACCACGAACGAGCGGGCGTCGGCGGCGGACTCGGCGGCGGTCGCCAGCGCGGGCACCACCTCTCCCGCGCGCAGGATGAACAGCGAGTCGTAGATGACGTCGTTGCGGATGTAGTCGATCGGGGCGCCGCCGCCGAACGGGTCCAGGCTCTCCGCGGCCCCGCCCCCGGTGAAGACCGCGCGCAGCGTTCCGCCCCGTCGGGGCGTCGCCGTGCCGGCGTCACGAACGGGAGCCGCAGTGGAGCCGGCAGTGCCGCAAGCGCCGAGCAGCAGCGACGCGCCGAGCGCCGTGCCCGCCGTCCTGAGCAGGTCGCGGCGATTGATCGGCATCAGATCCTCCGAGAGGCAGGTCGTAGGAGCGCGCCATGCAGGAGCGCGGGGTTCAGGTCGCCGGTCAGCCCGGACAGCTCGATCGCGGTGATCCGGGTGAGGTCGGCGGTCGTGGCGGTGAAGACGGGGTCGCCGCCGGCGATCAGGTCGAACGCCGGCCGGTCCGCCGGGCTGACATCCATGAGGACGCCGCTCAGCCCGATGGCGCCGTTGGGGTGGGCGACCTCTGCCGGGTGTTGCGGCGGGTCGTACGGCGTGACGAGGAACGGGAGCCGGTCGTTGCGCGGATAGGTGAACTGGAAGCGCGTCTGGGCGCCGTTGGGGCGGGTGCGCGTCCACTTGACCGCCCTGCCGGTCGCGATCCCGGCCTGCCGCAGGCGGTGCGAGGGCACGGCCAGGTCGTGCTCGTCGGTGACGACCGCCACGTCGCACAAGCCTTCGGGAGCCCGCGCCCAGCGAGCCATCCGGGTGCCCGAACCGCGGCCGAATGCCAGGTCGATCGGCCATCTGAGCAGCTCTGCCTTCGGCGGCGTGGTGAGGAGCTCGATGATCGGCCCCTTGGCGAACCAGATGTGCGCGTGCCGGGCCTTGGCCTCAGCGGAGGCGTAGTCGACGACGAAGCCGAGCTCGCGGAAGTCCTTGACCGCCTCGTGCAGGTCGCTCACCTTGAGCAGGACGTGACTGCAGTTCAAACCTCTCCTACCTTCGTGGTCAGCTCCTCGATCGGGATGGCTTGGGGTTCCGGCGGATCGATCAGCTCGGGCAGGCCGATCCGCGAGGTGAGGTCGCGCCAGGCCAGGGACACTCCGAGCGCCCACTGCCCGCTTCTCGCGCGGCGGGCGGGGTCGGCGATGTCGCGGCGGAGGCTGTGCAGGCTTCGCGCGACCGCGTCCGGCCAGAGGGTGGCGAACACGTCGCGGTGCGTGCCTGGCGGGTCGCCCAGCATGACGGTGCTGGGCATCGCCGAGCCCGTCATGATCAACCGGCCGGTCCGGTCACGCGGGGCGTGCAGGCGAGGGCTCCACAACACCGGGCCGTGAGTGTCGGCGAGCGCGAGCACGCCCGCCTCGCCGCCGGTGGTGATCCGGTGCAGCAGGTGGGAGTGGTTGTCCGGGTCGTCGGGATGCACCTGGTTCTGCACGCGCAGGGTGACCGGGAGCCCACCGATCTCGGCGTGCAAACTCTGGAACGGGCCGGAGCCCTTGGCGACGTCGCCGAACCGCCACGGCCGCAACGTGCCGGCCAGCCGACCCAGGATGTCGAGCAGCGGATAGGCGACCTGGCTGTTGCAGGCGGCGTCGGCGAACTCCAGCCGCAACGCCCGCGCGGCGGCCAGGAACTGCCGGACGGGCCGCAGCCTCGGATACAGCGTGTTCACGGCGTACGCCGCGCCGCCCGCCCGGGCCGCCCGCAGGCAGTCCGCGATCTCCTCGGCGTGCACGGGATGCTCCTGCAACACGTGGATGCCGCGGCGCAGGAAGTCCTGGGCCAGCATCGACCCCGGGCCGCCGAGCGCTCCCGAGCTCACGACCACGCAGGCGAGGTGCACGTCGCCGGGCACCTCGTCCACGGAGGTGAAGAGCGGGACATCGTGGCGCGCCGCGCACTCGCGCGAGAAGTCGCCGCCCCGCGCGAGGATCCCGGCCAGGGAGAAGGCCGGGTCGGACAGTACGGCGTCCAGGTAGATCCGGCCGAAGGCGGTCCCCGCCACCACCACGCGCAGCCGATCGTCGTGTCCATTGGTTCGCTCGCTCACGACGCCGCCACCCGGGCGCGTGAGACCAGGAAGCGGGAGACGCTCCGCAGCTTCTCGACGGTCTCCTCAAGCTCGCGGTCAGGATGCGACTGGGCGACGATCCCGGCGCCCGCCTGCAACCAGGTGCGGCCACCCCGGCGGAACACGCTGCGCAGCACCAGCGCCGCGTCGATCGTGCCGTCGGCGTCGACCGTGAGGACGGCGCCGCCGTAGAGGCCACGGTCACCCGATTCGGCGCGGCGGATCACCGCACAGGCCGCGTCCTTGGGGATGCCCGAGGCCGTCACGGCGGGGAACAGCTCCGCCAGCGCGTCCCATCCGGAGCGTCCATCGGTCAGCCGGCCGCCCACCTCGGAGGCCAGGTGCTGCACGCTGCCGCGCTCCTTCACGGACATGAACTCGGCCACCCGCACCGTGCTCGGCAGGCACACCCGCTCCAGCTCGGCCATGGCCAGCCGGACCGAGATGGCGTGCTCGTAGACCTCCTTGGCGTCGTGGTACAGCTCGTTTCGGCGCGCCAGGTCATCGGCCGGGTCGCCGCCCAGGGCCCGCGTCCCCGCCAGCGGCTGCGTGGTGACCGCGCCGTCCGCGTCGATGCGCGCGACCACCTCGGGGCTGAACCCCGCGGCCTCCCAGCCGCCCAGCCGCAGGAGAAAGGATCGCGCCGGATCGTTGCCCCGTCGCCCCGCCACGTACGTGGCGGGAAAGTCGATCTCCTCCGCCAGCGGGACCACCCGCGAAAGGATGACCTTGTCCAGCCCCCCGGCCGCGATGTCGGCGACGGCCGAGGCGACGGCGGCCCGGTAGGCGTCGCCACCGCGAATGTCCACCGAAACCCTGTCCTCGGCCACGGGGGCACGGCCGGCGGCGACGGCCCCGGTCAGGCGATCGTGAAGAGCGTCCAGCTCGGCCTCGTCGCCGGCGCGCAGCAGCGCTGTGCCGTGCTCGATGCGGATCTCGCGTCGTGGCACGGCGAGATAGGCGAGCGGTGTGCGCTCCTGGGACGGCTCCAGCCCGTGGAGCGCGTGGCTGAGCTCGAAGCTGGCCCATCCGTAGGCCCGCCAGCGAGCCCCCGCGAGACTCCGGAGCGCCTGACCCGCGGCCTGCAGCGGCGACCCGCGCAGCTCGCGCCGCTCGCCATCGACGGCCAGCCTCGCCCCTGACCCGTGAACGGTCACGGTGGCGAGCTCTCCCTCGGCCCAGCAGAGCCTGCCCTGGCCCTCGTACACCACGTACGGCTCCGGCGATCCGGCCGCCAGCGCCGCGACCGTGGCCAGCGCGTCGGCTTCGACGGGAACCCGGCGCTCGGCCCAGCTCACCATGCCGTTCCCTCCAGGATCGCGAGCACGGCATCCTCCTCTTTCAGCAGGTAGAAGTGGCCGCCGGGCAGCAGGCGCAAGGAGAACGCCGCGGTGGTGTGCGCCGCCCACTGGCGGGCCTGCTCCGCGTTCACCTCGGTGTCCCCGGTGCCGATCACTGCGGTCAGCGGGCAGCTCGGCTCCGGGCCCGGGCGGCGCCGGTAGGTCTCGGCGAGCCGGAAGTCGGCGCGGATCGCCGGCAGGTAGACCGATCGTGCCTCCGGCTGCCGGAGCAAGGTGCTGTCGGTGCCGCCGAGCCGTACGAGCTCGTCGACCATCTCCGCGTCGGGCCACCGGTGCACGTCTCCTCCCGGCGGGTCGGACGGCGCGCGGCGTCCCGACACCACCAGATGGGCCGGACGCACGCCATACGCGGCCTCAAGCGTCCTGGCCACCTCGTAGGCGACGATCGCGCCCAGGCTGTGCCCGAACAGCACGAGCGGTCGGTCGTCCAGCGGGGCCAGCGCGGCGGCTATCGCGTCGGAGAGCTCGCCCAGATCGGCCGTGCACGGCTCGGTGATGCGGTCCTCCCTGCCCGGGTACTGGACGGCGAGCACCTCGAGACCGGCGGGGGCATTCGCCGCCCACGAGAGGTAGAAACCGGCGGTTCCGCCGGCGTGCGGGAGGCAGACGACGCGCGCCCGGGACACCACCTTTCGGGTTCGGCACCGCAACCACAGATCAGTCACGCGACTCCTCAGGCTGGATCTTTCGGGTGGATCGCACCCAAGATAATGAAAACCGTTGTCGTTGTCGATATGTTGAAATAGAGGGAATCGAGATGTATGCGTGGCCATACTTAGGTTAGGCTTACCTAAGTGTCAATCCCCTATCTGCCACAGGCGTCCAGGAAGGACCGGATCTGTGCGTAAGGCCATGACTCCACTGCTGGTCGCCGTCGTCGTGCTGTTCTCGGCGCAGCAATTGCTGACCCCGGTTCTGGCGCCGCTGTCGCGCGAGCTCAGCTTGACCGAAACCCAGCTCGGGCTGGTCATCACCACCGCCGCCGCAGCCCTGACCATCGCCAGCCCACTGTGGGGCGGCGCCCTGCGGGTCATCGGATTACGCGCCGTCCTGCTCGCCGGGCTCGGACTGGCCACCATCGGACTGGCCGGGTTCGCCGCGGTCGCGGCGGTCGGGCTGGAAGGTGAGATGTCCCCGGCGACCACCTTCACGCTGATGCTCGTCACTCGGAGCCTGATCTTCGGCGCCGGCATCGCGGCCCTGCCCGTCGCCGCGCTCGCCGTCGCGGGCACCGCCACGACCAGCGAGGCCGACCGCACGCGTGCCACCGGTCTGGTGGGTGCCGCGCAGGGCGTCTCGTTGGTGCTGGGGCCGGCCGGGGGTGGCGCGCTCGCCGTCGCCTCGCTGCTGCTCCCGCTCTACCTGGCTCCGGTGCTCGCCGCCCTGCTCTTGCTCTGGGTGCTGGTGACCGTACGACCGGAGCCGGCAGAGCGGGCCGAGCGCCCGCGCGGCGGCTCGGTGCGGCTGTGGGACGCGCGCCTGTGGCCGTTGTTCGCCACCGGGTTCTTCCTCTACCTGTCGCTCGGCCTGGTTCAGGTGATCGTCGGATTCCTCGTCGCGGATCGGCTGCACCTGGACTCGCAGGCCACGGCGGGTGCCGTCGGCATCGCCCTGTTCACCGCCGGACTGGTGCTCGTCGGCGTGCAGGGTGTCGTGGTACCGGCCCTCGGCTGGCCCGCGCTACGACTCCTGCGCACCGGCACGCCCATAGCCGGGGCTGCCTTCGTGCTCCTCACCTTCGCCCAGAACCTCTTGCTGATCGCCGTGGCCTTCGCCGTGCTCGCGTTCGGGCTCGGGCTGGCTATCCCCGGCTTCACCGCCGCACCCACGCTGCTCGTCGGGCCCGAGCGGCAGGGCGCGATCTCCGGGCTGGTCAACGCCACGGTAGGGGCCACGTTCATCGTCGGCCCGCTTCTGGGCACCGCCCTCTACGAGATCAAGCCCGAGATCCCGATCCTCACCTCACTCGCCGCCTGCGTTGTCGCGCTGGCACTGGTGTGGCTGTCCCCCGCCGCCCGCCACGTCGAAGCACCCGCGACCGAGCCCCTGTAGCCAGGTGCGCCCGGTCTTGCGAACGCGGCCGTAACGGAGCGCCCCGGTTCCGGGCCGCTCCTGCCGCACCGGCGCTCCGAGCAGCTTGATCAACCCTTTGTCTGAAGGAAAGCGCATCTCGGCCCGGAATGCCCACCACACCTTCCGGTTTGGCGTTCTATTGATCGTCTTACGGATCGGACCTGACGAACGGGCCCAAGCCGGGTTCCTGAACGCCCGGCCACGTGCCGGAACCGTGGCGAAGAGCATCCGGCGAGCGACCACGGAAGCACCTCAACGTGGCCGGAGCCCCTCGAAAAGCGAGAAACCCCAGCTCAGCATGCCGAGCTAGGGTTTCTGTGCGGTGCGCCGCCAGGGACTCGAACCCCGGACCCGCTGATTAAGAGTCAGCTGCTCTGACCAACTGAGCTAGCGGCGCTTGCAGAGAGGAATATACAGGTGATCCGCATCCTGGTCGAATCGGTAACAGGCGGGCCTGCCGGACCATCGGGCTAGAATAAAGTTCGGCCCCGGGCTCCGGCAGACAGGATCACCGATGTTCGACTCTCCCGCCGATGTGACGGAACGGCTCGCCGCCGTGGACTACCTCTCCGACGACGCCATCGCCACCTCGGTGTTCCTTGCCGCGGCGCTGGGCAAGCCGCTGCTGGTCGAAGGCCCCGCGGGCGTGGGGAAGACGCAGCTGGCCAAGGCCGTGGCGATGGCGACCGGGGCCGAGCTGATCAGGCTGCAGTGTTACGAGGGGCTCGACGAGGCCAGGGCCCTGTACGAGTGGAACTACAAGAAACAGCTGCTCAGGATCCAGGCCACCAGCGCGGACGACGACATCTTCTCCGAGGAGTTCCTGCTGGAGCGGCCGCTGCTGAAGGCGATCAGGGCCGCCGGCCCCACCGTGCTGCTCATCGACGAGACCGACAAGGCCGACGTCGAGGTCGAGGGGCTGCTGCTGGAGCTGCTGTCCGACTTCCAGATCACGATCCCCGAGCTGGGCACGATCGCCGCCACGCGCCGCCCGTACGTGGTGCTGACCTCCAACGCCACCCGCGAGCTGTCGGAGGCGCTCAAGCGGCGCTGCCTCTACCTGCACCTCGAATACCCCACGCCCGAGCGGGAGCGGGACATCGTGCTCAGCCAGGTGCCGGGCATCCGGGCCGACCTGGCCGAGCGGCTGGCCAGGACGGTGGCCACGCTGCGGGCGCTGGAGCTGAAGAAGGCGCCGTCGGTGGCCGAGACCGTCGACTGGGCCAACACGCTGCTGGCGCTCGGGCGCGACGACCTCGACGAGGCCACCGTGGCGGGCACGCTGGGCGTGGTGCTCAAGCACGCCTCCGACCAGGCGCGGGCGGTCAAGGAGCTGGGGCTGCCGGATGTCGCTGATCGATAGGCATGTCGGGTTCGTGCGGGCGCTGCGCGAGGCCGGGATCCCGGTGTCGGTGGCCGAGGGGCTGGACGCCGCGCACGCGCTGCGGGTGATCGAGCTGAGCGAGCGGGAGTCGCTGCGGGCCGCCTACGCGGCGACGCTGGTCAAGAAGCCCGCCTACCGGCCGGGGTTCGACGTGCTGTTCGACCTGTGGTTCCCGACCTCGACGTCCGGCATGCGCGCCGAACGCGCCGAGCGGCCGATCGACCTGGAGACGGCCCCGGTCGACGAACTGCGCGACCACCTCGCCCGGCTCCTGACCGGCGGCACCGACCAGGAGCTGCGCGAGTTCGCCCAGGCCATGGTGGGGCGCTTCGGCCACCAGCCGGCCGCGACCCCCGGGCGGCAGAGCTGGTTCTCCTACAGCGTCATGCGCGCCCTCTCCCCCGAGACGCTGATGGCCCGCATCCTCCAGAACGTCCTCCAGGGCCAGGAGCGCGGCGGCCTGGCCGAGAAGAACGTCCGCAGGACGGTCTACGACAACACCCGGCGCTTCGAGGAGGCCGTGGCCACCGACGTGCGCCGCCGCATCGCCGAGGACTCGGGGATCGAGCGCATCGCCCGCTCCGCCGTACGCCCTCCGCTCGACCAGATCGACTTCCTCCGCATCACCAAGGCGGATCTGGCCAGGCTGCGCCGCGAGGTCTACCCGCTGGCCAGGCGTCTGGCCACGCGCCTGACGATCAAGCAGCGCAAGGGCCGGCGCGGCCGCCTCGACTTCCGCAGGACCGTGCGGGCCTCGCTGCAGAGCGGTGGCGTGCCGCTGACCACGCACTTCAGGCCGCCGCGGCCGCACAAGCCCGAGCTGGTCATCCTGTGCGACACCAGCGACTCGGTCTCGTCGTTCGCCCACTTCACACTGCTGCTCACGTACGCGCTGAGGGAGCAGTTCACCAAGGTGCGGGCGTTCGGGTTCGTGGACACGGTGGACGAGATCACCAGGTTCTTCGTGCCGGGTGCCGACGTGGTCGAAGCCGTGACCAGGCTGACGAGCGAGGCCGACATGGTGCGCTTCGGGCGTACCAACTACGGGCACTCGCTGGAGCGCTTCGCCGAGCGCTACGGGGACGCCGTCGGGTCCAAGACCTCGCTGCTGATCCTGGGCGACGCCCGCTCCAACTACCAGCCGCCCGCCCTCGACGTGCTCAGATCGCTCGTGGGCCGGTCGCGGCACGCGTACTGGCTCAACCCCGAGCCCACGGCGCAGTGGGACACGGGAGACTCGATCGCGAGCGAGTACGGCACGGTCGTCCCCATGCACGAGTGCCGCAACGTCGCCCAGCTCACCGCCTTCATCGAGACGCTGGCCTGAAGCCTCAGGCGCGGTGCAGCTCCCTGGCCGCGGTGCGGGTCAGCAGCTCGATCTGCTCGGCGTTGAGGACGACCTGCTCGGCCGACTTGATCAGCTTGGCCACCAGCTGCGGCTTGAGCAGCGTCAGCCCTTCGGCGACCACGACGCCGCCCTTGGGCAGCAGCCCGCAGTGGACGGCGAGCAACGGCGTGATCGTCACCGGGATGCGCGTCTCGCGGCTCAGCAGCTCGGCGAATGCCTCGGAGGCCTCCACCAGCGGCTTGGCCGTCTTGGTGCCGTACTTCTCGCCGAAGAACAGCCGGCCGGCGTAGCAGGCGATCTCGGTGTCGGGGCTCCAGGACTCGTTGTCGATGAGCCACACGCCGCCCGGGCCGATCACCAGGTGGTCGATCGACGCCTGGCCGCGGATGGCGCGGCCGTCGAGCACGCTGTAGCCGCGGCGGCCGAGGGACCTGCGCAGCAGCTTCCCGGTGATCGTCTCGCCCTTCCGCGCGCCGCGCCAGACGGCCGTCGCGTGGAAGGAACGCCAGTCGAGCAGCCAGTCACCCGCCGCCACGATCCCGGCCAGGAGCAGGCCGACCAGCGGAGCGGCGCCGCCCAGGTCGAGCCTGAGGGCCAGCGCGACCCCGATCACGAACCCCACGGCGGCCTTGACGTACCGGGACTTGCGCCGGTTGGCGGCGTCCTCACGCCAGAACTTCTCGTACCACCACTGCGGAGAAGACCCTGTGTACTTCTCGTCCGGCTGCACGTAGATAGAGCCACCAGGCACGGCAATCTCCCCCAAACTAGATGTGATTTGCAGGATCTGCCACGCCGAAGATCCCTCGCCAGTCAAGGGATACCCGCTCCCCAACCAAGGCGAGCCTAAGGTGACGCAATTAGTACCCGCAAGACCAGCAAATGACCTCGACCGACCAGTCGGTATGCTAAAGCAGGTGACAAAGGGGGACATGTGAAAGAGGAACCGGTCAGACAGCGACTGCTCGCCGAGGCGACCCGCCTGTTCGCCGAGCGCGGCTTCGAAGGCACCTCCGTCCAGGAGATCGTCGTGGCGGCCGGCGTCACCAAAGGCGCCATGTATCACTACTTCGACTCCAAGGACGACCTGCTGCACGAGATCTACGCCCGGGTCCTGCGCATGCAGATGGAGCGGCTGACGCGGATCGCCGCCGGCCCCGGCGACGTGCGGCGGCGCCTCTACCGGGCCGCGGCCGACGTCGTGGAGACCACGGCCGCGAACCTCGACGACTCCAAGATCTTCTTCAGGTCGATGCATCTGCTCGCCCCGGAGACGCAGAAGAGCGTGCGTGCCGAGCGCCGCCGCTACCACGAGCGCTTCCGCGACCTCGTGGCCGAGGGCCAGCGCGAGGGCGTCTTCAGCGACCGGGTCCCGGCGGAGCTGGTCGTCGACTACTTCTTCGGCTCGGTGCACCACCTGGGCTCGTGGTTCCACGTGGAGGGGCCGCTGACCGGCGCCCAGGTGGGCAGACACTTCGCCGACCTGCTGCTCACCTCACTCGGGGCCGGGCACGTCGACGAGTGAGGCCAGCGCCGCGCGGTGGTCGCCGGGCGTGCCCAGCGCGATCTCCGAGGCCTTGGCGCGCTTGAGATAGAGATGTACGGGGTGCTCCCACGTCATCCCGATCCCTCCGTGGAGCTGCAGGGCCTCTTCGGCCGCGTGCACGGCCACGTCCGCGTTCCACGACTGGGCCACGGCCACGGCGACCCCCGAGCCGTCGGTCGCGGCGCTCCTGGCGGCGGCCCTGGCCCGTACGACGTCCAGCCACAGATCGGCCAGCCGGTGCTTGATCGACTGGAAGGAGCCGATCGGCCGGGCGAACTGGTGGCGCTCCCTGACGTAGGCGAGCGTCGTGTCGAGGCACCATTCGGCCACCCCCAGCTGCTCGGACGCCAGCAGCCCCGCCCCGAACCGCAGCACCTCGGCCAGGTCGCACTCCCCCACGTCCCCGGCCTCGACCCCGTCGAACGTGACGGTCGCGACGGGCCTGGTCCGGTCGAGCGACGGCACGACCTCGACGACCGCGCCCTCTTCCACGGCGTGCAGCCTGCCGCCGACGGGCACCAGCAGCACGTCGGCCACGTCGGCCCCGGCCACCCCGGCGACCGTCCCGGTCAGCCGCCCGTCCTCGATCCGCACAGCCGCGCCCGGCCGGTACGGGGAGGCCGCGAACGGTACGACGAGGGCGGCGGTCTTCCTGCCCTCTGCCAGCTCCGCCAGCAGGGCGCCACCGTTCCCTGGGCCGGTCGGCAGCAGCGCGCGGGTGGCCAGCACCGAGCTGGTGAAGAACGGCACCGGCGCCACTCCCCTGCCCAGCTCCTCCAGGACGACGGCCGCCGCGCTGGCCGACGCCCCGGCTCCGCCGTACTGCTCGGGGATGAGCAGCCCCGCCACCCCGATCTCGCCCGCCAGCGTCTTCCACAGGTCCAGGTCGTAGGGCTCGGACTCGATCCGCTTGAGCACGGCGGCGGGCGGGCAGCGGTCGGCGAGCAGCCCGCGCACCGCGGCCCGCAGCTCCTCCTCGACCTCCGAGTACAGCAAGGTGGTCGTCATCGCGGCAGGTCCTTCCAGGGCACGTCCTTGTCGACGCGGGGCTCTGAGGGCAGGCCGAGCACCCGTTCGGAGATGATGTTGCGCAGGATCTCGGACGTGCCGCCCTCGATCGAGTTGCCCTTGGCCCGCAGGTAGCGGTAGCCGGGGCCGCGGCCGTAGAAGTCGACGTCCTCGGAGCGGCGGAAGGTCCAGTCGTCGTAGCCCAGGTCGCGCCCGAACTCCACCTCGAAGCCCGACAACGCCTGGTTGAGCTTGGCGAACGACAGCTTCATGCCGGACCCCTCCGGCCCCGGCTGGCCGGCGGCGAGCTGCTCGCGCAGGCGCACCCCGGACAGGCGGGTGACCTCCGACTCCACCCAGAGCGACAGCAGCCGCTGGTGCAGCTCGTGGCTGCGCAGCTCGGGGTGGGCGCGCCAGGAGTCGACCACGACGCCGACCATGCCGCCGCCTTGCCGTACGGGGGCGCCGCCGATGGCGACGCGCTCGTTCATCAGCGTGGTCTGCGCGACCCGCCAGCCGTCGCCGACCTCGCCGAGCCGCAGGTCGTCGGGGAGCCGCACGCCGGTCAGGAACACCTCGTTGAACTCGGCCTCACCGGTGATCTGCCGCAGCGGCCGCACCTCGACGCCCGGCGCGTGCATGTCGCAGATGAAGTACGTCATGCCGCGGTGCTTCGGCACGTCCGGGTCGGTACGGGTGACGAGGATGGCCCACCTGGAGTGATGGGCGCCGGACGTCCAGACCTTCTGGCCATCGATGACCCATTCGTCCCCGTCCTTGACGGCGCGGGTCGCGAGTGTGGCCAGGTCGGATCCGGCACCGGGCTCGCTGAAGAGCTGGCACCAGATCTCCTCGCCGGTCCACAGCGGCCGGAGGAAGCGGCGTTTCTGCTCCTCCGTCCCGAACGCCAGGATCGTCGGCGCCGCCATCCCCAGACCGATGCCCTGGACACCGGCGTTGAGCTGCGGCGTACCGGCCAGCTCCCGCTCCACGACCAGCTGCAGCTCCCGCGACACGCCCAGCCCGCCGAGCCCTTCGGGGAACCACACCCAGGCCAGCCCCGCGTCGAACCGCGCCCGCAGGAACTCCAGCCGGTCCCCCTCCGGGTCGTGCTCCGAGAGGAACGCCGCGACCCGCTCCTTGATCTCCGCCTCGTTCACATGTACCTCTTCAGCTCGCGATAGGCCAGGGACCGCTTGTGCACCTCGTCGGGGCCGTCCGCGAGGCGCAGCGACCGGGCGCCCGCCCAGAGCCCCGCCAGCGGGAAGTCCTGCGAGACGCCGCCCGCGCCGTGCACCTGGACGGCCTTGTCCAGGATCCACTCCACGGCGATCGGGGTGGAGATCTTGATGGCCTGGATCTCGGTGTGCGCGCCCTGGTTGCCCACCGTGTCCATGAGCCAGGCGGTCTTGAGCACGAGCAGGCGCAACTGCTCGATCCTGATCCGGGACTCGGCGATCCAGTCCTGGACCACGCCCTGCTGGGCGACGGGCTTGCCGAACGTCGTCCTGGCCAGCGCCCGCCTGCACATGAGCTCGACGGCGCGCTCGGCCATGCCGATCAGGCGCATGCAGTGGTGGATGCGGCCGGGGCCGAGCCGGGCCTGGGCGATGGCGAAGCCGCCGCCCTCCTCGCCGATCAGGTTCTCGACGGGCACGCGTACGTCCTCGAACACGACCTCGGCGTGGCCGCCGTGGTCGGCGTCGGTGTAGCCGAAGACGTGCATGCCGCGCTTGATGTGCAGCCCGGGGGTGTCGCGGGGCACCAGGATCATGCTCTGCTGGCGGTGCTTGGGAGCGTCCGGGTTCGTCTTGCCCATGACGATGAAGATCTTGCAGTTGGGGTTCATCGCGCCGGAGATGAACCACTTGCGGCCGTTGATGACGTACTCGCCGCCGTCGCGTGTGATGGAGGTGGCGATGTTCGTGGCGTCCGAGGAGGCCACGTCGGGCTCGGTCATCGCGAACGCGGAGCGGATCTCCCCGTCGAGCAGCGGCTGCAGCCACTCCTTGCGCTGCCACTCGCTGCCGAACATGGCCAGGACCTCCATGTTCCCCGTGTCGGGGGCGGCGCAGTTGGTGGCCGTCGGGGCGAGGGTGGGACTCCGGCCCATGATCTCCGCCAGCGGCGCGTACTGGAGGTTCGTCAGCCCGGCGCCGTGCTCGCCCGGGAGGAACAGATTCCACAGGCCGCGCTTCCTGGCCTCGTCCTTCAGGTCCTCCATGAGCGGCGGCGGGCTCCAGCCGCTGGTGGCGGCCTGCTCCTCGAAGGCGGGCTCGGCGGGATAGACGCATTCCTCCATGAAGTGGAGCAGTCGTTCGCGCAGGTCCTCGGTGACACTGTCAAAGGCGAAGTCCATGCCAGCGAGCGTACCGACCGGCCGGTATGCGTGTCGACAGGTGGTTCCCCACAAAGAGGTGCAGGTGGCCATAATCAGGACTTCACGGGCACCCCTAGAGTTACCTGCCATGACCGCGAAGCTGCCCGCCCCCGTGGTGCTCGAGAACGGCGTCGTCCGGCTCGAACCGCTCACCCTCGACCACGTTCCCGACCTGTTCGCCGCCTCCGGCGGTGACGAGGAGGTCTGGCGCTGGCTGCCCGCGCCCGCGCCGCGTTCCGAGGAGGAGCTGGGGAAGGTCGCCCTCGGCCTGATGTCCGACGACCACCACGTCCCCTTCGCCGTGGTGCTCAAGGAGAGCGGCCGGGCCGTGGGCTGGACCACGTACGGCGACGTGCCGGGCTTCGACGAGAGCATCGAGATCGGCTGGACGTGGTACGGCCGGTCGGTGTGGCGCACGGCCGTGAACACCGCCTGCAAGCTCCTGCTCATCGACCACGCCTTCGAGTTCGGCTACAACCGCGTCCTGCTCAAGACCGACCACCTCAACCTCCGGTCGCAGAACGCCATCAAGCGCATCGGCGGGGTGCACGAGGGCACGCTGCGACGGCACCGCAAGCGGGCCGACGGCACCTGGCGCGACACGGTCTATTTCGGCATCCTCGAAGAGGAGTGGCCGCAGCACCGGGCCCGCTTGGACCGTTAAGGGGTGTATGACTGATCGGCTGGGGAGCTACTGGCTCGGCGCCCGGCTCGACGGCGGCGGACACGTCATCGTCCGCGAGGCCTACGACGAGTCGGGCATGCGCCATGCGCTGGGAGTGCCCTGCCTGCCGGACGCCGAGGCCCGCGCCAGGCTCGCCACCGCCGCCTCGGCCGCCGGGCGCGTGCGGTCATTGTCGGTCGCCAGGCTTACGGAGGCACGCCTGGACGGCTCGCCGCCCTACCTGGTCAGCGAGTACGTCCCCGGCCCGACGCTGCGGCAGGTCGTGGACCGGCACGGCCCGTACACGGGCGACGCCCTCTACCGCCTGGCCACGGCCGTCGCCACGGCGCTGGCGGCGGCCCACGAGGCGGGCGCGATCCACGGCTCCCTCACCCCCGGCAAGGTCATCCTGGGCGCCGAGGGCCCCCGCCTGGTCGGCCTCGGCTGGAGCCCCTGCCACCCACCACCCCCAGCCCTCCGGGACCCCACCCCGGACACACACCTCCACGAACCCGCCCCGAACACCCGCACACCGAACGCAGCCCCTCACACTCCCACCCCGGACACCACCCCCACGCCGGACAGGGACCCTCGGGACCCCACCCCGCACGCCCACATAGCGGCCCCAGACCTCCACGAACCAACCCCGAACGCCATTGGACGGCCAAGTGCGGCGGAACCTTGGGGACCGGCCCGGGATGTGCACGCCTGGGGACGACTGCTGATCTTCGCCGCCTACGGATCGGACGAGCGATTAGGCCACGGCGAGCGGCTGGACCGCCCGTTACGCGGGCTGGTGGCCGCCGCCCTGCAGCGAGATCCCGAACGCCGCCCGAGCGCCCGCCAGCTCCTGCTCTCCCTCCTCGACGCCCCGCAGTCCCAGCAGGGCCGCCTGCTACCCCCCGAGCCCGTCTCCGACCCGCCGCTGGGCGCCCGCGCCGAAGCCGTGTACGCGCAGCTCAGCCCGGCCGAACAGGACCTGGTGCCGGACGTCTTCCTCCGCCTGGTGGGCCTGGACTCCGACGGCTCCGACACCATCGTCACCACCTCCAGGGCCGACCTGGTCGCCGGCCGTGCCTCCGACGAGGTGACCTCGATCGACGGAGTGCTGGAGGCGTACGGAAAAGAGGGCCTCCTCACCCACCACGCACCACCAGAACCACGCGAAGAGGAGCCGCGGACGCCGCCTGATGGCCCCCCGACCCGGGACGACTCGCTGGCGATCACGTACATGGCACTCCTACGAGCTTGGCCACGGCTGCACGAGTGGCTGGACAGCGAGCGCGACGGACTCGCCGTACACAGGGAGCTGGCACGGGCGACACGGCGATGGGAGGCGGGCGGGCGGCGGGAAGCCGCGCTGTTCCGAGGGGAACCGCTGGACAGAGCGCTGGCATGGGCGGCCAGCGGCCGAAGGCGGGTGACGCTGAGCGCGGGAGAGCAGGCTTTCCTCGACTCTGGGCTTGCAAGGGTACGCAAGAGATCACGCAGACGCTGGACGGTCATGGCGGGGCTGCTGTCGGTGGTGGTGCTGCTCTCCCTGTGGCAGCGGGGCGCGGCCGACGGACGTCTGGACCAGGCGATGGCGAAGGTGGCGGCATCAAGGGCGGAGGCGCTGCGGCCGACGGACCCGGTGACGGCACGCAAGCTGAGCCTCGCCGCGTGGCACCTGGCCCCGATCCCCGAGGCGCGGCGGGCGTTGACGTCGGCGGACTCGGCGGTGGACGTGTTCGCCGACCCGTACGCGGGCCCACGCTCCCTCCACGCCATCAGCGACGACGGCTCCCGCCTCGCCGCGCTCAACGAGGGAACCCTGCGGGTGTACGACATCCCCTCCCGCCGCCGGCTCGCCCAAACGGCCGGCCCGGCCCAGAGCGTACGCGCCATGGCCTGGTCCCCCGACGGCCACACGCTGGCCCTCGTGGGCGTCGACCGCTCCTACCTCTGGGACACCACCTCCGGCGACGGCATCGGACCTCCCTTCGGCCGCGGTCTCGGCGCACCCGGAGAACAATCGGCATGGTTCAGCCCGGGCGGCGGCCTGCTGTTCGCGGCGGCCAGGCTGTCGGGCGAGCGCTGGGCGTGGGACTTGAGGGCCCGACGGGCCACGTTCGTGGGCGAGTACGCGGTAGTGGGCCCCGGGGATCGGGTGGCACTGGTCTTCGCCGGCAAACGCTCAGAAATCCGCCACCGCACCACCAAGCCACCCCACGAGCCATCCCGCCCACCGACCCCAGACCCGCCGCCCACGCCAGCCCCCGAACGACCGGGCATGCCAAACCCCCAGCCGCCACACCCACTGAGCCCGGAACCAACACAGACGCCAAACCCGGAACGACCGCGCACACCAGCCCTCCAGCCGCCACGCCCACCGGGCCCGGAACCAACACAGACGCCAAACCCCGAACCGTCGCACGCACGGGACGGGGATCAGGCCATGCGCGCACTGCATCCGGAGCAGGCCCAGGCCCTCACCCCATCCCAGGAGTCCGCATCCTCAGCGCTGCGGCGACCGCCACCGATACCGCGGCAAACGCCCTCACCCGCACCGTGGCTGGACCGGATGCCGTGGGAGTACACAACGTTCGCCCCCGACGGCGAGCGAGTGGCGATCGCCGAGGAGCGCGGCATCCAGATCTACGACCTCGACGGAGTACCCACACGGTCCACCCGGCTGCGCCCCTCGCCGGGCCACCTGCGCTTCAGCCCGGACGGACAGTTGCTCGTCAGCACGGACAGCGACCGGGTACGGGTCTGGCGGGTCCATGACGGCAACGGCACGCTGGTGGCCGACCGGGCAGTGCCCCCAACCGGCGTCGACCGGGCGGTCCAGGCCGCGTTCACCGGCGACGGACGAAGCCTGCGAGTCCTGGCAGGACGCGGAACCGTGCTGACCATCGAACTGGAACACGGGCCCGCACCTCGGGATCACGCAGCGTACATCTGCTCCCACTACGGCGCCCTCTCCCCGCAGGAGTGGTCCCAGCACCTGCCCGAACTACCGCACCGCAACACCTGCTGACCACACCTGCTGACCACCCAGGCCACCCACCGCCACCCATCGAGAGCCCAACCACCACTGCCCATCGCAACCCAGTCACCGCCGGCCACCGACATCCCAGCCGCCGCCGGCCACCGAAATCCCAGCCACCGACAACCGTCGAGATTCCACCCACCGCCCACGCCTCGCCCCCGGGAGACGGCAGAGCAGCTGGAGAGTCGTCAGCGAAGCATGCCGGCAAGGAGGTCGCGCATGGCCTCGATGAGCTCGTCCAAGCTGGGTGTGGCACCCGCGCCCGCGATGGCGTCGAACATCAGGCCCTCTCCGAACGCCACCAACTGGCGCGCATGCCGCACCGGGTCCCGTGAGCCCAGAGCGGTCAACAGGGCGACAGCCGGGTCACGGAAGCCGCGGCCGGCCTCGTCGTAGATCTTGCGCAGCTCCGGCCGCCGAGTCGCCTCCAGTGCCAGCTCATACCGGGCCAACGTGCGCCGCCGATCCGTCAGCTGGGTGTGCAGCGCCTCCGCCATGACACCCGGCAGGTCCGACAGTTCGAACGAGTCGCTCTTGTACGCCAGGGCCAAAGCCCGCATCTCCAGCTCCGTCAGCCTGGACAGCGTCAACTCCAGCAGGGCAGCGCGGGTGCGAGCCAGGTTGGACGTGGAGCCGGGCGGCAGCCCGGCGGCCTCGTCGACGGCCCGGTGGGTGAGGCCGCGCATGCCCCGTTCGGCCAGCAAGGTGATCGCCGTGTCCGCGACGATCTCTGAGCGCTTCACGGAACCCGATACTACAGCGGTAGTACCCGACCAACTACAGGCGTAGTATGGTGAAACTACAGGCGTAGTGTCGACGATGGAGCATGAGATGCCGGTAGCTGTGGTGATCGGTGGCGGTATCGGTGGGTTGACCAGCGGGATCGCGTTACGCCGCCGAGGATGGGACGTGACCGTACTGGAGCGGGCCGCGAAGATCGACCCCGTCGGCTCGGGGCTGGCCATCGCGGCCAACGCCCTCAAGGCTCTCGACACGCTCGACCTCGGCGATCCCATCCGCAAGCTCTCCAGGCTGCAGGGACAAGCAGGAATACGGAGATGGGACGGGCGCTGGCTCGTGCACACCACGACGGAAGCCGCGGACGCCCGTTACGGGGATTCGGCGGTGGTCATGCTGCGGGCGACGTTGATGGACGTGCTCGTGGATGCGCTGGGGGCCGACCGGTTGCGGCTGGGCACCACGGTCACCGGGGTGGATGCCGAAGGCGGCGTGGTGCGTACGGATGACGGCGATCTCGCGGCCGACCTGATCGTGGCCGCCGACGGCATCCGTTCGAAGACCCGGCAGGCGCTCTTCCCCGAGCACCCCGGTCCGACGTACTCAGGGGTGACGGCCTGGCGCGGCCTCATCCCGCGGGGAGCTCTCACGATCTCGGGCTCGGAGAGCTGGGGCAGGGGGCGTGTGTTCGGCATCACCCCGATGGCCGACGACCTCGTGTACGTGTACGCGACCGACGTACTGCCTGCGGGGACCGTGCTCGGGGACGAGCTGGAGGAACTGCGGCGGAGGTTCGGGGACTGGCACGAGCCGATTCCCACCCTGCTGCGGGCGGCCGATCCCGCGAAGATCATCCGTAACGACATCCACCACCTCCGCACGCCGCTGCCCGCGTACCACAGGGGGAAGGTGGCACTGGTGGGCGACGCCGCGCACGCGATGACCCCGAACCTCGGCCAGGGGGCCTGCCAAGCAATCGAAGACGCAGTCACCCTCGCCCACGTCGCCGGCAACAGCGCCAGCAGCATCAGCAGTGGCAGTGGCAGTCGCAGTCACGGTGGCAGCGTTAACGGCACTGGCAGCGGCACCGACACAGGCACCGATGGCAGCAACGGCGGCCGCGACGGCAACGGCACCGACGGCGGCATCGGCGGGGGCAACAGTACCCGCAGCAGCAGCGGGATCGACCTTGCCGCCTACACCGCCGCCCGCCTGGAGCGCACGACGGACGTAGTACGTCGGTCGATGTCCATCTGCAAGGTGACCCAGCTCCGCAATCCGACGGCCGTATGGGTGCGGGACCTCGGGATGTCACTGGCGGCCAAGCTGAGCCCGGACCTGATGCTGCGGTCCATGGACGATCTCCTGGGCTGGCAACCGCCGACGGCATCTGGGGACGGAGAACACGGCCCAACCCCTCACGCGTAACGCTCGACTTGAGGAATGGCACCTCGCTGCGACGCAGGGCCAAGCGCACAGCCATTGGCAAGGGGTGCGGATCAGCTCGCCTCAAGGGTCGCCGTCCCAGGGCCGTTATCTCCGGCGAATTTCAGGCCCTGATATAGGGAGTTACAACGGGTAACGCGTGATGTCCACGGTGAGGAGATCCGCGAGGAAGGCCGCTTGCCGCGGATTGTCCCAGTCGCCGACCTCGCCCCCGTTGACGGCCGTCCACACTCCCCACTCCAGCAGCATGTACGTGAGAGCGGTCGGCCACAGTTCCCGCTCTCGCACCGTCAACTGCACATGCCCAAGGTAGGCATCGCGGAAGGCGGCCCATTCCAACTCGTCGAACAGCCTCGCCGGACGACCTGGCAGGTCGTTGTGGAACAGCAGCACGGCCAGGGCCAGGTCGAGCAGCCTCGGCGCCCGTTCCCCGTTGTCGGGGTCGACCAGTACGGGTCCGGCCTGGCTGTACACGAGGTTGACGGCCTTGAAGTCCATGGTCACATCGGCCACTGGCAGGTCGGCGTCGCAGATGGCCGGGAGCGTGGTCGCCATGAACGACCGCAGCAGCGGCTCGAACCGACCGAGCACCTCTCCTCGCAGGTCCGGCCTGTAGGCGTTGAGTACCTTGTCAAGGCTCGTCACGTCGTCCGCGACCGACTCCTCGTCGTGATCAGGCCACTCGAAGCAGGGCAGACCGGTTGAGCCTTCGGCGTCACCGGCTACATGCAGGCGCCCCAGCAGGTCGCCGGCGGCGCGTATGTCCACGGGAGAGCCGTCGTAGGTGCGCCCATCGATCCACGGATAGGCGACCCAGTCGTACCCGCCGATCTGACGTGGCCCGGCCAGCGGCGTCACCACTGGCACCCCCACGCCCTCAAGGTGTCGTACCCATCTGCCCATGGCCTCGGGCGAGTGGGTGCGTTTGACGGCGACGGCCGCTCCGCCGATCACACCGCGGAATACAGGTGCGTAGAGATATATCGACTCCTGCGGCTCGATCCCGAACTGTCGGAACACCTCGGAGTAGTCGTTCGCCACAAGCTTCGACCTTAGCGTGGACATAAGCATTTATCCGACGAATTTTGGAGCACCACACTGGTCCGCGCAGGTCGCCGTGGCTGGAAGGCGGGGACGAACTGCCTGGCCCAGCGATCACCGTGACTGAGGGCGAGGCAACCTGGCCAACCCGGAGGCCGCCATAGCTGGAAGGCGGGAGCGAACTGCTTGGTGCGGAGATCGCCGTGACTGAGGGCGGGGCGACCTGGCCAACCCGGAGATCGCTGTAGCTGGAGGGCAGGAGCGAGTTGGGCGGCCTGGGGGGTGTTGTGGCCTTGGAGGTCAGTTGGCCTTGGAGGTTGCGGAGACGGGCCGCGGGGTCGGGTTCGGCTGCGTCGGGGTGGGGCGGGAGTGGTCGGGGGCGAGGCGGCCCAGGGTGATCGTGCCGCCGATGGTGAGTGCGCTGGCCAGGATTGCGGGGATCGCGGTGGAGGGGCTGGTCGGCAGGGGTTCGCCGAGGAGGATCACGCCGGCGAGGACCGAGGTGATGGGGTCGATGACCTGTACGCCGGCGTACGCGATGCCGAAGTAGCCGACCGCGTACGAGCGCTGCAACAGCACCACCGCGCAGACCAGCAGCACCGGTACGGCGAGCGTGAACCAGTGCACCAGCCGGCCCCAGTCCCCCTGCATGCCGCCCCCGACGACCCGGACGAACGTCGACACGCTCGCCGTCACCACGCCCGCGCCCACGGACAGCAGCAACGCCCTGCTCGGCCCGTGCACGCGCGTCGCGATCAGCTGTGTCACCAGGACGATCAGGCCGACCACGGCCAGGAACACGAGTGCGGCGCCGTCACCCAGTCTGGGTGTCACGTTGTGCGACGGCACCAGGAGCATGAGCCAGAGCAGGCCCACGGCCACCGCGATCGAGCCGAAGATCTCCGCTCGGTACGGCTTGCGCCCGTACATGAACGCGGCCAGCGGCACGGCGAACACCAGCGTGGCGACGCTGATCGGCTGGACGGCCACTAACGGGGCGAAGCTCAGCGCCACGGCGTGCAGGCAGGCGCCTGTGAAGCCGATGACGCCGCCGATCCACCAGCGAGGACGCTTGACCAGTTTGAGCGAGGCGCCCTCGGCTACTGCCTCGTACTGTTGCAGGGCCGCGCCGAGCGCATATCCAAGCGCTCCTGCCAGGGCAATTATCAGGCCGAGCCAGGTCATCGGCGCCTGCGCAGGGGCATGGATCCTTCCAAGAGCATTGCTCTAGCTTATGAGGGAACCCAAGCTGGCGAATCATACTTTTGGTGGATCGTTCGGGCAGAGATTGTCCTGGCCTGGACATGTATGTAACGCGTTGTTGCACGTTTGTGGCCTCTGCCGACCGGGCCCGGAACCGGCCGGGGATGGCCAGGACCGGTCGGGAAGGTCAGGGATGGTCAAGGTGGTCAGGAATCGTTGACGTGGTCAGGAACGGCCGGGTCACGAGGGGGCGCGGTCACGAGCGGTCGGGGCAGACGCAGAACAGGTGGCCGGCTGGGTCCTGGAGGACGAGCCAGCCGATGCCGTCCTCCGTGACCCCCGGCTGGAACTCCGGCTTCGTTGCTCCCAGCGCGATGTACTCCTCCGCCGCCTTCTCCACGTCCGCCACCCGGAAGTCCAGGTGGAACTGCTTGTCCGGGCTCGGCCAGGTCACCGGCTTGCGGTCGGGGATCCGGCCGAAGTAGATGCTGGTCGTGCCGTTCCCCACGGCCGCGTACTCGTCCTCCGCGTACTGGATCTCCCAGCCGGTGATCTCGTGGTAGAACTCGGCAAGCTTCTTGGGCTCCGCGCAGTCGAGGGTGACCGCCAGGAGCTTCGCCTTCATCGTCATGAATCCAGCGTTCCAGCCGTACCTGTCATCTTCTGTCAGGTACGGCGAGCGGAATCTGACTAGCCGCGCCGGGTGGCGGCCGTGACGCGCTTGAGGATGCGGTCCCACTCCGTGCCGAACGGGTTGTCCTGCACCAGGTACGTCCAGGTGGCCGTCGGCCGCTTCAGGTCCGGCTCGGGTGCCTCGAAGGACTCCAGCGAGCGCCGTTCCACCTCCGTCAGCAGCGACTTGTACTCCGCCACCGCCTCCCGGTGGAACTCGTCGACGGGGCTCATCCGGCCCAGTGCCCGCAGGTGGATGCCCTCGCGGAGGTCCGTCAGGAACGCCAGGTGCTCGGTCCAGCAGCGGTCGATGGCGTGCAGGACGATCTGGCGGGCGGTCTCGTCCCTGGTGTCCTCGGGCAGGGCCTCCCAGCGTTCGGGGTCGGCGGTGGACAGGGCCTTGGAGGCGGAGTCGCCGTGCAGGACCTTGTCGCGCCACTCCAGGATGAGCTCGCGCTGGTGCTCCAGAAGGCGGGTGTAACGCCACGTGTTGCGGTGGATCTCCAGGTTGACGCCCTCGGCGACGCGCTGGGCGTGGCCGACGAGGTACGCGCCGCGCCGGTGGCGGACGATGCCGTCCGCGTCGGCGGCGGGCGGTCGCTCGTCCGAGACGAACTGCGTGATCAGGTCGTCCTGCGTGCTGACGAAGAAGACCGAGCCGCCCGGGTCGCCCTGGCGGCCGGCGCGCCCGCGGAGCTGGTCGTCGAGGCGGCTGCTGGCATGGCGGCCGGAGCCGATCACGTACAGGCCGCCCAGCTCGGCGACGCCGTCCCCGAGGCGGATGTCGGTGCCGCGCCCGGCCATCTGGGTGGAGACGGTGATGGCGTCGCGCTCCCCCGCCCTGGCGATGATCGCGGCCTCTTCCGCGTCGTTCTTGGCGTTGAGCACGACCGGCTCCATGTCGCGGCGCTGGAGGAGCTTGGCGAGGTTCTCCGACTCGGCGACGTCGAGCGTGCCGATGAGGATCGGCCGGCCGGTGGCGTGGATCTCCTGGATCTCCTCCACCAGGGCGGCGTCCTTGTCGGGGACGGTCGGGTAGATGCGGTCGGGTTCGTCCTCGCGCACGCAGGGGCGGTTGGGCGGGATGACCGCGACCTTGAGGCCATAGAACTCGCCGAGCTGCTCGCTGACCGCCACTGCCGTGCCCGTCATGCCGCAGATCTCCGGGTAGCGGCGGATCAGACCCTGAACGGTGATCGAGTCGAGGATCTCGCCCTTCTCGCTCGGCGGCAGCGCCTCCTTGGCCTCGACGGCCGCCTGCAGGCCGTCCGGCCAGCGCTGGAGCAGCGCCACCCGACCGCGCGAGGGGTTGATCAGCTGGACCTTGCCGTCGCGCACGATGTAGTCGACGTCGCGGGCGAGCAGCGAGTGGGCGTGCAGGGCCAGGTTGAGCTCGATGAGCGTGCCGGGCTCGTGCTCGTCGTAGAGCTCGACGCCGAGGAGGTTCTCGACGCTGTCGGCGCCCTTGGGGGTGAGGTAGACGTTGCGGGCCTGCTCGTCGATCTCGTAGTGGTAGCCGCGTACGAGCTGCCGGACCAGCGCCGCCATCTCCGGCACCGCGTTGCCGGGGTCGGTGGACCCGGCCATCACGAGCGGCACGCGGGCCTCGTCGACCAGCACGGAGTCGGCCTCGTCGATCAGGGCGACCTCGGGCGCGGGCACGATGATCTCGCCGGCGTCCGTGCGGAGCCGGTCGCGCAGCACGTCGAACCCGATCTCGCTGACGGGCCCGTACGTGACGTCCTTCGCGTACGCCTCGCGCCGCTCCTCCGGCGTGGAGTTCTGGCCGATCCAGCCCACGGTGACGCCGAGCGCCTCGTAGAACGGCCCCATCCACTCTGCGTCACGCCTGGCCAGATAGTCGTTGACCGAGATCACGTGAACATGCTTGCCCTGCAACGCGTAACCCGCCGCCGCCATGGCGCCGGACAACGTCTTGCCCTCGCCGGTGGCCATCTCGGCGACCTTCCCGTCGAGGAGGGCAAGCGTGCCGAGCAACTGCACGTCGTACGGCCGCAGGCCCAGCGTCCTGTCGGCGGCCTCGCGCGCGACGGCACAGAACTCGGCCAGATCGTCCATCTTCGGCTCGGGCAGCTCGTCGAGCTTGCCCAGCCGCTCGGCGCGGTCTTCCGCTGCCTTGACAATCTTCTGATAGGGCGTCAGGGGCACCCCACCCGGACGGTCCAGGAGGTTCCTGAGAATTCCCTTTATTGAGGCCACAGTTCCTCCAACGCACGCTTCGCCGACACCGTTCCCTCTTGCAAGGGAGGGGAGCGGAGCGACGTTACGGCCAGCGCCGCCGTACCGGACATTAGCTCATCCGGGGCGCTCTGCCGCCACATCGCTCCTGCCCGAGTCACCCGGATTCAGCCCGTACGGCGAGGACTGTGACGGCGGCCATCAGCAACGCGCACCCCGACCAGGCAAGAGGTGTGAGCTGCTCCCCGAACAGCGCCACACCGAGCAGCGCCGCACCCACCGCCTCGCCGAGCGAGATGATCGACACCGTGGTGGCGCGCAGCGCGGTCAGGGCGCGGAAGAACAGGCCGTACGCGAGCGCGGTCGGCACCGCGCCCAGATAGAGCAGCAGCGCCACGGATGGCAGGCTCACGTTCGGCACCACGCCTTCCACCAGCGCGAACGGCGCCAGGCACACCGCCCCGACCACGAACCCGCCGATCGCCACGCCCTGCGGGTCGTCGTCCCCGTTCCTCCGGGACAGGATCGTGACCCCGGCGTACCCGGCGGCCGAGACCAGGGCGAGGCCGATGCCTGCGGTGGAGGACGTCTGGGACCGCAGTGCGGTCTCGCCGGTGAGGAGGACGAGCCCGGCCAGGGCGGTGACGAGGGCGGCGAGCGCGACGCGGCCCAGTGGCTCGCGGAGGAGGAAACGGCTGCCCAGGGCGGTGAAGACGGGGGTGGCGCCCATGGTCACCACGGTCGCGATCGCCACGCCGGAGTGGGCGATCGCGGCGAAGTACGCGGTCTGGTAGACGGCCATTCCGGCGCCGATGAGCAGGACCCGCCCGTTGAGCACGGCGGGCCTGCGGGTGAGGACGAGGAGGAAGGCGGCGCCGAGAAGGTAGCGCCACAGGGAGACGCCGACGGGGCCGAGGCCGCCGGACTCGAAGAGCAGCGAACCGGCGGCGCCGCCCGTGCCCCAGGCGGTCGCGGCCACGGACACGTAGAAGGTGCCCCGCCGGGCGGAGACATGGGTCATGACAGGAGTGCTCCGGATGGAGTGGTTGGAATGGGCCCGGTGTGCGGGCAGCAACCACCCCCGGATCGGTCAGACCCGGAATCTCAGGGAATGCCGCCCGCTAGAGGGCGGGAGGCGGGGAGCAGATCAAACGTCGATGCACCCGACCACCTTAGCGCGCACGCGACCCACCGCACTTTCGGCCACTGTCCTTTTGAGGGGGACCGCCGCACTTCGGCCGATGTCCCTTGAGGGGACGGCCGTAAAGGGAACGGCCGTCCCAGGCGGGCGGAGACTGGATCGGGCAGGGGGCGGCAGGCCAGGCGGGGGCGGGACAGGAGGGTGGGAGCGGAGGTGGGGGCTAGGGTTTGCGGGCTACGCCGCCCAGCAGGAGTTGCTCCCAGGTGGCCAGCGGGCCGGGGACGCGCTCGTCCGGGTGCCATTCAGGGAAGTGCACCACCCCAGGCTCCACCAGCACGAGCCCGTCGAAGTACGCGGCGATCACGTCCCGGTCGCGGAAGTACCCGGTGCCCATGGTGACGTGGAGCATGGCCTCCAGGGCCTGGGCCTGGGGGTTGGCCGAGGACATCATGTTGGAGGCGGCGAGGTAGCTGCCGCTCGGCAGCGCCGACATGTACCGCCGGACCAGCTCGTGCGGGTCGTCCTGGTCCGGCAGCAGGTGCAGCACGCCGATGATCAGGATCGCCGTGGGCTGGGCCGGGTCGATCAGGCGGCGCAGCGACGGGTGGCCGAGCACGCCGTCCACGTCGCGGACGTCGGCGGTGATGGCGTCGGCGTACGGGTTGCCGTTCAGGATGGCGCGGGCGTGCGGCTCGACCATGGGGTCGTTGTCGACGTACACCACCCTGGCCCTGGGGTCGGCGAAGTGGGCCACCTCGTGCGTGTTCTCCACCGTGGGCAGCCCGGAGCCCAGGTCGATGATCTGCCTGATCCCGGCCTCGCGGATCAGGAAGTCCACGACCCTGCCGATGAAGGCGCGGTTGCACCAGACGAGGTCCACCACCTCGGGCACGGTGTCCCTCAGCTTGCGGGCCACCGAACGGTCGGCGGCGAAGTTCTCCATGCCGCCGAGCAACGCGTCGTGTACGCGGGCCACGCTGGGCTGTGACGGGTCGACTCCGGGAGGAGCCCACTCGTACTCTCCGCTGTGACCCAAACCCGCCGCCCCCTTTGCCCGCTTTGACCTGGATCGTAGTCGCACTTGGCGGCTTAACGGGAAGAACGCGTCAGATTACCGGACGCCCCGCGACGAACACTCCCAGTGACGGGGCCACCGGCCGGCCGGACAGCAGGCGCTTGAACCTGGGCGCCAGCGGCCGCTCCACGAACCTGTGCACCAGGTACGCGGCCCCGCACATGACCACGACGATCGCGACCAGCAGCACGTACTTGTTCACCGCGTCCCCCAGCCGGTTGAAGGCGATGAACCCGATGTGCGCGTGCAGCAGGTAGAGCGGGTACGTGAGCGCGCCGGCCGTCACCAGCCACGGCCTGGCAAGCACGCGGGTGGCGCGCAACGCCACGAGCGTCATGACCAGGAAGACGAGCACGACCACGGCGATGATCACCGTGTGTGAGTAGGACACCGCGTACCGCGAGCCGACGGCGTCGGCGTACCCGATGGCCCGGTAGACCGCGTTGCCCAGGCAGATCGGCACCAGCAGCGCGATCTGGAGGTTCAGCCCGAACTTGTAGAGCATGAACAGGGCCATCCCGGCGATGAAGTAGTGGGAGAACTCCGACTGCACGACCAGGTCGGCGAACCCGGGCAGCAGCCCCGTCTCCACCGCGAACGTCAGCCCCAGCCAGCCCCACAGCCCCGCCATGACCCTGCCGCGCGTCATCCCGATCCAGGTGAACGCCAGGATGAGGAAGTAGAACCGCATCTCGGCCCAGAGCGTCCAGTAGACGACGTCCACGTTCGCGATGTCCGGCACCGCCTGGAACATCGTCAGGTTCGCCAGCACCTGCGGCAGCGTCACCTGGAACAGCCCCTGCCCCAGCGTCACGGTGACCAGGGCGGTGACCGCGATGCCCACCCAGTACGCGGGGTAGAGCCGCACGGCCCGCGACACCAGGAACGAGCGCGGGCTCCTGCCCCACGCGCTCATCAGCACCACGAACCCGCTGATCAGGAAGAAGAGGTCCACGCCCAGGTAGCCGTACTTGGACCAGGAGCTCTCGGCGGCGAAGGCCACCGGGCTCGTGCCGCCGGCCCAGCCGGAGAACGTGTAGTGGAAGAGCACGACGCAGAGCGCCGCCAGCAGCCGGAGGCCGTCGATCTCGTAAAGCCGGTCTGAGCTGGTTCGCATGGGTCCCGCCCCCTCCTGTCATGGAGAGGGTGCGCCCGGCCGCTTGCCGCCCGCCTGCAGGCAAGCGCTTTGCAAGACGTTCAACCGGCCGTGCCCGGGTAGCTGAAGGCGCCGCGACAGGAGGGCCGCACCCTCGCCGGGGTGCGGCCCTCCGCCGGTCTTACGGCCACTTCGGGTCGCCCTTCGGCTCGATCGGGCCCTGCAGCACGTCCAGCCGCTCCAGGAGCGTGATGAACGTCATCGCGTACGGCGAGTCCTGGAGCACGGCGGCCACCCGCGGCCAGTCGACCTGCTCGCGCAGCGCGCGCACCTGGGCCAGCAGCGCCCCGTAGTCGCAGGCGTGCTCCGACAGCGGCAGCAGCCACGAGATGACCAGGTCGGTGGCCTCCAGCACGGGCACGATCACCGCGGACGCCTTCAGCGGCTCGGCCCGGTCCAGCAGCGCGTCGGTGATCGGCTGGTCGGACACCCGGTAGATCAGGTCCACCAGCCGCCCCTCGTCGTACGCCTTGACCAGCCAGTCCTCCGGCGGCTTGGCCGTCTGGAAGCCGAGCCCGCGCAGGGCCTCCAGCGCGGTCGGCACGTCGTGCTCCGCGAGCATGAAGTCCACGTCGTGCAACGACGGAGCGGCGCCTCTCGCGTACGCTGCGCACCCGCCGGCCAGCGCGAACTTGACCCCGGCGTCCTTCAGCCCCGAACTGGCACGCTTGAGCGTGTCCAGGATGGCGTCGGTGACAGCGTGGCCGTGGCTCGTCATGTTTTCGGGCTACCCAAACAAACGTCAACTAGGCGTTGAATATCGGGGTCACTTGCCCATCGACAATGGAAAAAACATGTTATGCGAACCCCCCTGAGGGCAGAGGGATGCCCATGGCTACTTTGCTCTGGATCATCGCGGTAATACTCGTCATCTCCGGGATCTACGTGATCCTGGCCAGGCGCGACCTCCTCTGGGGAATCGTGCTCATCGTCCTCGGCTTCCTCGTCGGGCCTGGCGGAGTAAGCATCTTCAACGTGTAGGTCCGGCGCTCCCGAGGGCATGAGGAGCGTGTGAACAAATATCCGCCGTTGAGCCGCTTGCCTCCTGGCCGCGAAGGTCCTCTAGCCAGGACTCCGCCGGCCAGGACGCCGTCGGCCAGGACGCCGCTAGAACCCGGTGTCGCAGTCAAGGCAGTAGACGGCATAGGCCCGGCCCAGCACCGGCAGCGCCACGTTACGAACCCGGATGCCGCCCGGCGTCATGCCCTTCTCGCTGCCCTTGTGCGCGTGGCCGTGCAGGATCAGGTCGGCGCCCGCCGTGTCGACCGCCTCCGCCAGCAGGTAGCTGCCCAGGAACGGGTAGATCTCGTGCGGCTCGCCCTCCAGGGTCTCCTTGATCGGGGAGTAGTGCGACAGCACGACGCGCTTCTCGGCCACGATCTCCTTCAGCGCGACCTTCCAGGACTCGGCGATGTAGCGGGTGTGGGCGACGAAGTTCTTGATCTCGCGCTCGCCGAACTCGCTGGCGCACTTGCCCGCGAACCCGCCGCCGAAGCCCTTCCCGCCCACCACGCCGAGCTTCCGGTCGCCGCACTGGATGACGGCCCCGTCGTCGTCCAGCACGACGACGCCGGCGTCGCGTAGCTCGCCGGCGATCTCGTACTGCAGGTCGGAGTGGTAGTCGTGGTTGCCGAGCACCGCGACGACGGGGATCGGCAGGCCGCGCAGCTCGTCGGCCACGACCCGCCCCTCCTCCAGCGTGCCGTGCCTGGTCAGGTCCCCGGCCACCAGGAGCACGTCCGCGCGTTCCTCTATGCCCCCCAGTTTCTTGCGGTACTGGCCTCTGTCGTCCTGCCCCAGGTGGATGTCTCCGACGGCCGCGATACGCAGGTCAGTCAAGACGCTCATCCTCCCCCGGCTCGTTCGCCTCCACGACCTTGATCTCGTTGTGCAGGTGGAGCTCGGGCGCGGCCTCGTGCGCCACCTGGCCGAGCCGCTCACGCTGTCCGGTCCCGCTGACCTCGCCGCGCAGGAACAGCTGGTCACCTCGGATGTCGACGCGGATTCCGAGCTCGTGCGTGCGTCCGTCCTCGGCCAGCGCCTGCTGGACGCGGGCCGCGACGTACTGCGGAGCTTCCATCACTCGCCTCCTTCTTCTGTCGCCGCATGCCCCGGGATGAACACCTCAAACGGCATAAATAACGTCAATAACCTCTAGGCCGTACCAGGCTTTATCCGGACGTTAGGGGACAAAAAGAACGGGCAGGTGTGCCACATGTCTGATTACAGGGACATGCCGGACGACGGAAAGTGGCACGAGGAGCGGGACGTCAAGGGCCACCCCATGGTGCCCGCGACGCCGCGCGACGTGGCGCACATCAGGGTGGGGTCGTTCTTGCTGGTGTTCCTGTTCGCGTTCGCGGTGCTCGGGATCATCGTCGGGGCGCCCGTCATGACGGGCCTCGCGGTCCTGCTGGCCGTGGCGACGGTGGTGGACATCGCGCTGGCCGTTCGGCGCCAGAAGAGGCGACAGGACGGAGAGGCAGGCTGATTGCGACATGGCACCACTCCGAGGGCGTGTGGTGGTGGTGACGGGTGCTAGCGGCGGACCTCCGGCGCAACCCTCACGCGATGATCGTGATCCCGCCGGGCCCGCGGCCTGCTCGTGGGCATGCCGGAGCTGAGCCGACCGGATGAGCCGGCCGGATGAGCCGGGCCGTCCCCCCGACTTAAGCGGCCCTGAAGGGGTAGGCGCCGGGGAACCGTTTCCCGAGGAGGTCATGATGCCTGAGCGCGATCTTCAGTACCTGGCCGAGCTGGCCGCGCAACTACGGGTCGACTCCGTGCGGGCGGCGGCGGAGGCCGGGTCCGGCCATCCGACCTCGTCGATGTCGGCGGCCGATCTGATGGCCGTGCTCTTCGCGTGCCACCTGCGCTACGACTTCGAGAACCCGGACGACCCCGCCAACGACCACTTGATCTTCTCCAAGGGGCACGCGTCCCCTCTGCTCTATGCGCTCTTCAAGGCGGCGGGGGTCGTCGACGACAAGGAGCTCCTGACGTTCCGCCGGCGGGGCAGCCGTTTGGAGGGGCATCCGACGCCGCGGCTGCCCTGGGTGGACGTGGCCACCGGGTCCCTCGGGCAGGGTCTGCCGGTCGGGGTCGGGGTGGCCATGGCCGGGCGGCTGGAGCGGCTGCCGTACCGGGTGTGGGTGCTCTGCGGGGACAGCGAGCTGGCCGAGGGGTCCATCTGGGAGGCGGCCGAGCACGCGGGCTGCGAGGGGCTGGCCAACCTGACCGCCATCGTGGACGTGAACCGCCTCGGCCAGCGCGGGCCCACCCGGCACGGATGGGACACGGGGGCCTACGCGCGCAGGTTCGGGGCGTTCGGCTGGCACACGATCGAGATCGACGGGCACGATCCCGGGCAGATCGACTACGCGCTCGCCGACGCCCGCAACACGCGCAGGCGGCCGACCGTGATCCTGGCCAAGACGCGCAAGGGCGAGGGGGCCATGGAGGTCGAGAACCGCGAGGGGACCCACGGCAAGCCGCTCAAGGACCCGGGCAAGGCCGTCGAGGAGCTGGGCGGGCAGCGGGACCTGCGCGTCGAGGTGCACAAGCCCGAGGCCGCGGCGGCGCCGCACCGGTTCGAGAGCAGGCCGATGAGCCTGCCGGCGTACAGGGTGGGCGACAGGGTGGCCACGCGGACGGCGTTCGGGGAGGCGCTGGTGGCGCTCGGCGCGGCGCGCGGGAACGTCGTGACGCTGGACGGCGAGGTGGCGGACTCGACCAGGACGGAGGCGTTCGGGAAGGAGTTCCCCGAGCGCTTCTTCGAGATGTACATCGCCGAGCAGCAGCTCGTGGCCGCCGCCGTCGGCCTGCAGGTGCGCGGGTGGAAGCCGTACGCGGCCACGTTCGCGGCGTTCCTGACCAGGGCGTACGACTTCATCAGGATGGCCGGGGTGAGCGGGGCGTCGATCCGGCTCGTGGGGTCGCACGCGGGCGTGTCGATCGGCGAGGACGGGCCCTCCCAGATGGGCCTGGAGGACCTGGCGATACTGCGGGCGGTCTACGGCAGCACCGTGCTCTACCCGTGCGACGCCAACCAGGCCGCGGTGCTGACCGCCGAGATGGCGGACGTCGAAGGCGTCTCCTACCTGCGTACCACGCGCGGGGAGACCCCGGTCGTCTACCCGCCGGGCGAGCGGTTCCCCGTGGGCGGGTCGCGGGTGCTGCGGCAATCGCCCGACGACCGGGCCACGATCGTGGCCGCGGGCGTGACCGTGCACGAGGCGCTCGCGGCGGCGGACGAACTGCGGGACGCCGGGATCCCGGTGGGGGTGATCGACCTGTACTCGGTCAAGCCCGTCGACGCGGCCGCGCTGGTCGAGGCGGCCACCACCACGGGCAACCTCATCACGGTGGAGGACCACCGGCTGGAGGGCGGGCTCGGCGACGCGGTGACGGACGCGGTCAGCGAGCTGGGGCCGCGGGTGGTGAAGCTGGCCGTGACGGGCCTGCCCGGGTCCGCGACGCCCGAGGAGCAACTGGCCGACGCCGGCATCGACCGCCACGCCATCGCCGAAGCGGTCAAGCGGCTCCTGTGACGAATACGCCGACATGAGTGCATAAGTGAGGGCCGACGGGCGAGATGCCCCCGGCCCTCTTGGCGCCGCCCCCTCTGAGCGGGACGCCTCCCGTCAGCGGGCCTTCGTCGTCAGCCTCCTGTTGGCCCTCCTGATCGCGTTCACCAGTTCCTGCTTGGTCATCTTGGACCGGCCGCGCACGTCGAGCTTGGCGGCCATCTTCTGCAGGTACTCCTTGGTGGCGTTGAGGTTGACGCCCTCGGCCGTCTTGGCCGTGCGGGTCATCGCGGCCTTCGCGGTCCGGGTCACGGCTTTGGTGGTCCGGGTCGTCACCCCGGCCTTGCCACCGGTCCGGGTCGCGGCCTTGGTGGTCCGGGTCGTCACCCCGGCCTTGCCACCGGTCCGGGTCGTGGCCTTGGTGGTCCGGGTCGTCCCGGCCCGGCCAGCGGTCCGGTTCATCGTCGCCTTGTCGGTGGGGCCCTTTTTCGGCTCCCAGTGGTCGCCGACCTTCTCGAAGGACCGCTTCATCGCGGCGAACGCGGTCATGTGGGCGCGCCGGCCCTCGCCGTACTCCCGCACGGCGTTGTCGTGCGCCCTGAGCCACGTGTTCTGTGCCTTCTTCGGCGAACGTTTGATGGTCGACGGCAGCTCTTCAACAGCTGGCATGTCGATTCACCTCCTACAGCGGTGGTTCGTCGTAGCGGCGGCGCTCCTCGTAGACGATGGTCCTGCGGGCTTCAGGCTCCTCGTGGACCTCGTGACGGTGAACCGGCTCGTCGGTCGGACCGACCGCCCTACGGGTGACGTTGATCCTGTAGATGCCGAACAGGAGTCCGACGAGGCCGCCGAGCATGAGGATGACCCCCACCACGTTGATGTCGATACCGGCGAGGTCGAACTCGACGGCCCAGGTGAGGATCGCGCCGAGCATGATGAGGATGATGCTTCCGGCGATGGTCATCAGATTTACCTCCTTGACACGAAGGAACCTCTATCCACATGTCGAAAAACAAACCAGTCGTGCTGATCGGGCTGATGGGCTCGGGCAAGACGAGCGCCGGTCGGTTGATCGCGGAGGCGCTCGGGCTGCCGTTCAGCGACAGTGACGCGTTCCTCAAGCAGCGGTACGGCGGCACCGCCGCGCAGCTCGCCGAGCGCGACGGCGCCGACGCCCTGCACCGGTACGAGGCCGACCACGTGCTGCACCAGCTGGCCGGCGAGCCGGTGGTGGTCGCGGCGGCGGCCAGCACGGTCGAGTTCCCCGAGGTGCGCGAGGCGCTGGGCAGAGCGTTCGTGGTGTGGGTGGACGCCTCCGACGAGGTGCTGGCCCGGCGGGTGAAGTCGAGCAGCCATCGCCCCGACTTCGGCCCCGCCGCCATGCGGGCCCGCCGCGAGCCGTTCTTCCGCGAGGTCGCGGACCTGAGGTGCGACGTCGGCGACCTGACGCCCGAGCAGGTGCGGGACGCGACGTTGCGGGAAATGGGTTTGCCCGAGGACGATCGGCACTGATAGCCAGGGGGGATGTTCGCCGAGAAGCCCACCCTGACGGGTGACCGCGTGACCCTGTGCCCGGTCGGCCCCGAGCACGTCGACGGCCTCTTCGAGCTGGTCTCCGATCCCGAGGTGGGCCGCCTGACCGGCTCGCACGGCGAGATCGACCTCGAAGCCGCCCGCCAGTGGTACGCCACCAGGAAGGACCACGCCGACCGGCTCGACCTGGCCATCATGGCGTCCGGCGAATACGTCGGCGAGATCGTGCTCAACGAGCTCGACCCGCACAACCTCGCCTGCAACCTCCGCATAGCGCTCATCGGCGAGCGCGCCTTCGGCAAGGGGTACGGCTCCGAGGCCATCGAGCTGGTCCTCGACCACGCCTTCGCCACGACGCCGCTGCACCGGATCCGGCTGGGCGTCTACGCCTTCAACGAGCGGGCGCGGCACGTGTACAAGAAGGTCGGCTTCGTCGAGGAGGGCGTGGAACGCGACGCCCTGCTGTGGGACGGCGAATGGCACGACGCGGTGCTCATGTCGGTGCTTCGTCACGAATGGCCGACAAGATCCGGAAGCCTGGCATAATGATCATGACGCATGGGTCCCCCGAGGCGCGCGGGGGACCTGTGGCGTCTTTGGGACAACCATTGGGCGGTGCCGTGCATCTAAGCATCAGTGACGATGCGCTTGGTGCCCGGTGACCCCGAGAGGCTTGGCGGCTTCTGGCCGGCGGCCAGACTCGGCGCGGGCGGGCGCGGCGTGGTTTACGACGCGTACGACGACGAGGGCCGCCGCTTCGCGGTGACGGTGCCGCGTGGCGAGGTCGGGCGCCGGTTCGAGCGGGTCACCTGCCCCCATCTGGCGGAGGTGGTCGCCGTCGGCGACGACGAGGGCGTGCCGTACGTGGTGAGCGAATACGTGGACGGACCTGACCTGCGACGTGCGGTCGAGCTGCACGGCCCCTACACGGGCGACGAGCTGGTCGCGCTGGCCGGGGCGCTGGCGAGCGCGCTGAGCGCGCTGCACGAGGCGGGGCTGACGCACCGGGGGCTCAATCCGGAGAGCGTGCTGCTGGCCGCCGACGGCCCCAAGGTGATCGAGCTGGGCGTGCCCGCCGGCGGCACGTACACGTACATGGCTCCCGAGGTCCTGACCGGGCGTGATTCGGGAGCGGCGGCCGACGTGTTCGCGTGGGGCGCGGTGGTGCTGTTCGCCGCCACCGGGGACGATCCGTTCAGCGGGCAGAGCCTGGGCGGGGTCATGCACCGGCTGCTGACCGTCGACCCCGACCTCGGCGCGCTGCCGGAGCCGCTGCGCGAGCTGGTCGGGCGCGCCCTGGCCAAGAACCCCGCCGACCGGCCCGCCGCGCGGGAGCTGCGCGTCGAGAGCCCGGCCGAGGTGCGGCCGCCCGCGGGGCATGCGGGGCCGCGGTCGCTGGGCGAGGTGGCCGAGGAGGCGTACCTGGCGCTCACGCCGCGGCAGCAGGCCGAGGTGCCGGGGCTGCTGCTGCGCCTGCTCGACGGCGACAGCCCGCACGACGAGGGCGACGTGCTCGGCCCGCTCATGGAGGCGGGTCTCCTGGTCCGGCGCAGCGTACGCGTGCCGCCGACCGAGACGCCGGTGGGCAAGCTCGTGGCGGTCAGCGACCAGCGGGTGGCCCCGGCCAGCGCGGCCCTCTACCGGGCCTGGCCCCGGCTGCGCGCCTGGGTCGAGGACGAGCGGGAGAGCATGCAGGCGCACCGGGAGATCCGCGACGCCGCCAGGCACTGGTCCGAGCACCGGCGCGGCAGGAGCCACCTCTTCCGCGGCCCGGCGCTCGACACGGCGCTCGCCTGGGCCGCGACCAAGCGCCGCCATCTGCGCCTCAACCAGCTCGAACGCGACTTCGTCAACGACAGCGTGGCCCTGTCCAAGCAGCGCAGGAGGCTGTTCACCCCCGCGCTGGCGGCGATGGCCGCCGTGCTGGCCATCGCCGTGACGCTCTCCGTGGTGTCCGTGCACGGGCAGAACCAGCTGCGCGGGCAGCTCGTCGAGGCCAACGCGCGGGCCGTGGCCGCCAGGGCGGAGGCGCTGCGGTCGGCGGACCCGCGTACCGCGATGCGGCTGAGCGTGGCCGCCTGGAAGCTGTCGCCGGTGTTCGAGGCGCGGGCGGCGCTGCAGGCCTCGCTGGTGCAGCCGGAGCTGGGGGTGTTCACCGACCCCGCCGCCGACCTGCGGGCGCGCTACCTGCTGCGCGGCGACGAGCTGGTCAAATGGGGCACCGGTACGGTCTCCGTCTGGGACCTGGGCCGCGGCCGGCGGCTCGGCTCGTACGCGCTGCCGGCGGGGAGCGTGCTGAGCGACGACGGGAAGTACGCGGAGGGGGCCGACGGCCGGCCGTTCGAGGTGGCCACGGGGCGCGCGCCCTTAGAGCCGGTCACCTACGCGATCGGCCAGGGCAACAGGACCAGGGTCTACCGGGGCGGGCGGCTGCTGTTCGACGTCGCCGACCGCCAGGTGGCGCTCTCCGCCGACGGGACCAAGGGCGCCTTCTCCAGCCTGAGCGGGCGGGTCGAGCTGTGGGAGCTGGCCGGGCGGACCAGGACCGGCGTGGTCACGGTCCGGCCGCCCACCGGCGCGGACGCGGCGGCGCCCGCCCTGGCGTTCAGCCCCGACGGGGCCACGCTGGCCATCGCCGGGCGCGACGGGGTCACGCTCGTGGCGGCCAGGACCCCGAGCCCCGTCACCCCGAAGCAGGCGGCCACGCCGAACCCCACGGCGTCCGGATCGCCCGAGATGTTCCGGGCGAACGACGGCATGACCCGCGAATCGGTGCGTGGCGTCGAGGTGGTCGGAGCCGACAGCCTGGGGCACACCTCGGCCGACCCGCCCGCTTTCAGCCCCGACGGGCGCCTGCTCGCCCTGCCGGGCGACGGCGAGGTCCGGGTCTGGAACGTCGCCGAACGCCGCCTCGCGGGCGCCTACCCGCTCAGGAACCCCGAGCGCGGCCTGGTCTTCTCCGCCGACGGCCACTTGCTGCGCTACCTGAGCGGCACCGGCTCCGTCGTCTCGCTCGACGTCGCGGGGCTGCCCGTGCCGTCCGATGCCCCTTCCGCCGCCTTCTCCGGCAACGGGCGGGTCGCCGCCAAGGAGGTCGGCGACTCCATCGAGCTCACCGACACCGTGGAGCGCAAGCGGCTCGGCCGCATCGCCGCCGCCGGCGACCTGGCCTTCGACGCCGACGGCCGGCTGCTCGCCGTCGCGGGCGACCCGGTCACCGTGTGGGAGGTGACGACCAGCAGGCGGGTCGCCGCCATCGACGCGGGCGGCGACGTGCTCGCCGTGGCGCTCTCCCCGGCCGGCGACACGCTGGCCACCGCGCGCGGCAGGACCCTGGAGACCTGGGACGTGCGCAAGGGGAAGCGCATCAAGGCGTACGAGGGCGCGGGCGACCTGGCGATGGCCTTCAGCCCCGACGGCTCGACGCTGGCCGCCGGCGCCAAGCTCGTCGACCTGCGCACCGGCGCGATCACCCCGCTCGACCTCGACCGGTCCGCCGATCCCGGCGAGGACCCGCCCGCGCCGACCGCGCTCGCCTTCTCCCCCGACGGCCGCACGCTGGCGTTCGGGCTGGAGGGCGGGCACGTGCTCCTCTGGGACGTACGCAAGCGGAAGCCGCGGGGCACCATCCAGACGGGGACGGCCCCGGTGGACGAGCTGCGCTTCTCCCCCGGCGGCGACCTGCTGGCCATCGACGCCGCCCGCACCTCGCTCTGGGACGCCGGCACGATGCGGGAGGTCGGCCAGGCCGGCTCGTGGGCCGCCGGACCGGCCTTCACCCAGGACGGCAAGCGGCTGCGCGGCGTCGGGCTCGACGGCACCGTACGCGAGAGCCCGGTCGATCCCACGCTGGCGGCGCAAGAGGTGTGCACCAGGGCGGGCGGGTCGCTGAGCAGGGCGGAGTGGAGCCGGTTGATCCCGGAAAGCGGATACCAGAAGGTCTGCTGACGCTCAGTCGCTCGGGTAGGTCCTGACCACCTTGCCCTGGAGGTTGGCGACCAGGTAGCCCGAGCGGTAGTCGTCGGACGCGTAGACGAGCAGCACCTGGCGCGGGTTGGCGAACGCGTAGTCGGGGTCCACGATCAGGTACCGCGTCGTCGGCTTGGGGACGCCGAGGCCCTTGTTCGCCTTCCTCAACAGGGCGGGGAGGGCCTCCCAGTTGTACTTCTGCAGGTCCACGACGGGGGTGCTCACCTTGCCGCCGGCGCTCGAGCGGGTGATCTCGCCGTCGCGGTAGTAGTACGTGTCGTAGAGCTCCTTGTCCTTCCTGAGGGGTGCCTCGATCGAGGCGTACGTGGGGTACACGGTCATCCTGACGACCTTGGTGCCGCCGAGCTCGGACTTGATCTTGGCGATCAGCGCCCGCATTCCCGAAGCGGTGTGCAGGTTGCCCGGCGTGGCGGGCGTACTGGCTCTCGGGGACTCGGAATCCTCGGGATCGGCGACCTCCCGCGAGGTGGACGGCGTCGTCGGGTCGTCCCTCGTGGTGCGCTTGGCCTGGGAGGGGACCAGCTGCCACACCAGCACGCCCGCCACCGTGACCGCGACGACCGACGCCACGACGCCCACGATGCGGCCGCCGCCGCTACGACGGCGGCGCGAGTTCACGGTGGTCGCCTTGGGGATCGGCGCCGGGCCCCACGGGGGCTGCTGCGGCGCGTGCCCGTACCCGGGCGGCATGGTGTGCCCGGACGCCGGCGGGCCTGTGTGACCGGCCACAGGGGGCCCCGTGTGACCGGCCATGGGCGGCACCGTGTGGGCGCCGTGCGGCCCGGACGGCGCCGTGCCCATCGCGGGGCCCATCGCGGGGCCCATCGCGGGGCCCATCGCGGGGCCCATCGCGGGGCCCATCGCGGGGCCCATCGCGGGGCCCATCGCGGGGCCCATCGCCGGGCCAGGACCCATGACAGGACCCATCGGGGCGGGGCCCGGCATGACCGGGCCGGGCGCGGCGGGCATCGGGGGCGGCGCCGCGCCGGGGTCGGCCGCCGCGGCGAGCATGCGGTCGAGGCTTTCGGCGTCGGGGCGGGCCGCCGGGTCGCGTCTGAGCAGCGCGCTCAGCACGGGGCCGAGCGCGCCGGCGCGCTCCGGCGGCGGCACCTCCTGGTTGAGCACGGCGGCCAGGGTCGCCAGCGTGGTGCTCCTGCGCAGCGGGTGCCGCCCCTCCACCGCCACGTACAGCATCATGCCGAGCGACCAGAAGTCGGAGGCCGGGTCGCCCTCGACGCCGTTGATGCGCTCGGGCGCCATGTACTCGGGCGAGCCGATGAACGACCCGGTGGCCGTCAGGCTCGTGGACTCGCGTACCGCCGCGATGCCGAAGTCGGTGAGCACCGAGCGGCCGTCCTCGCGTAACAGGACGTTGGCGGGCTTGACGTCGCGGTGCTGGATGCCGACGGCGTGCGCGGCCCGCAGCGCGGACAGGACCTCCCGGCCCAGGCGCGCCACCTCGTGCGGCGGCATCGGCCCGCGCTGGATGCGGTCCTGGAGCGAGCCGCCCGTGACCAGCTCCATGACGATCCAGGGGTAGCCCTGCTCGCCGGGGTCGACGATGTGGTGGATGGTGGCCACGTGCGGGTGGTTCAGCCGGGCCAGGGCGCGGGCCTCGCGCAGCACCCTGGCACGCAGCTCGTAAGCGCCCGCCGGGTCCTGCTCCTGCTCATCCAGGGAGGGCTCGCGCGTGCGTACCTCCTTGAGCGCGACCTCGCGGTGCAGGGCCACGTCCCAGGCTCGCCACACCAGGCCCATGCCCCCGCCACCGAGCCGCTCCGTGAGCTCGAAGCGGCCGTCGATCACGCGTCTGTGCATGCAGAGCAGCGTAGGGCCGACCCGGTGCCCGCGCCATCGGACCCCGGCAGTACGGGCATTATGCGCTTATCGCCAGCGACTCCGCTTCGACGCCGTACCGGAACGGCAGGCCCTGGGCGTACCTGGTCAGCTCGTCGAGCGCCTGGTGGGCGAGGCGGGAAAGCTCGCCGCCGAGCGACCCGGCGATGTGCGGGGTGAGCAGGACGTTCGGGAGGTCGAAGAGGGGCGAGTCGGCGGGCAGCGGGTCGGGCTCGGTCACGTCGATCACCGCGTACAGCCGCCCGCCGGCCAGTTCGGCGACGAGCGCGTCCTGGTCGACGAGCGCGCCCCTGGCGGTGTTGATCAGCGTGGCGCCGTCGCGCATGCGGGCCAGGCGGGCCGCGTCGATGAGGTGCCGGGTCTCCGGGAGCGAAGGCGCGTGCAGGCTGACCACGTCGCACCGCTCGATCAGCTCGTCCAGCCCGACGTGCGGCACGCCCAGGTCCTCCGTCAGGTACGGGTCCGCGACGAGCACGTCGAGCTCGAACGGCCGCAGCAGCTCGATCACCCGGCGGCCGATCCTGGAGGCCCCGACGATGCCGACCGTGCGCCGGTAGTTGCCGAACCCGGGGAAGCGGCCTTCCGCGTCGATCCGCGTCCGCTGCTCGCGGTAGAGCCCGGCGATGTCGAGCACGCGCTTGTTGGCGAACAGGATCGAGGCCAGCGTGAACTCGGCCACCGGCTCGGCGTTGGCCGCCGCCGCGGACGACACGAGGAGGCCGCGCTCCCAGCACGCCTCGGTGACGTGGTGCTTCACGGTGCCGGCGGCGTGCACGATCGCGCGCAACCTGGGCGCCCTGGCCAGCACGTCCGCGGTGACGGGCGGGCACCACCAGCTCGTGTAGAGCACCTCGGCGCCGGCCAGCGCCTCGGCCACGGCCGGGTCGGCGAAGTCCTCGGCCACCAGGCCGGGATCGACGTCGGCGATGCCGGCCAGCCGGTCGCGCACCTCGCCGGTGACGAGCCGGGCCGCCACCGGTCGCCCCATGGCCAGCAGCGTCTTCGGCCGTGATTCGCTCATATCGCTCCCCCCGCAATCAATACGATCGAATCGATCATAACGAAGGGGGTCCGGACGACTCGCGGGGCCTGAGCTCGGGCAGCAGCGCCAGATGGCGGCCGACCGGGGCGGCGCCCGCGCCGAGCCGGGCGACCAGCAGGTCCACCGCGCAGCGCCCGACCTCCTCCTTCGGCGGCGCCACGGCGGTGAGCGAGGGCGAGCAGAACGCGGCCACCTCGTCGTCGTAGGCGACCAGCGACACCTCGCCCGGGATGTCCACGCCGGCCGCGCCCAGGTACCTGACCAGCGTGAGCGCGTCCTCGTCGTTGTGCACGAGCAGGCCCGTCACGCCCCGCTCGCGCACCAGGCGCAGCACGCCCGCCACGAGCTCGTCCGTGCGGTCCCGGTCGATGACGATCTCCGCGGGGGCGTCCAGGCCCAGCGCCGAGGCGCCCGCCAGCAGGCCCGCCCTGATCCCGGGCGTGGTCGGGCTGGGGCAGGCGACGAGCGCGACCCCGCGGTGGCCCAGCCCGGCCAGGTGGCGCACGGCGAGGTAGGCGCCGTGGGCGTGGTCGGAGGCGACCGCGTCGAGCGTGGCGGCCGGGCCCGCCGGCTCGGCCCGGCGCTCCACCAGCACGGCCGGGACGCGCAGCCCGGCCAGCCACTCCGCGTGGGAGTCGTCGGGCTGCCTGCTCGGGGTGAGCAGCAGGCCGTCGATGCCGTCCTTGACGAGCTGGCGCACCTGGGCGCGGTCCTCGGCGTCCTCGTAGCGGGAGATGCCGAGCACGAGCCGCGCCCCGGCCCTGGCCGCCTGCTCCTGGGCGCCCTTGATCACGGCCGGGTAGTAGTAGTGCGCGGTCGGTACGAGCATGCCGATGGTCAGCCCGGCGGCTCGCGGGGCGGGAGCCTCGGCGGGCAGCGTGACGCCGCCGTGCACCCTGGTGAGCAGGCCCTGGGCGGCCAGGTGCTCGACGTCCCTGCGCAGCGTGACGGCGGAGACCCCCAGCGCCTCGGCCAGGTCGGCCACCCGGGCCGAGCCGCGGTCGCGGACCTGGCGGAGGATGAGCCTGTGACGCTGCTCGACGGACATGATTCCGATCCTATGCCTTTCGAAATGATCGTTTTGATTTCGTTCGATCAGCGTGCCATTGCGGCCGGTAACAGACCGCAATAACCCCTACCTTTGGACCATGGATCCGCTCATCAGCCGCAGAGCGCTCAACCGGGCCACGCTCGACCGGCAGCACCTGCTGCGCCGCACCGGCAGCACCGTGATCGAGGTCGTCGAGCGCCTCGGCGGGCTTCAGGCGCAGACCCCGCACACCTGGTACACCGGCCTGTGGAACCGCGTCGAGGACTTCGAACCCGCCGACGCCGCCGATCTGCTGCTCTCGCGCGAGCTCGTCCGCATCGCGCTGCAGCGCGGGACGATCCACCTCGTCACCGCCCGCGACTGCCTGGCCATCCGGCCGCTGCTGCAGCCCGCCATCGGGCGCATGACCAGGTCGACGTTCGGCAAAAGGCTGGAGGGAGTCGATCTGGACGAGCTGACGGCGGCCGGGCGGGAGCTGCTGGAGGAGCGGCCCATGACGTTCGCCGAGCTGGGAGCGAAACTGGCCGAGCGGTGGCCGTCGAACGATCCGCACGCGCTCGGCCAGGGCGTGCGGTGGCTGGTGCCGCTCGTGCAGGTGCCGCCCCGGGGCCTGTGGGGCAGGAGCGGGCCCGTCGCGCACACGAGCGCCGAGTCCTGGCTGGGCTTCGAGGCGCCGCCGATGACCCCGGCCGAGCTGGTGCTGCGCTACCTCGCGGCCTTCGGGCCCGCGTCGGTGATGGACGTGCAGACGTGGTCGGGGCTGACCCGGCTGGGCGAGGTGGTGGAGTCGCTCGACCTGGTCCGCTTCAGGGACGAGTCCGGCCTGATCATGTACGACCTCCCCGACGCCGCGCGGCCCGGCGAGGACACCCCGGCGCCGGTACGGCTGATGTACGACTTCGACAACCTGTTCCTGTCGCACGCCGACCGCTCCCGCGTCATCGACGACACGGGACGGGCCGCCATCCAGGGCTTCGTGGGCACGAACGTGGTGCCACGCGTCATCCTGGTGGACGGCTTCACCGCCGGGGACTGGACGGTCGCCCGCGCCAAGGGCACCTCCACGCTCACCGTCCACCAGTGGACGCAGATCGCGGTGCTGGACGAGGTCGAGGCGGAGGCGCGGAGGCTGCTGGAGTTCCTGGCCCCGGGCGACGAACACGAAATCTCGATCTCCGACAAGCCGTCCAAGCCCGGACACTAGGCTGCAGCCATGCACAAACCGGTGATCGACCTTGTGACTTTCGGCGAGACCATGGCGTTGTTCGCCGCCCGCCGTACCGGGCCGCTGCGCTTCGCCCGCGATTTCGACCTGGGCCTGGGCGGCGCCGAGTCCAACGTCGCCATCGGCGTGGCCCGGCTGGGGCACGGCGTGACCTGGGTCGGCAGGGTCGGCGCCGACGAGTTCGGCGACCTCATCCGCGCCACGCTCGCGGGCGAGGGCGTGGACGTGCGGGCCATCCCCGATCCCGGCGCGCCGACCGGGTTGATGATCAAGGGCAGGCGCACCGCCGACCTCATCGACGTGCGTTACTACCGCAAGGGCAGCGCCGGTTCACGATTGAGCGCCGCCGACCTCGACGCCGGGCTCATCAGGTCGGCCAGGGTGCTGCACGTCTCCGCGATCACGCCCGCGCTCTCGGAGTCCGCGCGCGAGGCCGTACGGCACGCCATCGCCGAGGCCCGGGCCGCCGGGGTGCTCGTCTCCCTGGACGTCAACTTCCGCAAGGCGCTCTGGACGCCCGAGGAGGCCGGGGCGTGGCTGCGCGAGACGGTCGGGAACGTGGACGTGCTGTTCGCGACCGAGGCCGAGGGCCGGCTGATCGCCGACGTGGAAGGCCCCGAAGAGCTGGCCAAGGCGCTGGCGGCGCTCGGTCCGCGGCACGTGCTGGTCAAGTTCGGCGCGAGGGGCGCGATGGAGCTGTCGGAGGGCGTCGTGTGGCGGGCGGAGCCGTACCGGGTGACGGAAGTGGACTCCGTGGGAGCCGGGGACGCCTTCGCGGCCGGGTGGCTGGCGGACTGGCTGGCCGGGGCGGAGCCCGCGGAGCGGCTCAGCACGGCCTGCGCGGCGGGGGCGTTCGCGGTGACCTCGCAAGGCGACTGGGAGAGCCTGCCGCGCCGGGCGGACCTGAGCCTGCTGCGGCGGCCCGCCGACGGCGTGGACAGATGACCGGCGACAGGCCCGAACAGGCACCCTGACCTTTACCTTTGGGCTCATACGAGAGACCCTCGAAGGTAGGGAGGTGGTCCTCCATGGAGTACAAACAGTGGAACATACAGATCTGGATCAGTGAGGACGACGAGGACGCCGTGACCACGGCCACGGCGGTGCTGTTCACCGCGGACGGCAAGCGGCACGAGAGCGTGGCGCACGCCCGACGCAACCCCGGCGACCGGCCGGTCCCGGGGATCGGGGACGAGCTGGCCGCCGGGCGGGCCCTGTCGGTGCTGGCCTCGAAGTTGATCGAGGACGGCGCTGACGACGTGGCCCAGCTGGCCGGAACGGCATAGCTCAGAGCAGTCCGGCGGCAGCCAGGAGCTTGCCGATCCGGCCGACCTCGTCGTCGTTGAGCGGAATCTGCGGGAGCGCGGTGATCGGGCAGTCGATGACGCCGCGTAGGTGGAGTGCGGCCTTGAAGGCCCCGAGGCCTGACGAGCTGCCACCCATGCGTGAACCGCCTACACGGACTATCTCGAACAGCCTGACCAGGCGCTCCTGCTCCGCTCTGGCCGCCTGCCAGTCGCCCCGGGACGCGCACCGGTAGAGCTCGACGTATCCCTGCGGGTCCACGTTGCCCAGGCCGGGCACCACGCCGTCCGCGCCCATCCACAGCGCCGAGTCCACGGTCACCTCGGACCCGGTGAGCACGCTGAAGGGCGCCTCGCGGCCCAGGATGACCTGCCGCAGACCGCCGTCGTCACCGCTGGAGTCCTTCACTCCGGCCAGCGCTCCCTCGGCGGCCAGCCCGAGCAGCAGTTCGGCGCTCAGTTTCGTGTGCACGGAAACCGGCAGGTCATACGCGTAGACCGGCAGACCGCCCCGCGCGGCGATGGTCCGGAAATGGGTGCGGATCTCGTCCGGATGGGTACGCGTGTAGAACGGCGCGGTCGCCACCAGCCCCGACGCCCCGGCCCCGGCCGCGACCCGCACGTGTTCGAGCACGCGCGGCGTCGTCATGTCGATCACCCCGGCCAGCACCGGCACCTGCCCGCCCACGTGGCCGACCACGGTGTCCAGCACCACCCGCCGCTGCGCGTCCGTCAGGTACGCCACCTCCGACGACGACCCCAGCACGAACAGCGCGTCCACACCCCCTTCCAGCAGGTGGTCGACCAGCCGGACCAGCGAGGCGGCGTCCACCTCATAGTCAGGGGTCAAAGGGGTGCAAACCGGGGGGATGACACCGGTCAAAGTCATACACGCTCCTGGATCAGCTCTACGTCGGTCGCTCCCGCCGCCACCGGGTGGTGGCAGTGGAAGAGGTGGTCGCCTTCGGTCTGCGCCGCGGGCCAGTCCTCGGCACAGAGGTGATCTGCCCGCCAGCAGCGGGTGCGGAACGGGCAGCCGCTCGGCGGCTTGGTGGCGGAGGGCACCACGCCCACGAGCGGGATCGGGTTGATGGGCGAGATCAGACCCGGGGTCGCGGAGAACAGGGCCCGCGTGTACGGGTGGCGGGCGCCCATCGGCACGGCCTTCGCGGGCGCCTGCTCGACGATCCTGCCGAGGTACATGGTGACCACGCGGTCACTCATCCTGCGTACCGTCTGGATGTCGTGCGAGACGAACACCAGCGCGAGCCCGAGCCGCTCCTTCAGGTCGAGCAACAGGTTGAGGATCTGGGCACGGACCGACACGTCGAGCGCGCTGGTGGGCTCGTCGGCCACGACCAGCTCGGGTTCGAGCGCGAGCGCCCTGGCCACGGCCACGCGCTGGCGCTGCCCGCCGGACAGCTGGCTGGGCAGCGCGTCGGCGGCGCTGGCGGGCAGGCCCACCAGGTCGAGCAGCTCGCGTACGCGGGCGTCGCGCTCGGCGGGGGTGCCGCGGCGGTGCACGTTGAGCGGGTCGCGCAGCACCTGCCTGACGGGCAGGCGGCGGTTGAGCGCCGTGGACGGGTCCTGGAAGATCATCCCGACGCTCGAACCGATCAGCGCGCGCCGCTCGGCCTCCTTCAGCGCCCACAGGTCCTTGCCGCGGAAGCTCACGGTGCCCTGGGTGGGCCGTTGCAGGCCGACCAGCACCCTGGCCAGCGTGGACTTGCCGCAGCCCGACTCGCCCACGACCCCGACCGTCTCGCCGGGGCTCACCCCGAGGTCGGCCGCGGTCAGCGCGTGGACGCGGTCCCGCGAGAACAGGCCGCCCGAGCGGGCCTTGTGCACGACGTGCACGTTCTTCAGCTCAAGCACGCTGCTCACTCCCTACGAGCGCCGGATGATGGCAGGCCACCGCGTGCGTGGTGTCCCCCGTCAGCACCGGAGCCTCGGTACGGCACACGTCCGTGGCCATGGGGCACCGGTCGGCGAACCGGCAGCCGGGCGGGAAGTCGGCCGGGGCGGGCACCACGCCGGGGATCTGCGTGAGCCGTTCGGCGCCCGACTCCAGCGACAGCACCGAGCCCAGCAGGCCGCGGGCGTAGTGGTGGGCGGGCGCTCCGACCAGGGTCGCCGTGGCGCCGGTCTCGACGATCTGGCCGCCGTACATGACGACCACGCGGTCGGTGACGTCGGCGACCAGCGCGAGGTCGTGCGAGACGAGGATCAGCGCGAACCCCAGCTCCTCGCGCAGCTTCAGCAGCAGCTCGATGACCTGCGCCTGGACGGTGACGTCGAGCGCGGTGGTGGGCTCGTCGGCGACGATCAGCTTCGGGTCGCGCGACAGCGCCATCGCGATCAGCACCCGCTGCCGCTGCCCGCCCGACAGCTCGTGGGGATAGGCGGACAGGGTGCGGCGGGCGTCGAGGCCGACCAGTTCGAGCAGCTCGGCGGGGGTGCGCCGGCCGCCCCTGCGGGTGAGCTGCTTGAGCTGGGCCTTGATCGTCATGGCCGGGTTCAGGGACGAGAGGGCGTCCTGGTAGATCATCGCCATCTCGTGGCCGAGCAGGCGGCGGCGGGCGCGGCGCGACTCCGAGAGCAGCTCGCGCTGGTCGAAGCGGACGTGCCCGCTGACGCGGGCCTCGCGTGGTTGCAGGCCCATGATGGTCAGCGCGGTCAGCGACTTGCCGCAGCCCGACTCGCCGACCAGGCCGAGCACCTCGCCCGGGTGCACCTCGAAGCCGATGCCGTCCACGATGTCCACACCGTCCGCGAACCCGATCCGCAGCCGTTCCACCGTGAGGATCGGCGGCCCCTGCGGGAGCGGGCGGGCGCGCTCGGCCAGCCTGCGGGCGGCCTCGGCCAGCCCCGGCAGCTCGACGACCTCGCCGGACCCGGGCCTGGCCCGCTCGAACGCGTCGTCCTTCTTCGGGACGATTTTGCGGGCGGCGGGCGCGGCCCAGGCGTCGGAGATGCCTTCCGAGAGGATGTTGAGCGCGAGCACGGTCAGCAGGATCAGCAGGCCGGGGAAGACCGTGGCCCACCAGCCGCCGAGCAGCACCAGGTTCTTGCCGTCGGCGATGACGCTGCCCCAGGAGGGGTTCGGCGGGCGGACGCCGGCGCCGATGAACGACAGCGACGCCTCGAACACGATCGCGTCGGCCACCATGACCGTGCAGAAGACGAGCACCGGCGCCGCGCAGTTGATCGCGACGTGCTTGACGACGATGTACGGCGTGCGCGCCCCGATGATCCGCTCGGCCGCCACGTAGTCCTCGCCGTACTGGGCGATCACGTTGGCCCGCACGACCCTGGCCACGGACGGCATGTACAGGAAGGCCATGGCCATGACCAGCACCGGGATGCTGCCGCCGAACACCGCCACCAGCACGGCCGCCAGCGCGATGCCGGGGAAGGCCATGATGATGTCGAGCAGGCGCATGATGGTCTCGTCCACGGCCCTGCGCGAGGTGGCCGCGGTCGCGCCGACGATCGCCCCGGCCACCAGGGCGAGCCCGGTCGCGCCGAGGCCGATGATCAGCGACCAGCGGGCCCCGTACAGGAGTCTGGACAGGATGTCGCGGTTGGCGCTGTCGAGGCCCATCCAGTGCGCGGCCGACGGGCCGCCACCCGTGGCCTCCTGGACGTACGGCGAGTGCGGCGCGAGCCACGGCGCCAGCAGCGCGCCCAGCACGACCACGGCGACGATGCCGACCGCGACCCACGACAGGGGCTTGAGGCGGCGCAGGCCGGCGCCCGGCCGGGAGAGCCGCTCCGTCAGTCCACGTCTCATGCGGCGCTCCTGAGGCGGGGGTTGACCAGCAGGTAGAGGATGTCCACGACCAGGTTGACGACCATGAAGCCGACCGCGATGGTCAGCACCACGCCCTGGACGACGGCCGGGTCGCCGTTGAGCACGGCGCTGATCATGAGCTGGCCCATGCCGGGCAGGCCGTAGATGGTCTCGATGACCACGGTGCCGCCGATCAGGTAGCCGATGCGCAGGCCGAGCACGGTCAGCGGGGTGATCAGGGCGTTGCGCAGCACGTTCCTGCCGACGACCACGATCGGCGGCAGGCCGCTGCCGACCGCGGTACGCACGTAGTCGCGGTCCAGCTCCTCCACCATCGAGGTGCGGATGATGCGGGTGAGCTGGGCGGCGATCGGCAGCGACAGCGACAGGGCGGGCAGCGTCATCGACTGCAGCCACCCGGCCGTGGAGTCGGCCGGGTTGATGTAGCCGCCTGTCGGGAACAGGCCCTGGCCGACGGCCAGGTACTGGATCATCAGCAGTGCCAGCCAGAACGACGGCGCCGCCACCCCGATCAGCGACACCACGCGGATCATCTGGTCGGGCCAGCGGTCGCGGAACAGCGCCGCGGTGACGCCGAACACCAGCGACAGCACCACCGCGACGGCCAGGCCCAGGAAGGTGAGCTGCAGCGTCAGCGGCAGCGCGGTCGTGATGGAGTCCACCACCGGCTGCTTGGTGAGCACGCTGGTGCCCATGTCGCCCTGGGCCAGGTCCGCGACGAACCGGACATAGCGCAGGGGCAGCGGGTCCAGCAGGCCGTTCTCGAGCTGGAACTGGTGGATCTGCTCGGGGGTCGGGTTCGCGCCCTGGAAGTACGCGTACTCCGGCTTGCTGTTGGAGAAGCGCATCACGACGAAGACGAACGCGACCACGCCGAGCAGCAGCGGGATCAGCATGAGGAGCCGCCGCAGCAGCATCCTGGCGACGAGCGTCATGTCCTCTTGGCCTGCAGCAGGTTGATGCCCGGGTAGGGCTGGGCACGGATGCCGGACAGCTTCTTCGGGTCCCAGGCGGTCATCAGCTCGTTGTGCACGACCGGATAGAGGATCGCCTGCTCGGCCACGAAGTCCAGATATTTGTGGATCAGCTCGGTCCGCTTGGCCTTGTCGGTCTCCTTGCTGGCCTCGTCCATCATCGCGAACAGCTTCTTGGCGTCCGCGCTGCCGTCCCAGTGGCTGTACTTCATCCACAGGCCGCCGGGCACGTAGTTGTAGTGCAGGATGAGGTCGGCGTCCATGCCGAACTGGTTGGGGTTCGAGGCGGCGGCGACCGCCTGGTAGTCCTGGAACTGGTCCATCTTGGCGAACAGCGCGGCCGTGTCCTGCGGCTCCAGCGTCGTCTTGATCCCGATGGCCTCCCAGGAGGCGGCGATCGTGGGCAGGCAGTCCGCGATCCAGCTCACGTTCACGGCCATGAGGTTGATCGTGAGGTCCTTCACGCCAGCCTCGGCCAGCAGCGCCTTGGCCTTGTCCGGGTCGTAGTCGTAGACGACCGAGGCCCGCTTGTAGTCGGGGTTGCCCTCGTTGAGGAAGGAGCTGGAGGCCGTGCCGTGGCCCTTGAGCGCCACGTCGATCATCTTCTGCTTGTCGATCGCGTAGTGCAGGGCCTGGCGGACGCGTACGTCGTCGAACGGTTTGGCGCCCGTGTTGAACATCAGGAACATGTGGTTCATGCCCTTGCCGCCCTCGACCGTCAGGCCCTGCTGCTTGAGCTGGTCGACGTTGGCGTACGGGATGTTGTCGGCGATCTGCGCCTCGGCCGAGCCGCCGGAGATCTTGGCCACGCGGGCGGCGGCGTCCACGATCGTCAGCCAGTTCATCTTCTTGGCCGTGGCCGGGCGCGGGCCGTTGTAGCCGTCGAACGCCTCGAAGGTGGTGTTGGACTTGGGGTTGTGGGCGGTCTGCTTGTAAGGCCCCGAGCCCATCGTCATGCCGCTCTTGGCCTTGTCCCACGCGCCCGCCTGGCTGAACACGTGCTTGGGCAGGATCTTGGCGATGGTCAGCCTGGGTGCCGCGTCGGGGAAGGGGAACTTGAAGACCAGCTCGACGTTCTTGTCGTCGACCTTCTTCACCTCCTGGAGCCAGGACTTGAAGAAGTTGCCGGCCAGGACGTTTTCCGGGCCCAGGATCCGCTCGAAGGTGAACACCACGTCGTCGGCGGTGACCGGCCGGCCGTCGTGCCACTTGGCGCCGTCCCTGAGCGTGAACTTCCAGGAGGTCGCGTTCAGGTCGGCGGGCAGGGCGGTGGCCAGGGCCGGGTACGGCTCGCGCGTGATCGGGTCGGTGTCGAGCAGCCCCTCGTAGATGTGGTTGATCCCCGCCATCGCGAACGCCGACGCCGTCTGCGTCGGGTCCCAGCTCTGGTCGTTTCCGTATCCGATGACTGCGGTGATCAGGTCCTTGTTGGATCCGGCGCCGACCGATCCGGTCGAGGCCGGGCCGCCGGAACATGCGGAAAGTGTCGCCGCGACGAACGCCGCCGCACCCGTCGCCCCGCTGTAACGCAGGAAGTCGCGGCGGCTGAACTCAGAGCTCACGGATGCCTCCTGAGGGGTAGAACGTGGGACATCCCATGTCCTATCTTTACCGTAACGTGGACGCTAGATGCTGCCCCACCTTGAGGTCAACAGAAGATTTCCGGAATGTTACCTACGACGAAAGGGATTTTCATGACGGCTGTTCCACGTCCGGCGCGGCCCAGCCGTGCCGTCGAGGCCCAGGAGGGCGTCAAGGACCTGATCGTCCGGCGTGGGCTGGTGGCCGGAGATCCCCTGCCGACCGAGTCGGAGCTCATGGAGGAGCTGCGGGTCAGCCGCAACTCCGTCAGGGAGGCGCTCAAGGCCCTGCAGGCGGTCGGCATCGTGGACATCCGCCACGGCTTCGGCATGTTCGTGGGCCGGATGTCGCTGGCGGGGCTGGTGGACGAGCTCACCTTCCACAGCCGCATCACCCTCCAGAACGGCAAGAACCACCTGGCCAACCTGGTCGAGATCCGCGAGATCCTGGAGAGCGGCCTCGTGGAGCGCCTCATCGAGCTGGGGCCCGAGGTCGACCTGACGCCGGTCGCCGACGTCATCGCCAGGATGGAGGCCGAGGCGCCGGCCGGGCCGGTCTCCCCCGAGACCGACCGCCTCTTCCACGACCTCCTCTACCGCCCGCTCGGCAACCCGCTGGTGAGCCAGCTCCTGGGGGCGTTCTGGGACGTCTACTACCAGCTGCGCGACGAATTGGGCGCGCCCGACGAGCCGCCGGGCGACGTGGTCAGGCGCCATCGCGACATCTACACGGCCGTGCTGGCCGGCGACCGGGCCGCGGCCGTGGCCGCCGTACACGCCCATTTCGAGGGCGTACGCAACCGGGTGGCCAGGATCGGCCGCTAGTACGCGCTGAGCCGCTCCACGCGGGGATGCCAGCGCGTGCGCCACTCCCCGTACCATCGGGCGAACCAGGGGTGGGCCCCGGCCAGCGGCATGATGTACGCGACGGTCTCCAGGTAGTAGCGCCGCTGGAACCGCCACGGCATCCGCTGCAGCTCCTGCACGTTGCTCACCCGGTCGGCCAGCTTCACGAACACCGCGCGCAGCGGCGCCCGCACGAGCGAGCCCAGGTAGTCGGCCTTCGCGACCCCGCGGGGCCTGGTCGCCCACCGCACGAGCTCGGCCACGTCAGGGCCGAACCTGCGCGCGACCTCCGCCTCGGTGCACGGCGTGTCCTCCAGCACGTCGTGCAGCACGATCGCCACGAGCACGTCCCTGTCGGTCAGCTCGGCGCCGACCACGGCCACCTCCAGCGCCTCGAGCAGATGCTCCAGGTACGGGCGCCCGGTGGGCCGCTGCTGCACCCCGTGCTGCGTGCGGGCGAACGCCACCGCGTCGCGCAGGGACTCCGTGGTCCCAGGCGGAAGCGCCTCGCTCAGGGGGCCCTCCGCCTGCGCCCAGGACGACCAGCTCGTGAAGATCTCCATCCCGCTCCTCTCGACCCCGCGTGTCCTAGGCTGAGAATATGGCCGAGATCGCCGTCGCCGACGGCTCGTGGACGTTCAACGGCGAGTTTCTGCGCATCGTCCCCGGAAGCGACAAGGGCGTGCACGAGCTGCGCAGGACGCTGGGTGAGGTCGTGGTGCCGCTGGAGGCGATCGCGAGCATGGCGTTCGAGCCGTCGCGCAAGGGCGGCCACGTGCGAATGCGGCTGCGGAGGGGGGCCGACCCGCTCTCCGACGCGGTGGCGGGGCTGCTCGGGCCGCCCGCCGACCCGTACCGGCTGGCCGTCCCCAAGAGCCGCGCGGGCGCGGCCGAATACTTCGCCGACGAGGTCCGCGACACCCTGCTCGTCTACCAGATGCCCACCGTTGCCTGCGAGGACTACCTCCTGGCCGGGCCCGCCGTGCCCGTCTCGGCCACGGCGGGCGACGGCACCGCGCTCTTCGACGGGGAGCGGGTGCGGCTGGAGTGGACCGGGTTCGCGAGCGCGGAGAAGGACAAGGCGGGGCCGCAGGAGTTCCCGCTGTCGGACGTGACCGGGGTGGAGTGGAAGCCGCAGTCCGGCATGGGGTACGGCACGCTGCGCTTCCGCGTGAAGGACGAGGGGCCCGCGCAGCCGCCGCAGAAGGACCTCCACTGCGTGTCGTGGGGCATCCAGCGCTTCGGCGGCACGACGGCCCTGGTCGCCGCGGCCGTGCTGGCCCGGCTGCCGCGCGAGGCCGAGCTGCCGCGCGAGGCCGAGCTGCCGCGCGAGGCCGAGCTGCCGCCTCCTCCGCCGCCGCCCGTCTCCGACGACGTGCACGACGCGGTCCTGCGCCGCCTGAGGGAGCTCGGGGAGCTGCATCAGTCCGGGGTGCTGACCGACGAGGAGTTCGCGGCGGCCAAGCAGGCCATGATCCGCCGCCTCCAGGAGCCGTGACCCCCGCCCGGTCAGAGCCGGGGGTGGTGGAAAATGTGGCGAGATGCCCGTGATCGGAGGATGAGCGTGACCCACGACGAAGAGGGACTCCTGCGCCGTGCCATCGAGCTGGCCGCGGAGGCCCGGGCCGGCGGCAACCCGCCGTTCGGCTCGCTGCTGGCCGGCCCGGACGGGTCGATCCTGGTCGAGGAGCGCAACAGCACGCTCACCGACCGCGACATCACCGCGCACCCGGAGCTGAAGCTGGCCCGGTGGGCCGCCCGCGAGCTCGACCCCGCCGCAGCGGCCACGACCACGATGTACACCAGCTGCCAGCCCTGCGGTATGTGCGCGGGCGCGATCGCCCGTTCGGGCCTGGGGCGGGTCGTCTACGCGCTGTCCGGCGAGCAGCTCGACGGCCTCAAGCCCCCGGGCAGCGCCTTCGTTGACGCCCCCGCCGAGGGTCCGGCCCTGTACGACGAGGCACGCGTACCCGTCGAGGGCTACTACGTCTGACCCCGTCCCGCGCCCGGTCTCCAGGGGGAGCCGGGCGCCCCGCCGGTGCGCGCTGTCAGAGGCCACGCAGGCGGGCCACCCCGTCGCGGCGGGCCTGGTCGGCCACCGCCGCGGCGACCGCGGGCACCACCCGCGGGTCGAACGGCTCCGGGATGATCCGCTCCACCGACAGCTCCTCCTCGATCACGGTGGACAGGGCGTGCGCCGCGGCCAGCTTCATGTTCTCGGTGATCTCCACGGCCCGCGCCGACAGGGCGCCCTTGAACACGCCGGGGAAGGCGAGCACGTTGTTGATCTGGTTGGGGAAGTCGCTGCGCCCGGTGGCCACGACGGCGGCGTGCTCCCGCGCGATCTCCGGGTGGATCTCCGGCTCGGGGTTGGACAGGGCGAACACGATCGCGTCCGGCGCCATCGACGCGACGGCCCGCTCGCTGACCGTGGCGCCCGACAGGCCGACGAAGACGTCCGCCCCCGCCATGGCCTCCTCGGTCGTGCCGGTGTGACCCGACCGGTTCGTGCAGGTGGCGATCAGCGCCTTGTACGTGTTGAGGTCCTTGCGGCCCTGGTGGATCACGCCCCTGCTGTCGGACACGACGACCTCGGCGATGCCGGCCCTGACCAGGGTGCCGGCGACCGCGAGCCCGGAGGCGCCCGCGCCGGCCACGACGGCCCGCAGGTCCCACAGCCGCCGGCCGGTCAGCCTCGCCGCGTTGCGCAGCGCGGCCAGCACCACGATCGCCGTGCCGTGCTGGTCGTCGTGGAAGACCGGGATGTCCAGCCTCTTCTTGAGCCGGCGCTCCACCTCGAAGCAGCGCGGGGCGCTGATGTCCTCGAGATTGATGCCGCCGAAGGACGGAGCCAGGCGCACGATCGTGTCCACCAGGTCGTCGACGTCCGTGCAGTCCAAGCAGATGGGCACCGAGTCCACGCCCCCGAACTGCTTGAACAGCAGCGACTTGCCCTCCATGACCGGCATGGCCGCGGCCGGGCCGATGTCGCCGAGCCCGAGCACGGCGGTGCCGTCGGTCACCACGGCGACCACGTTGGACCGCCAGGTGTAGTCGTCGGCCAACTCCGGCCGCTCGGCAATGGCCGTGCACACGCGGGCCACCCCCGGCGTGTACGCGAGCGACAGGTCGCCGGCGTCGCGCACCGGCACCGACGGGCGCGTCTCCAGCTTGCCGCCCGCGTGCAGGCGGAAGGCGGGGTCCTGGTCGAGCAGCGTGGCGAGGCCGATGGCCGGCGCGGTGATCTCGCTCGTCATCCGGAGCTCCTAGAACCGCAGCAGCCGGCCGGACGGGGTGCGCATGTCCGGCTCCTCATTTCGCACCGTGATCCGTGTGGCCTTTCTCAGCCGTATGCGTTTCATAACGTCCGGGCCTTTCCCTTGGATGTGATTAACAGCACATCCCGAGTGTCACACGGACGGCTATTCCCGGTTACCCCATGACCCCCCTATCTCGGGGCCGTCCCCTGGTGGGGATACGCGGCGGTAGGGGTTGTCCGGCGCCGGAGCGGGCCGGTCCGCCGCGAACTCCTAGATCTCGGCGCATGACCGTTTAAGGGTTCGCTAGGGGTGGGAAAGCCGCGATTCAATATGCGCGGTCGGGTTTATCCCATCGACGGGCCGACCCCCTAAGCATCCGCGACCGCGGCGTGACCGTGGTGCTGGTCACCCACTTCATGGACGAGGCCCGAAGACGCACCTGCCGCACATCTTCGCCAAGCTCGACGTGAACGACCGCGCGGCCGCCGTCGCCGCCTACGAGGCGGGCCTGCTGGGGCCGGGCGCCGGCGGCTGAGCCCGGTGCGCTCAAAAAAAGCCCAGGCCACCTGGGTGACCTGGGCTTTCGCTGTGCGCCGCCAGGGACTCGAACCCCGGACCCGCTGATTAAGAGTCAGCTGCTCTGACCAACTGAGCTAGCGGCGCAACAGGTGTAACTGTATCAGCCGCTGAACCCTGCCCGCACATCATCCGAGCCGCCCCGCCAACCTCCCGTACGCTCCCAGCACCAGCTCCCAGAACCCCTTGACGTCGAGCGACGTGGCCACGAGCGCGTTCGCGTCCTGCTCGCTCACCTTGAAGTCCGTCACGGTCATCCCCCGCGTGTACAGCCCGGCGGTCTCGACGTTCACCACGGCGGGGACGCAGGTGAAGAGGGAGGGGTCGAGCACGTACGCCACCGCGCACGCGTCATGGATGGCAGGCCCGCCCTCGGCCGTCACCACCCCGTAGAACTGCGCGGCGGGCACCAGCAGCTCGGCCAGCTTGCCGAGGGGCCGCATCCGGTCCAGGACGTCCGAGGTCACCACGGCGGACAAGGTCACGTCCAGCCCCAGCATCCGCACCGTCCACCCGGCGCCGAAGACGATGGCGGCCGCCTCCGGGTCGGCCAGCATGTTGAACTCGGCCGCCGGGTTGGAGTTGCCGCGCGTGAACGAGCCGCCCATGATCACCAGTTCGCGGGCCCACTCCACGACGCGCGGCTCGCGGCGTACGGCGAGGGCGATGTTCGTCAGCGGGCCCACGGCCACCAGCGTGATCTCGCCGGGGGCGGCCCTCAGGGTGTCCACGATGAAGTCCACCGCGTGGCCGTCGGAGGGCCCCCGTTGCGGCGCGGGGAGCACCGCGCCGCCCAGGCCCGTGGTGCCGTGCACGCGGGTGGCGCGCACGGCCTCGCCCAGCAGGGCGCCGGCGCTGCCCGGCGTCACGGGGACATCCCCCATGTCCAGGAACTCCCGCAGCGCGAGGGCGTTCGCGGTGGTCAAGGAGAGATCTACGTTGCCACCCACGGTGGTCACGCCCACCACGTCCAGGGAAGGAGATCCGGCCGCCAGGGCCAGGGCGAGCGCGTCGTCGATGCCGGGGTCGCAGTCAATGAGCACTTTGTTCACGTATGGGGAGCTTACGCATAGATCGGGCCGGGCAGTTCCCCCAAAGCTGCCCGGCCCGATCGTTGGCGGTCCAGGCCGGCGATTCCCCCAAAACGCCGGCGGTCCCGCACTGGCGAACCGCGGTCCCCCTCCGCGTCCGCTTCGGTGAAGGTCTATTGGCCTCTTGACCTGCTACAACGTTACCGAGACGAATGCAACGGTCGCGTCATAACGGGGTCGAATATCTGTTTAATCCAACTACGGAAGCTCCAACCGAACCTCCGTACCTTCTTGCAACGACCTGCTCACCGTGCAGTACTTCTCGTGCACCCGCTCCGCGACCGCCCTGAACACCTCGCCGGCCTCCTCCGAGGGCAGCTCGACGTCATACGTGACGGTGACCGGGCCGAGCTTGCTCGGCTCGACCTTCTCCGCCTGCACCGTCATGGCCAGGCGGACCAGCCGGTGGCCCCGCTTGGCGGTCAGCGGCTCGACCGTCACGATGTTGCATCCGCCTATCGCCGCCAGCAGCAACTCCACCGGGGTGAAGACCCCGTCCTCGTCCCCGCCACCCATCCGCACCTCGGCGCCGCGGGCGTTCGTGGCCCGGAATCCACCGTCGTCAGTCCGTTCGACACGCACGTTAGCCATGTTTCAGACCCTACTCAGAAACCTTTAATGTTCGTTCAGGATCGTGAGAGGCATGGCTAGCGAGGCGAATGCGAACCACGGTCCCGTCCTGTTCTGGTGCGGCGTCGCGGTTGCCGAGTTCGGGGCGATCCAGCCGGGCTTCGGTTATCCGTGGCGGCCCACCGCCTACGCCGCCGCGGCGCTGCTCGTCGCGCTCGGCGTGCTCACCGTCAAGGCCGCCGACTACCTCCGCACCGAGGAGGCCAGGCAGCGCCTGCGGCTCGGCAGCTATCTCGCCGGCGCGCTACTGGTGGCCCACCAGTTCAGCTCCACGGCGTACGTCACCGAGCTCAGCCGCGCGGGCTCGCTCATCCTGTACGGGATGGCCGCCGTCATGGCGGTCTGGAGCCACCAGGTCGTCCACACGACCAGGCCGACCCTGCTGATCGCCACCGGCCTCGACGCGGCCGCCCTGCGCGAGCGGCTGACCGGGGCGCCCGACATCGTGGCCGTCTACCGGACCGAGCGGGCCACCGCCGAACTGCGCGATCTGGAGGCCCGATACGGGCTCATCCTCATCGAGGGCGCCGAACACGACCCGCGGGCCAAGGAGCGCCTGAGCGCCTCCGGCCTGAGCCGCCAGATTCCCGACATCGCCGAGCGCGACGTGGTGGTGGCCGGTCCGCGGCAGTTCAAGAGGTACGTGGGCGGCGCATTGTCACGCCTCGCTGTCCCAAGATCACAGATTTATTTCAAATCACGGCAAAAGGTTTAGCTTCACATTACGCGCCATCTGCAACGGTGGGCTGCGGACAAGGAGGCAAGGTGACGACTTTCCCCGGAAGCGCCCGTGTCGAGATGGTCATGGGCATGCCGGTCAGTGTGGACATCCGCACCGCTCTCCCGGCACGCGAGCTGACGCCCCTGCTGGATGACGCGTTCTCCTGGCTGAGGTGGGTGGAAGACACCTTCAGCCCGGTAAAAGAGGACAGCCAGATCGGCCGGCTCAACCGCGGCCAGACGATCAAGCAGATCCCCGAGCTCATCGAGGTCCTCCACCGCTGCGACGAGATCAGCCAGGCCACCGACGGCTACTTCGAGGCCCGCATCAACGGCGTCATCGACCCGTCCGGTTACATCAAGGGCTGGGCGCTCGAACGGCTCTCCCGCGCCCTGGTCAACGCGGGCGCGGGCGATCACCGCATCAGCGCGGGTGAGGACATCAGGGTGCGCGGCTCGGCCGCCCCCGGCAAGCGCTGGCGCGTCGGCATCCGCGATCCGCGCAAGGGCCTGGCCCGCAAGGTCGTCTTCGCCCACGATCTCGGCATCGCCACCTCCGGCGGCGCGCCCATCGTCAACCCGCACACGGGGGCCGTGGAGGAGGGGCTCGGCTCGGTCACCGTGATCGGCCCCGACCTGGGCATGGCCGACGCGTACGCCACCGCCGCCTATGCCATGGGCCCCATGCTGGCCAGGCGCTTCGCGGCCGACCTGGCGGCGGGGCCGTACCAGACGATGATCATCACCCGGGACGGGCAGGAGGTCAGCACGCCCGGCTTCGCCGAATACAGCGGCGCCGAGGCCCGCCTGGCGGGCTGAGCGGGCCGCGCCCGCCTGGTCACGGAGGGTGGCCCGCACCGGCACTGCGAAGCCACCCCCCGGCGCCCCGGCCCCGGGCCGCCCCGGGCAGCCCCGAACAGCACGGTCAGGCGTCGGGATGTTTGCGCAAATAATCTATGTAGATCGGGCGCAGCGCCTCGCCCAGCTGGCCCTCGCCGGAGGCGATGGCATCGCTGAGCAGCGCGGAGACTCTGCTCAGGTCGTTGGCGGCCTCGGTGCCGTGACCGCTGGCGGCCTCGGCGGCCGGGATCACCTTCAGCAGGTCCCAGAGGAACCCCAGATCCCCGTGGCGTACGGCATAGCGCACCGCCCGATCGTGCAACTCGTCGGCCGGCAACGACTCGAGCCCGTTCGCGTCCATCTCGATCCCTCCCCCTGGACGCCTCTTCCCGAGTTGGGCCGACCATAACCGGCGACTACTCCCGGTAACCGTTGGGAATCGTAGTGGCCGGGCCACTATCGGAGTGCCGATCTCAGGTGGGAGGATCAAGCAGCGTGAGATTCATCATCAGAACCATCGCCGCGGCGGCGGCCCTGTGGGTGGCCATCCAACTCGTCCCCGGCATCGGGGTCAGCACCTCCACGAACTCCGCCAAATACTGGGGCGTCCTGCTGATCGTGGCGTTGATCTTCGGCATCGTGAACGCGATCGTCAAGCCCATCGTCAAGGCCCTCGGGTGCGCGATCATCGTCCTGACGCTGGGCCTGTTCCTCCTCGTGATCAACGCGGCCATGCTGCTGCTGACGAGCTGGATCTCGAGCCAGCTCGACATCCCCTTCCACGTCGACAACTTCTACCCGGCCGCCTTCTGGGGCGCGATCATCATCAGCGTGGTGAGCTGGCTGCTGGGCCTGTTCATTCCCGACGGCGACTGAGCCGCCGGTGGAGCTCGACGGCGCCGGCCTGACCTGCGCGCAGGTCCACGAGGCCGCGTACGACGGGGCCCGGGTCACGATCGCATCCCTGGATCGGGCCCGGGCCGCGTGGTCCACCGCTCAGGAACTCACGGGTCCCGTGTACGGGCGGAGCACCGGCGTGGGGGCCAACAGAGGCGTCATCCTCGACAAACCCGGCCTCGACCTGCTGCGCAGCCACGTGTGCGGGGCCGGCCCGCTGATCCCGCTGGCCCGCGCCCGGGGCATGCTCGTGGTCCGGCTCAACCAGCTCCTCGCCGGCGGCTCCGGCATCGACCCGGCCGTCCTGCCGGTGCTGGCCGAGGCGATCAACGGCGGGTTCACCCCACCGATCCAGACGTACGGCGCCATCGGCACCGGCGACCTGTCCGCCCTGGCCACCACGGCCCTGTGCCTGCTGGGCGAGCTCCCCTGGCACCCCGAGTCCCCCGCCGCCCCCGCTCCCCACTTCCCCTTCGCCCCTGAGGACGCGCTGCCGTTCATCAGCTCGGGAGCCGCCACGCTGGCCGACGCCGCCATCGCCTGCCACCGCCTCCGTCTCCTCCTGGAGGCCGTCGTCGACGTGGCCGCGATGTCGTTCACCGCCGTGGGCGCCTCGGCCGAGCCGCTGGCCGCCGCCGTACAGGAGGCCCGTCCCCACCCCGGCCAGGCCGCCGTGGCCGCCCGCCTGCGCGGCCTGCTCACCCAGGAGCTGGCGACCCGCGTGCAGGACCCGTACGGCTACCGGGCCTTCGCCCAGGTCCACGGGACCGTCGTGGACGCCCTCGACCGGGCCACGGCCGCCATCGAGATCGACCTCAACGCCGCCGCCGAGAACCCCCTCATCTCCGGCTCCCTGGCCTGGCACAACGGCAACTTCCACTCGGTCCCGGTGGCGCTGGCGCTCGACGCGCTGCGCGCCGCGCTCGTGCAGACGGCCCAGCTCAGCACCGCCCGCCTGGCCACCCTCATGGACCCCGCCTACACCGGCCGCCACCCTTTCCTCGCCGACCGCCCGGGGGCGTCGGGGGCGCTGATCCTGGAGTACGTGGCTCAGGACGCCCTGGCCGAACTCCGCCACCTCGCGACGCCGGTGACGACGGGGGTGGCGGTGATCTCCCTGGGCACGGAGGACCACGCGGGCTTCGCCACCCAGGCCGCCCGCCACGCGCTGCGCTGCCTGGAGCCCCTGGAAATCGTCCTGGCCTGCGAGCGCACCGCCGCCCTGCGCGCCCTCAACACCCCCACCCCCGACCGCCCCCTCACCGACGACCTCACCGCCTCCCGACACGCCCTCGCCCCCCACCCGCCCCTCTGACCCTCGCAACCGGGGTCACGAGGTCGCACCCCGGGAACGCGCCCGAAGCGAGGCCGGGGGTGCGTCAGGGCACCCGGGCCACCGACCCCCGTTCGCGGAGGGTGGGTGCCTGGACGACGCGCCGGCGCCGGGTCCCCCCGTCCGTCGCGGCCGAGATGAGGCGGACCGCGGCCTTGACGATCCCGTCGATGTCCCAATCGACGGTCGTGAGGCCCGGCGTGAGCAGCCCGGACATCGGGTGGTCGTCATACCCCATGACCGACACGTCCTCGGGAACGGACAGCCCCAGCTCCTGAGCCGCCGCGTAAACCCCGTAGGCGATCGAGTCCGCGAAGCAGAACACCGCGCTCGGCCCCTGACCGGCCAGCAGCTCCCGCGCCGCGGCCGTGGCCCCCGCCAGCCCGTGCGGGGCGGTGGCGACCTCGATGTCCAGCCCCAGCCGGTCGGCCTCGGCGGTGACGTGCACGTCGGCGGGCCGGTCGGGCGTGCTGGCCCGGGTCGGGGTGAGGACGGCGACGCGCCGGTGGCCCAGCGCGCGCAGGTGCTCCAGCGCCAGCGTCACGCCGAGCCGGTTGTCGAAGACGACCTCCCCGGCCGTGCCCGCGATCGAGTCGCCGATCGCGACCACCGGCAGCGACTCGCACAGCTCGGGCCAGAACGCCGCCGCCGGATCGATGGGCTGGACGATGAGGCCGTCGACGCGCTGGTCGCGCAGCCGCTGGGCGAAGGCCCGCTCGCGGGCGGGATCGCCCACCGCGTCTAGGATCAGGGCATAGCGATCTTTCTCCCGCAGCCCCCGGCTGATGCCGACCGCCAGGGACTGCTGCCACAGGTCCTCCAGCGAGCCGCACAGCAGGCCGATCATGCCGGTGCGCCCGCTGGCCAGGGCCCTGGCGATGGGGTCGGCCTCGTAGCCCAACTCGGCCGCCGCAGCGCGTACGCGCTCCATGGTCTCCTCGGAAACCTGCAGGCCACGCAGCGCATACGAGACGGCAGCCGGTGACAGGCCAGTGGCCTGAGCCACCTCCCGGATCGTGGCTCTCTTGCGAGGCATTAAGCCAGCCTATTCGCTAGGAGCGACAGAACCGATTTCGCGTCAGGGGATTGTCGGCTTTGCCCTCCATAGTGAGCATCCCCCGGCAGACCGCTGCCTCACCAGGAAGGCCGGGCTGGTCAGCGTTCCCGGGTCCGGCGACAGCCGCCCGAGCCGTTGACAAACGGCCTTGTGAAGCGGTTCACTGAACCGTATCACTGAAACGCTTCACCGCCCGGTGTCGCAAGGTGGCGCAGGTTACCTGTAATGTTAGTAGGAAATAGGGGAAGGAGGAGTCGTGAGCATCGACGTCCATCAGCATGTCTGGACGCGCCCGCTCGTCGACGCCCTGCGCGCCCGCTCGGCCCCTCCCCGTGTCGACGGCTGGACGTTGCTCCTCGACGGCGAGCCCCCGTTCGAGATCGACCCCCATGACCTCGAACACCGCGACACCACCGGCCTGGAGCTGGCGCTGGTGTCGCCGTCGAGCCCGCTGGGCATCGAGTTCCTGCCGCCCGAGGAGTCCTGGCCGGTCGTCGACGCCTACCACGACGGCGCGCTCGCGCTGGGCGAGCCGTTCGGGGCCTGGGCGTCCACCTGCCTCAGCCGGCCCGACCCCGAGCGCCTGGCCCGGGACCTCGACCGAGGCTTCGCCGGGCTGCAGCTCCCCGCGACGGCCGTGCCCGACGACGGCCTGCTCGAGGTGCTGACCGACAGGGACCTGCCGCTGTTCGTCCACCCGGGCCCGGCCGCGAAGACCCCGGGCACGCCGCCCTGGTGGCCGGCCGTGGTGTCGTACGTGCAGCAGTTGCACGCCGCCTGGCACTACTTCCACGCCGTCGTCCGGCCCAGGCACCCCGAGCTGCGGGTCTGCTTCGCGGCGCTCGCGGGGCTGGCCCCGCTGCACTCGGAGCGCCTGATCGCCAGGGGCGGCGGCACCCGCGGCCTGGTCGATCCGGGCTTCTTCGTGGAGACCTCCTCCTACGGCCCGCGGGCGATCGACGCGATCGTCCGCGAGCTGGGCATCGACGTCGTCGTCAACGGCTCGGACGCCCCTTACGCCACCGCATCCGACCCCGGACTCGGCGCAGCCGCCGGCCACGCCATCCGGGTCGCCAACCCCCGTCGACTACTGGCGAGGGAGCGCCGTTGCCTGGACTGAGGAGCGCCGGGAGCGCAGCGACCAGAGCGACGAGGGAAGGCAACGGCTCCCCAGCGACCGAGCCCGCCTTCACGGAGTGAAGGCCATAAGCAGCAGAAGGGAGACTCGTACGTGAGCACGAAGCAGATCCAGGACGGGGGCACCTGTGCCCAACTGCCCGAACGCACGCTCGACCGGCGCGAACTGCGCGACCTGGTGAACGAACTGGCCGCACACCCCGAGGAGTGGCGGGACCAGGTTGAGTTCCCCGAGGACGGCGGCAGGCATTACGCCTCGCTCTACCGCGACGCGTACGTGGACGTCTGGCTGCTCTGCTGGCGTCCCGAGGACGACACCGGCTGGCACGACCACGACATCTCCTCCGGCGCCGTCCACGTGGTGCAGGGCGCGCTGGCGGAGTGCAACCCGCGCATCGGCGGCGAGCACCTGGAGACCGTGGTCTCGGAAGGGCAGTCGTTCTCGTTCGGGCCCGACCACATCCACCGGCTCAACGGCGCGGTGGACGAGAGCGTCTCCATCCACGCCTACTCGCCGCCGCTGTGGCGGCTCGGCCAGTACTCCATCGACGACACCGGCGTCATGCGCCGCGTCTCGGTCAGCTACGCCGACGAGCTCAGGCCGCTGGACGACGTCGTGGTGGCCTGAGCACGCAGCAGCTTCCGCAGGGCTCGACGTCGGGCAACGTGATCCACAGACAGCAGGTCCTGCGGAAGTAGCCGTCGCCGGCGGGCTCGATCAGCCCGTCGACCGGCGGGCCGATCTCCTTCAGCAGCCGCAGGTAGTCGCCCGGCACGATCGACGTCAGCGGGTGGGCGAGCGCCTCCGCGGTCGATCCCCACAGCGTCCGCTCGCCTACCTTGGCAACCGAACCGATGGCCGTCACCAGCGGCTGCTGCGACTCGGCGAGCGCCTCGCGGATCGCGGCGGCGTCGGCGGACCAGCTCACCCGCGTGGCCGCGATCGTCACCCCGGCCTCCGACACCTTGAAGTACGTGTCCGCCGGCCGCATGATCGGCACCCGCCCGTCCAGCGCCCAGCCGAGCGCCATGGGCATCGTGTGCCAGTAGCCGTAGGTCTTCCAGAACAGCGCGGCGCCGACGTGGCGTGGCGCGTTCCAGCGCGCCGCCGTCTCGTCGATCAGCCCGAGCAGCCGCGCGTACGGCTCCCGCAGCAGCTCGGCGACCGGCGTCCAGCTCTCGTCCGGCTCGATGACCAGGTTTGGCTCGACGCCCAGCACCCCGCCACGCGCGTCGGCGACCCGCTGGAGCGTCTCGGTCAGCACCCTGAATCCCCCTAAAGGTTAGCCTTACCTAAGGTAGCAGGCCGTCCAGCGAACCACCCAGCCGTGATCTGCACCATGAGCACCCCCAGCCCCGCCAGCAGCGGCACCGTCCAGCCGCCGGAGACCTCCCTGAGGAGCCCGAACAGCATCGGTCCCAGCGCCGCGATCACGTACCCGACGGACTGGGCCACGGCCGAGAGCGCGGTCACGGTGGCCGGATCGGCGGGCCGCAGCGCGATGATCAGCAGCGCCAGCGCGAGCGAGGCCCCCTGGCCGATCCCCAGCACGATCATCCACACCCAGGGCGCGGCCATGGGGGCCAGCAGCATGCCGAGGTAGCCGAACACGGTCAGCACCCCGGCGCCGACCACGTACGGCACCTGCGAGACCCGCCGGCCGGCCAGCACGGGGATCGCCAGCGAGGTGAGGACCTGGACCAGGTTCGTCAGGCTGAGCAGGTATCCGGCCTGGTCCGCGGGGAGCCCGGCCTCCAGGAAGATCGTCGGCAGCCAGGCCAGCATGACGTAGAAGGTGAGCGACTGCAGGCCCATGAGGGCGGTCACGGCCCAGGTCACGGGGCTCCTGAGCACCACGCCGAACGGCCTGGGCCCGTTCTGCGCCCCGCTCTGCTTGCGCAGCGCCTGGGGCAGCCAGAACAGCGCGGCCAGCAGGGCGGGCACGGCGAGCAGCGCCGAGACGCCGCGCCAGTCGTACCCGGTGGCGTGCTCGATGGGGATGACCAGCCCCGAGGCGAGGGTGGCGCCGGCCACCACCGAGGCGACGTAGACGCCGGTCAGCAGGTTGACCCGGGTGGGGAAGTGCTCCTTGACGACGGCGGGCATGGAGACGTTCATGACGGCGATGGCCGTGGCGGCGAGGGCCGAGCCGAGGTAGAGCACGGGCGCGCCGTCGAGGCCGCGCAGCGTCAGGCCCGCCGCGATCACCAGCAGGCCGGCCAGCAGCGTGCGGTCGAGCCCGAGGCGCCGCGCGAGCAGCGGCGTGACCGGCCCGAACACGCCGAGGCAGACCACCATGACCGTGGTGACCGCGCCGCCGCCGGCGGGCGACAGGCCCACGTCCTTCATGATCTCGTCGAGGAGCGGGGAGACACCGGCGATGGCGGGGCGCAGGTTGAGCGCGGCCAGCACGACCCCGATCACCAGCACGGCAGATCTCAACGACATAGAGGACCACTCTCGCATAACGCTTGACAACGTTGTCTACCTGGTCCGGGTGAGGAATGATCCTGGCGTGAGACCGACGATGAAAGACGTCGCCTCGGCGGCGGGCGTGGCGCTCAAGACCGTCTCGCGGGTCGTGAACGGCGAGCCCGGCGTCCACCCGGCCACGGCCGAGCGGGTGCGCGCGGCCATCGAGCGGCTGGGCTACAGCCGCAACGAGAGCGCGGCGGTGCTGCGCAGGGGCAGGACCGCCACGATCGGGCTGGTCATCGAGGACGTGGCCGACCCCTTCTACTCAGGTCTGAGCAGGGCCGTCGAGGACGTCGTCATCGAGCACGGCTGCCTGCTGCTGAGCGGGTCGTCGAGCGAGGAGCCGCTCAGGGAGCGCGAGCTGGTCGAGACGTTCTGCGCGCGCCGGGTGGACGGGCTGATCGTGGTGCCCGCCGGCGAGGACCACACGTACCTGCGGCCCGAGCTGGAGGCCGGCACGCCGGTGGTGTTCGCCGACCGGCCGCCGGGCGCGGGGATCGACGTGGACACGGTGCTCGCCGACAACCTGGGCGGCGCCGGGGAGGCGGTCCGCCACCTCATGGGCCACGGCCACCGCAGGATCGCCTTCCTGGGGGACGCCTCGTGGATCTTCACCGCGGCCGAGCGGCTCAACGGCTACCGGCAGGCGCTCGGAGGGCTGTTCGACGAGCGGCTGGTGTCGATGCGGCCACCCTCGCCGGAGACCGTACGCGCGGACCTGGCCCGCATGTTCGCCCTGGACGATCCGCCGTCCGCGCTGTTCACCGGCAACGGCCGCTACACCGTGACGGCGTTGCGGGCGCTGGCGGGGCGCCGGGTGGCGCTGGTGGGGTTCGACGACTTCGAGCTGGCCGACCTGCTGTCGCCAGGAGTGAGCGTGGTGGCGCAGGACCCGGCGTGGATGGGGCGAGTGGCGGCCGAGCTGCTCTTCCGCCGTCTGCGCGGCGACACGGGCCCGCCGGAGCACATCGAGCTGCCGGTACGGCTCATCGCCCGCGGCTCCGGCGAGCTGCCCCCAGTGGGCTGACCGGTCAGACGACCCGCTCGTCCACGCCCACGGCGCCCACGCCGCTGGTGAAGATGCCGCCGCAGTATCCCTGCGACTCCCCCGACGCGCCGGGCGGGAGCGTCACCCACTCGCCCACGACGTCCGGCGCCCGGCCGCAGACCACCACGGCCCGGAACTTCCAGGTCTGGCCCGTGGGGTTGGTGCAGGACGCGATGCCGAGGTCGTTGTCCTGCGCGTGCACGTACGTGTCGCAGCGCAGGACCGTGGCCGCCGCCACGGCGGGCGGCGCCATGTTCCCGGCCATCAGACCGACGGCCACCGCGACGACGAACATCCCTTTGGACATTGCCCCTCCCCCACCGAATCACTACCTTGCGCAGTCGATCGTAAGCGCAGCGTAGCGACCGTGCCTAGAGTTCGCCAATGGCGGCTAGCCTTTCCAGCAGAGGACGCGGCGCTGGCCCCCCGGGACATCACCGCCTATAGTCGTTTGCGCATCGGTTCAGCAAAAATGTTCACAGGAGCGCGCGCATGAATGCCGCCGACGTCGCACCCGAGACGCAGGCCAGGTTCCCGCTTGAGCTGATGTACGCGGCCGCCCAGCAGTACTACATCGAGGAGGCCACCCAGGGCGACATCGCCCAGCGGCTCGGCGTCTCCAGGGCGACCGTGAGCCGGCTGCTCACCGAGGCCCGCAAGCAGGGCATCGTCGAGATCAAGGTGCACCGGCCGGCCACGCTCGCGGACGGCCCGCTGGCCGCCGAGGTGGCGCAGGCGCTCGACCTGCAGCGCGTCTACCTGGTGCCCAAGGTCAGCGGCCCGGCCCTGGGCCCGTGGCTGGCGCCGGCCGTGACCCGCGCGCTGGCGGCGGTCGGGCTGGAGTCCGGCGACGTCGTGCTCGTCTCGTCCGGCACCACGGTCTACGAGTGCGCCCGCGAAGGGCTCGGCCAGTATCCGGGGGTCACGATCGCGCCCGCGGTGGGCGGTCAGGAGGAGCCGCAGCCCTGGTTCCAGACCAACGAGACCACCCGCATCCTGGCCGAACGCGTCGGCGGCGTGCCCGCCTACCTCTACGCGCCCGCGCTGCCCGGCCCCGAGCTGTTCTACTCGCTGCAGCACGAGCCGTCCGTGCGCCGGGTCATGGACCTGTGGGCGCACGCCAAGTGCGCCATCGTCGGCGTCGGCTCGGCCCCGCTGATGCGGCAGATGACGCCCGCCCTCATGCCGCGCGACGCCGACAGCCTGCGCCAGGCCGTGGGCGACGTGTGCATGCGCGTCTACGACCGCGACGGCGAGCCCGTCACGTACCCGGGCAGCGAGCGCCTGGTCGCCACCGAGCCGGAGGAGCTGCGCCGCATCCCCGCCACGATCGCGGTCGCGGTGGGCGCCGAGAAGGTCCTGTCCATCGTCGCGGGGGCCAAGGGCGGCTACTTCAACCAGCTCGTCACGGACGTCCCGACGGCAGAGGGCCTGGTGGCCGCCGCACACCAGCTCTGAACATTTTTGCTGGACAAAGTTTCAGAGCGCGCGCTACCGTGAGCCGCACCACAGGATGTGCCTGGTTGTGCGGGGCATTGTCCTGTTTCGGGGGCTTTGCGTCAGGAATCCCGGTAGCAAGTGAGGAACAAACCCGTGAACAGAGCTAAGATGCGGACCTCCGCGTTCGCCGCAGTGGCAGTGCTCGCAGGCTCGGTGCTGGCCGCGTGCGGCTCCGACTCCGGCTCGACCGGCGGGAACACCAGCGGTGGCGGCGCCGTCCAGAACGCCAAGGTCGCCTTCCTCATGCCCGACCTCGCCTCCACCCGGTACGAGCTGGCGGACAGGCCGCTGTTCGAGGCCAAGATGAAGCAGCTCTGCCCGACCTGCGAGGTCATCTACCAGAACGCCGACTCCGACGCCGCCAAGCAGCAGCAACAGGCCAACTCCGCGCTCGCCCAGGGCGTCAAGGCCATCGTGATCGACCCCGTCGACTCCGCCGCGGCGGCCACCATCGTCAAGTCGGCCCAGTCGCAGCAGGTGCCGGTCATCGCCTACGACCGGCCGATCCCGGCCACGCCCGCCGACTACTACATCTCGTTCGACAACGAGAAGATCGGCGCCATGATCGCCCAGTCCCTGGTCGACCACCTGAAGAAGGAGAACGCCAAGGGCGGGATCCTCCAGGTCAACGGCTCGCCCACGGACGCGGCCGCCGGGCTGATCAAGAAGGGCATCCACAGCGCGGTCGACCCGAGCGGGTTCAAGCTGCTGGCCGAGTACGACACCCCCGACTGGCAGCCGGAGAAGGCGCAAACCTGGGTCAGCGGCCAGATCACGCAGTTCAAGGACCAGATCGCCGGCGTGGTCGCGGCCAACGACGGCACCGGCGGCGGCTCGATCGCCGCGTTCAAGGCCGCGGGCGTGAAGGTGCCGCCGATCACCGGCAACGACGCCGAACTGGCCGCCGCCCAGCGCATCATCTCGGGCGACCAGTACAACACGATCTCGAAGCCGATCAAGATCGTGGCCGAGGCCTCCGCGAACGTGGCGTGGGAGTTCATGCAGGGCAAGAAGCCCGCCGGCAAGACCACGCTCTACAACACCCCGTCGGAGCTGTTCGTGCCCACGGTGGTGACCACGGAGAACATCAAGGAAGTGCTGTTCGACAGCGGCATCATGAAGGCCGCCGAGGCCTGCGCCGGCGAGTACGCCAAGGGTTGCGCCGAGCTCGGAATCAAGTGATGAACGTCCTCTCCCTGCGCGGGATCAGCAAGACCTTCGGCGCGGTGGCGGCGCTGACCGACATCGAGCTCGACGTCGCCGCCGGCCAGGTCGTCGCCGTCGTCGGGGACAACGGCGCGGGCAAGTCGACGCTGGTCAAGATCCTCTCGGGCGTGCACCCGCCGGACGGCGGCACGATCACGTTCGAGGGGAACGAGGTCGAGATCCCCACCCCGGCCGCCGCGCACAAGCTCGGCATCGCCACGGTCTTCCAGGACCTGGCGCTCTGCGAGAACCTCAACGTGATCCAGAACCTGTTCCTCGGCCAGGAGATCCGCCCGCTGCGCCTCAACGACGTGGCCATGGAGACCCGCTCGTGGGAGCTGCTCCGCCAGCTCTCCGCCAAGATCCCGAGCGTACGGGTGCCGGTCGCGGCGCTGTCGGGTGGCCAGCGGCAGACGGTGGCCATCGCCAGATCGCTGCTCGGCGACCCGAAGGTCATCATCCTCGACGAGCCCACCGCCGCGCTGGGCGTGGCGCAGACGGCGGAAGTGCTCAACCTGGTCGAGCGGCTGCGCGAGAACGGCCTGGGCGTCGTCATGATCAGCCACAACATGGCCGACGTGAAGGCCGTCGCCGACACCGTCGCCGTGCTGCGGCTCGGCCGCAACAACGGCGTGTTCGACGTGGACCAGGTCTCCACCGAGGACATCATCGCCGCCATCACCGGCGCCACCGACAACGTGGTGTCCAGGCGGGCGCGGAAGGGAGCCAAGTCTTGAGCACAGTGACGACGGACCGCCAGGACGAGCGGCTGCAGAACCGCGACGGCGTGCGCGGCGCGCTCGCCGACGTGGTCGAGCGGGCCCGCGGCGGCGACCTGGGCGTCATCCCCGTCGTGGTCGGGCTCGTGGTCATCTGGACGGTCCTGCAGATCCTGAACCCGATCTTCCTGTCCAGCGCGAACCTGGTGAACCTCACCCTGGAGTCCGCCGCCGTCGGCATCATCTCGCTCGGCATCGTCTGCGTCCTGCTGGTGGGCCAGATCGACCTGTCGGTCGGCTCGGTCAGCGGGCTGTCGGGTGCCGTGCTCGCGGTGCTGTTCGTGGGTCAGGGGCTGCCGGTCTGGCTGGCCATCGCCGCCGCGGTGATCATGGGAGCGGTCATCGGCTGGGTGTACGGGCAGCTGTTCAACCGGTTCGGCGTGCCGAGCTTCGTGATCACGCTGGCCGGCCTGCTCGCCTTCCTCGGGCTCCAGCTGTACGTGCTGGGCACCAAGGGGTCGATCAACCTGCCCTTCGACTCTGGCCTGGTGAACTTCGCGCAGCTCGACTTCGCGCCGGCCTGGCTGTCGTACACGTTCGCGGTCATCGCGGCCGTCTGGCTGTTCGTCACCGGATACCTGCACGCGCAGGAGCGGCGCAAGGCCGGGCTGTCGGCCAGGAGCGTGTCCACGCTGGCCGTCAGGAGCGTGGCGCTGCTGGTGGTGCTGGCCTTCGTGGTCTGGTACCTGGGCCAGACGCGCGGTGTGGGCTGGATGTTCGTCTTCTTCGTGGCGCTCGTGCTGATCATGCACTACCTGCTGTCGCGGACGAAGTGGGGCAGGGCCGTCTACGCCGTCGGCGGCAACGTGGAGGCCGCCCGCCGGGCCGGCATCAACGTCAGGGCCGTCTACACCTCGGTGTTCGTGCTCTGCTCGACGTTCGCCGCGGTCGGCGGCATCCTGGCCGCGGCCAGGCTCGCCGCGGCCAACCAGTCCAGCGGCTCGGGCGACGTCAACCTCAACGCCATCGCGGCGGCCGTGATCGGCGGGACGAGCCTGTTCGGCGGGCGCGGCACCGCGTTCGGCGCGCTGCTCGGGATCATCGTCATCCAGTCCATCTCCAGCGGCCTGACCCTGCTCAACCTCGACTCGTCGATCAGGTTCGTGGTCACCGGCGCGGTGTTGCTGCTCGCCGTGATCGTCGACTCCGTGTCGCGCCGGTCGAGGACCTCCCACGGCAGGGCCTGATGGCGATCATCTGCGTGGACGCGGGCACCACGGTCATCAAGGCCGTCGGGTACGACGCCGAGGGCGCGGAGGCGTTCGTCGCCCGGCGGGAGACCGTGGTCTCCAGGCCCCTGCCCGGCCACGCCGAGCAGGACATGAACGCCGTCTGGGACGCGGTCGCCGCCACCGTGCGCGAGGTCGCCGCCCAGGTGGGGACGGTGGACTTCGTGGCCGTGACGGCCCAGGGCGACGGCTGCTGGCTGGTCGGCCCCGACGGCGAGCCGACCGGGCCCGCGATCCTCTGGAACGACGCCAGGGCGGCCACGACCGTGGACGGCTGGACCCGCTCCGGGACCGCGGCCGAGGCGTTCCGGCTCAACGGCTCGTCGGCCGCCTCCGGGCTGCCGCACGCGATCCTGACCTGGCTGCGCGCGAACGACCCCGAGCGGCTGGAGCGGTCGAGCGCCATGCTGACCTGCGGCGGCTGGATCTTCGCGCGGATGACCGGGGAGCTGGTGGCCGACGAGTCCGACGCCTCCGCGCCGTTCATGGACCTGCGGGCGCGGGCGTACTCCCCCGCGCTGCAGGCCCTGTTCGGGACGGAGTGGGCCGAGCGCCTGCTGCCCCCGATCCGCTCCGGCCACGTCGCCGAGCTGTCCCGGGACGCGGCCCCCGCGCTCGGGCTGCCCGCCGGGACGCCGGTCGTGATGGCCCCGTACGACATCGCCGCCACGGCGCTGGGCGCGGGCGCGGTGCGGGCCGGGCAGGCGTGCGGCATTCTCGGCACCACGCTGTGCACCGAGGTCATCGTCGACTCCGCCGACCTGGAGGGCGAGCCGATCGGGATCACGATCGCGCTGCCCGGCGGCTACCTGCGGGCCTTCCCCACGTTCGCGGGCACCGAGGTGGTGCAGTGGACGTGCCGCATGCTGGGCCTGCGCGACCCGGCCGAGCTGGGCGAGCTGGCCCTGGGGAGCGGGCCGGGCGCGCGTGGGCTGACGCTCCTGCCGTACCTGTCGCCCGCCGGTGAGCGGGCGCCGTTCTCCGACCCGCTGGCCAGGGGCTCGCTGCTGGGCATGTCGTTCGAGCACGGCCGCGAGGACGTCGCCAGGGCGGCGCTCGAAGGGCTCACGATGGTCATCCGCGACTGCCTGGCCGCCACCGGCGCCGCGCCCACGGAGCTGCGCGTGTGCGGGGGCGGTTCGAACAGCACCGCCTGGCTCCAGCTGATCGCCGATGTCACCGGCCTGCCCGTGCGCCGCCCGGCCGACACCGAGGTGGGCGCGCGGGGCGCGTACCTGGTGGGGCTGGCCGCCACCGCCGCCGCCCCGTCCATCGCAGCGGCCGCCTCGGAGCATGTGCGGCTGCGCGACGCGCTCGAACCCAACCCCGCCCGCCAGGCGTTGTACGACCGGCTGTTCGACGACTTCTTGACCCTGCGCCAGGCGAACGCGGTCTCCTGGCCGCTGCTGGCCGAGATGAGGGGCCGTACATGAGCGTTTGGGTAGGCATCGATCTCGGGACCCAGAGCGTGCGGGCGATGGCCGTCTCCGGGGACGGGCAGGTGGTCGGCACGGCCGGCCGGCCGCTGACCAGCCACCGCGACGGGCCCCGCCACGAGCAGGACCCCGAGCAGTGGTGGCGCGAGCTGGCCGCCGCCACCCGCGAGGCGCTGCGCGACGTGCCGTCCGAGCAGGTGGCGGGCGTGGCTGTGGCCGCCACCTCTGGAACGATCCTGCTCACCGGCCCCGGCGGCCGGGCGCTGACGCCCGCGCTCATGTACGACGACCGGCGCGCCGACGCCGGGCGCGCCAACGAGGTGGGCGCCGCCGTGTGGGAGCGGCTCGGCTACCGGCGCATGCAGCCCAACTGGGCGCTGCCCAAGCTCCTGTGGCTGCTCCGGGACGCCCCCGCCGGGGCGCGGCTCGCGCACCAGAACGACTTCGTCAACCGCCGCCTCGTCGGCCACGAGGTCGCCACCGACCTCAGCAATGCGCTCAAGACCGGTGTGGACCTCATCGAGGAGCGCTGGCCGTCCGAGGTGCTGGACGCCCTGGACGTGCCCGCGGAGCTGCTCCCCGAGGTCGTACGGCCCGGCACCCGGCTGGGCGCGGTCTGCGCGGCCGCCGCCGAGGAGACCGGCATCCCCGCCGGCACGCCCGTGATCGCCGGGACCACCGACGGGTGCGCCGCCCAGCTCGGCGCGGGCGCCACCCGGGTCGGGAGCTGGAACTCCGTGCTGGGCACGACGCTGGTGCTCAAGGGCGTGACGAAGGAGCTGATCCACGACCCGCTCGGCGTCGTCTACTCGCACCGCGCGCCGGACGGCTCGTGGCTGCCGGGCGGCGCGTCGAGCACCGGCGCCGGCGTGCTCTCCCGCGACCTGCCCGGCCGCGACCTCGACGCGCTGAGCGCCCAGGCCGCCGCCCGGCCCGGCCCGCCCGCGAACCTCACGTACCCGCTGGTCTCGCGGGGCGAGCGCTTCCCGTTCGACGCCCCCCAGGCCGAGGGGTTCACGCTCGGCGACCCGGCCGACGATGTCGAGCGCTACGCGGCGATCCTGCTCGGCGCGGCCTTCGTCGAACGCCTCTGCTTCGACTACCTCGACCTGCTCGGCGCCCCGGTGGACGGCGAGATCATCCTGACCGGCGGCGCCACCCGCAGCGCGTACTGGACCCGGCTCAGGGCGGACGTCCTGGGACGTCCCGTGACGCTGCGGGAGAACGCCGAGCCCGCCCTGGGCATGGCCGTCCTGGCGGGCGGCGATCCCGAACGGATGATCAGGACCCGCGCGGTCGTCGACCCGTCGGGCGCCGACCTCACCGAGCCCTACCTGCGTTTCGTCACAGAGCTGGAACGGCGCGGCTGGCTCGACCCGGCCGCCGCCGCACACGCCCGCGAGAGGACCACCCGATGACCGACCTCGTCCTGGTCCGCCACGGCGAGACCGTCTGGCACGCCGAGAACCGCTACGCGGGGGTCAGCGACATCGAGCTGACCCCGCGCGGCCACGCCCAGGCCGCCCAGCTGGCCGAGTGGGCCGGTCAGGCGGGCCTGGCGGCCGTGTGGGCCTCCACGCTCAGCCGGGCCCGGATCACCGCCGCGGCCGGTGCCGACAAGGCCGGCGTGGAGCTGCGGACCGACCCGAGGCTGCGCGAGCTGGACTTCGGCCAGGGCGAGGGCCTGACCTCGGCCGAGATGGCGGCTCGCTTCCCCGAGGCGCGTGCCGCGTTCGAGTCCGACCCGGCCGGGCACCCGCTGCCCGGCGGCGAGGACCCGCACCTGGCCGCCGACCGGTTCGTGGCCGCCCTCGACGACATCGCCGCCGCCCACCCCGGCGGGCGCGTGCTGGTGGTCGCGCACACGACCGCCATCAGGCTCGCCCTGTGCCGCCTGATCGGGGTGCCGCTCGGCGAGTACCGGCGGCTGTTCCCGCGCCTGGACAACTGCGCGCTCACCGAGCTGCGCCTGCCGGAGCTCGGCGACGGACGGCGGGCCGCGATGCTGCAGTACAACTCCTCGATTGGAGCCGTTCGTTGACCATCCGAGTCCTTGCCGCGGGCGACCACTTCGTCCAGAACCGCCTGCTCATCGACGCGCTCAGGCGCGAGGTCCCCGGCGAGGTGGACATCAGCGAGCTGACGCTGCCGTGGCCGGTCGAGCCGTTCGGCCGGGTGGGCGAGGTGGACGAGGCCTCGGACGTGGAGGACGAGCTGATCGAGGCGCTACGCGGCGTCGAGGTCTGCGTGACCCAGATGGCCCCGTTGACCAAGCGGGTCCTGGACGCCTCTCCCGACCTGCGGCTGTTCTGCGTGAGCCGGGGCGGCCCGGTCAACGCCAACCTGGAGGCGGCCAAGGCGGCGGGCGTGGCCGTGACGTTCGCGCCCGGGCGCAACGCGGTGGCCACCGCCGAACACACCCTGGCCATGCTGCTGGCCGCCACCCGCAGGATCCCCCAGACGCACGGCGACCTGGCGGGGGGCGTGTGGCGGGGCGACTACTACATGTACGACAACGTCGGCCCCGAGCTGGACGGCAGCACGGTCGGCCTGGTCGGCTACGGCGCCATCGGCCGCCGCGTGGCCCGCATGCTCGAAGGCTTCGGCGCGGAGGTGCTGGTCCATGACCCGTACGTGGACGTGCCCGGCCGGGTCGAGCTGGACGAGCTGCTGCGGCGCTCCCACTTCGTCTCCCTGCACGCCCGCGCCACCCCCGAGACCAACGGCATGATCGGCGCGGCCGAGCTCGCCGCCATGCCGCGCGGCTCGGTCCTGGTCAACTGCGCCAGGGGCGCGCTGGTCGACTACGACGCCGTGTGCGACGCCCTGGTGTCGGGCCACCTGTTCGGGGCGGCCATGGACGTCTTCCCGGAGGAGCCCATCCCGGCCGGCTCACGCCTGCTCACCACCCCGAACCTGATCATGACCCCGCACCTGGCAGGGGCCAGCAAGCAGACGGCCGTGAAGGCGGCCTCCATCGTGGCCGCCGACGTGGCCCGCTACGTGCGCGGCGAGCCCCTGGCCCACGCGGCTACCCCTTGAGCGCCCCCGCCATCAGCCCGCGCATGAAGAACCTGCCCAGCAGGACGTAGATCAGCATCGTCGGGATCGACGACAGGATGGCCGCCGCCATCTGCTGGCTGTACGGGGTGGCCTGCGCACCGGCGATGTTGTTCAGCATCACGGTCGTGGGCCAGCTCGTCGGCCCGGTCAGGAAGACGGCGAACAGGAAGTCGTTCCAGAGCGAGGTGAACTGCCAGATGACGACCACCGCGATGGCGGGCGCCGACACCGGCAGCACCACCGACCAGTACGTCCGCAGCATGCCCGCCCCGTCCACCCGGGAGGCCTCGATCAGCTCGTCCGGGATCGTGACGTAGTAGTTGCGGAAGATCAGCGTGCAGATCGGGATGCCGTAGACGACGTGGGCCAGCACCAGCCCGGGGATGCCGCCGTAGAAGACGCCCTGCAGCCCGGTCAGCTCGTTCAGCCCCACGAGCAGCTGCACCAGCGGGATCATGACCCCCTGGTACGGGATGAACATGCCGAACAGGAACAGCGTGAACAGCACGTCCGCCCCGGGGAAGCGCCACTTGGACAGCACGTAGCCGTTCATGGAGCCGAGCGCGCACGACAGCAGCGAGCCGGGCACGGCCAGCAGCACGCTGTTCCACAGGCCGGGGGCCAGCTTCTCCCAGGCCACCCGCCACGCCTCGGTCGTCCACGTCCGCGGCAGGTTCCACGCCTGGCCGGGGTCGGCCTCCGTGAGCGGCTTGAAACTGGTGACCAGCAGCACGTAGATGGGGATCAGGAAGATCACCACGAAGAGGATCAGCAACCCGAGACGCAGCCAGGGAAAGACCGCCCGGCGCGTGGCCACCGCCGTCATGAGCGCCTCTCCGTTCGCCGCTCCGCACGCACGGACCAGATCAGGTACGGGATCACGAAGACCGCCACGCTCAGCACGATGTACGAGGCGATCGTGGCGCCCTTGGCCGGATCGTGCGAGTCGAACACCGCCACCCACATGAACACCGCGGGCACGTCCGTGATGATCTGCTTGCCCGACACCGCCACGATCAGGTCGAACACCTTGAGCGAGATGTGTCCCAGGATGATCAGCGCGGACAGGGTGACCGGCCGGAGCAGGGGCAGCACGACGTGCCGGTAGACGCCCCACTCGTTGCAGCCGTCCACCCGCGCGGCCTCCCGCAGTTCCTCGGGCACGCCGCGGAAGCCGGCCAGAAACAGTGCCATGACATATCCGGACATCTGCCAGATGGCGGGGATCGCCATCGCGGCCATCCCCCAGTCCGGATCCCTGAACCACTGCCACTGCGGCAGCCCGATCCAGTCGAGCAGCCGGTTCAGGCCGACCGCCCGCTCCCCCGTCCCCGAGTTCATCAGCCACCGCCACACGATGCCGGTCGCGACGAACGAGATGGCCATCGGGAACAGGTAGATCGCCCGGAACGTCCCCTCGCCCCTGATCCCCTTCTCCATGAGGAACGCCAGGAGCCATCCGAGCAGGAGCGCGCCCAGCACGAACACGACCGTGAAGACGATCGCGTGGTTCACCGAGAGGTGCCACCGCGGCTGGTCCCAGATGTCGATGAAGTTCCGCAGCCCCACGAACTTCCCCTCGGACACCTCATCGTGCTTGTCCGTCATGGCCAGCCGGAAGTTCCAGCCGAGCAGGCCGTACACGAAGACGCCGATCAGGATGATCGACGGCGTGACGAGGAGGAGTCCGGGCAGCCACGTGCGTGCCCGCCTCACAAGCATTCCCTCCCACGGGCCCGGCGGGCGCGACGCCCGCCGGAGCCCGACGAGTCATTGAGCGTTGGACTTGGCCGCGTCGGCGAGCCCCTGCTGCAGGGCCTTGACGTCCTTGCTGCCGATGAACAGGCCGACCGCCTCGGTGATCGCCGCCAGCCACGGCTGGTTGACCGAGACGCCGTGCTGGATCGACCCGGCGAGCTTGTTGCTCGACCAGTCCTTCAGCGCGTCGGCCAGGTAGTCGGTGTAGAGGGACTGGTCGGCGTCCTTGCGGGCGGGGATGGAGCCCTTCTTGGGGTTGAAGGCGTCCTGCCCCTCCTTGCCGGCCGCGACCTTCAGCCAGGCGATGGCTCCGTCACGGTTCTTCGCGCCCTTGGGGAGGGTGAAGCTGTCGGACAGCCACATGTACGTGCCCTCGGTCCCGGGAGCCGGCGCCCAGTCGAAGTCCGTCTTCGACTTCTTGCCCAGGCCGCCCTCCGGCGGGTTGTGGAAGTAGCCGTACGCCCAGTCGCCCATGATGTTGAACGCGGCCTCGCCGTCGGCGACCTGCTTGGCGGCCGGCTGCCAGTCGTCCTGCGGGTCGCCCGCGTACGACATGATCTTGGCGAAGCTCTCCAGCGCCTTGGTCACCTGCGGGCTGTTCCAGTCGGCGCCCGGCTTGAACAGCGCGTTGTAGGCGTCGGTGCCGATGGAGCCGAGCAGCACGTTCTCCAGCAGGTGGGTGACGGTCCACTCGGAGCCGATGGACAGCGGGATCTTGCCCTTGGCCTTGACCTTCTCCAGGTCCGCGATGAACTCGTCGATCGTCTTGGGCGCGGCGGCCACGCCGGCCTCCTTGAGCACGACCGGGTTGAACCACAGCACGTTGGACCGGTGGATGTTCACCGGCACCGAGTAGATCTTGCCGTCGACGCTGATCTGGTCGACGAGCTGCGCGGGGAAGACGTCCTTCAGCTTCAGCTCGTCATAGAGGAAGGTCAGGTCCTCCAGGTTGCCGGCCTTGATGTAGCCCTGCAGCTCGGCGCCCGCGTGTCCCTGGAAAGTATCGGGCGGGGTGCTGGCCTGGAGCTTCGACTGGAGCAGGGCCTTGGCCTTGTCACCGGAGCCGCCCGCCACCGCCGCGTCGAAGAACGTGTAGTTCGGATTCTGCTGCTCGAAGATCTTCTTCATCGCCTGGAGGCCGTCGGCCTCACCGGGGCCCGTCCACCAGGAGAAGACCTCAACCTGTTTCTTCTCCCCGCCACCGCCACTCGCGGCCGGCGACTGGGACGCCTGTCCGGCTCCGCCGCCACCGCCACAGGCCACCAGGCTCAACGCGCTCACGATCGAGATCGAGACGGTCGCTAACCACCGTCGCATCGCACACCATCCCTTCGAAGCCCCCGAAGTTGGTGATTTGACAACGTTGTCAACCAACGGCCATCTACCCACTTCCCGCCGCGCGGCGTCAAGGGATGGGCGGGTAACAGCTCCGCATATTCAGCGGACCCGCTCCAGCTCACCCTCCGGGCCCGTCACGACCGTGACGCTGAAGTCGTGGCTCGTGCCGGGCAGATCGCCGCCACCCGCCGCGACCACCAGCGCGCCCTTGGACACGCCCAGGCCGACCAGCGCGACCAGGTCGCACCCGCCGTCGGGCGGCCAGGTGGCCAGCACGACGTCGGACTCGGCCAGGCGTACGGGGACGTCGAGCTCCGCCATCCTGGACAGCAGGCCGGCGTGGGACATCCGGCGGCCGTCCGCCGTCAGCAGCGCGGTCTGGCGCTTGGCGTCGAGCGCGGGCAGCGGGGTGGGCTCCAGCGTGAGCAGGCCGCGGAAGTCGATCGTGTCGAGCGCCGTGCCCAGCGAGACGACCTGGCGCACCCGGGACTCGTCCGCCGCCAGCACCGCCGTGTCCGCCAGGTCGGGGGTGGTGATCAGGGTGCGCGCGTCGCACTCCCGCAGCCGCGCGGCCACCTCGCCGGCGCCGAGCGCGGGGTCGATCGGCGCCGCGACGCCGCCCGCCGCCAGCACGGTGTGCACGGCCAGCGTCTGCGCGCCGGCCGTCGAGACGTGCACGCCCACCACCTGGTCGCGCCGCGCGCCCCTGCGGACGAGCCCCGAGGCCGCCCTGGTCACCTCGGTCACCAGCCGGCGGTAGCCGTAGACGTGGCCGCCGCGCAGATCGACGAGCGCCGGCCGCTCCCCGCGCTCGTACGCCCGGCGGAACACCTCGTGGATCACTGTCCCGGTGGTCGAGGCGGCAGGCTTCATGACCGTCAACGTACGGCCGCCGGGCACGCGCAGCATCCACCGATGTATGTAGGCAGATGTGCATTCCCGCGGGCGGGCCCGAGCCCTGCGCGACTCGAGCCCGCTGTCACGCGCCCGGAGCCGGGCCCCCACCCCTCCGAGGAGGCCCAGCCCCGCGTGGACGCGTGACGTCCCCGATGGACCGGCCGCGAGAGGCGGCCGATCACACGTAGCAACGGTAGATGTGCAGACGGGGGCCGCACATGCGCTGACATGGCCATTCGACGATGTAAAACGGCCGGCCCGGCAATGTGTAGAGAGGTGCGCGGATCACCGGCTCTCGATCACCCATGCGGCGATCTGTGTACGTGTGGAGAAGCCCAGCTTGGACAGAATGTTGGCCACGTGCCGCGCGGCGGTCGCCGGGCTGATGACCAGTTCGTCGGCGATGGCCCGGTTGCTGAGCCCTCTGGCGATCAGGTCGGCGATCTCACGTTCCCTGGCCGTGAGCCTGCTGTCCTGGTTGACCGGTACGACCAGCTCGACCGAGCGTTCGGGCAGCGCGCCGTCCAGGGCGCAGGCCACGGCCTGCTCTGCGGTCATCCCCGCGCCCTCGGCCCACAACATGCCGACCACGGCCTCGCCCAGCCCGGCCCGCGCCGGTCGCAGGACGTCCTCCGTACGGGCGTCCGGCTGGCGGCTGCGCAGCGCCACCGACGCGGCGGCCAGCAGGACCGCCCGCCGGTGGTCGCCCTCGGCGGAGACCAGCACCGCCCACTCCTCCAGCCGCCTGGCGATGCCCGCGCGCAGCCCCGCGTCGCGGCTGAGCACCAGCGCCTCGGTGAACCTGACCCTGGCCTCCGCCAGGTCGCCCTGGTCGAGCGCCACCTTGCCGAGCCCGGCCAGGCAGCTCACGATCTGCTGCCTGGCGTCCACGTGCCGCAGCAGGCTCAGCCCCGACTCGTAGTGCCGCTTGGCCGTCACGAGGTCGCCCGAGCGCCTGGCGACCTGGGCGAGCCCGATGTGGGCGTAGGACTGGCCGACGTGGTTGTCCAGCCCCTCGCTGATCGCCAGCACCTCCTCGAACCCGCGCTGCGCCTCCCGCAGGCGGCCGTGGTGCAGGCCGAACTGGGCCCGGGTGCCCTGGGCCAGCGACTCCAGGATGAGGTCGCCGGCGCTCCTGGCCATCTCCAGCGCGCGGGCCAGGATGTCGGGCTTGCCGGTGAGCTGGGCCAGCACGATCGTGCCGACGGCCTCGCCGTACTCGTCGCCGGCGGCCCTGCACAGGTCGAGCCCGGCGCGGGCGCACCACGCGGCCAGCTCCAGGTCGCCCGCCGCCAGCGCCAGCTCGCCGCGCAGGATCGTGGCCTGGCCGCGCAGCGCCGGCCGCACCTGCGGGACGTCGAGGGACAGCAGCCGGTCGAGCCGCTCGGCCATGTCGAGCTTCCTGCCGCTGCCGACCAGCAGGTAGCGCACGTCGGTCAGCAGGCCCAGCGCGATCTCCGGCAGTCCGATGGCGATCGACCAGTCGCAGGCCGCGCCGACCTCGACCTTGAGGGCGTCGAACAGGTTCACGTACCGCTCGATCACCGGCCACGACGTGCGCGCCCCCGGCGCGATCGTCTCCTTGAACCGGCGCGCCATCGCGGCCAGCGCCGTCAGGTGCCTGCGCCGCAGCTCCGTCTCCTCGCCGGACTCGGCGAGCTGCTCCAGGGCGTAGTCGCGGACGGTCTCCAGCAGCCGGTAGCGCGCCTGACCGGCGATCTCCCCGTCGAGGGCGACCAGCGACTTGTCCACCAGATCACACAGCCTGAGCAGCACGTCCTCCTCGGGCAGCCCCGGCCCCGAGCAGACCTCCTCGGCCAGGTCGAGCGTCCACGAGGAGCGGAAGGCGGCCGTGCGGCGCAGCAGCAGCCGCTCCTGCGGGGAAAGCAGCCGGTAGCTCCAGTCCACTGCGGCCCTGAGCGTGCGGTGCCGGGCCGGAGCCGTACGCGCGCCGCCCGCCAGCAGCCTGAACCGGTCGTCCAGCCGCTCGACGAGCTGCCCCACGGACAGGACCCGCACCATGGCGGCGGCCAGCTCGATCGCCAGCGGCAGGCCGTCGAGCGCCTGGCACAGCTCCGCGACCAGCGGCCGGTTCTCGTCGGTCAGCTCGAAGTCGGGCCTGGCGGCGGTGGCCCTGGCCACGAACAGCCGCACGGCCTCGCTCTCCCCCTCCACCGATCCGTCCGCGCACCGATCCGCGGACCGGTCCGCCGGCCCGTCCACCGGTCCCTCCACCGACAGGGGCGGCACCCGCCACACGGTCTCGCCCGGCACCCGCAGCGGCTCCCTGCTGGTGGCCAGCACGGTGAGCCCGGGGCAGGCCCCGAGCAGGTCACGGCACAGCTCCGCGCACTCCCCGATCACGGGCTCGCAGTTGTCGAGCACCAGGAGCGTGCGCCGTCCCGCGATCGACTCGGCCAGATCGCCCGCGATGCCGAGCGCGGCGGCGGCGTAGCCTCTCAGCTCGCCCTTCTCCAGGTCGGCCAGCTCGATCAGCCACACGCCGCCCGGATGGTCGGGGGCGACCCTGGCCGCGAGCCGCAGAGCCAGCCGGGTCTTGCCGATGCCGCCGGCGCCGCAGAGGGTCACGGCCCGGGAGACGCGCATCAGATGGACGAGCTCATCGAGATCGGACTCCCGGCCCACGAACGCGTTCGGCTCGGCCGGCAGGTTGCTGAAGTCGGCAGATCGCAGCATCACTGTGAGTGTGTCACCAACTACGCCGCGCGCCCAGACATAATCGGTGGAGATCTGTCAGTGCCCGTGGGCACACTCAAGTCATGGCCGATGAGCCGCTCGAGCTCGGTGAGATCTCCTTCTCCGACTGGCACGCCCATCAGGACAAGCTGGCGGCGGTCGGCTTCCTGACCATCGCCAGGCGACTGCCCTCACTCGTGGCGCAGGCGATGCGCATGGCCTGGCGGGCCAGCCGGCGCGACACCCTCGCCACCATCACGCTCAACCTCCTCGGCGGCGTCTTCACGGCCTTCGGCCTGCTGGCGACCACCGGCGTCCTGACCGCCCTCTTCAGCGAGGGCCCGACCCCCGACCGCGTGCTGGCCGCGCTGCCCAGCCTCGTCCTGGTCGGGACCGCCGCGACGCTCCGCACCGCCGTCCAGGCCGGCGCGGGCTGGGCGCAGTCCCGCCTCGACCCCCAGGTGAGCCGGCTCACCGAGGAGCGCCTGTACGGGCTGACCAGCCGGGTGGAGCTCGTGGCCTACGACGACCCCGAGTTCCACGACGCGTTGCAGCGGGCCAGGTTACGCGGCGTGGCCATGGCCGACTCGGTGGTGTCGTCGGCCATCAACGTGGTCACGGCCGCGGTCGGCATCACGGCGGTGGCCGGCGTCCTGGGCGTGCTCCACCCCGTGCTGCTCCCCCTCCTCCTGCTGGCGGTGCTGCCCGACGCCTGGGCAGCGGTCCGCAGCGCCAAGATGCGCTACACCACCCTCTACGCCCTCATCCCCGCAAACCGCCGCAAATGGATCATCGCGGAGCTGCTGGCCAACCGCGAGCCTGCGGCCGAGGTGCGCTCGTTCACCATGCGCGGCTTCCTGCTGCGCATGTACGACGCGGTGGCCAGGGCCGAGCAGGAGGTCATGCTCAAGCTCGCCCGGCGCCAGACCGTCGCCCGGCTCGTCGGCGAGGCTCTCGGCGGCCTCGGCTCCGCCCTCGTCTACGTCGCCCTCGGCCTGCTCCTGGCCCTGGCCGCCATCCCCCTGGCGGTGGCGGGCACCGCCGTCCTGGCGATCAGATCGGGGCAGCAGTCGCTGAGCAACCTCATGTTCGCCACCAACCGCCTCTACGAAGAGGGCCTCTACTTCACCGACTTCCTGGAGTTCTGCGAGGACGCCGAACGCCGCATCCCCGCCGCGCGCGAGGAGTCGGTGCCCGAGAGCTTCGAACGCGTCGTCGCCTCCGGCATCACCTTCACCTACCCCGGCTCCGAGGAGCCCGCCCTGCGCGAGGTGTCGATCGAGATCAAACGCGGCGAGGTCATCGCCTTCGT
>NZ_JBITJQ010000013.1:0-293122 GCF_044460125.1 Nonomuraea sp. NPDC050153
CAAGCAATAACCGTCAATAATGACGGGGATATGCATGTGTTACTCATGCACTGGCTTTTAACACACTGTTGAGTTCTCAAGAAACGGACGCGTACATCTTCGCTCAAGTCTCTCGACCTTCGCTCGGAGGCGTGCCTCGCGCTTTCCTAAAATTTACCGAGCTGTTCGGCATCCGTCAAATCCAGGGGATTTGCTGGAGACCACTCAGACTTGCTTAGGATGGTGCACCCTGGTTGTCCCAGGGCAACCCTCGTAACTTACCGTGTCATCCAGAGCCTGTCGAATCAACCGATTTTTCGGTGATCTCCAGTGCACCAGACGACGACCCAGGCTCCGAGCGCGCCGAAGCGACTCCGCCGAGTGGCTCGTCATTTCAAAGGGCTTGCGCGGGGGCCCGTCCGCCGTGATCGGCGTCCGGCTCACTCCCGGCGCGAACTGAAAGACTAGGTCGCGATCCGCGACACGTCAAATCGCCTCGCCAGACGGCGTGTCACGCCCGGTCCCGCCAAGCGGCGGGCACCCCACCGCCCCCGTCCCCGCCCGCCCAGCAACACAACCGGCGGCGTCACAACTCCAGGGTGGCTCGGGCGATCGCCTCGTTGCATCGGGCCAGCAGGCTCCGCAGCTGGTTCCGCTCCTCCGGGCTGAACTCGCTCGCGATCGCCCGTTCGATCACCGTGGCCCGCTCATCCGCCGCCGTCAGCGCCGCGCGCCCGGCCTCGGTCAGCCGGGTCTCCAGAACGTTGCGGTGCCATGGGTGCGGTGAGCGTTCGATGAAGCCGCGTTCCTCCAGGTTCTTGAGGACGACGGTCATGGCCTGGGGTGTGACCAGGCACGCTCTCGCCAGCGCCGCGCCCGAGATGCCGGGGCTGCCGGCCAGCGCGAGCAGCGTCGCGTACTGGGGAACGGTCAGCCCCGCCGGCCGGACGGCGGCCTGCTTGGCCGCGATCAGGGCCTGCTCCGCACGCTTGATGTCCAGACCGAGGCGTTCGTCTACAGGCATCCCCATGGTAGGAATAGTACAACATTGATAGATATAAAAGCTTTGATAACCTCGGGCGTGTCTACGCTTTGGAGGAGAGACGTGATCATTCCCGACAGCCACCTGGACCTGCTGGAGCGCCCGCTGTTCGCCCACCTGGCGACGATCGGGGCCGACGGGGCGCCCAACGTGAACCCGGTCTGGGCGATCTGGGATGGGGAGTACTTGCGCTTCACGACCACCACGGATCGCATCAAGTACCGAAATGTCGTGCAACATCCGCAGATGGCGGTCTCTATCAACGACCCTGAGCAGCCGTACCGCTACCTGGAGATCCGTGGCGTGGTCGAGCGGCTGGACCCCGACCCCTCGGGTGACTTCTTCGACGTGCTGGCCAACCGGTACGGGCTGGAGTACAAGCGGCCGGTCGGGGATGCCGAGCGGCGGGTGGTGATTGTCATGAAGCCGACGCGCGTCACTCGGCAATGACCGCGCCGGTCCCGGCGACGCCATCCCCGGGTGTTCCTCCGGCTCTGTAAGGGGCCTCTTTTCAGGTGCGCTGTAGGTGCCCGGCGGGGATGAGGGGATGGCCGGCGTGCCCGGGAATGCTGGGGCCCGGGGATGGGGCGCGCTGCTGTCTCGGGACGTGCCCGGCAGGCCGCGGGTGCCGGTTGCAGGAAGGCGCCGCGCCTCAAGCGCCGCACGACTGCTGCGTGAGGGGCAGGCGTTGCCCGACGTGGACGGCAGCACCGCTGGATCCGGCGCAGACGCTCGGACGGGCGAGTTCGGCGTGGATGGCTGGGCGGGAGAAACCCGACTCGGACCGCTCGGGCAGGAGAAACCCGACTCGGACGGCTCGGGCGGATGAATCCGACGCGGAGGCCGGATGGGAGACCAGACGCGGGCGCCCGAGCGGGTGGGCCCGAACCAAGACAGCCGGACGGGAACTCCCGACGCAGGGGCCGGAGCGGGTGGATCCCGCGCGGACTGCCGGACGGAAGAACCCCCACGCGGGCGGGTCGGTTCGGGTTCCGGGGTGAAACGTTCGCGGGACCGTGACCACAGAGGGACTGCCTCGACGCCCCTCGGTCCCGCATAAGGGGTGAACGCGAATAATCCCCACCTTCCCCCGCGTATCCTGCCCCGGTGACCACTGCCGCCACGCTCGCTCCCCCCGCCCGCCCCGCCAAACGCCTCCGTACGGCCGCCACCCCGTGGTGGATGTCCGTGCTCGCCGGCATCGCGGCATTCACGGGCACGGGATCCGCCACCCTCAACGGCGACGAACTGGCCACCATCAGCGCCGCCTCCCGTTCGCTGTCCGGGATGTGGGAGCTGGCGCGGCACATCGACGGTCACTTCCTCCCGTACTACCTGTTCATGCACTTCTGGGTGAAGGCGGGCACGGCGGAGCTGTGGTTGCGGCTGCCGTCGGCGGTGGGGATCGGCGTGGCCGCCTGGTTCCTCGTCGATCTGGGGCGGCGGCTGCACAGCACGCGGGCCGGGGTGATCGCGGCCGCCATCTTCGCGATCCTGCCCTCGGTGTCCTATTTCGGGGCCTTCGCCAGGTCGTACGCGTTCGCCGCGGCCGCGGTGGTGTTCTCGTTCTGGGCGTTGCATCGGGCCGTGGAGCGGTCCGAGGCCAGGCGGTGGGTGGTGTACGGGGTGGCGGTGGCCCTCGTGTGCTCCACCCACCTGTTCGCGGTGCTGGTGCTGCCCGCCCACCTGCTGCTGGCACGGCGGGCCTGGGTGGTGCCGATGCCGGCGGCCATGGCCGCCGGGAGCGTGCCCGCCGCGGTGCTGGGGCTGGTGGGGTTCGGGGAGCGGCACGCGATCAGCTGGATCCCGCAGCGTGGGCCGGAGGTGTGGCTCAAGTTCCCGAAGATGGCGGCGGGCGCGACCGGGCTGGGCGTGATGTTGTTCGCCTTGGCGCTGGCCGGTGCGGTGCTGCTGTGGAGGGCGGCGCGCGGGGACACGGGATCGATGGCGCCGCGCGGGGACGCAGGACCAGTGGCGGCGCGCGGGGACGCGGGACCGGTGGCACCGCGCGGGAGCGCGGAATCAGTGGCGCCGGGTGAAGGCGCGGGACCGGTGGCCGGCAGGGTGTGGGTGTTCGCGCTGGTGGGATGGCTGGTGCTGCCCCCGGTGCTGCTGCTTGCCGTGTCGCAGCTCGTGACGCCCGTCTACGTGGACCGGTACCTGTTCGTGACCGCCCCCGCGCTGGCGCTGCTGGCCGGGCTCGCCGTGGCGGCCCTCCCCCGGTTCCAGGTGGTGGCCGCGGTCGTGGTGGTGCTGCTCGGGTGCGCGCTGTCCGTCCAGGAGCACATCACCGTGCGCGAGGAGAACGGACGCTTCGAGAACATCCCCTGGGCCCTGCGCGTGATCAAGGCCGAGCCCGACGACGCGATCGTGTACGGCCAGAGCCAGCTCCGCACCGGATTCGAGTACTACGCGGACTCCTCGATGCCCGTCGACGTGCTCAAGAGCGGTGAGGAGCCCTCGCCCGACGGGTTCGGGTACCCGGAGCGGTCCGATGCGGCGGCGGCGCTGGAAGGGCGCGAGCGGGTGTGGGTGGTGTGGCGCGGGAGCAAGCAGTCGGGCCTCGACGGTGAAGCGGTTCCGAGGGTCGCCGAGGTGGTGAAGGCGGGGTTCAAGCTGAGCCTGGCCAAGCACTCGGCCGAGCTGCCGGGGCTGACGGTGGCGCTGTTCGTGCGACGATGATCCGACAATGATCGGATGACGCGAAAGCGGGCCCTTCCCCAACCGGGAAGGGCCCGCTTTCGGTGTGCGGAGGTCAGCCGACCTCGACGCCGCCGATCGACTTCTTGCCCCGCCGGAGCACCATGAACCGACCGTGGAGCAGGTCTTCCGAGCCCGGTACGTACGCCTCGTCGGTGATCTTGACGTTGTTGAGGTACGCCCCGCCCTCCTTCACCGCCCGCCGGGCCGCCGACTTCGACTCCACCAGGCCGCTGTCGGCCAGGAGGTCCACGAACGGCACCCCGACCTCCGGGATCGCGGCCTTCGGCACCTCGGCCAGCGCCGCCCCCAGAGTGGAGGCGGGCAGGTCTTCCAGCGCGCCCTGGCCGAAGAGCGCCTTCGAGGCCGCCACGACCGCGTCGAGTTCCTCCTTGCCGTGGAGCAGCTCCGTGAGGTCCTCGGCGAGCGTCCGCTGCGCCTCGCGGGCGAAGGGGCGTTCGGCGACGGCCTTCTCCAGGGCCTCGATCTCCTCGCGGCTCTTGAACGTGAAGACCTTGAGGTAGTGGATCACGTCACGGTCGTCGGAGTTGAGGAAGTACTGGTAGAAGGCGTACGGCGAGGTCATCTCCGGGTCGAGCCAGAGGGCGCCACCGGCCGTCTTGCCGAACTTGGTGCCGTCGGCCTTCGTGATCAGCGGCAGGGTGAGCGCGTGGACGTGCGCGCCCTCGATGCGGCGGACCAGGTCGGCGCCGGCCGTGATGTTGCCCCACTGGTCGCTGCCGCCGATCTGCAGCGTGCAGTCGTAGCGGCGGAACAGCTCCAGGTAGTCGTTGGCCTGGAGGATCTGGTAGCTGAACTCGGTGTAGCTCAGCCCCTCCCCCTGCAGGCGCGCGGAGACGGACTCCCTGGCGAGCATGCGGTTGACCGGGAAGTGCTTGCCGATGTCGCGCAGGAAGCCGATGGCGCTCAGCTCGCCGGTCCAGTCGAGGTTGCTGACCATGCGGGCGGCGTTCGGCTGGACGTCGAAGTCGAGGAAACGTCCGACCTGTCCGCGCAGGCGCTCCACCCATTCCGCCACGACCTCGGTGGCGTTGAGCGAGCGCTCGGTGTTGCGCCCGCTCGGGTCGCCGATCAGGCCGGTGGCGCCGCCGACCAGGCCGATCGGGCGGTGCCCGGCGAGCTGGAGGCGGCGCAGCGTGAGCAGCGGCACGAAGTGGCCCACGTGCAAGGAGGCGGCGGTGGGGTCAAAACCGGAATAGACCGTGATCGGGCCCTTGGCCATGGACGCGCGCAGGGCGTCGAGGTCGGTGGACTGAGCGATAAGCCCTCGCCAGGCGAGGTCATCGAGAATGTCGGTCACGGGTGCCGGCTTTCCGTTGAGACGTTGGACAGGTTGGACGTCAGGTATGACAAGCGTGCCCGATCGCGTGGGCGAACCGCCACTTGGATACGCTCTGTCTCCATGTGGAGGGTCCGTCGCGAGCTGGCCGTTTTCAAGATTTTAGGGGCTCTGGCGTGTGCTGGGCTCGCCGTCTACTGGTGGGTCTCCGGAGATCTCCGCGGCGTGATCCTGGCCGTCCCGGCGACCGTGCTGGTCGGAGGGATGGGGTTGCGTGATCTGATCGCCCCCGTACGGCTGGCGGCCGACCAGAGCGGGATCACCGTGGTGCACGGATTCGCGGGCAGGCGGCACGTGCCGTGGGAGGCGATCCGGGACATCAAGGTCGACGTGAGCAGGCGCTGGGGGCGGCGGAGCGAGATCCTGGAGATCGACACCGGCGACCACCTGCACATCTTCAGCCGTCACGACTTGGACGCCCCTCCGACCGAGGTGGCCGCGGCGTTGCGGCGGCGGGGTACGTGAGCGCGGTAGGGCGACACGGTCGGGTCGCCGTCGATCCAGAACCGCCACGGCGTGTCCTTGGCGGTCGAGATGCCGGTGCGCGGGCCTGAGCTGACCGACTCCGCCCCCGCCGCCCGGCCTTCCAGGACCGCCGCGGCCCCATGGGGCACCCCGGTCAACCGGTGGCCGGAGGCGATGGGCGCCGGCGCGATGGCGTCGAGGCCGTTGTGCTCGCGCAGCAGGCCGAGGACCACGGCCAGTCTGGCCGGGCCGCGGGCGAGGTCCCGGTCGGGGATCGCCTTGCCGTTGCCCATGGCGGAGCGCCGGGCGCGGGCCTCGTCGATGCCCGCCACCACCTCGCCGGCCCGCAGCAGCACGGCCGAGCCGAAGCCTTCCGGCAGGCACACCAGGTTCGCGCAGAAGTGCATGCCGTACGTGAAGTACACGTACATGTGTCCCGGCGGGCCGAACATCACGGCGTTGCGCGGCGTCTTGCCCCGGTAGGTGTGCGCCGCCGGGTCCTCGCCGGGGCCGCCGTACGCCTCGACCTCGGTCAGGCGCACGGCGACCGGGCCGTGCGCGAGCACGCGCCCGAGCAGCTCGGGCGCCACCTCGTGCGACGGCCGGTCGAAGAACCCCCGCGGCAGCGCGGCGGAGCTCAGCTCCCCGCTGCCCATGCCGCCTGCGTGTCGACCGCCTCCCGCAGCGCGACGAGCTGGTCGCGGACGCGGTCGGGCGCGGTGCCGCCGTGGGCCTTGCGCGCGGCCAGGGCGCCGGGCACGTTGAGCACGTCGCGCACGTCGGGCGTCAGGTGCGCGGACACCTTGACCAGCTCCTCGTCCGTGAGGTCGCCCAGGTCCTTGTCGTTGACCTGGCACCACACCACCAGGTGGCCGACCGCCTCGTGGGCCTCGCGGAAGGGGACCCCGCGGCGTACGAGCAGCTCGGCCAGGTCGGTGGCCAGCGCGAACCCGTCGGGCGCCGAGGACTCCATGCGGGCGGTGTTGACCCGCATGGTCGCGACCAGACCGGCCACCGCGGGCAGGACCAGCAGCAGCGTGTCGACGGCGTCGAAGACGGGCTCCTTGTCCTCCTGCAGGTCGCGGTTGTAGGTCAGCGGCAGGCCCTTGAGCGTGGTCAGCAGCGACATCAGGTTGCCGATCAGGCGCCCGGACTTGCCGCGGGCCAGCTCGGCGACGTCGGGGTTCTTCTTCTGGGGCATGATCGACGAGCCGGTGGAGTAGGCGTCGTCCATCTCGATCCAGCGGAACTCCTGCGAGGCCCACAGGACGATCTCCTCGCCCAGCCGCGACAGGTGCACGCCGATCATGGCCGCGTCGAACAGGAACTCCGCCGCGAAGTCACGGTCGGCGACGGCGTCCATCGAGTTGGGCGCGGCGGCCGCGAAGCCGAGCTCCTCGGCCACGGCCTGCGGGTCGAGCGGGAGCGACGACCCCGCCAGCGCGCCGGCTCCGAGCGGGGAGATCGCGGCGCGCTTGTCCCAGTCGGTGAGCCGGTCGATGTCGCGGGCGAAGGCGTGCACGTGGGCCAGGAGCTGGTGGCCGAACGACACCGGCTGCGCGTGCTGCAGGTGTGTCATGCCGGGCGCGGCCGTCTCGGCGTGCTGCTCTGCCTGGGCCATGAGCGCCGTCTCCAGCTCGACCAGGCGGGAGACGATCGTGCGGGCGTGATCGCGCAGATAGAGGCGCAGGTCGGTGGCGATCTGGTCGTTGCGCGAGCGCCCCGCGCGGAGCTTGCCGCCCAGCGAGCCGAGCCGCTCCAGCAGGCCGCGCTCCAGCGCCGTGTGCACGTCCTCGTCGGCGACCGTCGGCCGGAACTCGCCCGCCTTGCAGGCCCGCTCCAGGTCGTCGAGCGCGCCGATCATGCGCTCGAGCTCCTCGTCGCTCAGCAGCTCCGCCCGGTGCAGCACGCGGGCGTGCGCCCTGGACGCGGCCAGGTCGTACGGCACGAGCCGCCAGTCGAAGTGCACGCTCACCGACAGCCGGGCCAGCGCGTCGGACGGGCCGCTCTCGAAGCGCCCGCCCCACAGCCGCATCGGCTTGCCATCACTCACCGTTATCTCCTTCGTGTCCCCCGCGACCATAGTGCAAGTCACCCCTTCTTGGCGTCTCGTGCGGCGGCGATCCTGGTGTGGCTCGTGACAGTGGCCGGACCGCCGTACAGGGTCATGCGGATCTTGGCTCGGCGGCGCGCTAGGCGCGCCGGTCGGCCACCTTCAGCAGCGCGTCCGCGACCGCCTGGCCGCCGGTCGGGTCGCGGCTGATGACGAGAATCGTGTCGTCGCCCGCGACGGTGCCGAGGATCGACTCCCAGTCGGCGTGGTCGATGGCGGAGGCCAGGAACTGGGCCGCGCCCGGCGGAGTCCGTACGATGATCAGGTTGGCCGACGCCTCGGCGCCGACCAGCAGCTCCTCCGCGATGCGGTGCAGCCGCGCGGCCGGGCTCTCGCCGGTGCCCAGCCGGGTGAGCGGGATCCGGGCCCCGCCCTCGCCGGGCAGGGCGTAGACCAGGGATCCGTCGTCGGCGCGCAGCTTGAGCGCGCCGAGCTCGTCGAGGTCACGCGAGAGCGTGGCCTGGGTGACCTCGACGCCGCTCTCGGCCAGCAGCTTGGCCAGCTCCGGCTGGGAGCGCACGGCCTGCCGCATCAGCAGATCGGTGATCTTCGCCTGCCGCGCCGCCTTGGTCATCGGGATCGTCATCGCCTTGACACCAGCCAGTGGAGAAGCGCCTTCTGGGCGTGCAGCCGGTTCTCCGCCTGGTCCCACACGACGCTCCTCGGGCCTTCGAGGACCTCGTCGGTGATCTCGTGGTCGCGGTAGGCGGGCAGGCAGTGCAGCACGATCGCGTCGGACGCGGCGTGGTCGAGCAGCGCGGAGTTCACCTGGTACGGCATGAGCGCGGCGACCCGCGCCTCCTTGCCGTCCTGGCCCATCGACACCCACGTGTCGGTGGCGATCACGTGCGTGCCCTGGGTGGCGGCCACCGGGTCGGACAGCGCTATCACCGAGCCGCCCGTCCTGGCGGCGATGGCGGCGGCCTGGTCGAGGATGACCGCGTCGGGCTGGTAGCCGACCGGGGCCGCGATCCGTACGTGCATGCCGGCGGTGGCCCCGCCGAGCAGGTAGGAGTGGGCCATGTTGTTGGCGCCGTCGCCCAGGTAGGTGAGCGTGACCCCGGCGGTCCGGCCCAGCCTCTCCTGGACGGTCTGCAGGTCGGCCAGGATCTGGCAGGGGTGGAACTCGTCGGTGAGCGCGTTGACGACCGGCACCCGGGAGTGCGCGGCCATCTCCTCGATGAGCTCCTGCGCGGTGGTGCGCCACACGATGGCGGCGACCTGCCGGTCGAGCACCCGGGCGATGTCGGCGGTGGGCTCGCCGCGGCCCATGAGGACCGAGACGTTGTCCACGACCAGCGGCAGGCCGCCGAGCTCGCCGATGCCGGTGTGGAAGGAGACGCGCGTGCGGGCCGACGGCTTGTCGAACAGGACCGCGACCGTCTGCGGGCCCTCGAACGGGCGGTAGCCGAAGCGGTCCTTCTTCATGGCCGCGGCCAGGTCCAGCACCTCCGCCTGCTCGGCGGGCGTGAGGTCGTCGTCGCGCAGGAAGTGTCGCACAGTCACTTGGCCGCCTCCGCGAGGATCGCCGGGTACGCGGCCACGAGCGTGTCGATCTCCTCCGCCGTGACGACCAGCGGCGGCGCGAGGCGTACGGCGTCCGGCTGGAGGGCGTTGACCAGGAAGCCGGCGCCCTGGGCGGCCTTTTGGACCTCGGCCGCGCGGGGCTCGGTCAGCACGGTGGCCAGCCAGAGGCCGCGCCCGCGCACGCCCTTCAGCAGCGGGTGCCGGATCGACTCCAGGCCGGAGCGCAGCCGCGCGGAGGCCGACTTGACGTGGTCGAGGTCGAGGTTGCCGAGCACGGCCAGGGCCGCGGCGCACGCGACCGGGTTGCCGCCGAACGTCGAGCCGTGGTCGCCCTTGGCGAACAGCTTGCCCGCGTCGCCGAACCCGATGCACGCGCCGATCGGCAGCCCGCCGCCCAGGCCCTTGGCCAGGGTCAGGATGTCGGGTGTGACGCCGTCGGCCTGGTGCGCGAACCAATGGCCGGTGCGGCCGATCGCGGACTGGATCTCGTCGGCGACCAGGAGGGCGCCGGTGGAGTCGCAGATCTCGCGGGCCGCCTCGAAGTAGCCCTCGGGCGGCGGCACGACGCCGGCCTCGCCCTGGGTGGGCTCCAGGAAGACCGCGATGCAGTCGCCGGTCACGGCCTCCTTGAGCGCGTCGGCGTCGCCGTACGGGACGAAGCGCACGTCGACAGGGAACGGGCCGAACTGGTCGCGGATCGACGGCTTGCCGGTCAGCGACAGCGCGCCGATCGTTCGGCCGTGGAAACCGTTCTCTGCGGCCACGAAATAGGAGCGGCCCTCGCGCCTGCCGTATTTGAGGGCGAGCTTGTAGGCGGCCTCGTTGGCCTCGGTGCCCGAGTTGGCGAAGAAGACCTTGCCCGGGGCGTTCAGCAGGGTGAGGAGCTTCTCGGCGAGCAGCACCTCGGGCTCGTGCAGGAACAGGTTGCTGGTGTGCGCGATCGTGGCGACCTGCTTGGAGACCGCCTCGACCAGGGCGGGGTGGGCGTGACCGAGCGAGCTGGTCGCGATGCCGCCGATGAAGTCGAGGTATTCGTTGCCGTCCACGTCCCAGACGCGCGTGCCCTCGCCTCGTGCCAGCGCCACCGGCGGGACGCCGTAGTTGGGCATGAAGGCCGTTTCGAACCTCTGATACAAGCTCATCAGGGCATCACCATCGTTCCGATTCCCTCATTGGTGAATATCTCAAGCAGCAGTGAGTGCGGCACACGCCCGTCGAGCACGTGGGCCTGCGGGACGCCGCCCTGGACCGCGGTCAGGCAGGCCTCCATCTTGGGGACCATGCCGCTGGACAGCGTCGGCATCAGCCTCTCGAGCTCGCCGGCGCTGAGCTCGTCGATCACGTCGGTGTCGTCGGGCCAGTTGGCGTACAGGCCCTCGACGTCGGTAAGGACGATCAGCTTCTGCGCCCCGAGCGCCACGGCCAGCGCGGCGGCGGCGGTGTCGGCGTTCACGTTGTAGATCTCCCCGTCGTCCCCGCGCGCCACGCTGGAGACGACCGGGATGCGGCCGTTGTCGATCAGGGCCCGCACCGCGCCCGGATCGACCTTGATGATCTCGCCGACCTGGCCGATGTCCACGGGCTCGCCGTCCACGATCGCGTGCTTGCGCACGGCCGTGAACAGGTGGGCGTCCTCGCCGGACATGCCGACGGCGAACGGGCCGTGCCGGTTGACCAGGCCCACGATGTCGCGGTTGACCTGGCCGACCAGGACCATCCTGACGACCTCCATGGCCTCCGGCGTGGTGACCCGCAGCCCGGCGGTGAACGTGGACTCGATGCCCAGCTTGGCGAGCGCGCTGCTGATCTGCGGCCCGCCGCCGTGCACGACGACCGGGCGCAGGCCCGCGTGCTGCAGGAAGACGACGTCCTCGGCGAAGCCCGCCTTGAGCGACTCGTCGGTCATGGCGTTGCCGCCGTACTTGATGACGACGGTCGCGCCGTGGAAACGGGTGAGCCAGGGCAGCGCCTCGATCAGCGACTCGGCCTTGGCCTGCGAGCTGAGGGCCCTCATGAGGAGTACGCCGAGTTCTCGTGGACGTACTCGGCCGTCAGGTCCGTGGTGTGCACGGTCGCGGTGTGCGGGCCGGCCGACAGGTCGATCGTGATCGTCACGTCCCTGGGGCGCATGTCCACCTTGGAGCGGTCGTCGCCGACCGCGCCGCCGCGGCAGATCCAGATGCCGTTGATGGCCACGTTCAGGCGGTCGGGCTCGAACACCGCGTCGGTGGTGCCGACGGCGGCCAGGACGCGGCCCCAGTTGGGGTCCTCGCCGTGGATGGCGCACTTGAGCAGGTTGGAACGGGAGACCGTGCGGCCGACCTTGACCGCGTCGTCCTCCGAGTCGGCGCCGATGACCTCGATGGCGATGGCCTTGGAGGCGCCCTCGGCGTCGACCAGGAGCTGCCTGGCCAGGTCGGCGCAGACCTCGTGGACCTTCTGCCCGAACTCGGCGAGGTCCGGCTTGACCCCGGCGGCGCCGCTGGCCAGCAGGAGCACGGTGTCGTTGGTGGACATGCAGCCGTCGGTGTCGAGGCGGTCGAACGTCCTGGCCGTGGCCCCGCGCAGCGCGGCGTCGAGCTCCTCGCTGGTGAGGTCGGCGTCCGTGGTGATCACGCACAGCATCGTGGCCAGCGCGGGGGCGAGCATGCCCGCGCCCTTGGCCATGCCGCCGACCATGTAGCCGCTGCCGCGCCGGAAGGAGATCTTGGAGACGGTGTCCGTGGTGCGGATGGCGTCGGCGGCGGCCAGGCCGCCGTCGCGCGAGAGCTGGGTGGAGGCGGTCTCCACGCCGGTCAGCAGCGCGTCCATCGGCAGCCGCTCGCCGATCAGGCCGGTGGAGCAGACCGCGACCTCGCCCGCGGAGTCCTGGAGCACCTCGGCCATCTTCTCGGCGGTGGCGTGGGTGTCCTGGAAGCCCTCGGGGCCGGTGCAGGCGTTGGCGCCGCCGGAGTTGAGCACGACCGCGCGCAGCCGTCCGCCGGCCAGGACCTGCTGCGACCACAGCACGGGGGCGGCCTTCACGCGGTTGGCGGTGAAGACGCCCGCGGCGGCCCTGCTGGGCCCGTCGTTGACGACGAGGGCCAGGTCACGGGCGCCGCCGGACTTGATCCCTGCGGCGATGCCCGCGGCCCGGAAACCGAGTGGTGCGGTTACGCTCACGCCGCCTCCTTCGTCGGCAACGCAAGCGTTGGACGCCCGTGCTCATTGGTTCGTTCGCTGCGCTCTCTCACGGTGCGACTCCTGTCAGGGGAAGGCCGAACTCTTCGGGGAGGCCGAGTGCGAGGTTCACGCTCTGGACGGCGCCTCCGGCCGTGCCCTTGGTGAGATTGTCGATGGCGATGACGGCGACCACGCGGCCCGCGCGCTCGTCGAGCGTCACCTGCAGGGCGGCGGTGTTGGCGCCGTAGGTCATGGACGTGGCCGGCCACGTGCCCTCGGGCAGGAGCTTGACGAACGGTTCCGCCTTCAGCGCGGCCTCGTACGCCGTCCGCAGCGACTCCTTGGTGACGCCGGGCGCGGCCGGGGCCGTGCAGGTGGCGAGGATGCCGCGGCTCATGGGGGCCAGCGTCGGGGTGAACGAGACGCGGACCGGGGTCCCGGCCACGGCCGACAGGCCCTGCTCCATCTCGGGCGTGTGCCGGTGGACGCCGCCCACGCCGTACGCGCTGACCGAGCCCATGACCTCGCTGCCGAGCAGGTTGGGCTTGAGCGACTTGCCGGCGCCGCTGGTGCCGCTGGCGGCCACCACGACCACGTCCGGCTCGGCCAGGCCCGCGGCGAAGGCGGGCGACAGGGCCAGCAGGACCGAGGTCGGGTAGCAGCCGGGGACCGCGATGCGCCTGGCCGTCTTGAGGATCTCCCGCTGGCCGGGCAGCTCGGGCAGCCCGTACGGCCAGGACCCGGCGTGCTCGCCCCCGTAGAACTCCTGCCAGGCGGCCGGGTCGGTGAGCCGGTGGTCGGCTCCGCAGTCGACGACGATCGTCTCCGCGCCGAGCTGGGCGGCGACGGCGGCCGAGTGGCCGTGCGGCAGGGCGAGGAAGACGACGTCATGCCCGGCCAGCGTGTCGGCGGCGGTGTCTTCGATGACCCGGTCGGCCAGCTGGGGCAGGTGCGGTTGGTGGGCGCCGAGGCGGCTGCCCGCGCTGGACGCCGCGGTGAGCGCGCCGATCTCGAATTCGGGGTGACCGAGGAGGAGGCGGAGCAGCTCTCCCCCCGCGTAGCCGCTGGCCCCCGCGACAGCTGCCCTCATTCAGCCCTCTCTTCTGTATATTCATGCATCATTGCTCATGACCTTACTGTGAAGATAATGCACTTCACGGGATGGACATGCAAGCTGGATGCGTCCAGATGACCACATGGTGAGACGGGGAGTGTTCCCAGTCGGCTGCGGGCGAAGGCCGAACCGGGGCGGCGACGATGGGGCGCATGAGCGACTTCTTGCCCGATGTGCGGTTCGTTACCCCTGGCGGGAGAGACCCGGGGCGGCTCGGGCGGATCGGGGCCGCCTCGCCGGACTCGGAGGCGGGCGAGGTGACGCGGGCCCGGCTTACGCCGGAGGGCGGGCGCGCAGGGGCCGCCGTGACCGGGGGTTGGCTGGTCACGGCGGCCGGAGCCACGCTGACGGTGATCGGGATGGTGATCGGGATGGTGGCGGCCTACTCCTGAAGGGTCATCGCAGGAAGGCGGCGGCCACGCCCGCGTCCACCGGGATGTGCAGGCCCGTGGTGTGGGTGAGGTCGTCCCCGGTGAGGGCGAAGACGGCGGCGGCCACGTGCTCGGGCAGGACCTCGCGCTTGAGCAGGGTCCGCTGGGCGTAGAACTCGCCGAGCTTCTCCTCCTGCACCCCGTAGACGGCCGCGCGGTTGGCGCCCCAGCCCGAGGCGAAGATGCCGGAGCCGCGTACCACGCCGTCCGGGTTGATCCCGTTGACGCGGATGCCGTGCGTGCCCAGCTCGGCCGCCAGCAGCCGGACCTGGTGCGCCTGATCGGCCTTGGCCGCGCCGTAGGCGACGTTGTTCGGGCCGGCGAAGACGGCGTTCTTGGAGGAGATGTAGACGATGTCGCCGCCCAGCCCCTGGTCGATCAGGACCCGGGCCGTCTCGCGCGCCACCAGGAACGAGCCCCTGGCCATCACGTCGTGCTGCAGGTCCCAGTCGTCCAGGGTGGTCTCCAGCAGCGAGCGCGACAGCGACAGGCCGGCGTTGTTGACGACCAGGTCGACGCCGCCGAAGGCCAGCACGGCCGCGCGTACCGCCGCGGCGACCTGCTCCTCCGAGGTGACGTCCACGGCGACCGCCGCCGCCACGTCGGACACCCGGTACGCGGCCGCGCCGAGCTCGGCGGCGACCTTCTCCGCGGCGGCCACGTCGCGGTCGGCGACCACCACGCACGCGCCCTCGGCGGCCAGGCGGCGGGCGGTGGCCGCGCCGATGCCCGAGCCGCCGCCGGTCACCAGCGCGACGCGGGTGGCCAGGGGCTTCGGCTTGGGCATGCGGCGGAGCTTGGCCTCCTCCAGCTCCCAGTACTCGATGCGGAACTTCTCCGACTCGGGGATGGGGGCGTACGTGGAGACGGACTCGGCGCCGCGCATGACGTTGATGGCGTTGACGTAGAACTCGCCGGCCACGCGGGCGGTCTGCTTGTCCTTGCCGAACGAGAACATGCCGACGCCCGGCACCAGCACGATCGCCGGGTCCGCGCCGCGCATGGGCGGAGAGTCCGGGGTGGCGTTGCGGTCGTAGTAGGCGGTGTAGTCCGCGCGGTAGGCGGTGTGCAGCTCGCGCAGCCGTTCGACGGCCTGCTCCAGGGGCGCGTCCGGTGGCAGGTCGAGCACCAGCGGCGCGACCTTGGTCCGCAGGAAGTGGTCGGGGCAGGACGTGCCCAGGGCCGCCAGGCGCGGGTGCTCGGCGCGGGAGACGAAGTCCAGCACCTCGGGCGTGTCGGTGTAGTGGCCGACGACGCGGAGGTCGGTGGAGGCCAGGCCGCGGAGGTGCGGGAACAGCGCGGCGGCCCGCGCGTGCCGCTCGGCCTCGGGCAGCGTCTCGTAGATCTCCGAGCCGAACGGGTCGGGGCGGCCGTGCTCGGCCAGGTACGCCTCCGCGGTGCGGATGATCTCCAGCGAGCGGGACTCGCACTCCTGCGCGGTGGCGCCCCAGGCGGTGATGCCGTGGCCGCCGAGGATGCAGCCGATGGCCTGCGGGTTGGCCTCCTTGATGGCGGCGATGTCCAGGCCGAGCTGGAAGCCGGGCCGCCGCCACGGCACCCACACCACGCGGTCGCCGAAGACGCGCCCGGTCAGCTCCTCGCCGTCGGCGGCGGTCGCGAGCGCGATCCCGGCGTCGGGGTGCAGGTGGTCGACGTGCGCGGAATCGACCAGGCCGTGCATGGCGGTGTCGATCGACGGCGCCGCCCCGCCCTTGCCGTGCAGGCAGTAGTCGAACGCAGCGACCATCTCGTCCTCGCGCTCCACGCCCGGGTAGACGTTCACGAGCGCGCGGAGCCGGTCGAGGCGGAGCACGGCGAGCCCGGACTCCTTCAGCGTGCCCAGGTCACCGCCCGAGCCCTTGACCCAGAGGAGTTCGACGTCCTCACCGGTGACCGGGTCGGGCGCCGCGCCCTTGGCCGAGGTGTTGCCGCCCGCGTAGTTGGTGTTGCGCGGGTCGGCGCCCAGCCGATGAGAGCGTTCCAGCAGTTCCTTGACGACTTCCATGGTTGGTCAGGCCCCCCAGCCGGCCTGGGTGCCGCCGACACGGTCGGCGGCGATCTTCTCGAAATATCCGGACTTGGCGTACGCGGTCATCGGGTCGGGCGCCAGCCCCGACTCCTCCCGCAACTCGGCGAGCAGCGGCCGCACGTCGGTGTTGTAGGCGTCCATGAACACGGCGTTCGCGCCCAGCACGTCGCCCTCGGACTGGGCGGCGGCCAGCGCCTCCCGGTCCACCAGCAGCGCCTTGGCGGTGGCCTCCTGGACGTTCATGACCGAGCGGATCTGGCCCGGGATCTTGGGCTCGATGTTGTGGCACTGGTCGAGCATGAACGCCACCCCGGTCTCGGGGTCGAGCCCGCCGCCGCGTACGACCTCGAACATGATGCGGAACAGCTGGAACGGGTCCGCCGCCCCCACCATCAGGTCGTCGTCGGCGTAGAAGCGCGAGTTGAAGTCGAACCCGCCGAGCTTGCCCTCGCGCAGCAGGAACGCGACGATGAACTCGATGTTGGTGCCCGGCGCGTGGTGGCCGGTGTCGACCACGACCTGCGCCTTGGGGCCGAGCTTGACGCAGTGGGCGTACGCGGTGCCCCAGTCGGGCACGTCGGTGGCGTAGAAGGCGGGCTCGAACAGCTTGTACTCCAGCAGGAAGCGCTGGCCCTCGCCGAGCCGCCCGTACACCGCGGCCAGAGACTCGGCCAGGCGGTCCTGGCGGGCCCTGATGTCGTCCTGGCCCGGGTAGTTGATGCCGTCCGAGAACCACAGCTTGAGCGTGTCGGAGCCGGTGGCGTCCATGATGTCCACGCATTCGAGCAGGTGGTCGGTCGCCTTGCGGCGCACCCGCGCGGACGGGTTGGTGACGCTGCCCAGCATGTAGTCGTCGTCCTGGAAGACGTTGGAGTTGATGGCTCCGATGCCCACTCCCAGCTCGCGGGCGTGCCTGGCCAGGTCGGCGTAGTCGTCCACCTTGTCCCACGGGATGTGCAGGGCGACCGTGGGGGCGATGCCGGTGTAGGCGTGCACCTGGGCGGCGTCGGCGAGCTTCTCGTACGGATCGCGCGGCACCCCCTTCTGTGCGAACACCTTGAACCGCGTGCCGCTGTTGCCGTAGGCCCAGGACGGCGTCTCGATGTGCTGCGCCCGCAGCGCGGCCTTGATGTCAGTCATTACTCCCCGATCAATCCAGGTGGAACACTTCGTCCAGCGGGTGCATGCCCTCGTCGGGCCGCCCGTCGAGGCTCTCGAAGAACGGCGCCATCTCGGCCTGCCAGCGGGCGTTGACCTCGGTCTCGGCCATGGCCTTCCTGGCCGCCTCGAAGTCCTCGGTCTCCAGGTAGCCCACGAGGAGGCCGTCGTCTTTGAGGAAGAGCGAGTAGTTGTGCCAGCCGGTACGCGCGAGCGCCTCTCGCATCTCCGGCCAGACGTCCCGGTGGCGTTCGCGGTACTCCGCCAGCCGCTCTGGGCGGACTTTCAGCAGGAAGCAGACGCGTTGCACTGACACTCCCTTCAAAACGTTTTAATCCTTCGTGCAGGAAACTATGATTCCTGCTGCTCGCTGTCAATGCGCCTGGGGCCACGGACCGTGCAGGGTGATCGCGCGGTCACGGTGACACGTTTTAATCCCGGCCCGGCGACGCCGGGCCGGGGATGGGTGGTCAGGTGGGGAGTTTGCCGCCGACGAGGGCCAGGTTCTGGATGGCGGCCAGCCCGTACAGGGCCGTGGTGTTGGTGGAGACCCAGGCCGCCTCGTCCGTCGGGTTGAGGGTCGTCGTGATCTTCTCCGACTTCCACGGCAGGTTCGGCGCGTAGCCGTCCCCCGTGGCGAACTCCGTCCACGCCCGGGCCGCGAGGTCGTCGCGCTGGAGCCGGACCGCCGCGTACGCCGTGAGCCGGGAGTGCCCCTGCTTGAGGATGAGGTTGCCGAAGTTCGCGCCCGTCTCGGCGGCCTGCTCGGCCTTGGTGGCGTTGAACAGGCGGCAGTACTGGAGCCAGGCCCGTTCGAATTCCGGCATGTCGACCAGGTCGATGAGCTCGGCGCAGATCTCGACCTGGCCGAACATCGCCGACAGGTGCGACACCGCGACCTTCTTGGGGGCGGGGGCGAACTCGCCGGTGCTGAGGTTGTAGAGGCCCTCGCCCGTGACGAAGCCGTTGGGCATGGCGGCGATGGTCCGCATGGTGGCCTTGAGCTTCTTCTCGGCCACCGGGTCCCCGCCGCGTTCCCACTCGGTCAGCCAGGCGGCGGCCAGGCCGCTCCAGTCGGTGCCCAGCCCGATCGCCAGGGCCGAGGGGTCCGGCGTGTACGGCTCCGTGCGGATCTTGCGGAGCGGGTCGATGGCCAGGAACGTCTTGTCGGAGTCGACCAGCGCCCGCATGAGGTCGCCGGTGCGCTCGTCGGCGGTCAGGAAGTAGAAGATGCGCCGGTAGACCGCGGTCGAGATGCGCTGCTGCTTGGCGCTGCACCCCCAGTGCTGCACGTTGTGCCGGCTGCCGAGCCCGGCCCAGGGCCCGAGATGGTAGACGTCCACCTCGCCGGTGTGCCGGGTCATCGCCTCGGCGAACCGGAAGACGTCGGCGCGCCCCGAGCGCAGGTACGCGTACCAGAGCCACAGGTCGGGCGAGAGCTCCGAGTTGTCCCAGGCGTAACCGCCGACGTCGTAGCGCCACACGTGCCGGTCCTCGTCGAACGTGTGCATGATGTCGCCGTAGTCCCAGAACCCGTACCAGTGACGCTGCTCGACCTGCTTCCTGTAGTAGTCGAAGAGGAAGTCGAGGTGGTCCTCGATGGTCTGCCTGCCGGGCGTCGACCGGTCGACCGGGCTGAACAGGCCGCCGAACACCTTGGCCGCGGCCAGGTGCGCGGGCGGCGCGACGATCAGGGGCGGCGTGCGGACGGCGTCGGCCATCGCCCCGAGCCGGGCGGCGTCCGGGGTGGCGGCCAGCGCCCAGAACGTCAGCTCGCTCGTCCGCGCGATCCCGAGCGGCGTGCCGAAGCCGGGCTCGTAGTCCTCGTACGTGATGTTGAGGCCCTCGATCTGCTCCGGGTAGGTGTCCTGGCCCATGCCGTCGTGGTAGAAGCGGGTGTCCATCGGCCCGGCCTCCGGCGACCAGAGCCAGAGGGTGACCTCGGCCTCCTCCGTGGCGGCCCCGCGGGTGTCGAGCTGGGTGGGGTGCCGCTGCCAGAAGTCCCGCAGGCCGAACGCGAACCCGCCGCTCGGCCCGCCCACGTACCCGAGCCCCGAGGCCCGCCGGCCCTGGTCGACGGCGACCCAGCCGTACCCCTTCTTGGTGCGCTTCTTGAGCGTGAAGCCCTCGGCGGAGAGCTGGGCGAGCGTGTAGTCGCCCCAGTCGGGGATGAGCTGGACGCGGCTGCTGACGCGGGTGTCCCAGGTGGCGATGTCCGGCAGCCGCTGCCCGGCCACCTGCGCCTTCCGCACGGCAGCGCCGGGGTCGCGGCGCAGCCCCGTGATGCCCTTGACGGCCTCGGTGAGCAGGCCGTGCCCGTCGCCGACGAAGCGGATGTGCCGGTTGTACGGCTCGTCCCGCATCGGGACGCGGAAGCGCACGCCGAGCCCGGCGACGAAGTCGTGCTGCCCGTCGCGGTCGAACACGAACGTGTGCGTCATCCGCACGCTCTCCGCGCCCGCGTAGAAGTAGAGCCGGATCGTGAACGGCAGCCACGACCGGCCCTTCCTGGAGGTGTGGCGGCCCTCGATCCGCACGACCGCGCGCACCGGGCCGGCCTGCTCGACCTCCACCTTCGAGATGTCGCTCAGGTAGGAGTCGACCTCGATCGTGCGGTCGTCATCGTCGTCGATCTTGCCCTGGCGCAGGTTGACGAGCTGCCCCTTGCGGGCGATCTCGGTCTCGCCGCGCCAGATCTGGCTGATCAGCTCGCTGCCGCTCTTGCGGACGCGGGCGCGGATCACGCCGGTGTCCACGTCCACGTACTGCTTCTCGTCCTTGACGGTGACCGGCCTGGCGGGCGCGGCGGCGGTGCCGGGCCGCAGCGTGTACGTCTCGGCCGCGGACGCCTCAGGGCCGATCGCGTGGGCCGTCCACTTCAGCGACCCGTCCGGCCAGTACGCCAGCGGCCACGTCTGCACCGGCACGGCGGCGCCGTCGGCCGCGGCGAGCGCGAACGCCTGCTCCTTGGCCACCGCGCCCTTCGGCCACGGCACGCCCCAGGTGGTGCCGGGCGCCTCGGCGGGCTTGTCCTCCAGCCAGCGCAGGGGGACGTCGGGGACGGCCGGCGCGGCTAACGCCGGCGACTCCAGCGCCGAGGCCAGCGGGACGGCCGCTCCGGCGACGGCCAGCCCCTTCAGGGCGTCGCGGCGTGAGATCTGCTCGGACACAGTGCACCTCCAGGCGGGAAGGGGCGCGCCCCTTCGGGGGGTTGATCGGTGGTACCGCTCCCAAGGGAAGCGCTTTCCAAAGCTGAACGCCGGGGCGCTCGCGGGCCTCCACGCCGGGACGCCCGCGAGCGCCCCGGCGTCAGGCGATGATCACGCGGACGTCTCCGGCCGCCACCGTGACCGGGTCGCCGCCGGGCGGGGTCACGACCGCGTCCTCGCCCGTGTGGTTGACGGCGAACAGGTAGGAGCGGCCGTCGGCGTGCGAACGCCGTACGACCTCCACCCCGGCGGGGGCGGCGGCGACGGGCTCGACGCCCGCCTGCGTCGCGACGGCGGCGATGACCTCGGCCAGGCCGTCGTCGTCGAGTCTGGTGGTGAGGTAGTGAGCGAACCCGTCGCCCCACTCGTTGCGGGTCCAGGCGGGCTCCCCGGTGGCGTACGCGTCGAGGACCTTCGCGCCGGTGACGTGCGCCACCTCGCTCCAGGCGGTCCCCGACGCGCCCGAGGCCAGCGGGATCGGCCCGTCGAGCGGGAAGAACTCCTCCACGCTCACCCCGAGCAGGTCGCGCCACGCCCCGGGGTAGCCGCCGAGCCGCACCCGGTCGTGCTCGTCCACGATCCCGCTGTACGGGCCCACGAGCGCGACCCCGCCCCGCTCCACGAACTGCGCGAGGTTGGCCGCCCCCGCGTCGCTCACCAGGTAGAGCGCGGGCACCAGCACCAGGCGGTAGCCGGTCAGGTCGCCCTCGGGGTGGGCCAGGTCGCAGGTGACGCCGGCCCGCCAGAGCGCGGCGTGCCAGCGCTTGGCCTCCTCCACCGGGTCCATGTCCACGGAGGGCTGGGCGGGGTGGTCCTGGGCCCAGACGCTGGAGTGGTCGATCAGGATCGCGACGTCGGCGCTGACGGTGCTGCCCGCCACGTCGGCGAGCCCGGCCAGCTCGGCGCCGAGCGCGGTCACCTCCCGCCAGATCTTGGTCTCGGTGCCCGCGTGCGGCAGCATCGCCGAGTGCCACTTCTCGGCGCCGGCGCGCGAGGCCCGCCACTGGAAGTACATGATCCCGTCCGCTCCCCTGGCCAGGTGGGTCAGGGAGTTGCGGCGCAGCTCGCCGGGGGCCTTGGCGCGGTTGCGCGGCTGCCAGTTGACCGCGCTGGTCGAGTGCTCCATCAGCAGCCAGGGCCGGCCGCCGTTGAGCGAGCGGGCATAGTCGGCGGCGAAGGCCAGATCGATGTGCGGCTCCGCGCGGGCGCCGATCAGGTAGTGGTCGGTGGAGACGACGTCCATCTCGGCGGCGAAGGCCCAGCAGTCCATGTCCCAGTGCGCGCCCGCCATGAGGTTGGTGGTCGCGGGCACGTCCGGGGTGATCTTCCTCAGCAGGTCGCGCTCGGCGGCGTAGAGCTCGATGAGCGCGTCGGAGCTGAACCGGCGGAAGTCGAGCTGCTGGCCGGGGTTGGGGAAGGTGGGGGTGGCGCGCGGCGGCAGGATCTGTGCCCAGTCGCCGTAGCGCTGGGACCAGAACGCGGCGCCCCAGGCGTCGTTGAGCGCGTCGAGCGAGGCGTAGTGCGAGCGCAGCCAGGCGCGGAAGGCCGCCGCCGAGGTGTCGCAGAAGCAGCGCGCGTTGTGGCAGCCGTACTCGTTGTGCACGTGCCACAGGGCCAGCGCCGGGTGGTCCCGGTAGCGCGTGGCCACCTGCTCGGCGATGCGCAGCGCCTTCTCGCGGTAGATCGGCGAGCTGGGGCAGAAGCCCTGCCTGCTGCCGTACGTCAGCCGCCGCCCGTCGGCGTCGACCGGCAGCGCCTCCGGGTAGGTGTCCCCGAACCAGGGCGGCGGGGCGGCGGTGGGCGTGGCCAGGTTGGCCTTGATCCCGTTCGTGGCCAGCAGGTCCATCACGCGGTCGAACCAGCCGAAGTCGAACACTCCCTCGGCCGGCTCCAGCAGCGACCAGGAGAAGATGCCGACGCTGACCCGGTTGACGCCGGCCTCGCGCATCAGCGCGACGTCCTGCTCCCACGTCTCCTCGGGCCACTGCTCTGGATTCCAGTCCCCGCCATAGGCGATGACGTCCGGCATGAAACCTGCCTTTCGCAAGTCTGTTAGCGCTCACAGCGTGTTACGTCAGCGTTTACGGGGGATTAAAACGTTCCTCAAGCGCGTCGCACAAGGCCCGGCTCGCCGCCCGCGGCGGGTCCGCGCTGATCAACAGGGGTGATTGCGCAGGCAGGCCGGTCGGATCCGGACGCGACCCGTGATGCTGGTGTTATCTGAACGTTATGAACAACGGGGAAAGCGGCCCCTGTGCACGTCTCGATACAAACGTTTTACTAGACGCGCGGCGGCACTTCCCCCACACCAGACCCGGAAACATGGTTCCACCGGTGCCGCGACTGGCGCCCCAGTCGTTAGTACGTTTTAATTGGTCCCCATGGCCATGGTCAGCATCAAGGACGTCGCAGCCCACGCCGGCGTGTCCCCGGGCACGGTCTCCAACGTACTGAACCGGCCCGGAAAAGTCGCACCCGCCACCCGGGAGCGGGTGGAGGCGGCGATCAATGAGCTGGGGTTCGTCCGGCACGGCTCGGCCTCGACGCTGCGCGCCGGGCACAGCAGGACGATCGGCCTGAGCGTGATCGACATCGGCAACCCGTTCTTCACCGAGGTCGCGGCCGGGGTCGAGGACGTGGCCAGCGAGCTCGGCTACGCGGTGATCCTGGGCAACTCGGCGGGCTCGCAGGACAAGGAGGAGCGCAACCTGCGGGTGCTGGCCGAGCACCGGGTGCGCGGCGTGCTGATCACCCCCTCCGGCGAGGACCCGGGCCGGCTCGACCGGCTGCGCGAGCGCGGCATCAGCGTCGTCCTGGTCGACCACCCGGCCCACCGGCCCGACCAGTGCGCGGTGGCCGTGGACGACGTCGCGGGCGGCCGGGCCGCGGTCGCCCACCTGCTGGCCAGGGGCGCGCGCCGCGTCGCCTACGTGACGGGCCCGATGACGATCAGGCAGTGCGTGGAGCGCTGGGAGGGCGCGAAGGCCGCGATGCGGGCCGCCGGGCTCGACCCCGGAGACCTGAGGGTGACCGAGGCCGCGACGATGACGGCCCGCGCGGGCGAGAAGGCCGCCGCCGACCTGATCGAGGGCGACCTGCCCGAGGCCGTGTTCTGCGCCAACGACCTGCTCGCGCTCGGCGTGCTGCGCGCGCTGCTGCGGGCGGGCGTGCGGGTGCCGGAGGACGTGGCGCTGATGGGCTACGACGACATCGACTTCGCCGCCGCCTCCACCGTGTCGCTCAGCTCGATGCGGCAGCCCACCTACCAGCTCGGCCGGATCGCCACCGAGCTGCTGCTGGACGAGTGCGACAACCCCGAGACGCACGCGCACCAGCACATCATGTTCCAGCCGGAGCTCGTCGCCAGGGAGTCCACACAATGAGCCGCCGTTTCGCCGCCGTCGACCTCGGGGCCTCCAGCGGCCGGGTGATGCTGGCCGACCTCTCCGACGGGCTGGAGCTGACCGAGGTCCGCCGCTTCCCCAACGAGCCGGTGACCGAGGCGGGCCGCCTCCACTGGGACATCACCGGCCTCTATTCGGAGATCCTCACCGGCCTGCGCGAGGCGGGCCCGGTGTCGTCCATCGGCGTCGACTCGTGGGCGGTCGACTACGGGCTGCTCGACGAGTCGTACCGGCTGATGGGCAATCCGGTGCACTACCGCGACGACCGCACGCGGGGCGTGGCCGCGCGGGTGGCCGAGTCGGTCGGGGCGGAGACGCTGTACGACGTGTCCGGGCTGCAGGTGCTACCGTTCAACACGCTCTACCAGCTGCTCGCCGACCCGCTCGACGGGGCCGTGACGATGCTGCTGATCCCCGACCTGATCGGCTACTGGCTCACCGGCGAGGTGGGCGCGGAGGTGACCAACGCCTCGACGACGGGGCTGCTCGACGTGCGCACCAGGTCGTGGGCGTTCCCCCTGATCAAGCAGCTCGGGCTGCCGGCCGGGCTGTTCCCGCCGCTGCGGCAGCCCGGAGAGACGGTCGGCGGGCTGCGGCGGCACGTCTCCGACGTGATCGGCTGGTCGGCGCCCGTCACGGCGGTCGGCTCGCACGACACCGCCTCGGCCGTGGCCGCCGTGCCCGCCTCCGGACCGGCGTTCGCCTACATCTCGTGCGGCACGTGGTCGCTGGCCGGGGTGGAGCTGCCCGAGCCCATCCTGACGCCCGAGAGCCGGGCCGCGAACTTCACCAACGAGGCCGGCATCGACGGCACCGTCCGCTACCTGCGCAACGTCATGGGGCTGTGGCTGCTGCAGGAGTGCCTGCGGGCCTGGCCCGGCTCCGACCTGGGCGAGCTGCTGACGGCGGCGGCGGGCGAGCGGCCCTTCGCGGCCGTGGTGAACCCGGACGAGCCGGCGTTCCTGCCGCCGGGCGACATGCCGGCCAGGATCGCCGCCGAGTGCCGCCGCACGGGGCAGGAGCCTCCGTCGTCCCCGGCCGCGTACGTGCGGTGCGTGCTGGAGAGCCTGGCGCTCGGGCACCGGCTGGCCGTGCGGCAGGCGATGGAGCTGTCCGGGCGCGACGTCGAGGTCGTCCACCTGGTGGGCGGCGGGTCGCGCAACGAGCTGCTGTGCCGGCTGACCGCCGACGCCTGCGGGCTGCCGGTGGTGGCCGGGCCCGCGGAGGCGACCACGTTCGGCAACGTGCTCGTGCAGGCGCAGGCGGCGGGGCTCGTCTCGGACCTGGCGGAGATGCGCGCGCTGGTCACCGCCTCCCAGCCGCTGCGCCGCTACGAGCCCTCCGGCGACCCTCGGGCGTGGGAGCGGGCCGCCGCACGTATCGCCTGAACCCTCCCGACCTGCGGGTTTTCGCCTCCCGGGAGGGGGGCAGGAACCCGGCCAGAGGTTTCGGGGGGCGTCATGGATGTGGGGTGGCCGCTGCTGCGGCAGCTGACCGGCGAGGACCGCAGCGGCTCGGCCGAGCTGCGCACCGAGCGCGAGGCCACGCCGGGCTCGGCGGGCGACCGGCGCGAGCGCCCGGAGACGGGCCCGGAGACGGGCCCAGGGAAGGGTTACGACTCCTACTACGGCCGGCCGGTGCTGAACAAGCCGACGTGGCAGGAGCACGACATCGCCGGCTACCTCTTCCTGGGCGGCCTGGCCGGCGCGTCGTCGACGCTGGCGGCCGTCGCCGAGCTCACCGGCAGGCCGCGCCTGGCCAGGGTGGGCAGGGTCGCCGCGCTGGGCGCGCTGGGCGGCTCGCTCTACTCGCTGATCCACGACCTGGGGCGGCCCGAGCGGTTCGTCAACATGCTGCGGGTGTTCAAGGTGACCTCGCCCATGAGCGTCGGCACGTGGATCCTCACCGCGTACGGTCCGCAGGCCGTGTGCGCGGGGGCCGCCGACCTGTCCGGGCGCCTGCCCCGGCTGGGCCGGGCCGCCACGGTCGGGGCGGGGCTGGCGGGGCCGGCGGTGGCCACCTACACCGCCGCGCTGATCTGCGACACCGCCGTGCCCGTCTGGCACGGGGGCTATCGCGAGATGCCGTTCCTGTTCGCCGGCTCGGCCTCGGCCGCGGCGGGCGGGCTCGGGATGCTGGCCGCGCCGCTGGCGGAGGCGGGCCCGGCCCGCCGGCTGGCGGCGCTGGGCGCGGCCGTCGAATGCGTGGCCGCCACCCGGATGGAGCGGCGGCTGGGGCCGCTGGCCGAGCCGCTCAAGCGCAGCTCGCTGCTGCGCGCGGGCGAGGCGCTGTCGCTGGCGGGCGCGCTGGCCGGGGTGACCGCCGGCCGGCGCAGCCGGATCGCGGCCATGGCGGCGGGCGCGGCCCTGCTCGCGGGCTCCGCGTGCACCCGGTTCGGGATCTTCCGCGCCGGGATGGAGTCCGTGAACGACCCCAAGTACACCATTCAGTCACAACGGAGGAAGCTCGCATGAGCCGGAAAGTCATCTCCTACCTGCCGTTCGTCGGCATCATGCTGGTCACCTGCACGGCGTCCTGGCTGGCGGGCAGGACCGGCCCCGAGGGCCGGAGCCGGGGACGTACGATCAGCAGATGACCGAAAAGACCGAAACCGCGCCTGGATGGCTCGCACCCGACGAACTCGAGTCGGTGCGAGGCCAGCTGCCCATCCTCTACGTCGACGCCGTGCCGGTGCGGGTCGACGACACCGGCGTGGTCACCCGCGTCGGACTGCTGCTGCGCATCGCGTCAGACGGCACGGTCAGCCGGGCGCTGGTCTCGGGACGGGTGCTGCACCACGAGCGGATCCGCGACGCGCTCCTGCGCCACCTGGAGAAGGACCTCGGCCCCGTGGCGCTCCCCCACATCCCCGCCTCGCCGCAGCCGTTCACCGTCGCCGAATACTTCCCGACGCCGGGCGTCACCCCCTACCACGACCCCCGCCAGCACGCCGTCTCCCTGGCCTACATCGTCCCCGTCGCGGGTGACTGCCGGCCCCGGCAGGACGCCCTGGACCTGGAGTGGTTCACCCCGGAGGACGCCGCCTCGCCCGCGGTGCAGCAGGAGATGACCGGCGGGCAGGGCGTGCTGCTCAAGCAGGCCCTGGCCCACGTCGGCTGCCTGCCCTGATCAGACGGCCTTCCGGAAGGAGAGGGAGCGTCCGCCCGCGTCGAAGCCGGCGCGGGCCGTGATCTGTTTCCCGCTCCCGCTCCCGCGGGGGAGCGGGAAGCCGACCGAGATCGCCGTCCCCGGGTCCACGCGCGGCATCGTGCGGGCCCTGTAGACGGCGCTGTTGACGGCGCCGTCTCCCTTCAGGCTCAGCTTGACCTCGCGCCACGGCGCCGCCGAGCCGTTGTGCAGCGTCACCACGACCTGGCCGCCGATGATCTCGGTCTTCAGCCCGTACGGGATCCGCGGGTCCGGCCCGATCGAATCGTCGAGCATGATCGTCAGCTCGTCCACCAGCTCCACCCGCTCCGCGGCCAGGTCGCGGCTCTCCGCGGGGTCGGTGGCCAGGTCGTACAGCTCGATCCGGCCCTCGGGCCCGGCGCCCGCGATGTGCGGGGCGAAGCGGACCAGCTTCCACCGGCCGCGGCGGAGCGCCTGGGCCTTGCGGGGCCGGTTCCACACCAGGTGGTCGTGCTTGGGGGCGCCCGCGCCGGTGAGCAGGCCGCGGAAGGACAGGCCGTCGAGGTGCGCGGGCACCGGCACCCCGGCCAGGTCGGCGAGGGTCGGCAGCACGTCCCACGAGGCCACCGGCTGCTTGACCACGCGCGGCCGTAACGCGGGCGACCAGGCGATCAACGGCACGCGGATGCCGCCCTCGTAGACGTCGCGCTTGTCCCCGCGCCAGGGCCCGTTGGAGTCGAACAGCTCCGGCGTCACGCCCTTCTCGCTGTGCGGCCCGTTGTCGCTGGTGAACAGCACGAGCGTGCTCTCGGCCAGGCCGGTCGCGCGTAACTCCCGCACCAGCGTGGCCACGTCGGCGTCGAGCCGGGCCACCTGCGCGGCGTGCCGCCGGTTCGGGCCGCTCCACGGCCGGTCCTCGTAGCGCCCCGCGTCGCCGGGGATGACGCTCGGCGAGTGCGGCAGGATGGTGGGGTAGTAGAGCAGGAACGGGTCGTCGCCGCCGCGCCGGATGAACTCGACGGCCCGCTCGCGGAACAGGTCCGGCGCGTACGACCTGCCGTCGAGGCGGACCTTGGCCCGGTTGTGCCACAGGTACTTGGGGAAGTACTGGTGGGCGTGGGCGTGGCCGATGTAGCCGAAGAACTCGTCGAAGCCGCGCTCGTTCGGGTGCGAGGCCTGCTCCGGCCGCTCGGGGCCGAAGCCCCACTTGCCGAAGCAGGCCGTGCGGTAGCCGGACAGTCGCAGCAGTTCGGCGAAGGTGAGGTCGGCGTCGGTCAGCGAGCGCTGCGGCCCGCCCTCGGGGTTCTCGCGTACGGTGCCGTGGCCCGCGTGCAGCCCGGTGAGCAGCGCGCAGCGCGACGGCGCGCAGCGCGACGGCGCGCACAGCGGCGCCCCGGAGTAGGCCGTCTCGAAGCGCACGCCCTCGGCCGCCAGCCGGTCCAGGTTCGGGGTGCTGATCAGGCGCTGCCCCTGCCCGCCGATCTCGCCCCAGCCCAGGTCGTCGGCCAGGATCACGACGATGTTGGGGCGCGCGGGCAGGCCCGCCGACGCCAGAGCGGGCTTCGGGAGGGTGAGGCCGGCGAGGCTTCCGGCGAGCAGGGTACGGCGCGAGGGCCCGTCGATCACGATCCGCAACCTATCGGAGCCAACGGCGAATAGGAGACAAATCCCAGCTGAACATCCCTCACTGCGTGTAGCCCCACAGACGGCAGATCTCGCGCAGGTCGTCGGGCACCTCGTCCGCCGCCGGCAGGGGGCGGCCCGCGACGACCGTGCCCGAGCGGATCTTGTCGCGCCAGTCGCCGATGCCCTTGACGAAGCCGCCGTGGTCCTTGTCGCCATAGGTGAGCATGGCCGGCTCGAACTCCAGCCCCAGGAAGAGACAGAGCCGCCGCAGCTCGCGCTCGGGGTCGGCGACCAGGTCCTCGTAGCGCAGGGTCAGCCCGTCGAGGTGGGTGCGGGCCTCCTCCAGGTAGGTCATGTAGCTCAGGGTGCGCGGCACGGCCTCCTCCATGGGCCGCTTGACCGGGTCGGCCTCGTGCCAGGACTGCACGATGGACATGGGGTGGCGCAGCAGGAAGATGAAGCGCGCGTCCGGCCAGCAGGTGGCGATGCGCCGCCAGGCGAACACGTTGCTGGGCGTCTTCTCCGCCAGGATCGGCTTGCCGCTGCGGGTCAGCTCGCGGTGGAGCAGCCGGTCCCACACGATGTGCTCGATGTCGCTGTGGGTGTGGCCGAGCGCCTCCATGGCCTGCCGCACGGGCTCGGTGCCGAGGCCGATCGTGACCCGCCTGAAGTGGGTCTCGATGGGGGAATGCATCCGGGAGTGGCTGTTGAGCATGACCCGCAGCAGCGTGGACCCCGACCGTACGGACGACAGCAGGAAGACCGGCTCGCGCAGCAGGCGGTCGTGCGCGGGGTCGGCGGGCGGCCGCACCTCGTCGCCGGGCAGCCGCTGGAGCACCAGCGGCGGCGGTGGCGGCGGCTTCGGCGGCTGCTTCCGCGGCCGCCGGGTCAACGTGTATCCGGTCAGGCCCTCCAGCGTGGTGTTGGCCCGGTACTTCCAGCTCATGGCCCACCAAGGTAGAGACAGCCCGTGAACCCCAGGTGAATCCGGGCTGTGAACCTCACCCTCGCTTGTGCACGACCCGCTCGTGCACGACCGCGTACGTGTTGCGCAGCGCCGCCATCGACTCGTCGTAGGACGCCTGCGCGACCCCGGTGAACAGGCAGTCCACCACCATGAGCTGGGCGATGCGGCTGCCCAGCGCGCCCGAGCGGAACTTCGTCTCCCTGGCGGCCGTGGTGAGCGTCACGTCGGCGGCCCGGGCCAGGGGCGAGTCGCGGAAGTTCGTGATGGCCACGGTCGAGGCGCCCGACTTACGGGCGATCGACAGGAACTCGACCGTGTCCACGGTGGCGCCCGTGTGGGAGACCGCCACCGCCACGCAGCCGGAGTCGAGCGTGGCCGCCGACGTCCAGGCCGAGTGGGAGTCGTGCCAGTTGATCGCGGTCCGGCCGATGCGCGACAGCTTCTGCTGCAGGTCGAGCCCCACGAGGGAGCTCGCGCCCACCCCGAAGCTGTCGATCCGCCGGGCCGCCAGCAGCAGCGACACGGCGGCGGCCAGCGCCTCCATGTCCAGCGAGCGGGCCGTGTCGGCGATGGACAGCGTCTCGTTCATCGCGACCTTGGAGACGATGCCCGCCAGGCTGTCGTTCCGGTCGATGTCGCCGGACACCTCCGGCAGGCTCGACGTGGCCAGCTCCTCGCGCGCCACTGCCCTGGCCAGGTCGATCCTGAGGTCCTTGTAGTGCGCGTAGCCCATGCGCTGGTAGAAGCGCACCACCGAGGTGGTGGAGGTCGCGCAGCGGGCGGCCAGCTCGGCGATCGACAGGTTGGCGGCCCTGGCGGGGTCGCCGACGAACTCCTCCGCGATCCGCCGCTCCGACGGCCGCAGCGCGGGCATGGCGGCCCGGATGCGGATCAGCACGGTCCCGTCTTCCTCGGCCATCCTCACTCATCCCCACAACGGAAAGAAAATACCTCGGTGATATTGTCTGCGTAATTTTATGACCGACTCCCCCCAGGAGACCACATGCCCCGTGGCGCCATCTCCGCGGTCGGCATCGCCGCTGCGCTGTCCGTCGCTCTCACCAGTTGCTCCTCTTCCTCCGGCCCATCCACTGGGACCGCCCCGAGCACCGGCGGCGCGGCCTCCGGCAAGACCCTCGTGGTCGGCGTGACCACCGACCCGGACACGCTCTTCCCCTGGAAGGCCACCCAGTTCCAGGCCGTGAACGTGCTGCAGAACCTGTACGGGACGCTCACGGAGTTCGACAAGGACCTGAACGTGGTGCCCGGGCTCGCCGAGTCGTGGCAGCCCTCGGACGACGGCAAGGAGCTCACCCTCAAGCTGAGACAGGGCGTCACGTTCGCCGACGGCAGCGCCTTCGACTCCCAGGACGTGAAGTCGTCGCTGGAGAAGATCATGGACGAGAAGACGGCGGCCGTGGCCAGGGCGTCGCTGTCGTCGGTGAAGTCGGTCGAGGCGCCCGACGCGGGCACCGTGGTGCTGGAGCTGACCGGGCCCGACGCCGCGCTGCCCGCCAACCTGGCCACGGTCAACATGGCGATGCTCTCCTCCGAGGACACCGAGGAGAAGCTCAACACCACGCCGAACGGCACCGGGCCGTTCAAGCTGCGCAACCGCGTGGCGAGCCAGTCGATCACGCTGGCCAGGAACGACGCGTACTGGGGCGGCGAGAAGCCGAAGGTGGCCGCGGTCGAGTTCCGGATCATCCCCGACGAGTCGTCCATCGTGTCGGCCATGCAGTCGGGCAACGTGCAGCTCGCGGTCTTCAACGACCCGCTCGTCGCGCAGACCGCGCAGGGCGGCGGCACGATCACCGTGGCCAGGACGCCGCAGCTCAACTACCACGTGCTCCAGCTGAACGCGCAGCGCGGCGACCTCAAGGACGTCAACGTGCGCCTGGCGATCCAGTGCGCCATCGACCGCAAGCAGGTGCTCGACACCGCCGCGCTCGGCGAGGGCGAGGTGACCGGGCCGATCACCGCGCCCGCGTTCAAGTCGGACCCGGACCAGCGCCCCTGCCCGGCCCGCGACCTGGCCAAGGCGGCCGAGTATCTGGGCAAGGCGGGCAAGCCCGGCGGGGTGACCGTCAAGACGATCGTCTCCCAGGGCGAGTACGCGACCTCGGTCAACGAGGCCCAGAACCTCAAGGCCCAGCTCGCCGAGGCCAAGATCAACCTGGAGCTGGAGGTGCTGGAGTCGGGCGCGTTCGTGGACCGCTGGGTGGCCGCCGACTTCGACGCGGCCGTGGCGCTCAACGGCGGCCGGCCCGACCCGGACGGCGCCTACGGCCGCTACTTCACCAGCAAGGGCAACCTGAACAAGGTCGCCGGTTACAGCTCGCCCGAGCTGGACAAGCTGTTCGCCGAGGGCAAGGCGACGACCGACCAGGCCGCCCGCAAGGCGATCTACGACCAGGTCTCGGTGAAGCTGGAGGAGAACGCCCCCTGGATCTGGCTGTTCGCCGGCTACACCTACACCGCCACGACCTCCGGCGTGCAGGGCTTCGTGCCGATGGCCAGCGGCTCGCTGCAGTACCTCCGTACGGCCAGTGTCGGCTGAGGGGCGTCGGCTGATGCGCGTCCGCAACCGGATCCTGAGCACGGCCGGAACCCTGTTCGGGGTGGCCGTGCTGGTGTTCGTCATGCTGCGGGCGATCCCCGGCGACCAGATCACGGCGGGGCTCGGCACCGAGGCCGCGGCGCTCACGCCCGCCCAGCGGCAGGCCCTGGAGCAGTACTACGGGCTCGACCAGCCGCTGATCACGCAGTTCTTCTCGTGGCTGGGCAACATGTTCACCGGGAACTTCGGCTACTCGGCCCGCCAGCAGCAGAGCGTGCTCGACCTGACCCTGCACTCGCTGCCGGTGACGTTCGAGCTGGCGGTGCTCTCGATCGTGCTGGCGCTGCTGATCGGGGTGCCGCTGGGCATGCTGGCGGCCTCCCGGGCCAACTCCCCCAGGGACGCCCTCGGCCAGCTCGTGAGCCTGGCGGGGCTGTCGGTCCCGGCGTTCCTGCTGGCCACCGCGCTGCTGTCGATCTTCGCGGCGTCGTTCGGGTTCAACCCCAACGGGCAGGGCTTCGCCATGCTCCTCGACGATCCGCTGCTCAACCTGCAGCAGATGTTCCTGCCGGCGCTGGTGCTCGGCTTCGGCATCGCGGCGCCGATCCTGCGCACCACCCGCACGGCGGTGCTGGAGGTGCGCTCGGACGACTTCGTCCGCACCGCCCGCGCCAAGGGCGTGCCGGAGCGGCGGCTGCAGGTCAGGCACGTGCTCGGCAACGCGCTCGTGCCGATCGTGACCATGACCGGCCTGCAGTTCGGCTACCTGCTCGGCGGCGCGGTCGTGGTGGAGCAGATCTTCTCCGTGCCGGGCGTCGGCAGGCAGGTGCTGCTGGGCATCCAGCAGAAGGAGTACGCCGTCGTGCAGAGCACGGTGCTGGTGATCGCGCTGGCGTTCGTGCTGGTCAATCTGCTGACGGACGCGCTCTACCGGGTGATCGACCCGAGGGTGAGGGCTTCGTGAGGAGGAGTCCCGCCCTGGTGGCGGGGGCGGTGATCCTCGTGCTGCTGGCGATCGTGGCGGCGCTGTCGTACGCCGGGCTGCTGCCCTACGATCCGGTCGCGCAGCACCCGCCCGCGCGGTTCGGGGCGCCGTCCGGCGCGCACCTGTTCGGCACGGACCAGTTCGGCCGGGACGTGTTCTCCCGGGTGGCGGCCGGGGTCGGCAACTCGGCGCTCATCGCGGTCGTCGCCGTGGCGTTCGCGACCGTGGTGGGCACGCTGGGCGGGCTGGTGTCCGGCTTCTACCGCGGCGTCGCCGACGGCGCGATCGGCGGGGTCACGAACGTGCTGTTCGCGTTCCCGCCGCTGCTGCTGGCGCTGTCGCTGGCGTCGGTGCTGGACCGCAACTGGTTCACGATCGCCGTGGCCATCGCCATCGTGTACGTGCCCATCTTCATCCGCGTCACCCGGGGCCCGGTGCTGTCGCTCAGGGAGATCGAGTACGTGAAGGCGGCCGTCTCGACCGGCATGAGCCGCTGGCAGATCATGCTCCGGCACGTCCTGCCGAACATCACCTCGATCGTCATCGTCCAGGTGGCCCTGTCGCTGTCGTGGGCGGTGCTGACCGAGGCGTCGCTGAGCTTCCTCGGCCTGGGCACGCCGCCGCCGGCGCCGTCGCTGGGCTCGATGATCTTCGAGGCGCGCAGCCTGGTCTTCGTGGCCCCGTGGACGCTGATCGCGCCGGGCGCGCTCGTCGTCCTGCTGGTCGTGGGCCTCAACCTGCTCGGCGACGGCCTGCGTGACACCTTCGACCCGCGAGGAAGACGATGAGAATTCTTGGGATGATCTCCGGCACGTCGCACGACGGGATCGACGTGGCCGTGGTGGACTTCGAGCTCGTCGGCGGCCTGCTGGAGGGCCGGGTGGGTCACACGGCGAGCACGCCGTACCCGGCGGAGCTGCGGGCCCGGCTGGTCGCGGCGCTGCCGCCCGCGCCGACCACGCTGGCCGAGGTGTGCGTGCTCGACACGCTCATCGGGCAGAGCTTCGCCGGCGCCGCGGCGTCGGCGATCGCGCGGGGCGGGCCCGTCGACCTGATCGTCTCGCACGGGCAGACCGTCTTCCACTGGGTGGAGGGCGCGCACGCGCTCGGCACGCTGCAGATCGGCCAGCCCGCCTGGATCGCCGAGCGGACCGGCGTCCCGGTGCTGTCGGACGTGCGCATCCGCGACATCACGGCGGGCGGGCACGGGGCGCCGCTGGTGTCGGTGCTGGACGGGCTATTGCTGCGGGCCCACGAGGGCGGGGCGGCGGCGCTCAACCTGGGCGGCATCGCGAACATGACCGTGGTGCGCGGCGGCGAGCTGCACGCCTACGACATCGGGCCCGCGAACGCGCTGATCGACGCGGTGGTCACGAGCAGGGGGCTGGACGAGCGGGGCTTCGACGCGGACGGGCGGATCGCGGCCTCGGGCCGGGTGGACGAGCGGCTGCTGGAGGTGCTGCTGGAGGAGCCGTACTACGCGCTGGCGGCCCCCAAGAGCACCGGCAAGGAGCTGTTCCACCTCGGCTACGTGGAGTCCGCCCTGGCCCGGGCGGGCCGCGCGCCCGGGGACGCCGACCTGGTGGCGACGCTGACCGAGCTGACCGTGCGCACGGTGGCCCGGGACGTGCGGGCCGCCGGGGTGGGCGCGCTGGTCGTCTCGGGCGGCGGCTGCCGCAACCCCGTGATCATGGACGGGCTGCGGGCCGCGCTGCCCGGCATGGACGTGGCGCCCTCCGACGACTACGGGGCCCCGTCCGACGACAAGGAGGCCATCGCGTTCGCGCTGATCGGCTGGCTGACCGCGCACGGCCTGCCCGGCACGGCGCCGGGAGGGACCGGCGCCCGCGAGGCCCGCGTCCTCGGCACGCTGACACCCGGCGCGCGGCCGCTCGCGCTGCCCGCGCCGGTCGCCGAGCCGCCGCGCTCGCTGGTGCTGACGCGATGAGCGAGCCCGCGGGCGAGGAGCCGGTGAGCGCCCCCGCGGGGGTGGTCATGGCCGCGCGGACGCCGTGGTTCGACCTCACCGAGTGCTCCGGCCACCGGACCGTGCGCTGGGAGGGCGGCGAACGCGTCGGCGAGGCGCCGATGACCCTGGACACCTGCCACGACCTCGCCTCGGTCACGAAGGTCGTCGCCACCACGACCGCGCTCATCCGCCTGGTGTCCGACCGGCTGGTGGACCTGGACGCGCCGCTGAGCGCGTACCTCGCCCGCTCGTACGAGGCGATCACCGTGCGGGACCTGCTCCTGCACCGCGGCGGGCTGTGGGAGTGGTGGCCGCTCAACGTCCGGCCGGAGCAGCCGCCCCCGCGCTACCGCCCCGGCCGCGCCCGCCACTACTCCGACCTCGGCTTCGTCCTGCTCGGCCGGATCGTCGAGGCCGTCACCGGCCTGAGCCTGGACCTGGCCGTGACCGAGCTGGTCACCGAGCCGCTCGGCCTCGGCTCGACCTCGTACGCCCGCCCGGCGGGCCCCGAGGTGGCCATGAGCGCGCTGGACGACCGGATCGAGATGGCCATGCTCGACACCGGCCGGCCCTACCCCGTGCCCTACCGCAGCTCCGACTTCGCGCGCTGGCGGCGCGGGCCCGTGCTCGGCGAGGTCGCCGACGGCAACGCCCACCACGCCTTCGGCGGGGTCGCCGGGCACGCCGGGCTCTTCTCGACCGTGCCGGACCTGCTCGCCTACGGCCTGGCGATGTCCCGCTACCAGGAGTACGACCGGCTGTGGCGGCCCGAGGTGGCCAGGGAGTTCTTCACCCCCGGCCCGGACGCCGGCCAGGCCCTGGGCTTCCGCACGTACGAGCTGCGGCTGTGGGACGAGACCGTCACCGTGCTCGGTCACCCCGGTCACGTCGGCTGCGCGGTCGGCTTCGTGCCCGGCCGCGACATCGCCCTGGCTCTGGCGAGCAATCGCCTGCTCGTCCAGGGCGATCCCACCCCCACCGACGCCCTCTGGGCCGGCCTGCTCCAGGCCGCCACGCAACGATCGAGGACCGAATGACCCCCCTCCTGGAGATCCATGACCTCTCGGTCGCCTTCCGCACCCGCAGGCAGGACGTCACCGTCGTCAAGGGCGTCTCGATGGAGGTCCTGCCCGGCCAGACCGTCGCGGTCGTCGGCGAGTCGGGCTCGGGCAAGTCGACCACGGCCGCCGCGGTCAACCGCCTGCTGCCCGACAACGGCCGCGTCACCGGCGGCCGGATCGTGTTCGACGGTCGCGACCTGACCGCGGTCGGCGACCGCGAGATGACCGCGATCCGCGGCGCGGGCATCGGCCTGGTCCCCCAGGACCCCATGTCGAACCTCAACCCGCTCATGCGCGTCGGCGACCAGGTCGCCGAGGCGCTGGAGGTCCACGGCGTGGCCACCGGCAAGGCGGCGCGGGCCCGCGTGCTCGAACTGCTCGACCTGGTCGGCATCCCCGACCCGGCCCGCCGGATCGGGCAGTACCCGCACGAGTTCTCCGGCGGCATGCGGCAGCGCGCGCTGATCGCCATGGGGCTGGCCTGCCGGCCGAAGCTGCTCATCGCCGACGAGCCCACCTCCGCGCTGGACGTGACCGTGCAGCGGCGCATCCTCGACCAGCTGGAGCGGCTCACCGCCGAGATGGGCACCGCCGTCCTGCTCATCACGCACGACCTGGCGCTGGCGGCGGAGCGGGCCGACGTGGTGGCCGTCATGCACGACGGCCGGATCGTCGAGACCGGGCGGGCGGAGGAGATCCTCGCCGAGCCCGGTCACGAGTACACCCGGCGGCTGCTGCGGGCCGTGCCGAGCCTGTCGTCGGCCCGGGTGCCGGAACCTGTCCAGGAGGCCGGGGACCTGGTCGTGGTGGAGGGTCTGCGCAAGGTGTTCCCGATCAGGGGCACGGGCGAGGAGCTGACCGCGGTGGACGCGGTCTCGTTCCGGATTCCGCGCGGCCGTACCGTGTCGATCGTGGGCGAGTCGGGCTCGGGCAAGTCGACCACCGCGAACCTGCTGCTCGGCCTCGACGACCTCACCGCCGGCAGCATCCGCTTCGACGGCACCGACCTGGCGGCGCTCGGCAGGCGGGAGCTGTTCGCCTTCCGCCGGCGGGTCCAGCCGGTGTTCCAGAACCCGTACGCCTCGCTCGACCCCCGCTACCCGGTCGGGAAGTCGATCGCCGAACCGCTGCGCGTGCACCGCGTCGGCACCCCGGCCGAGCGCAGGAAGGCCGCGGCGGAGCTGCTGGAGAAGGTGTCGCTGCCCGCCTCGACCGCCGACCGGCTGCCGCACGAGCTGTCCGGCGGCCAGCGCCAGCGGGTGGCCATCGCCAGGGCGCTGGCGCTCTCGCCCGAGCTGGTCGTGCTGGACGAGGCCGTCTCGGCGCTCGACGTGCTGGTGCAGGCGCAGATCCTGGAGCTGCTCGCCGGCCTGCAGCGCGAGCTGGGGCTGAGCTACCTGTTCATCAGCCACGACCTGGCCGTGGTGCGGATGATCTCGCACGAGGTGCACGTCATGCGGGACGGGCGGATCGTGGAGAGCGGCACCGCCGAGGACGTCTTCGACCGGCCGTCCGCGGACTACACCCGGGAGCTGCTCGCGGCGATCCCCGGCAGCAGGTAGGTTGGAAATCCGGACTCTCTCGGAGGTGAGCATGCCCAGGGAATGCTCGATCGCCAACGCGCTGGCGGCCGTCGGCGAGCGCTGGAGCCTGCTGGCCATGCGGGAGGTCCTCCTGGGCGTGCGCCGCTTCGACCAGATCGCCCGCAACACCGGCGCCAGCCGCGACATCCTCACCGCCAGGCTGCGCAAGCTGGAGGAGGTCGGGCTGCTGGAGCGCGAGCTGTACGAGTCGCATCCGCCGCGCTACGAGTACGTGCTGACCGAGGCGGGGCGGGCGCTGCACACGGTGCTGCTGTCGCTCATGGACTGGGGCGACCGCTACGTCACGCGGGGCGAGCCGCCGACGGTGTGGCGGCACAGCTGCGGCGAGGCGCTGGAGCCGCTCATGGTGTGCGCGCACTGCCGCGAGCCCGTCCACGTAGAGGACATGTCCGTTATACGCGTACACCAGCCCCAGTAGGTCGTTCACCCGTCACAGTGGAGGGGTGAAGATCCTCCTGGTTCAGCCCCCGCACTGGTCCCCCGACGGCCACGCCAACTTCGACGCGATCGAGAAGCTCCTCACCGGGCGCTCGGGAGACGTGGCGCTCCTGCCCGAGCTGGTGGGCGCGAACCTGCCGCGCGCCGAATACCTGGCCAGGGTGCGCGCCCTGGCCACGGGGGCGGGGATGGCGGTCGTGGGCGGGTCCCACTACGACGGCCCGGCGAATGGCCCGGTCAATGGCCCGGTCAACCGGGGCGCGGCCTTCGACGCCGGGGGCGGGCTGCTGACCGAGTACGACAAGGTCCACCCGTACGGGCTCGAACTGCGCTCGGGCGTGGTCCCCGGTCTCCCGGGCGACGGCTTCGAGCTGAACGGCCGCCGCCTGCACGTCCTGCTCTGCGCCGACCTGTGGTATTCGGCCAGCCTGGCCGGGCGCGACGGCCTCGACGCGGTGCTGGTGCCGGCCTTCTCGGTCACCCGCTGGGACGGCCCCGCCCCGGCGCGCGAGCTGTGGCAGCACATGACCGTGGCGCGGGCGTACGAGTTCATGACGTACGTGGCGGTGAGCGACTGGCATCACGAGACCACCTACCACGGGCATCCCTGCGCGGGGGTCGCCGGGTTCGCCAACCCCTGCCCGCGGACCCGCGCTGGTTTCTTCACCGGCACGGGCGACGCGCCGGTCGCCGCCCACGACCTGGACTTCGACCGTTTGGACGCCTTCCGCCGCGACCGCGCGGACCGCGGCTTCCGGTAGGGCTGTCCCTACCATGGATTGGGCCGCGCGCAGGTTCGATCCGGCCCGGCCCCGGTCCGTAGCGTTCTTCCCATGAGAACCCTCCAGCGCAGACTCGCCACCGACACCCGCTACGCCCTGTTCGGACTCCCCCTGGCCCTCGTCTCCTTCAGCGTCACCGTCGTCGGGGTCTCGGCCGGCCTGGGCGCGGCCGTGGCCTTCGTCGGCCTGCCCGTGCTCGCCGCGACCGCCGCCGCCTCCAGGCACCTGGCCGACCTCGAACGCGTCGCGCTGCCGGGCGTGCTCGGCCACCGCGTCGCCCGTCCGCCGTACACGCCGGTCCCCGAGGGCGCGGGCTGGTTCCGCCGCACGATGAACCCCCTGGCCGGCGGGCAGTCGTGGATGGACCTGCTGCACGGGATCATCGCGTTCCCGTTCGCGCTGGTCTCCTTCGTCCTGACCGCCACGTGGTGGCTCGGGGCCGTCGCCGGCCTGACCTTCCCCATCTACGGCTGGGCGATCGCCCGGATCCCGGGCGTCGGCGACGGCGTGCCCGGGTGGCTCGGGTTCTACGCCGACCCCACGACGTTCGTGATCGCCAACACCGTGGCGGGCGTCCTGTTCGCCCTGACCCTGGTGCCGGTGGTCCGGATGGCCGCCCTGCTCAAGGCGGGCGTGGCGCAGACCCTGCTCACCCGGGCCGCCTTCCCGCAGGAGGCCGCCGTCACCCGGGAGCAGGCTTGGCTCGCCGGCCGGTGAACCGCCCCGTCCCCACGGCCGCCTGCGTCCCGCCCGAGCGCGGACCAGGCGGCCTCAGCCACGTCCGGGGGAGGGCGTGAGGGCGTCGGCGACCTGGCGGGTGACGCGGCGGCCGATGCGGGCCAGAAGCTTGCGCGGGCGGCGCGGCATCAGGTGGGCCAGGCCCAGATTGCCGCGGCCGGGGACGACGTAGCCGCGGTCGCGGTCGAGCGCGCGCAGGGCCGAGGTGACGACCAGCTCGGGGGTGGCGGGCCTGGCGCCGATGGCCGCCTGCCTGGTGCCGATCTTGTCGAAGAACGGGGTCTCGACCGGCCCCGGCGCGACCGCCAGCACCTTCACGCCGCTGCCGCGCAGCTCGCTCCAGAGCGCGAGGCTGAAGTTGAGCACGAACGTCTTGGACGAGGCGTAGGTCGCGAAGTACGGGGCGACGTTGAAGCCGGCCGTGGAGCCCACGTTCAGCACGCCGCCGCAGCCGCGGGCGAGCATGCCCGGCAGGAACGCGTGCGTCAGCCCCACCAGCGCGACGACGTTGACCATGAGCTCCTCGTGCTCGCGCTCCGGCGCGATCTGCGCGAAGTGCCCGGCCGTGCCGAAGCCGGCGTTGTTGACGAGCAGCTCGACGGCGATCCCGCGGGCGGCCACCTCCCCGGCGACGCGCGTGGCCGCGTCGGGGGCGGACAGGTCCTGGACGAGGACCTCGGCCCGGACCCCGTGGGCCTGGCGCAGCGCGGCGGCGAGGGTTTCGAGCGCGGGGCCGGACCTGGCGACCAGCACCAGATCGTGCCCGCGGGCGGCCAGCTGACGCGCGAACTCGGCGCCGATCCCGGAGGAGGCGCCGGTGACAAGTGCGTAAGTCATGAGTTAGAAAGTAGCAGTTTCTAGTGAATCTGCAACTTTTTGTCTCACATATTTGGCTGTAGCGTCTCCTCCATGGGAAGACTGCGGGCTGACGCCGAGCGCAGCATGCGCGCGATCATGGCGGCGGCGGAAGACGTGCTCAGCGCCAATCCGGTGGCCACGATGGAGCAGGTCGCCGAGGCGGCGGGCGTGGCCAGGGCCACCGTCCACCGCAGGTTCGCCAGCCGGGAGGCGCTGATCGAGGCCATGGAGGTGGCCGCGTGGCGGGAGATCCAGGAGGCCGTGCACACCGCCCGCCCGCACACCGCGCCCGCCCAGGTGGCGCTCCATCAGGCCACGGCCAACATCCTGCGGATCAAGCCCGGCTGGCGGTTCACGCTGGCCCGCCAGGTGCCGCTCAGCAAGCAGGCGCAGGAGGTGCGGGCCGAGGTGATGGAGCTGTGCGAGGCGGTGTTCGGCAAGCTGCTGGACCCGGGCGCCGACCTCGTCTGGGCCCGGCAGGTCTATCTCGCGCTGCTGGGGGAGGCCGCGCACGGCTCTCCCCCAGGCTCCGATCCCGACACGCTGGCCACGAGGGTGATCGACACCCTCCTGCACGGCGTTCAGCGCACCGCGTAGGCGCGGATCACCTCCTGCGACAGGGTGTTGCCGTTGACGTCGGAGGCCTTCAGCCGCAGCGAGACGAAGCCGGACGGCGATGCCGCCGCCGGGTGGCCGAGCGTCGTCTCGTAGGCCCGATCGCCCTTGTCACGCAGGCGGGCCGGCTTCCAGGTGGCGCCGTCGTCGTACGAGACCTCCAGCGAGAGGTCCTTGACCGCGCTCTGCGGCGCGCCCTCCTGGTGGTAGAGCGACAGGCCGAGCCGGTGCGACCTGGCCTGGTTCTTCAGGTCCACGGGCGCGTCGAAGGAGGCCAGCAGCAGCGGGACCACCGTCGTCTCCGTGGTGTGCTCCGAGCCGAACGTCCACACCGCCCGCGTGCGGGTGGACAGCCTGGCCCACTCGGCCTCGTTGGCGACGTCGTACTCGATCCGGTACGTGCCCGGCTCCGGCGGGAGCATCCCCGACCCCGAGGGCAGGTAGTTCGTCTGCAGCAGCAGCTTGTCGCCCTGGTAGAGCCGGAAGTCGGTCTTCAGGCCGTGCTCGAACATGCTGGTGTAGGCGTCGCCGTAGTTGCGGTCGGCGTCCACGAAGCCCTGCATCGAGATGCGCAGCCGGTCGCCGTCCCGGCGCAGCGGGTTGCGCGGGTTGACGCCGGGCAGCAGCGGCTGCTTGAGCAGCGTCCGGTTGACCCGCTCCCCCACCTCGTAGGGGCGGAACTCCGGCGACGACAGCAGGACGCGCGGCGTGTCCGGGTGCGGCCACATGTTGTTGTAGGACCGTTCTGGGCTGCCCGCCGACGTGCTCCACTTCAGCTCGGGGTCGGGGGTGACGTAGTCCGTACGGGTGCGCGGCGTCTTGGCCAGGGGGAGGTTCGTGGAGATGGACGAGGTGTCCCACGGCTCGAAGACGAACCTGGCCTCGTTCATCGTCACGTCGTCGGCCAGCTGGCTGTGGTAGCCGGTCTCGATCCTGGCCAGCGACCTCGTCCTGACCACGTAGGTGAGCGAGTCGCGCACCCGGCCCTTCTCGCGCAGGTACAGGTCGTACACGTACGGGCTGGCGACGACGCCCTTGGCCAGGATCGGCACGGGCAGCCGGCGCAGCCGCTCGACCAGCTTCAGCCCCTCCTCGTGCGTCAGGCGCACGGTCGGGACGGCGAGCTTGACCTTGTTGCCACCGGTGGTGACGTCGGCCCCCGGCCGGTCGCTGTAGACGGCCACCAGCTTCGCCCCGGCGGCCGCGGCGGCGTTGGACTGGGTGGAGACGGGCACGCCGTCGGTGCGGCGGATGACGGCGAGCTTGCCGCGCAGGTCGCGGGCCTTGATCTCCTCGGCGCCGCCCCGGCCCGCGTCCACGGCCATGAGCAGCTTGGTGCCGTCCAGGCGCGGATACTCGGTGGAGAAGTCGCTGAACTGGACCGGGTCGACGTACTGCGGCTCCAGGTCCAGGCCGGGCGTGGACAGCTCGATCTCGGGGGCCGCCAGCCGCCAGCGGGTGGCGACGATGAAGGTGCCCTTGGTGACCTTCCTGGTGGGCTGGACGAACAGCCGCTCCTCGATCTGCCCGCCGGGCGAGATGGTGGTGCCGCCGCGCAACGCGGTGCCCTCCTCGCTGGAGCGGTACCACATGAGGGCCCCGGCGGCGCCGGTGTTCCGCTTGGTCCTGTGGTCGGGCGTCTCGATCTTCACCTCGACCGCCTTGCGGGCGTCCAGCACGACCTCGGTGTTCTCCGTGATCTTCATTTCCGGGTCGCCGAGCAGGCTCTCGTTGAGCGGCTTGCCGCCGGCGGTGCTGTCCTGCGTGGCGGGCATGGTGAAGATGTGGCCGAGCACGGAATAGGTGCCGGGCTTGACCAGCAGGCAGGTGCCGGTGCCGTACTTCTGGTCGGTGCAGGGCTGGGTCGCGTCGCCGGGCAGCAGGCGGCCGACCAGGGTGCCTTCGTCCAGGTTGAGCACGGTGAACCCGCCGCGGCCGGTGCGGCCGTCCCGGGCGATGCCCCGTACGCGTAGCTCGACCCGCTTGTCGTCGACACTGGCGCTCAGCAGCGTGCGGACCGGGCTGCCGCCCGCGACGGCGGCCGTCAGCTCCTGGCGCACCAGCCCGCTCTCGGCCGCCTTGGCCGTGACCCGCGCCTCGGCCGTCCCGCCCGCGGGCACGGTGAGCTTGGACGGCTCCACGGTGAACGCGTCGCCGGCCGACAGGTCCAGCTCGGCGGGCGTCTGGCCGAGGTTGTGGTAGCCCACGGTGAGGCTCTTCCGCTCGCCGGTGGTGAGCCTGCCGAAGCTCGCCGAGCCCGTCGAGGCCACGACCGAGCCCTTGAGCGCGGCGGCCACGTCGACGCGGCCCGCGCCCTGCGCGTCCACGGGGATGTCCCGTCCCGGCCTGGCGGCGGTCATGAGCAGCGACTTGAGCTCGTTCGCGGCGATCCCCGGGCGGGCCTGGCGCAGCAGCGCCGCCGCGCCAGCGACGTGCGGGGTGGCCATCGAGGTGCCGGACAGCGTGAGGCTGCCGCCGCCCGCCTTGGCGGCGGTGATGTCCACTCCTGGGGCGGTGACGTCGGGCTTGACGGACAGGTCGGCCGTGATCGGGCCCCTGCTGGAGAAGGGCGCCAGCGCGTCCTTCTTGTCCACCGCGCCGACGGTCAGCGCCTCGGGGGCGTCGCCCGGGGCGCCCACGCACCGGTCGCAGCCGTCGTTGCCGGCGGCGACCACGAACAGCGTGCCGTACTGCTTGCTGAGCTGCGTCACCGCCGCGGTGAGCGGGCCGCCGGGCTCGCGGCTGCCCAGGCTCATGTTGACGACCTCGGCGTGCTTCTCGCCGGCCGCCCACTCCATGCCGTCGATGATCCACGACAGCCGGCCGTAGCCGTCGGCGTCGAGCACGCGGCCGTTGAGCAGCCGCGCGCCGGGCGCGACGCCCTTGCCGACGCCGCCCGTGCCCGTGCCCGTGCCCGTGCCCGTGCCCGCGATGGTGCCGGCGACGTGCGTGCCGTGCCCGTGGGGGTCGCCGGTGACGCTCTGGCCGGTGAAGTCGCGCTGGTCCGCGACCTTGCCCGCGAGGTCGGCGTGCGCGGCGTCCACGCCGGTGTCCAGGACGGCCACGGTCGTGCCGGTGCCGTCGTACCCGGCCGCCCACGCCTCGGGGGCGCCGATCTGCGGCACGCTCTGTTCCAGGTCCGGCTTCACCTTGCGGTCGAGCCAGATCTTCCGCACCCCCGCCAGTGGGCCCGCGGCCCGGAGGGCCGGGGTGGCCAGCTTGGCCAGTTCCGCCCCGAACGCCGCGGCGTCCCGCGTGGCCACCGACACGCCCGCGCCGCCGATGCTCTCCAGCGTGCGGGTCTGCCTGACGGCGGGGACGGCGGCCCTGGCGCCGTTGCCCTCGTAGGTGAGGATGAGCGGGATGGCGCCCCCGCCGTAACCCTGCTCGGCCAGCTCGGTGACGTCGAACAGCGCGGTGTCGAGCCGGTCGGGCACCAAGGCGGCGACGTCGTCGGGGATGACCGTCATGCCGGTGTCGGTCTCCAGCACCTGGAACGTCGGCACCGAGCCGTCCGCCCGCGGCGCCGGGGTGACCGTGACCGCGCGGTGCTCGCCGTCCACGGCCCGTACCCGCACCTGGTCACCGGTGATCAGGGTGATCTCGCCGCCGGCCGGGGCGCTCGTGAACGCCATCGGCGCTCCGGCCGCTTCGGCGCCCGCGTGGGCGCCGGGTGCCGAGACTAACGATGCGACCATGACCATGGAGACGGCCGCAACCCGCCATCGCCCCATGGACGACCTCCAGAGAATCGGTAAGCACGAATACCGAATTCCTAGCCATCCGGATGGGCGTTGTCCATGGCATTGGTGTGGCTAGATCCGGACTTGTCGGGAATCCGCCACCGCTGCCGAGTGCGGCGGCTGGTCGCGTGCATTGCCGGGCGCGATCCGGTTGCTTAACGTGCTAAAGGCTGATCTTTCGACTTTCCGTGGGGAGCCGCCTGACATGCACGATGACCGCAACCTGGTCGAGGCCCGCCTGCGGCGGGTGCTGGACGAGCGCATCCGCCCGGCCGTCTATCCCGAGTCCGTCCCGCTGGAGGTGGCCGTCTGGCACGCGCCCGGCGAGCCCGTGCCGGTCGCGGAGGGGATCGCGGCGACGCCCGAGCCGATCGCGCCCGGCACCGCGTGGGGTGCGCCATGGGGCACGAGCTGGTTCACGGTCACCGGCACGGTCCCCGCCGCGTGGGCGGGCAGGACCGTGGAGGCCATCCTCGACCTGGGCTTCGACGAGAACATGCCGGGCTTTCAGAGCGAGGGCCTGGTCTACCGCCCCGACGGCTCGCCGGTGAAGGGGCTCAACCCGCGCAACCAGTGGGTACGCGTCGGCTCCCCCGTCGAGGGCGGCGAGCGGGTGCGCCTGCACGTCGAGGCCGCCTCCAACCCCGTCATCCTCGGCCATCCGCCGTTCCGGCCGACGCGCCTGGGCGACAAGGAGACGGCCGGCGGCGACCCGCTGTACCGGCTGGCCCGCATGGACCTGGCCGTCTTCGACGAGACCGTGTGGCAGCTCGTGATGGACCTGGAGGTGCTGGGCGAGCTGATGCAGGAGCTGCCCGCCGACGGCACCCGCCGCTGGGAGCTGCTGCGGGCCCTGGAGCGCGCGCTGGACGCCGTCGATCTCCAGGACGTCAACGGCACGGCGGCCGCCGCCCGGGCCGAGCTGACCGGCGTGCTGTCGTCCCCGGCGGTGCCCTCGGCGCACCGGATCAGCGCCGTCGGCCACGCCCACATCGACTCGGCCTGGCTGTGGCCGCTGCGCGAGACCGTGCGCAAGGTGGCCCGCACCGCCGCGAACATGACCGCGCTCCTGGAGGACGAGCCGGACTTCGTGTTCGCGATGTCGCAGGCGCAGCAGTGGGCGTGGATCAAGGAGCACCGCCCCGAGGTGTGGGCGAAGGTGACCAAGGCGGTGGCCACGGGCCGGTTCGTCCCGGCGGGCGGCATGTGGGTGGAGTCCGACACGAACATGCCCGGCTCCGAGGCGATGGCCCGGCAGTTCGTGCACGGCAAGCGGTTCTTCATCGACGAGTTCGGCGTCGACAACGAGGAGGTGTGGCTGCCGGACACGTTCGGGTTCGCGGCGGGGCTGCCGCAGATCATCAAGGCGGCCGGGTCGAAGCGGCTGCTCACGCAGAAGATCTCGTGGAGCCAGACGAACACGTTCCCGCACCACACGTTCCTGTGGGAGGGCATCGACGGGACGCGGATCTTCACGCACTTCCCGCCGGTGGACACCTACAACTGCTCGATGACCGGCCACCAGCTGGCGCACGCGGCCCGCAACTTCAAGGACAAGGGCCTCGCGCGGCACTCGCTCGCGCCGACGGGCTGGGGCGACGGGGGCGGCGGCACGACGCGCGAGATGGTCGCCAAGGCGGCCAGAGTGCGCGACCTGGAGGGCTCGCCCGCGGTCACGTGGGAGCCGCCCGCCGACTTCTTCGCCAAGGCCGAGGCCGAGTACCCGAACCCGCCGGTCTGGGTGGGCGAGCTCTACCTGGAGCTGCACCGCGCGACGCTCACCAGCCAGGCCAAGACCAAGCAGGGCAACCGGCGCAGCGAGTCCCTGCTGAGGGAGGCCGAGCTGTGGGCGGCGACCGCGGCGGTGCGCACCGGCGCGGCCTACCCGTACGAGCGGCTCGACCGGATCTGGAAGACGGTGCTGCTGCACCAGTTCCACGACATCCTGCCCGGCTCGTCGATCGCGTGGGTGCACCGGGAGGCGCGCAGGACGTACAAGGCGGTGGCCGCGGAGCTGAACGAGATCATCGACACCGCGCAGCGCGCCCTGGCCGGCGACGGCGATCGTACGGTGGTCTTCAACGGTGCCCCGCACAGCCGCCACGGCGTGCCCGGAGGAGGCGCGAAGGCCGTCTCCGGCGTGCGGTGGACGGAGGTGCGCGACCGCGACGGCGGCGGCTTCGTCCTGGAGAACGACCTGCTCAGGGTGGAGGTCGACGCCCGCGGTCTGGTGGTGTCCGCCTACGACCTGACGGCGGGCAGGGAGAGCGTCCCGCCCGGCCGGGCGGCGAACCTCCTCCAGCTCCACCCCGACTTCCCCAACAAGTGGGACGCCTGGGACGTGGACGAGTTCTACCGCAACACGGTCACCGACCTGACGGACGCGGACGAGGTGAGCCTCGACGGCGACGGGGTCCGCGTCCGGCGCTCGTTCGGGTCGTCCACGGTGACGCAGGTGCTCACGCTGGCCGGCGGGCGGCTCGACATCCTGACCGAGGTCGACTGGCACGAGACGGAGAAGTTCCTCAAGCTGGCCTTCCCGCTGGACGTGCGCGCCGACCGGTACGCCTCCGAGAGCCAGTACGGCCACGCCTACCGAGCCACGCACACCAACACCAGCTGGGAGGCGGCCAAGTTCGAGGCGTGCAACCACCGCTTCGTGCACGTGGAGGAGCCCGGCTGGGGCGTCGCGCTGGTCAACGACTCGACCTACGGCCACGACGTCACCCGGGCCGTGCGCCCGGACTCGGGCACGACCACCACCGTGCGCGTCTCGCTGCTGCGCGCCCCGCGCTTCCCCGACCCCGAGACCGACCAGGGCGTGCACCGTTTCCGGCACGCGCTCGTGCCGGGCGCGACGATCGGCGACGCAGTGCGCGAGGGCTACTTCATCAACCTGCCAGAGCGGCCGGTGACCGGCGCGGCGGCGGAGGTGGAGCCGCTGGTCACGGTGGACGACGACGCCGTGGTGGTGACCGCGGTCAAGCTGGCCGACGACGGGAGCGGCGACGTGATCGTACGCTTCCACGAGTCGAGGGGCGGCCGGGCCCGCGCCACGCTGACGCCGGGCTTCCCGGTCGCCGAGGTCGTCGCCACCGACCTGCTGGAGCGCCCCACGGGCGCGCCGGGGCAGGGCCTGTCGGTGTCGCTGCGCCCGTTCGAGCTGGTCACGCTCCGGCTGAGGCGTGCCTAGTCGCTGAGGAGGGTGCCCAGGCGGGGCGCGTAGGTGGCGTGGAAGACCAGTGAGGCCGCGCCGATCGCGGCGGCGTCGGCCGCGATCGGCGAGGTCTCCACGCGGACGGCGTGCAGCCGCCGGGCCAGCGTCCTGGTCGACACGGCCCGCGCGATCACCTCGCGGTAGAGCTCCCCCACCTCCCTGAGCGCGGGCCCGCCGAGCACGAGCAGGTCGATGTCCAGCATGTTCACCACGCTCACGGCGGCGTCGGCCAGCCGGTCCGCCACCCGTTCGATCACCCGCCGCGCCTCGGGCTCCCCCTTGGCGGCGGCCGCGCAGACGGCGCCGTGGGAGGCGCGCCCGCCCATGGCGGCCTCGATGGCGCTCGGGCAGCAGACCGCCTCCACGCAGCCCCGGTTGCCGCAGTAGCATTCGGGGCCGTCGGGCTCGACCGTGATGTGCCCGAACTCGGCCGCGTTCAGCGACCGCCCCCGATACACCTGGTTATCCAGAAATATCCCGCCACCGATGCCCGTCCCCAAGTACAGGTAGGCGAAGCTCGGCGTGGTCCGCGCGATCCCGGCCCACCGCTCCCCGATCGCCGCCGCGGTGGCGTCGTTGTCCACGGTCACCGGGAACCGCGTGTGCTCGCGCAGCAGCGCCTTGATCGGCACCTGGTCCCATTCGGGCAGCCTGGGCGGCGACACCATCACCCCGTTCGCGTCCAGCGGCCCCGGGCAGGCCAGCCCCACCCCGAGGACCTTGCCGTCCGCCACCCCCGCCTCCCGCAGGATCCGCCGCGCGGCCCTGGCCATCCGCCGGACCACCGCCTCGGGCGCGAGGCCGGGCCGTACGGGCAGGCGCAGCGACTCGACCGGCCGCCCGGCCAGGTCGGCCAGCACGCACGAGATCTCCTTGGGGTCGAAGTGCACCCCGATCGCGTAGCCGGCGTCCGGGGCCACGCGCAGGATCGTCCGCGGCTTGCCCCCGCCCGACGGCACGGACCCGTCCTCGACGACGAGCCCGTCCTCCAGCAGCCTGCGTACGATCACGGACACGGTCTGCGCGGTCAGCAGGGTGCGGGCGGCGATCTGCACCCGGCTGATGCCGTCGGACGCCTGGATCGCCTCCAGGACCACGGCCCGGTTGTAGCTCCCCACCTTGGGCAGGTTCGTGCCCACTCGCATGTGAGCCATGTCACCACAGAGTGTTGACTTAGTAAATCAAAAAGATTTACGTTCTCCGCAAACCCAAGGAAACATGGGGAGCACGTGATGAGACGTACGCTGGCCGGTTCCCTCCTTCTCCTCCTGACAGCCGTCGCCGGGTGCGGCGGCGGCACCCCGCAGAACACTTCAGGCGCCAAGGAACTCGAGGTCCTCTACAAGGTCGAGCCGACGTGGCCGTACCTGGAGAAGATGCTCGGCAACGCCAAGAAGCAGTACGAGGCCGCCCACCCCGGCGTCACGATCAAGCTCACGCCCGTCCAGGGCAACAACGAGGCGTACTACACGAAGCTGGCGCTGCTCAACCGCTCCCCCGACTCGGCTCCCGACCTCTACTACCACGACACGTTCCAGGTCAACGCGGACGTCGCGGCCGGCAAGCTGGCCCCGCTCGACGACTACCTGGCCAAGTGGCCCGACTGGAGCACCCAGTTCCCCGACTCGGTCAAGCAGGCCGCCAAGGGCGGCGACGGCAAGATCTATGGCGTGCCGATCAGCACGGACACGCGCGGCCTCTGGTACCAGAAGGACGTCTTCGCCAAGGCCGGCCTGCCGGTGCCGTGGGAGCCGAAGACCTGGAACGACGTGCTGACGGCGGCCCGCACGATCAAGCAGAAGCTGCCCGGCGTCGTCCCGTTCAGCATGTACGCCACGAAGATCCACGGCGAGGCGGCGACCATGCAGGGCTTCGAGATGCTCCTGTACGGCACCCCCGGCGGCACCCTGTACGACGACGCGCAGAAGAAGTGGGTGGCCGGCGGCAAGAACTTCGCCGACGCCCTGACCTTCGTCAACACCGTTTTCCGGGAGGAGCTGGGCCCGAAGCAGGCCGACGCCCACAACCCCAAGCTCGGCGACAAGGTGACCATGGAATGGTTCCCCGCCGCCAAGCTCGGCATCTCCCTCGACGGGGCCTGGGCGAGCTCGGCCTGGAAGCCGACCGGCACCAAGCCGTGGCCCGAGTGGACGCAGAAGATCGGCTGGACGCCCATGCCGACGCAGAACGGCGAGACGCCCGGCGCGATCAGCATGTCGGGCGGCTGGGTCATGGCGATGAGCGCGTACACCAAGCACAAGCAGGAGGCGTTCGACTTCATCACGACGGCCACGAACAAGGAGAACTCGATGGCCTACTCGGTCGGCACGGGTGACCTGGCCCCCCGCAAGGACGTGGCCACCGACCCGAAGTACAGCGCCGACAACCCGAGCGTCAAGTTCTGGACCGACCTGGCCTCCGTCACCCGCTACCGGCCCGCGTACGAGGTGTACCCGAAGGTCTCCGCCCAGGTCCAGGAGGCCATGGAGGCGGTCGTGACCGGCTCGCAGACCCCTGAGGAGGCCGCCGCGAGCTACGCCAAGGCGCTCCCGGCCGCGGTCGGCGGCCCCGACAAGGTCCTGGCGCGATGACGATCGTGACGGCCCCGCCCCCGCCCGTGACGAGCCGCCCGGTACGCGGCTCGGCACGGCGGGGCGCCATGCGCCGGCTCCTTCCCCTGGGCCCCGCCCTGGTCCTGCTCGCGCTCTTCCTGGCGGGGCCGATCCTGTGGAGCCTCTACATAGCCTTCACCAACGAGACGTTGACGGGCTCGGCCTCGGTTCACTCGCAGTTCGTGGGCCTGGCCAATTTCGTCAAGCTGTTCGGCGACCCGAACTTCCTGAACTCGTTCCTCCTGACGTTCGTCTTCGTCATCGGCTCGGCGGTCATCGGCCAGAACACGCTGGGCCTGATCATCGCCCTCCTCCAGCGCGGCCGCGGCCGGGTGACGCGCAGCGTCGTCAACGGCGTGGTGATCGCCGCCTGGGTGGTGCCGGAGGTCGTGGCCGCGGCCTGCTGGTACTCGTTCCTGGCCGAGGAGGGCACGCTCAACACGGTCCTGGGCATCTCCCAGGAGTGGCTCTACACGGCCCCCATGCTGGCGGTGATCCTGGCCAACATCTGGCGCGGCACGGCCTTCTCCATGCTCGTCTACTCGGCCGCGCTCTCGGAGGTGCCCGCCGACCTGGTCGAGGCCGCCGCCGTGGACGGCGCCGGGCCCGGCCGCCGGCTCCTCCACATCACGCTGCCGCTGATCCGCCGCTCCATCATGGCCAACCTCATGCTGATCACGTTGCAGACCCTGGCCAGCTTCGGCCTCATCTACGCCCTGACGGGCGGCGGGCCCGGCACGGCCAGCCAGACGACGCCGCTGTACATGTACGAGCAGGCGTTCCGCTATTTCGAGATCGGCTACGGCTCGGCGATCGCGCTGGTCATGCTGGTCATCGGGGCGCTGTTCTCCCTGATCTACCTGCGCCTGATCAAGGTGGAGGACGCATGACGAGGCTCGCCGCCCGCGCCGCCGCCCTGCTCTCGCTGGGGCTCATCACCCTGGCCTTCCTGGGCCCGTTCCTCTGGGTCCTGCTCGCCTCCGTCCAGTCCGAGGCGAGCCTGGCCGCCAAGCCGACGCTCTCCTTCTCCCTGGACAACTTCAAGTCCGTCCTGACCTGGGACACGATCATCCTGCCCCTGATCAACTCGATCGTCATCTCGGGATCGACGGCGGTGCTGACGGTCCTGGTGGCGGGGCTGGCCGCCTACCCGCTGTCGCGCTACCAGCTCCGCTACCGCCGCCACTTCATGCTGACCCTGCTGTTCACCACGGGCCTGCCGGTGACGGCGATCCTCGTGCCGGTCTACGCCATGTTCTTCCGCTTCAACCTGTACGGCTCCGTGCCGGCCATGGTGCTCTTCCTGACGGCGAGCTCGCTGCCGTTCTCGATCTGGATGATGAAGAACTTCATGGACGGGGTGCCGGTGAACCTGGAGGAGGCCGCCTGGGTGGACGGGGCCGGCTGGTTCCGCTCGCTGACGGCGGTGGTGGGCCCGCTGATGGCCCCGGGGATCGCCGTGGTGGCCATCTTCGTCTTCGTCGGCCAGTGGGGGAACTTCTTCGCCCCCTTCGTCCTGCTGGACACCCCGGAGAAGCAGCCGGCGGCGGTCACGATCTTCACGTTCTTCTCGCAGTACGGCCAAGTGGCCTATGGCCAGCTGGCCGCTTTCTCGATTCTCTACACGGCGCCGGCGGTGCTCCTCTACGTGGCCGTCAACAAATACCTGGCCAGTTCCTTCAGCTTCGCCGGATCGGTGAAAGGCTGACGGCTTACCAGAAGTAGTTGAAAGGCGTACCGTTGACGCATGGCTGCGACCCCGGACACGGTGCACTGGCGCGGCGTGCACCACCTTGCCCTGGTGACCCCGGACATGGACGCCACCGTGCGATTCTGGCACGGCGTGCTCGACGCCCGCCTCGTCACCACCCTCGCCATTCCCGCGTTCAAGCACTACTTCTTCGAGGTGGCCCCGGGTAACACCGTCGCCTTCTTCGAGTACACCGACCAGCCGCTCGACAGCTTCGCCAAACCCGCCGGCGTGCCATACCCCAAGGCGGCGCAGTTCGACCACCTGTCGCTGCACCTGCCGGACGAGGACGCGCTCAACCGGCTGCGCGACCGGCTCAAGGCGCACGGCTGCGAGGTCACCGACGTCATCGACCACGGGTTCCTGCGGTCCATCTACTTCAGCGACCCGAACGGGATCGCGATGGAGGCCTCCTGGTGGACCGTCGATCCGACCGGCCGGCCGGTGGACTACTCCGACGAGCGCCTGTTCGCCGACCCCGACCCGGTGCCCGCCGTACGGGAGTTGCGGGAGGAGGGGCGGCTGCGCCGCACGGTCGCCACGCGCCTGGTGGACGGCATCGTCGAGGACCTCAGGCGCGAGGGGATCACGCTGGATCCGTGAGCTTCACCAAGGCATCACATGGGGAAGGTCGACTCGTGACCCGCCCCACGTTAGCCTGACCTCAGTTCGCATGTATTGCCACTACATGCGGCAGCCGTTTAGTCGATCATGGCTGTGGTAGCGCCGATCGCTATGACAACGGCGGCAAGTATCACGAGAAACCGTACGGTCCGGGGTGTTGACTTGATCGCATCCCGGACTATGCGTCCGAGCTCTTGCACGATCGTGGTCCCAAAGCCCGATGGATCGCACATCGCAGGTTTCACCTCCTCCCCAAATCGGGCCCCTGACCTGCACCGTCCCTCCTTTCTCAATCTTGGTTCCACGGTGCATGAGGGTCTCCCAATGTGCAAGTAGGCTTCACCTGGATCTCTGAGAGTGAAAGTAAATTTCAGTCCACGGGCGCGCCACGACCTGCCGGTCGGAGAACCGGCAGGTCGTGAAAGCTTTGGACCTTATGCGCAGGTATAGCCGGAAGGTGTCTGCGTGTTGCCGCTCGGCCGGCTGACCTGGAAGCCGAAGGTGGTGCCGGCGTTCGGGGCCAGGTTGCCGTTGTAGCCGAGGTTCTTGGCGGTGACGGTCTGCCCGCTGACGGTGAGGGTCGCGTTCCACGAGCCGGTCAGCGTGTGCCCGGCGGGCAGGGTGAAGGTGACGGTCCAGCCGGTGATCGCGGAGGTCCCGGTGTTGGTGACGGTCACGGGCTGGACGACGTACCCGGTGGCCCACTGGGTCTGCACGGTCCCGGCGGCCGTGCAGCCACCGCCGCCCGGGCCGGCCGTGGTGGTGAAGGTGCCCAGGGCGGAGTTCGCCGAGACGTTCCCGGCTCCGTCACGTGCCCGGACGTACACCTGGTACTGGGTCGAGGGGCTGAGCCCGGTGAGCGAGATCGAGTTGGTCGTGGACTGGCCGAGGAGCTGGTCGCTCGCGCCCTGCTCGCGGTAGACGTCGTACCCGGCCAGCCCGCTCCCGCCGCTGTCGGTGGAGGCGGTCCAGGTGAGCGCGGCCGAGTTCGAGGTGACGCCGCTCGCCGAGGGCGTGCCCGGCGCGGTCGGCGGGGTGGGGTCGGTGGTCGAGCCGCCGGCCAGCGCGTCGTGCACGGCGGTGTACGACGGCTTCTGCTGGTAGCTCTCGTTGTAGATCAGGGCCGCGCCCTGCCCGGAGAACGTGTCGGGCACCCAGGAGTACTTGTCGGTGAAGCCCCAGATCGTCACGCCGGCGCACGCGGTCACCGCCAGGCAGGCGTTGACGACGTTGCGGTAGTAGGTGGCCTGCGTGGCGTCCTTGGTGGCGTCCCTCGGCATCACCATGCGCACGTCCAGCTCGGTGATGCGGACCTGGACGCCGAGGGCGGCGAAGCGCTGGAGGTTCTGCTGGAAGTCGTTCGGGAAGCCGTACTGGATCGCGAGGTGCGTCTGGAAGCCCACGCAGTCGACGGGCACGCCCTGCTGGCGCAGCGACGAGACCAGGTTGTAGATCGCGGTGCTCTTGGCGTTGATCCCCTCGGTGTTGTAGTCGTTGATGCACAGCCGCGCGTCGGAGTCGGCGGCGCGGGCGGCCCTGAAGGCGTCGGCGATGTAGCTCTGGCCCAGCGTGTTGTACCAGAACGAGGTGCGCAGGTTGCCGCTGTCGTCGAAGACCTCGTTGACCACGTCCCAGGAGACCACTGCCGAGTTGTTCGCGTAGTGGCCGACGACCTGGCTGATGTGGTTCTGCATGGCACTGCGCATGGCGGTGGCGCTCAGACCCTGCACCCAGCCCGGGGTCTGGTTGTGCCAGACGAGCGTGTGGCCGTGGACCTGCTGGTTGTTCTGGGTGGCGAAGTTGACGATGGCGTCGGCGCCGGAGAAGTTGAACTGGCCCTGGCTGGGCTCGGTCGAGTCCCACTTCATCGCGTTCTCGGCGGTGACCTGGCTGAACTCGGTGGCGGCGATGTTGCGGTACGCGGTCTCGCCGGCGAGCGGGCCGGTGGCGAGCGCCGCCCCGATGAACTTGCCCTTGGCCGCCGCGTGGGTGCGTAACGGCGCGGAGGCGTGGGCCGGGCCGGCCGGCAGGAGGAAGGCTGCGAGCATCCCCGCGAGGGCGAGGAGGGCTCTGACGGGCGAGGACGAATGCACGGACATCTACCTCCGGAGGCAGGCACTCGATTCCGAAAGCTTTCGATCCCTGACGGATCGCACCGCAGACGGTATTGACATGCGAGATGAGGGTCAATGCCGACCCGGAGCGGCCACTAAACCAGCAGCTTAACAGCAGAAACTATCGGAAGAATAATGAAACTTTCATGAATCGACCGCGCCCGGCGCCGGGCCGGATGGGGCCGTTTCTGCTGCTCTAGCGCAACGTACCTACCGGTCGGTACTGTGATTTATCCAGAATAATCGTCCACCATCCGGGAGTTCGGCGTATGTCCCCTTCGCATGCCCAGGTCGTGGCCCAGCTCACCGGACCCGGCCAGCTGTTCGAGATCGAGGAGATCGGCGACACCGGGATACGCACCTGGAAGCACGCGCCCACCCACTTCCGGGCGCTGCTGGAGATGAGCCGCTACCACGGCGAGAAGGTCTTCCTCGTGTACGAGGACGAGCACATCACGTTCGAGGACCATTTCCGCCGCGCCGCCACCCTCGCCAACCGCCTGGTCGAGGAGTACGGGGTGCGAAAGGGCGACCGGGTGGGCGTGGCCATGCGCAACTACCCCGAATGGGTGGTCTCCCTGTCGGCCGCGCTGGCGGCGGGGGCCGTCGCCGTACCGCTCAACGCCTGGTGGACGGAGGCCGAGCTGGCCTACGGCGTGCGGGACTCCGGCGCCAAGGTGCTGATCGCGGACGGCGAGCGCGCCGCCCGCCTCGCCTCGACGGGCCTCCCGCTGATCGTCGCCCGGGGCGAGGTCCCGGATGGCGCGCGCGGCTTCGACGACGTGCTGGGCGAGGTCGCCGCCGACGTCACGCTCCCCGCCGTCGAGCTGGCCCCGGAGGACCCCGCCACGATCTTCTACACCTCCGGCACCACCGGCAGCCCCAAGGGGGCGCTGGGCAGCCACCGCAACCTCGGCCAGTCCCCCATGACCGTCGCCTTCGGCCTCATGCGAGCGGTGGCCATGGCGGGCAAGGACGTCGCCGCCGCGGCGGGCACCCGCCGGATCACGCTCCTGACCGTCCCCCTGTTCCACGTCACGGGCTGCTTCTCCGCCCTGACCACCACGATGTTCGCCGGCGGCGGCCTCGTGCTCATGTACAAGTGGGACCCCGAGCAGGCGCTGCGCCTGATCGAGCGGGAGCGCGTGACCGCCATGATCGGCGTGCCCACGAACGCCTGGCAGCTCATGTCCCACCCCGACTTCGGCAAGTACGACCTGTCGTCCCTGACCACCCTCGGGTACGGCGGCGCCCCCGCCCCGCCCAAGCTGCTGGAGCGCATCACCCGGAACCTCCCCAACCGCGCCCCCTCCAACGGTTACGGCATGACCGAGACGACCGCCCTGGCCGTCGGCAACGGCGGCGCCGACTACCACGCCAAGCCCGACAGCATCGGCCTGCCCTCGCCCGTCGTGGACGTGCGCGTGGTCGACCCCATGGGCGCCGAACTGCCGCCCGGCGAGGTGGGCGAGCTGTGCGTACGCGGCCCGAACGTCATCCTGGGCTACTGGCAGAAGCCGGAGGCGACGGCCGAGACGTTCGTCAACGGCTGGCTGCACACCGGCGACCTGGCCAAGATCGACGAAGAGGGCTTCGTCTACATCGTGGACCGGGCCAAGGACATGGTGATCAGGGGCGGCGAGAACGTCTACTGCGCGGAGGTCGAGGCGGCCCTGTTCGAGCACCCGGCGGTCGACGACGCGGCGGTGATCGGGGTGCCGCACGACGAGCTCGGCGAGGAGGTCGGCGCGGTCATCCGCCTGGCTCCCGGCACCTCGGTCGCCACCGAGGACCTCCAGTCGTTCCTCAAGGACCGGATCGCCAAGTTCAAGATCCCGGCGCACATCTGGTTCCGGGAGGGCGAGCTGCCGCGCAACCCCGGCGGCAAGATCCTCAAGACCCACCTGCGCAGGGAGATCCTGGGCGCGTAACCCCCTCCTTCCCGGCCTCCCTGCGCCTGGCGCCGGGAGGCCTTCGCGTGCCGGGTGACCACCGTCACACTATGACCATCACCGCAGGTGGAACGGGCTTTCGGCGGGTCCCTTTACGTGACGGGTAATCGCGGCCCCTACGTCGCGGCTGGCATCTTTCAGGTGTCGCGAAGAAACCGCCACCAAGGGAGCCCGACGATGAGCACCGCCCTGACCGTCACCGCCGACCGGATGAAGTTCCTGCGCCTCGCGCTGGCCGCCGACGCTGTCGTCACCGGCGGCAACGGGCTGATCTACCTCGCCTTCGCCGGCCCCGTGAGCGACCTGCTCGGCCCCGGTGCGGGCCTGCTGCGCGGCATCGGCGCCTTCCTGCTGGTGTACGGCGCCGCCGTCGGCCTCCTCGCCGGCCGCCGCGCCATCAGCCCGGCCGCCACCAGGGCCGTGATCGCCCTGAACATCGCCTGGACCCTCGGCAGCGTCGCCGCCGTCGTCACCGGCGCGGCCGGCCTCACCACGATCGGCGCCGTCTGGACCATCGCCCAGGCCCTGGTGGTCGGCGTGTTCGCCGAACTCCAGATCGTCGGCCTCCGCAAGACCCGCAACAACTGACAGACCAAAGGAATGACCATGAACCTCATCGAGCGCTACATCGGCGCCTGGAACGAGACCGACGCCGACGCCCGCGCCAAGGCCGTGGCCGAGCTGTGGACCGAGGACGGCACCTACACCGACCCCCTGGCCGACGTGACGGGCCACGAGGCAATCGCCGCGGTGATCGCGAGCGCCCAGGGCATGTTCCCCGGCCTGGTGTTCACCCCGGGCGAGGTGTACGACGCCCACCACCACATCGCCCGCTTCACCTGGCACCTGGGCCCGGAGGGCGGGGAGCCGGTCGCGATCGGGTTCGACGTGGTGGAGCTGGCCGAAGACGGGCGGATCCGCACGGTCCTCGGCTTCCTGGACCAGGTGCCCGCCGCCTGACTCTTCCCCTGGCAAGGCCCTCGCCGGCTCCCCGGCGGGGGCCTTCCGCCTGCCTCCATCAGGCGTAAAACGGTTTGCCCCGATCATCACCCAAGACGGAAAATTGACGCTCGTGCCCACTGGACTGAAGCGCCTCCTGCGTCACATCGCCGTCGACGTGAGTCCCCTGCGCGACTCCCGCGACTATCGCCTGCTCTTCACCTCCGGCGTCATCACGATGTTCGGGACGTTCATCACCATGGTCGCGGTGCCGTACCAGATGAAGGAGCTGACCGGCTCCTACCTGGCGGTCGGCCTGGTGAGCCTGGCGGAGTTCGTCCCGATGGTGGTGTGCGGCCTGTGGGGCGGGGCAATCGCCGACGCGCTCGACCGCCGCAAGATCATCGTCCTGAGCGAGCTGGGCCTGCTGGTCACCACGGGCGTGCTCATGGTCAACGCGATGCTCCCCGACCCCCAGGTCTGGGTCCTGTACGTGATGGGCGCCGCCTCCACGGGCATCTCCTGCCTGCAGCGGCCCAGCCTGGAGGCCGTGTTCCAGCAGGTGGTCAAGCACGAGCAGCAGGGCGCGGCGGCGGTGCTGTCGAGCATGCGCTGGAACTTCGGCGCCATCGTCGCCCCGGCGCTGGGCGGCCTGCTGGTGACCTCCTTCGGCCCGGCGGCGGCGTACGGCGTCGACACGCTGAGCTTCGTGGTGTCGCTGGTGCTGCTGTGGCGGATCCGGTCGCTGCCGCCGGCCGAGGACGCCGCCCCCGCGTCGCTGAGGACCCTGGTCGAAGGCATGCGGTACGCGGTGGGCCGCCCTGACCTGGTGGGCACGTACCTGGTGGACATCGCGGCCATGGTGTTCGCGATGGCCACGTCGCTCTTCCCGTTCCTGGCCGACGAGCTGCATACCCCGCAGGCGCTGGGGCTGCTGTACTCGGCGGGGGCGGTGGGCGCGCTGGCCGCCTCGATCACGGGTGGCTGGGCGGCCCGCGTGCACCGCCAGGGCCTGGGCGTGATCGTCGCGGCCGCCCTCTGGGGCGTGGCGGTGGCCTCGTCGGCGCTGGCGCCCAATGTCTGGGTGGTGTTCGTCTGCATCGCCTTCGCGGGCGCGGCCGACATGGTCAGCGGCATCTTCCGCATGACGATGTGGAACCAGACGATCCCGCCGGAGCTGCGCGGGCGGCTGGCCGGGATCGAGCTCCTGTCGTACGCGTCCGGCCCGATGCTGGGCAACGCCCGCGCCAGCCTGATGGCCAACTTCGGCGGCACCCGCTTCTCCCTCGGGGCGGGCGGCCTGCTGTGCGTGGCCGCCGTGCTCGGCCTGGCCGCCGCACTGCCGAAATTCCGCCGGTACGACGCCAGGACGGACGAACACGCCCTGGCGGAGAAGGCCCGCAGGGAGGCCACCGCGGTCTAGCTCACCGGTTTTCCGCCTTGGCGAACGCCCGCAGCGCCTCGGCGTCGGAGTAGACGTTCGTCACGTAGTCCGCCACCCACTCCTCGATCCCGTCGAACCCGCTCTCCCGCACCAGCCGCTCCCCCACCCGGGCGGCGTCGAGCGGGGTCCGGCGCAGGGTCACGGCCCCGGTGTCGCCGTCGAGCAGCGCCCAGTGCGCCCCGCCGCGCCCGTACGGCATGCCGACCGACCCCGGGTTCACGACCAGCACCCGGTCGGCCAGCCGCACGAAGGGCATGTGCGTGTTGCCCAGCACCACGGTGCCGGCGTCCTCCCCGGCCAGCACCTCGGCCCACCGCTCCAGCGAGCTGTCGACGAGGATCATCTCCTCGTCGCTGCGCGGCGTCGCGTGCACGAACAACGTGGTCCCCAGCCGCCCCAGCTCGACCACCTGCCGATCGGGCAGCCCGGCCAGCAGCTCGACCTGATCGTCCCGCAACCGCTCGGCCGCCCACTGGCTCACGGGATAGGGGCTGGCCTTCCCGCGAGCCGCCTCCACCAGCTCCCTGTCGGCGTTCCCGTTGACCCACAGGGCCCGCTCACCGAGCGAGACGAGCACGTCCAGCGTCCGCACCGGCATCGGCCCGGCGGCCACGTCCCCGGTCAACACGATCACATCGGCCCCGGCCACCTCGGGCTCACCCAGCACGGCTTCGAGCGCGGGCAACACTCCATGAATGTCGGACAACACGGCGATACGCATACATCCACTCTCCTCCACCATGGGCTGAGTGCTGCGTATTCAGGCATTCACAAGGCGTGAGCTCGTGAAATTGCTAGCGTTGGATCATGACGGCCGAAGCGGTAGCCCAAGAGAGGACGAGGCGTCCCTCGCTGCCAGACTGGGTGTTTCCACCATCGGGAGGGTTCGTCGCGGAAGACCTCGATCGCATTCCGGATCTGCCTGCGCACACACAGTTGATTGATGGAAGCTTGGTCTTCGTGAGACCCCAAGGATCCTTCCACATGCGCGTCGTCTCGCTCCTTGAGAACGAACTGCGCCGCGCGGCCCCGCAAGACCTTCGCGTGCGACGCGAGATGACCATCATTCTCGGCCCCACCCAGCGCCCGGAGCCCGACCTGATCGTGATCAAGGCCAAGGCCGCGCGCGACGACGACGAGACCTTCTACAAGGCGCAAGATGTGGTCTTCGCGATAGAAGTCGTCACTCCCGCATCCGAAGGGCGCGATCGTCACCGCAAACCGCAACTCTACGCCGAAGCCGCGATCCAACACTTCTGGCGGATCGAGAAGAACGCGGACAAGCCCGTGGTCTATGCCTACGAGCTGGATCCCGCGACCAGCTCCTATGCCCTCATCGGCATCCACCGCGAGTGCGTCAAGGTGACCGTCCCCTTCGATCTGGCCATCGACCTCACCGAGATCGACCGGCTCTGAGCCCGGGCTCAGCCCGCCTCGCGCCACCCTTCGTAACGCTCCACCAGGTCGTCCACCTTGGCCAGCGCACCTTCGTCCAGCCCCTCGACGACGACCAGCCACTGCGCGTCCTCGGCGTCGTCCTCCCCGGCCAGCGTCTCCCGCACCACCCGCGGCACCCCGAGCGCCGGAAACCATTCCCCGAGCGTCTCCGCGACCTCCTCGGCGTCATCCCGCTCGGCGAACACCAGCAGCTGCCTCATCGTCCTCTCACCTTCATCTTCATGAGCGTATGCAGTCGTTTACGTGGCGTGAGCACAATAGATTGGTAGCGTTGGGTTATGACTGCGACTGCCGAAGCGGTGATCGTTACGATGACACCTCCCTCGCTGCCTAACTGGCCCGTTCCGCCACCAGAGGGCTTCGTAGCAGAAGATCTCGATCACATTCCGGATTTGCCTGCGCACACAGAGTTGATTGATGGAAGCTTGGTCTTCGTGAGTCCGCAGCGAGAGTTCCATCACACGGTCATCTTCCGGCTGCATGTCGAGCTAGAGGGCCTCGTGCCGGAAGGGCACGAGGTATTCCAGGAGATGAGCGTCAAGCTAGCCCCCCGACAGCGTCCAGAGCCTGACCTCATCGTCCTGAAGCCCAACACGACGATCGACCGCGACATCACGTGTTTCCAGGCTGAGGACGTGGTCCTTGCTGTAGAAGTGGTCTCACCCGACTCAGAGGTGCGCGACAGAAAGCGTAAGCCCGTCCTTTACGCAGAGGCGGGGATCCCTCATTTCTGGCTGATCGAGGAGATCAACGGTCAGCCGGTCGTCCACGTCTACGCGCTCGACCCTGTCACCGGGTCCTACGTCACCACCGGCGTCCACTACGACAGCCTGAAGATCCCGGTCCCCTTCGACATCGACATCGACCTCACCAAGCTGCTCAAGGGCAGAACGCGATAGGGGCCGAAACGGCGGCGTCCCACCGTACCGGCCCCTTCCCTGCTCAGGAGCTGCGGAGCTGAGCCCCCACGCGGTCGGTCGCCATGGCCACCGCCGCGTCGCGGGCCGCGGTCGTCTCCTCCACCGTCAGCGTCCGGTCCGCGGCGCGGAAGCGCATCGTGTAGGCGAGCGACTTGTTCCCCTCGCCCACCTGCTCCCCCGCGTACACGTCGAACAGCCGGATCGACTCCAGCAGCTCACCGGCCCCGTCGCGCAGGGCGGCCTCCACGTCGGCCACCGGCGTGAAGTCGGGGACGATCAGCGCGACGTCCTGCGTGGCCACCGGGTAGGCCGACACCGGCGGTGTCTGGACCGGGCCCGGCATGGCGGGCTCCAGGCGCGACAGCTCCAGCTCCATGGCCGCGGTGCGCGGCGGCAGCCCGTACGCCTCGATGACGCGCGGGTGCAGCTCGCCGGCGTGCCCCACCAGCGTGTCGCCCACGTAGAGGGCGGCGCACCGGCCGGGGTGCCACGGCTCGTGCTGGTCGGCGCTGATGGACAGCTCCAGCCGGGCCTCGCCCGCGACCAGGCGCGCGGCCTGCACCGCGTCGGCCCAGGAGACGCCGCGACCGCTGCCCCACCAGCCCGAACGCTCGAACTCCCCGGCCAGCACCGCCGCGACCCGCACCGGCTGGTCGGGCAGCGCGGCCTCGATCGAGGCCAGCTCCTCGGCGGTCGGCCGGCGCTCGACGCCGAGCACCGGCGCCACCTCGGGAGCGCCCACGCGCGGCCGGTAGACCGGCCCCATCTCGAACAGCGCCGCGTCCGTGAACCCGCGCCCGGCGTTGCGCACCAGGGTCTTGAGCAGCCCCGGCAGCAAGGTCGTGCGCATCAGCGGCTCGTCCTCCGACAGCGGGTTGGCCAGCCGCATGGCGTTGCGGCGCGCGTCGTCGGCGGGCAGCAGCAGCCGGTCGAAGTCGTCGGCGCTGATGAACGGGTAGCTGAGCACCTCGACGTAGCCGCCCTCGGCCAGCGCGCGGCCGACCCGCCTGCGCAGCCGCTGACCCTCGGTGAGCCCGGCCCCGGCGGGGGCGGAGGGCAGCTCCGACGGCAGGGTCTCGTAGCCCTCCAGCCGGATGACCTCTTCGGCCAGGTCGTTGGGGTCGGTGAGGTCGGGGCGCCACGACGGCGGCGTCACCGTGATCATGTCGTCGCCGGTGACGGCCAGCCTGGCCGCCAGGGCGCCGCCGGTCACGACCCCGGTCGGGTCGACGCCGCCCTGGCGCACGGCCGGGTCGTCGCCGTCGACCACGACGCAGCCGACCTGCCGCAGCCGGGAGACGACGGTCTCCTTGGAGTAGGGGACGCCGGCCACGGTGCCCGGGTAGCCCGACGGGATCGCGATGCGCGCCGGCGACACCTCGACCTCGGCGTGCGTGACCCCGGGCTGGACGGTCGCGCCGCCCAGCTCGGCCAGCAGCTGCACGGCCCGCCACGAGGCGACGAGCGGCAGCTCGCGGTCGACGCCGCGTTCGAACCGCTTGGAGGACTCCGACACCAGCCCGTTCCTGCGCGACTCGCGCGAGATGCCGGTGGCGGAGAAGTGGGCGGCCTCGATGACGATGTCGGTCGAGCCGTCGGAGATCTCGGTCTCCAGCCCGCCCATGGTGCCGGCCATCGAGATCGGCCCCGACTGGTCGGTGATCAGGATGTCGTCGGGGTCGAGCTCGCGTACGACGTGGTCGAGCGTCTCGAGCCGCTCGCCCGCGACGGCGCGGCGCACGACGATCTCGCCGCGCAGCTTGGCGCGGTCGAACGCGTGCAGCGGCTGCCCGAGCTCCAGCATGAGGTAGTTGGTGATGTCGACGGCCAGCGACACGGACCGCATGCCGGCGCGCGTGAGGCGGATCCGCATCCAGAGCGGGCTCTGGGCGGCGGGGTCGAAGCCGCTGACCTCGCGCAGCACGAACCGGTCGCACGCGGTCGGGTCGGCGATCGACGCCGGCCACGACGGGCTGGTCTCGGCGGGCAACTCGACGGAGCTCGTGTCGGCCGGGTCGCGGAACTCCACCCCGAACGCGGTCGCCACCTCGCGGGCCACGCCCCTGATCGACAGCGCGTAGCCGATGTCGGGCGTGATCTCCAGCTCGATCACGTCGTCGCGCAGCCCGAGCAGCTCGACCACGTCGGTGCCGATCGGGGTGTCGGGCGGCAGCACCATGATGCCGCCGTGGTCGTCGCTCAGCCCGAGCTCGCGCTCGGAGCAGATCATGCCCTCCGACATGCGCCCGTACGTCTTGCGCGCCCCGACCTCGAACCCGCCGGGCAGCACGCCGCCGGGCAGCACGACGGGCACGCGGTCGCCGGCGGCGAAGTTGGTGGCGCCGCAGACGATCTCGCGCGGCGTCGCCTCGCCGGTCTCGACCTTGCAGTGCCGGATCGGCTTCTTGAAGCCGCTCAGCTCCTCGATGGTGAGCACCTCGCCGACGACGACGTTCTTGACGTCGTGGCCGTGCGAGGCGATCGCCTCAAGCTTGAGCCCGGCGGCCGTGAGCTTGTCGGCCACCTCGTGGGCGGTGACCGCCGGGAGATCGACATACTCCCGCAGCCAGGAAAGCGGGACCTTCATCAGATCTCCATTCCGAACGGGAGCGTGAAGCGCACGTCTCCCTCGACCATGTCACGCATGTCCTCGGCGTTGTGGCGGAACATCAGCGTCCGCTCGATGCCCATGCCGAACGCGAACCCGGAGTACCGCGACGGATCGACCCCGCAGGCGATGAGAACGCGCGGGTTGACCATGCCGCAACCGCCCCACTCGATCCAGCCCTCCGACTTACAGGTGCGGCAGGGCGGGTTTCCTGGGATGGCCGAAGCGCCGCGGCAGACGAAGCACTTGAGGTCCATCTCGGCGGACGGCTCGGTGAACGGGAAGTAGTTGGGCCGGAAGCGGGTCGTGATGCCCTTGCCGAACATCACCTCCGCGAACCGGTCGAGCGTGCCCTTGAGGTGGGCCATCGTCAGGCCCTCGTCCACGGCCAGCCCCTCGGTCTGGTGGAAGACCGGGGTGTGGGTGGCGTCGAGCTCGTCGGTGCGGAACGTCTTGCCCGGCGAGATCACGTAGACCGGCAGCTCGCGCTGGAGCAGCGCGCGGACCTGCACCGGCGAGGTCTGCGTGCGCAGCACCATGCCGGAGTCGGTGGACCCGACGAAGAACGTGTCGTGGTCGGAGCGGGCCGGGTGGTCCTTGGCGATGTTGAGCGCGTCGAAGTTGAACCACTCGCCTTCGAGCTCGGGGCCCTCGGCCACTTCGTAGCCCATGGCGACGAACGCGTCGGCGATGCGCTCCTGCAGCGTGGTCAGCGGGTGGCGGGCCCCGCGCGGCCGCCGGTCCCACGGCAGGGTGACGTCGACGCTCTCCTCGACGAGCACCCGCGCGTCGCGTTCGGCCTCGAGCTCGGCCTGGCGGGCGGCGAGCGCTTCGTTGATCGCCTTGCGGGCGGTGCCGACGCGCTTGCCGGCCTCGGCGCGGGCGGCCGGCGGCAGGGCGCCGATCTCGCGGTTGGCCAGGGCGATGGGCGAGCGGTCACCCGCGTGCGCCAGCCTGGCCTGCTTGAGTGCGTCGAGGCCGGCGGCCGCCTTGATCGCCTCGATGGCGTCGGCCTCCATGCGGGACACCTCGTCGGCATGCAACGGTGTCACCTCGACGGGGTCGTAGTCAGACAAGAGTGAGCTCCGTATCCAGGGCTTGAGCGGAAATGAGTCTAGTGGGCCCGCCCACCGGGGCCGACTCGATCGCTAAGGCGTGGCGAAGTCGGGCGTGCCGGTGGGCACGGTAAATCGGAACTCCGCCCCGCCCTCGGGCGCCCGCTGCACGGTGATCGTGCCGCCGTGCGCCTCGACCAGGCCCTTGACGATGAAGAGGCCGAGCCCGGTGCCACCGCGCCTGCGGCTGTTGCCGCCCCGCCAGAACTGCCGGAAGACGCGCGGAGCCAGCTCGGGCTCGATGCCCTCGCCCTCGTCGCGCACCGACACGGCAACTCCCCATTCAACGGACTCGATCTCGATTGTCACAGTGCCGCGCCCGTGGCGCAGCGCGTTTTCCACCAGGTTACCCAGGATCTGGTCGATCTTGTCCTGGTCGAGCCACATCTCCGGCAGGTCGTCGCCGGTGATCAGGCGAAAGCGATCCTCTGCCTCGCCCGCCGCGACCCGGCCCGCCATGAGCCTGCGCACCCTGGCGGGGACGTCGACGACCTGGCGGCGCACCTCCAGCCGGCCCGACTCGATGCGCGAGACGTCGAGCAGCTCGGTGATGAGCCGGGTGACGCGGTCGGCGTCGTTGTTGACGGTCTCGAGCATGACGCGCTTCTGCTCGTCGGTGAAGCGTGTCCACTTGGCCAGCATGGTCGCGGTGAAGCCCTTGACGCTGGTCAGCGGCGAGCGCAGCTCGTGGGCCACGGTCGAGACCAGGTCGGCGCGGCTGCGCTCCAGCCGGGCGCGGGCACCGCCGTCGCGCAGGGTGATCGTGACGCGCTCAACCTCGCCGCCGCGCTCCGGCTCGCGTACGAGCCTGGCCGCGACGTACAGCTCCTGGCCGCCGGGCAGGTGCAGCGGGCGCTCCGGCACCCTGCTCCTGATGCGCAGCCCGCTCTCGGGGTCGAGCGCCTTCCACCAGTCGCGCCCGTCGTGGTCGCGGAACGGGAACACGTCGCTCATGTGCCTGCCGACCGCGCGCTCCATGGGGACCCCGGTGAGCCGGGCGGCTGCCCGGTTGACGGCCAGCACGCAGCCGTCACGGTCGGTCACGATGAGGCCGTCGGGAAGGTCGTCGATGGCTATCGTGCACGCGGCGGCCACAACTCGCCCGTCGGTGTCTGCGCCGTGCACGAACTCGCCTCCTCCGCCTACAACGCCGACAATAGCGGGTTTCCCGCCGCCTAGGGCACTCGCTGAGCCCTAGCCGAGGAGTAAAGGCATACCGCCGCGGCGGTGGCCAGGTTCAGGCTTTCGGCCTGTCCGTAGATAGGCACTCTGACCACATCGTCCGCCTCGGCCAGTACGTCCTCCGGCAGTCCCCAGGCCTCGTTGCCGAAGATCCACGCGGTGGGTCCGGTAAGATCGACATCGTCGAGCGTGTGCTTGCCCGCGCCGTCGGCCGCCAGCACGCGCAGGCCCCGCTCCTTGAGTTGACGCACGGCGGCGCTCACCGGTGCACCGATGACGACGGGCAGGTGGAAAAGGCTGCCGGCGCTGGCGCGTACACACTTGCCGTTGTACGGGTCCACGGAGGCGTCGGTGAAGACCACCGCGTCGGCGCCGGCGGCGTCGGCCGCCCGCATGACGGTGCCGGCGTTGCCCGGGTCGCGCACGTGGGCGAGCACGGCGACCAGGCGCGGCTCGGCCAGCGCCGCGTCGAGGGGCACGTGCACGAGCGTGCAGACGGCCACCAGCCCCTGCGGGGTCACTGTCTGTGACAGCTCCGACATGACCTCGCCGCTGGCCCGGTGCACGGGCACGCCCTTCAGCCGAGCCTCGGTGATCAGCTCGGGGTGGCGCAGCTCGGCCTCGGCGGTGCTGAACAGCTCCAGCGTCACGCCGTCGAGCTTGAGCGCCTCACGGACCGCCTGCGGCCCCTCGGCCAGGAACCTGCGGTCCTGCTCCCTGAAGGCCCGCTTGGTGAGCCGCCTGGCCGCCTTCACCCGCGGCGACTTCACGTTGGTCAGCTCGGACCCGGCCATGCTTGTCTCCCTGTCCCCCACGCCCTGTCCGGGACGCCCTGACTCTGTCTCACAAGCGCTGTCCCACAGGCGCTGTCTCACAACCGGTGTTTCACGAGCGCTGCCTCGCAGGCACTGTCCCGCAGGCGCCGCCTTCGCAAGCGCTGCCTCACAGGGCACTGTCCCACACGCGCCGTCCCACGCGACGACGTCCCACACAGCAACAAAGGGCCCACCGTCATCGGTGGGCCCCTCGATTAAGACAATCGCCTCAGCTCGCGGTGCTTCAGCTCGCGGCCGGAGCGTTCACGTTCGCCGGGAGCGCCTTCTTGGCGGCCTCGACGAGCGTGGCGAAGGTCTGGCTGTCGTTCACCGCGAGATCAGCCAGGATCTTGCGGTCGACCTCGACGCCGGCCAGGCGCAGACCCTGGATCAGGCGGTTGTAGGTCATGCCGTTCTGGCGGGCGGCGGCGTTGATCCGCTGGATCCAGAGACGGCGGAAAGCGCCCTTGCGGTCCTTACGGTCCCGATAGGCGTACGTCATCGAGTGGAGCATCTGCTCCTTGGCCTTGCGGTACAGACGCGACCGCTGGCCACGGTAACCGCTCGCCCTTTCGAGGACGACCCTGCGCTTCTTCTTGGCGTTGAGCGCCCGCTTCACGCGTGCCATGTTTCTTCTCCCCGGGGAATCGCGCTACTTGGCGAGCAGCTTCTTGATCTTCTTGGAATCGGCGTCGGAAAGGACGACCTCGTTCTTGAGACGGCGCGTCAGCGTGGACGACTTCCACTCGTTGTAGTGCGCGCGGTTGGCACGGCGACGCTTGATCTTGCCGGTGCCGGTTACCCGGAACCGCTTCTTCGCACCGCTGTGCGTCTTCATCTTCGGCATGTCGCCGTCTCTCCTCGTTTCGGTCGTGCCACGGGCCGGGCCGGTGGTGGGCCGACCCGGTCGCGGCGTCTTCGTCTGCTGGTGATGGCTCAAATCGGGGTGCTCTGTAAGGCTAACCCCAACCGCGGGTCATCCTTCCTGTGGGGAAGTGTCCTCGCTGCCACGCTGTGCCTTGGCTGCGGCCTTTTCGGCCTTGGCCTCGGCCTTCTTCTTGTGCGGACCGATCACCATGATCATGTTACGGCCGTCCTGCTTGGCGTGGGACTCCACGAAACCGAGCTCCTGGACGTCGTCCGCGAGCCGCTGCAGGAGCCGGAAACCGAGCTCCGGCCGGGACTGCTCGCGACCACGGAACATGATCGTGACTTTGACCTTGTCTCCCGCCTTGAGGAACCGCACCACGTGACCCTTCTTGGTCTCGTAGTCGTGCGGGTCGATCTTCGGCCGGAGCTTGATCTCCTTGATGATCGTGTGCGCCTGATTCTTGCGCGCCTCGCGCGCCTTCATCGCGGACTCGTACTTGAACTTGCCGTAGTCCATGAGCTTGCACACGGGCGGTCGAGCCGTGGCCGCGACCTCGACGAGGTCGAGGTCGGCCTCCTGGGCGAGCTTCAGGGCGTCGTGAATCGAGACGATGCCTACCTGCTCGCCGTTCGGGCCCACGAGGCGAACCTCGGGAACTCGGATACGCTCGTTGATGCGGGGCTCAGTGCTGATGGGGCCTCCTAGGTTTGCGATCCCTACGTGCTCGTCGTGCCGGGAGCCCTTCGCCCAAATGCGAAAAGCCCCGCACGTCGCGCATGCGGGGCCACTGAGCTCTTCGCCTTCGTGGCCTTTGAGCTCCCCGGAGTAGTCCGGCGTGATCCTGGACCCGTCCGCCTTCCGGCGACTCAGGTGGGAGGGAGACCTCCGCTTGCGCGTCCAGCATTGGCATGCCAGACCGATCAGAGAGCTACGTTACCACAACGTCCAGGCTTCCTCGAATCATCCCCGGCGGCCCAGCCCCTTGCGCTAGACTTCTGTCCAGACTAGACAGAAAGGGTCTTATGACCGCGATCCAGGCAGAAGTGACCAAATGGCAGCTACAGGAGGCCAAGCAGCACTTCAGTGAAGTCGTCAGGAAGGCTCACGACGAGGGGCCGCAGATCGTCACCAAGCACGGCAGGGACGTGGTGGTGATCATCGACATGGAGGAATATCGACAGCTCAAGGGCAAGCAGCCGGACTTCAAGGAGTTCCTGCTCAGCGAGCCGGACTGGCCTGACGCTCTGGAGTTCGAACGCGACAAGAGCCTTCCGCGAGAAGTGGACCTCGGCTGATGAGCGTCGGCTACATACTCGACACCAACATCATCTCCGAGGTGCGCAAGCCTCATGGCGACCCACAGGTGAAGGAATGGGTCGGCGCGTCTCTGGGGCCGACTCTCTACCTCAGCGTCCTGTCCATCGGCGAGATCCGCTGGGGGATCGAGCTGCGCCGGAAGACCGATCCTCAGCAGGCGTTGGTGCTCGAAAGGTGGCTCGCGCGGCTCTACCAGTCCTTCCGGGACCGGATCATCCCGATCACCAGCGACGTCACCGAGGAGTGGGGGCGCATGCGCTGCGTGCGCACGCTTCCCCTCTCCGACGCGTTGATCGCGGCCACGGCCAAAGTTCACGGCTGGAGCGTGGTCACCCGCAACGTGAAGGACTTCACGGACACCGGCGTGACCGTGATCAACCCGTTCGAGATGTCCGCCTAGCGAGCTCCGCCTCGCCGGCCGCGCGCATGGCCTCCACCGGCACGTCCGTCCGGCCCGTCATCAGCTCCACCTGCCGCACCGCCTGGTGCAGCAGCATCGCGAACCCCCCGACCACGGTGCCGCCCGCAGCCCGGACGGCCGCCGCCGCGCTGGTCGGCCAGGGTGAGTAGACCACGTCGAAGAGCGCGGGCACCCGCGCCAGCCGGTCGGCGAACGCGTCGGCGGCCCCGCCCGGCAGCGCCGAGACCACCAGGTCCACCCGCGTGAAGGCGTCGAGCTTGTCGAACGTCTCCACCGCCAGCGCCACGCCGAGCCGCTCGGCCACCTCCACCGTCTCCCCCGCCCGCGCGGGGTCGCGCACCAGCAGCGTCGCCGAGAACAGCCCGAGGTCGCGCAGCGCCGCCAGCGCCGAGGCCGCCGTGGCGCCACCGCCCAGCACGGTCGCGGAGCGCGGCGCGGGCACCCCGGCCTCGGCCAGCGCCTGCTCGATGCCGTAGACGTCGGTGTTGTGGCCGTGCCGGAGACCGTCGCGGAACACGACGGTGTTGGCACCGCCGACCTCGACGGCCGTGTCGGACACGGTGTCGAGCAGGGGCAGCACGGCCCGCTTGAGCGGCATGGTCAGCGACAGCCCCGCCCACGGGTCGCCGTCGTCGGGGACCTGGCCGCGCACGGGCACCAGCTCGCCCAGCAGCCCGGGCAGCCGCGCCTCGTCGCACTCGAACGCCTCGTAGCTCCACCGGTCGAGCCCCATCGCCTGGTACGCGGCCCGATGCAGGTAAGGCGAGAGCGAATGACCGATGGGCGACCCCATCACCGCAGCCCGCATCCACACTCCTTCCGAACATGACGACCTTATCGCCCCGTCGCCACGTTTCTCCCGCTCGGACGGCTCACCGGGCGCGCGTCACGGCGGGTCGTCCCCTCACCTGAGAAGCGTCCCTTGGACGGGGGGGCGACGCACGTCGGCGGGAGGTGCCCACCGTGCGCAGCCGTAAAGGATGGGTGTCCCCCGCGCACGCGCGGCCTGGCCCCAAAAAGACGCCCGCCCACCGCGGGAGCGTGGACGGGCGCGTGGAGCATCGAAGGTCAGCCGCCGCAGCCACCGTTCCTGGCGCACTTGGCCAGCAGCGCCTGACGCTGGGCCTCGGTGGTGGCGAACTCGGTGAGGCTGCTCTTGGGGTCGGTGGCCACGAAGTACAGCCAATCCCCCTTCGCCGGGCTCAGCGCGGCCTGGATGGCGTGGTCGCCGGGGTTGGCGATCGGGCCGGGCGGCAGCCCCTCGTACATGTAGGTGTTGTAAGGGGACTTGGTCTGCAGTTCGGCGTGGGTGGCGTAGGTGCGGTACTTGTTCAGCGCGTACATGACCGTGCTGTCCATCTCCAGCTTCATCTGCGGCTTGCGCTCCAGCCGGTTGTAGATGACGCGGGCGATCTTCGACATGTCCTCCTGGCGACCGGCCTCGGCCTGCACGATGCTGGCGATGACCATGATCTCGTGCGGCGTGTGGCCGAGTGCCTTGGCGCCGCCCTCGAGGTCCATCTGCTCAGCCGTCTGGTTGAACCGCTTGACCATCGCCCCCAGGATCTGCGACGCCGTGGTCTTGGGCTGGACCTCGTACGTGGCCGGGAAGGCGTATCCCTCCAGCTTGCCCTTGGCGTAGTTCGGCAGGTCGAGCTGCTCCACGTCCTTGGCCGCGGCGGCGAACTCCTTGGCGGGCTTGCCGGTCTCCTTGGCCAGCGTCTTCAGGGTGTCGGACAGGCGCAGGCCCTCCTTGATCGTCACCCTGGCGAGCAGCCGGTTGTCCGGGATGAGCAGCGCCACCGCGCTCGCGGCCGACATGTTCTTGCGCAGCTTGTACGAGCCGGGCTGCAGCGAGCCGCTCCTGTTGGCGTTGCCGATCGCGTTGGTGAACGCCCTGGCGCTGGCCACGACCCCCTGCCGCTCCAGCTCCTGCGCCACGTCCGAGGCGCTCTGGCCGTCCTTGATCTCCACGATGACCTCGCCGGTGCCCTGACCGGTGTAGTCGTCGGGCACGAGCGCGTCGCTGAGCCACAGGTAGCCGTAGTAACCGCCACCGCCGATGATGCCCGCGAGCACGACGAAGGCGAGCAGCGGCGCCATGAAGCCGCCGCGGTTGCGGCGTCGGCGCCGGCGGCGCCCGCCGCGGTTGCCGCCGCCGCGATTGCGCCGGGTACGACCGCCGTCGTCCTCGGCGCCTAGCAGAGTGTTCAGATCGAGATCGTTCATAGGTGCGCTGGCCAATCTCCCGGTATGACCGGCCGGGCGTCAAGCGAAACCGCCAAACCGGCTTGGGTCACCGAGCGGAACTGGGGGGTCCGCCGGACATGCTCCCACGACCAGCGGAGATCACTCTGGGTAGCCATGCTAAGGGATGGAAAGAGGGCGCATGACCCGTTTGGGGGCATTTGCGCCGGGACGGAGGGGGTCCCGCCGAACATCAACTCGTCCCGAGGTTCTTATTCAGCTCTTCCCGGTATCTCACGAACTCGCTCTCTTTGTCGGTGAATTTGGTGATTCTATGCGCCGGATCCGTGGTCACAAACCAGTGCCAATCGCCTTGGGCTGGGTTCAGGGCCGCCATCAGCGCCTTCTCCCCAGGATTGGCGATGGGCCCGGGGGGCAGCCCCTTGTGCCGGTAGGTGTTGTAAGGAGAGTCGACCTTGGTGTCACGCTCCGTAATCTTCAGACTCCTGCGGTTCTGGGCGTACAGGACGGTGCTGTCGATCTCCAGCGGGGTGCCCTTCTGGAGACGGTTGTAGATCACCCTGGAGATCTTCGGATAGTCCGCGTCGACCCCGCCCTCGGCCTGGATCATGCTGGCCACCGTGACGGCCTCCAGCGGCGTCAGGTGCTTGCGGGCAGCCTCCTGCTCCAGGCCGATCTGGCGGGCGGCGACCCGGAAGCGTTCGACCATCGCCGCCAGCACGTCCACCGCCGTGTCGCCGGGCTCGACCTCGTACGTGGCCGGGAACAGGAACCCCTCCAGCCCCTCGGCGTACGCGGGCAGGCCGACGAGGGCCTTGTCGACGCCCTGCAGCTCCTTGAGCGGCAGCCCGGCCAGTTTGGCGACGCGGGCCAGCACCTCGGACGTCCGCATGCCCTCCGGGACGGTGACGCGCCGCACGACCCTGGACGCCGGCGCGAGCAGCAGGTCGAGTGCCTCTTTGGCGGCCATGCCCTTGCGCAGCCGGTAGTGGCCGGGCCGCAGCCGGTTGGTGACCGCGCGCTCCTCCGTCACCCGCACGAACGACTTCGCGCTCGCCACCACCCCGGCCTCGGCCAGCGCCGAGCCGATGGCCTGCGCGCTCGAACCCGGCGAGATCCGCACCGTCACGGCGCCGCTGCCCGGCCCTTCGAAGTCGTCGGGGCTCAGGTACGGCTTGAGCACCGCGAAAGCGCCCGCCCCCAGGGCCACCACGGCCACGATCAGGCCCGCGGAGAACATCCCGGCCTTGCGCATGGCCCGCTGGCGGCGTTCGGGCGGCGCGACGGCCTCCGCCCCCGGGTCCCGCCGCTCCGCCTCCGGGTCCCGCCGCTCCGCCTGTGGGTCCCGCTCCGGTGCCGGCTCGCGCCGCTCCGGCTCCTCCTGCGCGGAGTCGCCGGCGGAGAACGGGATCACGTCGCCGAGGTCGCCCTCGTTCTCGTTCTTGTTGCCGGGTGTGCCGTTCACGCGGCCACCCCGCCGTCAGCCGGGCCGTCAGCCGGGCTGTCGGCCGGAGCCCCCACGGCCGTGCCCTGCACGTATGTGCGTGCCGCCGGCGCGGCCGTGCCCCGCGCGCGTGTGTGCGCCGCCGGCGCGGCCGTGCCCCGTACGTGCGTGTGCGCCGCCAGCGCGGGCGCGACCCAGCAGACCTGCAGCCACGTCGTGGTCATGCACCATGCTGTGTACGCCGCCTGCGCGGGCGCGTCCCCCGTGACGCGCGCGCTCATGAGGCAGGTCCGTCGGCCGCTGGGGGCGGTGCGACGGGCCTGCCTGGGGGTCTGTCGGTGACGCGCTCGGAGTCGAGCGCGTCCTGCAGCAGCACGACGGCCGCGGCCTGATCCACGACGTCGCGCTGCTTCTTGGCCTTCATGCCGCTCGCCCGCAGCCCGTGCGTCGCGGCGACCGTGGTCAGCCGCTCGTCGAACAGCCGCACGGGCGTCGGCGCGAGCCGGACCGCGAGCTCGGCGGCGAACTGGCGGGCCAGCCCCGCCGCCTGCCCTTCGCGCCCGGACAGCGAGGTGGGCAGCCCCACGATCACCTCGATCGCCTCGTGCTCCGCGACGATCGCGGCGATGCGGTCGAGGTCGCCCTTGCCTCGCTTGACCGTCTCGACCGGCGTGGCCAGCAGCCCGGAAGGGTCACTGCGGGCCACGCCGACGCGTACGGATCCGACGTCCACGCCGATCCGCGTGCCGAACCTCATGTCAGCCGAGCTGATCCGCGATGGCCTGCTCGACCAGCTGCAGCGCCTCGCCGATCGCCTCCGGCCGTGTGCCGCCGCCCTGCGCGACATCGTCCTTGCCGCCACCGCCACCCCCAAGAGCCTTGGCGGCGACGCCGACCAGCTTCCCGGCCTTGAGTCCGCGCTCGCGCCCCGCCTCATTGACCGCGGCAACCACCACAGGTCGGTCGGAGGGGACGCCGGCGATCACGATGACCGCCGGCCGGTCCGCCGGGAACCTGCCACGCACATCCAGCGCGAGCTTACGCAGATCATCCGCACCGGTGCCATCAGGCGCGCGGTGTGTCACAACGGAGACTCCACGCAGATCACCGGCCTTGGCGGCGAGGTCGCCGGCCACCTGGAGCACCTGGGCGGAGCGGAGCTTCTCCAGCTCCTTCTCCGCCGTGCGCAGCCGGGTGACGATGCCGTCGATGCGCTCGGGCAGCTCCTCGCGGCGCGCCTTGAGCTGCTCGGTGAGCTGCGCGACCAGCACGCTCTCGCGGGCCAGGAAGCGGAAGGCGTCGATGCCGACGAGCGCCTCGACGCGGCGCACGCCCGCGCCGACCGACTGCTCGCCCAGCACCTTGACCAGGCCGAGCTGGCCGGAGCTGTGGACGTGGGTGCCGCCGCACAGCTCGCGCGAGTAGTCGCCGATCTCGACGACGCGGACCTCGTCGCCGTACTTCTCGCCGAACATGGCCAGCGCGCCCATCGCCCTGGCCTCCGCCTGCGAGGTGTAGAAGGCGTTGACCTTGAGGTCGTTGATGAGCACGGCGTTGACCTCGTCCTCGACGTCGCGCAGCACGCTGGGCGGCACCGCGCCCGCCGCGGTGAAGTCGAAGCGGAAGCGGCCGGGAGAGTTTTCCGAGCCGGCCTGGGCCGCCGTCTCGCCGAGCGCGTTCTTGAAGCCGCGGTGGACGAGGTGGGTGGCGCTGTGGCTGCGCGAGATCGCGCGGCGGCGCTCGAGGTCGATCTCCGCCTGCGCGTCGTCGCCGACCTTGAGCTCGCCGCTGCGGATCTTGCCCCGGTGCACGACCAGGCCCGCGATCGGCGTCTGCACGTCGACGATCTCGACCTCGGCGCCGCTGGTGCGGATCACGCCCTGGTCGGCGAGCTGGCCGCCGCCCTCGGCGTAGAACGGGGTGCGCCCGAGCACGACCTCCACGGTCGCGCCCGCGCCCGCCGCCGGGACGGGCACGCCGTCGACGAGGATGCCGACCACGCTGGTGTCGGCCTCGGTCTGGTCGTAGCCGAGGAACTCGACCTTGCCCGCCTTCTCCAGCAGCTGCCCGAAGACGGAGATGTCGGCGTTGCCGGTCTTCTTCGCCGCGGCGTCGGCCTTGGCCCGCTCCCGCTGCTCCTTCATGAGCCGGCGGAAGCCCTCCTCGTCGACCTTGAGCCCGTGCTCGCCCGCCATCTCCAGCGTCAGGTCGATCGGGAACCCGTAGGTGTCGTGGAGCTGGAACGCCTGGTCGCCGGAGAGCGTGGTGCCGGACTTGCGCTTGGTCTCCTCGACGGCCACGTCGAAGATCGCCGTGCCGGTGCGGAGCGTGCCCAGGAACGACGCCTCCTCGGCGTCGATGACCGCGTGGATCTGCGGCGCGTCGATCTTGAGCTCGGCGTACTGCTCGCCCATGACGTTGATCGCCACGTCGGTCAGCTCGTGCATGTAGCGCTCGTCGCCGGAGCCGAGCAGGCGCAGGTTGCGTACGCTTCTGCGCAGGATGCGGCGCAGCACGTAGCCCCGGCCCTCGTTGCTCGGCAGCACGCCGTCGGCCACCAGCATGGTGCCGGTGCGGACGTGGTCGGCGATCACGCGCAGGCTGACGTCGGAGCGGTGGTCGCGCCCGTAGCGGGTCTTGGTGAGCTCGGCCGCCTTGTCGAGGATCTTGTACGTGGTGTCGATCTCGTAGATGTTGTCGACGCCCTGCAGGATCGCCGCCATGCGCTCCAGGCCCATGCCGGTGTCGATGTTCTTGGCCGGCAGCTCGCCCGCCACGTCGAAGTCGACCTTGGAACGGACCTGGCTGAGCTGGTACTGCATGAAGACGAGGTTCCACACCTCGAGGTAGCGGTCCTCGTCGGCGACGGGCCCGCCCTCCTTGCCGTACTCGGCGCCGCGGTCGTAGTAGATCTCCGAGCAGGGGCCGCCGGGACCGGGCACGCCCATGTGCCAGTAGTTGTCCTCCAGGCCGCGCCGCTGGATGCGGTGCTCGGGCAGGCCGACGCGGTTGTGCCAGATGTCGAAGGCCTCGTCGTCGTCCTGGTAGACGGTCGCCCACAGCTTGTCCTCGGGGAAGCCGAAGCCGCCGTCGGACTCGGAACGGGTGAGCAGCTCCCACGCGAACGGGATCACTTCGGACTTGAAGTAGTCGCCGATGGAGAAGTTGCCCAGCATCTGGAAGAACGTGGCGTGCCGCGTGGTCTTGCCGACCTCGTCGATGTCGGGGGTGCGCACGCACTTCTGCGCGGTGGCCAGCCGGGACGCCGGAGGCTTGCGCTGCCCCAGGAAGTACGGCTTGAACGGCACCATACCGGCATTGACCAGGAGAAGCGTGGGGTCCTCAGCGATCAGGCTGGCCGAGGGCACTACCTTGTGCCCACGCTCCTCGAAGAAGCGCAGGAAGCGGCGGGCGATCTCTGCCGACTCCATGTTGGCCATCCTTTGCGTTAGTTGTTGTCTTCAGCGTTGTCGAGTCCGAAGCGTGCTCGCAACTCGGTTTCGCGCTCCGCGGCCTCGCCGAACGCGTCGGAAGTAAAGTCTCTCACCTGCCGGAGCATCCCCGCGGCGCTGTTGGCCGTCCTGCGGGCGACGTGGTCGGGGTGGAGCGCCTGCAGCCTGCGCATCACCCAGAAGGTGAGCAACGCGCCCAGCGACAGGTAGAACAACCGCCTGATCATCGTGCCGCCTGCCTCTGCCGCGGCCTCGGGACGACCTTGCGGGGCCTGCGGGCCTCGATGGCGCGCCGGACGCCGTACGCGAGCGAGGACACCTTGATCAGCGGCCCGGTGAAGATGGTCTGCGTCACCGCGCTGAGCTTGGCCGCGTGGCCGCTGACCTGCTTGACGTCCTTGGCGATGGCCTCGACGGCGACCAGCTGCCTGTTGGTCTCGTTGACCGTGACGCTCATGTCGTCGAGCAGCGGCGTCAGGCGGTCGTTCAGGTCGGAGACCGCCTTGGTGGCCTCGGTGAGCAGCCTGGCCAGCTTGATGAGCACCATGGCGAGCACGCAGACCAGGACTATCCAGCCCGTGGCCGCGATCAGGCCAGCGACCTCTCCAGCGGTAAGCATGCGCTCATCTCCCTCGTACGCTGGGCCGGAACGGCAAGACCTTATCGCGTTCGAGTGACAACCTTGGTGAGGACGCCGACCTCGAATCGTGCCTCGACGGCGCCCGGCGCTTCCCCGGCCGCTCGCGTGCCGCCCCGGCCTCGTACGCCACCGGCCGCCTTCGGCCCGGCCGCGTCCCGACGCCCGCGCACCCAAACCTACGCCATCCTCCGCCCTGCCCCACACGCCCCCCGACGCCCCTCGTCCCCGAAGGGACCCGCGTACCGGCTCCAACGCCCCTGCCCCACCACACGCGCCTCACCACCCCGGCGGCCACGCCTGCCGCACACCCACCGGCCGCGCTGCGCCGAGCACCACCGCACGACGACCCGACGACCCGGCGCCGGACGGGCCCGAGCCGCACATCAAGACGCCGACCCGGCGCCGGCAGAGCCCAGGTCGCACCCCGACCGGCGCCGGGAAGGCGTGCGTGCGGGCAGCGGCCCGCCGCGCCGGGGGTCAGGAGCCGCGAAGGAAGTCGCGGATCTTGGCCCAGCGGTCCGCTATCGGGGCCTCCGCGCCGTGCCGGGTCGGCTCGTAGTAGCGGCGCTCGCGCACCTGCTCGGGCGCGTACTCCTGCCGCACCAGCCCGTGGTCGAAGTCGTGCGGGTACTTGTAGCCGTCCCCGTGGCCGAGCTTGGCCGCCCCCGGGTAGTGGGCGTCGCGGAGGTGGCCGGGCACCTGGCCGATGAGGCCGCGCCGGACGTCGCCGATGGCGGCCCCGATGGCCTTGACCACGGCGTTGGACTTGGGGGCCGTCGCGCAGTGGATGACCGCGTGCGCCAGGTTGATCTGCCCCTCGGGCAGCCCGATGAGCTGCACCGCCTGGGCCGTGGCCACCGCGGTCTGCAGGCAGGTCGGGTCGGCCATGCCGACGTCCTCGGAGGCGAAGATGACGATGCGGCGGGCGATGAAACGGGGGTCCTCCCCGGCCTCGATCATGCGGGCCAGGTAGTGGAGGGCGGCGTCGGCGTCGGAGCCGCGCATCGACTTGATGAACGCGCTGATCACGTCGTAGTGCTGGTCGCCCTGCCGGTCATAGCGTACGGCGGCCTTGTCGACGGCCTTCTCCACCACCTCCACGGTGATGTCGTCGGCCAGCAGCGCGGCCGCCTCCAGGTAGGTCAGCGACCTGCGCGCGTCGCCGCCCGCCAGGCGTACGAGATGCTCCAGGGCCTGGGGCGCGAGCGTGGCGCGCCCGCCGAGGCCGCGCGGGTCGGAGACGGCCCGCTCCAGCACGGCGCGGATGTCGTCCTCGGACAGGGACTCCAGGGTGAGTAGCAGCGAGCGTGACAGCAGCGGTGAGATGACCGAGAAGAACGGGTTTTCGGTGGTCGCGCCGATGAAGGTGACCCAGCGGTTCTCCACGGCGGGCAGCAGCGCGTCCTGCTGGGCCTTGTTGAAGCGGTGCACCTCGTCCACGAACAGCACCGTCTGCCGCCCGGTCATGCCGAGCTCGCGCCGCGCGTTGTCGATGGCGGCGCGCACGTCCTTGACGCCCGCCGACACGGCGGAGACCTCGACGAAGCGGCGCTTGGTGACGTTGGAGACGACGTAGGCGAGCGTGGTCTTGCCGGTGCCCGGCGGCCCCCACAGGAACAGCGACATGGGAGCCTCGCTCTCGACCAGGCGCCGCAGCGGGGTGCCCGGGCCGAGCAGGTGCCGCTGGCCGATCACCTCGTCGAGCGAGCGCGGTCGCATCCGCACCGCGAGGGGCTGCGGGGTGGCCTCCTCGGCCGCCGAATCGAACAGGCTATCCACATCGCGAGATTACACGGGGTACGGCGGACTACGCGCCCCAGACGGCTCGTGCGCCCGAGTCCCCGGCGCGGAAGACGTAGTAGCCGGCCACCGCGGCCAGCACCGGCGTCAGCGCCGACAGGATCAGCGTCGCGGCCCGGCCGAACCGGTCGCGGCCGATCGAGTCGCGCGCCGGGCTGGTGGCGTACACGAGCAGCAGGGCCGCCACGGCCAGCCCCAGCACCGACAGCAGCAGCGGGTTGGCGAAGCTCTGGTGCGTGGACAGGCGGGACCCGAGCTCGCCGTCCGCCGTGGCGAAGCGGGCCGCCTTGAGGCTCTCGCCGCTCTCCTTGGCCGCGAAGACCGCGGCCGGGGCGGCCAGCGAGAGCAGGACCACCGCCCACGCCACGTGCGTGCGCCAGCGCGGGACGAGCGCGTAGGCGGCCGCCGCGACCACCAGGAGCGGGGTCAGCACGACGGCGAAGTGAATGATCAGTGGGTGCGCCGGGAGGCCGAGGATCTGGTCGAACATGGGGGGCTCCTTAGTTCTCATTTCAACTACGAATGTGAGCACCATATGGTTCGCGACCTCACATATCGTCCTCTGCCGCTTTCGCCACTTACGTCCGGCACATATCGAAGGCCGGTAGCATGCGCGGAGTTGTTTGGTCATGCACGGGCAAAGATGAGAGGACATAGCGGTGAGCGGCGACGACCGCCAGAACGAGGACGACCGCCAGAGCGAGCTGGCGCGGGAGCACAAGGAACGGCAGGCGAAGCGCGCTGCCGCCCAGACCGCCAAGGCAAGGCGGAACACCTTCATCGGCGCGGGCGTGGCCGTCGTCGTAGTCGCGGGCGGCGTCTTCGCCGCGACCACGCTGGTCAACAAGGAACCCGAAAAGGCCTCGGCGGAGAGCAGCCCTTCGGCCTCCGCCTCCGCCTCGGCTTCCGCCTCCACGGAGCCGTCGGTCACGCCGACGGCCAAGACGGGCCCGGTCACCTGCAGCTACAAGCGGGAGACGTCGGTGCCGAACAAGTTCGTCGGCCTGCCGGGCAAGAAGCCCAACATGAAGCTGAAGAAGATGACGATCGCCACCAACCACGGCAACGTCGTCGTCGACCTCATGACCGAGGCCGCGCCTTGCTCGGTCAACTCGCTCAGCTTCCTGGCGAAGAAGAAGTTCTACGACAACATGAAGTGCCACCGCCTGGTCACGCCCGACGTGTCCGGCGTGCACATGTTGCAGTGCGGCGACCCGCTGGCCAAGGCCGACGGCAAGAACCCGACCGACGGCCAGGGCACGGCCGGCTACGTCTACGCGGACGAGAACGCCGACATCGCCCTGTCCAAGGGCGTGGTGTTCATGACCCAGGCGGGTGACGCGATGGGGCAGAACAACAGCCAGTTCGCCATCTCGCTGTCGGACGAGAACACCCAGATCGGCTCGGGCTACAACGTCGTGGGCATGGTCAGCGAGGGCATGGAGATGCTGCAGGGGCTGGCCACCAGCGGCAAGGACCTGATCATCAACGAGGCCGACATCACCGGCGACGGCGGCACCACGGCGCCCAAGAACCCGGTGATCATCAAGAGCATCACGTTCAAGTAGCGCACACGGAAACGGCGGGCACCGGAGCCGGTGCCCGCCGTTTTCGCGTGTCTAGACCTCGGCCTTGGGCTGGGCGTCGACGCCCGCCTCCTTGCGCTGGTCGGCCGTGATCGGCGTGGGCGCGCCCGTGAGCGGGTCGAAGCCGGAGGCCGTCTTCGGGAACGCGATCACGTCGCGGATCGAGTCACCGCCGGACAGCAGCATGCAGATGCGGTCCCAGCCGTAGGCGATGCCGCCGTGCGGCGGGGGCCCGTACTTGAACGCCTCCAGCAGGAAGCCGAACTTGCTCTCCGCCTCCTCCTTGGAGATGCCCAGCACGTCGAAGACGCGCTGCTGCATCTCGGCCCGGTGGATACGGATCGAGCCGCCGCCGATCTCCATGCCGTTGCAGACCATGTCGTACGCGTACGCCAGCGCCTCGCCCGGGTGGTCCTGGAAGGTGTCGGCGTACTCCGGCTTCGGCCCGGTGAACGGGTGGTGCACGGCGGTCCAGCCGATCTCGCGGCCCACCTCGTCGTACACGGGCTCGAACATGGGGGCGTCGACGACCCACAGGAACGCCCACGCCGACTCGTCGATCAGGCCGCAGCGGCGGCCGATCTCCAGGCGGGCCGCGCCCAGCAGGTCGCGCGAGGAGTGCCTGGGGCCGGCCGCGAAGAAGATCGCGTCGCCCGGCTCGGCGCCGACCTTGGCCGCGAGCCCGGACAGCTCCGCCTCGGTGAGGTTCTTGGCGACCGGGCCGCCCAGCGTGCCGTCCTCCTGGACGAGCACGTACGCCAGGCCCTTGGCGCCGCGGCTGCGCGCCCAATCCTGCCAGCCGTCGAGCTCCTTGCGCGTCTGGGAGGCCCCGCCCGGCATGACCACGGCGCCGACGTACTCGGCCTGGAAGACGCGGAAGGGGGTGCCGGCGAAGTAGCCGGTCATCTCGACCAGCTCCTGGCCGAAGCGCAGGTCCGGCTTGTCGGAGCCGTAGCGGGCCATCGCGTCGGCGTACGTCATGCGCGGCAGCGGCGTCGGCAGCTCGTAGCCGGCGATCTCCTTCCACAGCCGGCCGATCAGCTTCTCGCCGACCTCGATGACGTCCTCCTGGTCCACGAAGGACATCTCGACGTCGATCTGCGTGAACTCCGGCTGCCGGTCGGCCCGCAGGTCCTCGTCGCGGTAGCACTTGGCGAGCTGGTAGTAGCGCTCGAGGCCGGCGACCTGGAGGAGCTGCTTGAACAGCTGGGGCGACTGGGGCAGGGCGTACCAGTTGCCGGGCTGCAGGCGCACCGGGACCAGGAAGTCGCGCGCGCCCTCGGGCGTGGAGCGGGTCAGGGTCGGCGTCTCGACGTAGACGAAGCCCAGCTCGTGCATCACCTCGTTGGCGAGGTAGGTGGCCTTGGAGCGGGTGCGCATGGCGTTGGCCACCTGCTGGCGGCGGATGTCGAGGTAGCGGTACTTGAGCCGGGCCTCCTCCGAGACCCCCACGTTGCCCTCGATGGGGAAGGGCAGCGGCGCGGACTCGCTCAGCACCTCGACCTGCTCGGCCACGACCTCGATCGCGCCGGTGGGCAGGTCGGGGTTCTCGTTGCCCTCGGGGCGGACCCGGACCTGGCCGACGACCTTCACGCAGTATTCGGCGCGCAGGTCGTGGGCGTGGTCCTCCTCGCGGAAGACCACCTGCGCCGAGCCGGAGGCGTCGCGCAGGTCGATGAAGACCACGCCGCCGTGGTCACGGCGGCGGGCCACCCATCCTGCGAGCGTCACCTGCTGCCCGGCATGCTCCTCGCGGAGCGACCCGGCCTTGTGCGTGCGGATCACTGCAGTTTCCCTTTCAGAACGTCGACGACCTCGGCCAGGAGCACCTCGGTCTGCTCAGCGGTGGTCAGGTCCTTCACCTGCACGGCCTCGGCCGCCAGGTCGCGCTCGCCCAGGATCAGGGCGAAGCGGGCGCCGGAACGATCGGCCCCCTTCATCGCGCCCTTGAGCCCCTTGCCGCCGAAGGACATGTCGGCGGCGACACCGGCCGCGCGCAGCCCGCTCACGAGCTTGAACATGGCCCGCGCCGCCTCGTCGCCCAGCGCCACACCGTACACCTCGCAGCGGGCCGGGGTGTCGAGCACGACGCCCTCCCGCTCCAAGGCGATGACGGTGCGGTCGAGCCCCAGGCCGAAGCCGATGCCGGGCAGCGGCGGCCCGCCGATGGCCTCGGAGAGCCCGTCGTAGCGGCCGCCGCCGCCGATGCCGGACTGCGCGCCCAGCAGCGGGTGGTCGAACTCGAAGGTGGTGCGGGTGTAGTAGTCGAGCCCGCGCACCAGCTTGGGCGTGTCCTCCCACGAGATGCCGAGGTCGGCCAGGAGCTGCTTGACCCGGTCGTGGTAGGCCTTGCAGTCGGCGCAGAGGTGGTCGCCGATGAGCGGCGCGTCCTCGATCTGCGCGCGCACCTCCGGGCGCTTGTCATCGAGGACGCGCAACGGATTGATCTCGATCCGGGCCCTGGTGGCCTCGTCGAGGTCGAGCGCGCGCAGGAACTCCTGCAGCCGGGCCCGGTAGATCGGGCGGCACTCCTTGCAGCCCAGCGAGTTGAGCAGCAGCCGCACCCGGGTGAGGCCGAGCGCGGCGTACCACTGCCAGGCCAGCGCGATCGTCTCGGCGTCGACGGCCGGGTCCTCGCTGCCGATCGCCTCCAGGTCGAGCTGGTAGAACTGCCGGTAGCGGCCCTCCTGGGGCGCCTCGGCGCGGAACACCTGGCCGTCGGTCCAGACCTTCACCGGGAGCTGGCCGCGGTGCAGGCCGTATTCCAGGACCGCGCGCAGCACGCCGGCGGTGAACTCCGGGCGCAGCGTCAGCGACCTGCCGCCGCGGTCGGTGAAGGTGTACATCTCCTTGCTCACGACGTCGGTGGACTCGCCGACGCCACGGGCGAACAGCTGGGTGTCCTCGAAGACCGCGGTCTCCAGGTACGAGTAGCCGGCCCGCCTGGCGGTCTCGGCGAACGCTCCGCGGATCGCATAGAACGTCGAGGCCTGCGGTGGAACGTACTCTTTGACACCTTTAGGTGCTTGGAAGCTCATTAGATCCCTCGTGTGGGACCGGACTGCGGCGCCGCTTCCTTCAAGTATGGGTTGGTAGCGCGCTCGCGGCCGATCGAAGTCTGTGGTCCGTGGCCCGGCAGGACGACCGTATCGTCAGGCAGCGTCAGACACTTGGCAGCCAGGCTGCGCAGGATGGTCGCGTAGTCGCCACCGGGCAGGTCGGTGCGGCCGATGGAGCCGGCGAACAGCAGGTCGCCCGAGAACATGACCTCGTCAGCGGGCAGCCGGAAGCTCACCGACCCCCTGGTATGGCCCGGTGTGTGATCGACCACGAGCTCGAGGCCCGCCAGCTCCAGCACGGCCCCGTCGGACAGCTCGCGCACGTCGTCGGGCTCGCTCAGCGTCAGCCCGCCGAACAGCGAGGCGCTCGTGCCCGACCACCCGGCGGCGGGGTCGCTCAGCAGGTGGCGGTCGTCGGGGTGGATCCACGCGGGGACGTCGCGCGCGCCGCACACGGGGGCGACCGACCAGACGTGGTCGAGGTGGCCGTGGGTGAGCAGGACGGCGACCGGCTTGAGCCGGTGCTCGCGCAGCAGCTCGTCGACGCCCTCGGTCGCGTCCTGACCTGGATCGACGATCACGCATTCCTCGCCGGCCGCGGGCGCGACAACGTAACAATTGGTCTGGAAGGCCCCTGCGGGGAAGCCGGCGATGAGCATCTGCCTCAGGTGATCTCGTCGAAAAGCCAATGGGAATGTAACCGAAGGGTACCGGTGCGGGTCGCCGGGCTGCGAATCATTACCCGTTGGCCGATACGATTCGCCCACCTCAGTTGATTGACTATGGGAGGCAAAGCGGTGGCCACGGGGAAGGACCGGCAGAGGCAGCTAGCTCGTGAGCACTACGAGCGGCAGATGCAGCGCCGGGTCGAACGCGAGCAGAAGGCCAAGCGCACGGCGATCATCGGCTCCTCGGTGGGCGTCGTGATCGTGATCGGCGGCATCGTGGCCGCGGTCGCGCTGCTGGGCGGCAACGACGCGGGGACCGACGCGGCCTCCTCGCCCACGGCGTCCGCCGCCGAAACCGCCGCGCCGTCGGCTTCGGCGCCGGCGGGGCCCAAGCCGTACGACGCGGCGACCGGCACCTGCGACTACGTCAAGGACGCCGGAGGCGGGCAGGTCAAGGATGTCGGCATGCCGCCGGCCAAGGTCAAGACCACGCCGGCGACGAAGACGATGACGTTCAAGACCAATCTGGGCGACATCGTGGTCGAGCTGAACAACGCCAAGGCGCCCTGCACGACCAACTCGCTGGAGTTCCTGGCGAAGAAGAAGTACTACGACGGCAGCAAGTGCCACCGGCTCGGCAGCGCCAAGTTCCCGATGCTGCAGTGCGGCGACCCGTCGGCCAAGGCCGACGGCAAGAGCCAGGACGGCACCGGCGGCCCCGGCTACGTCATGGCCGAGGAGAACCTCCAGGGCGCCCAGTACAAGCGCGGCGTGATGGCCATGGCCAAAACGCAGGCGCCGGGGAGCACGGGAAGCCAGTTCTTCCTCGTTTTCGGAGACATCGGACTCACCCCCGATTACACGCCGGTGGGTACGATCACCAAGGGGCTCGACATCCTGGACAAGGTGAACAAAGCAGGCGTCATCGGGGACGCGGGTGACGGGACGGGGGCACCGAAGCAATCCGTCGAAATCAAAGACGTGACAATCGCCAGCAAGAGCTGACGTAATACAAACTAGGGACCAAGTAGTCCCGAAGGGTCTGATGGAAAGTGCGGGAGGACACGGTGAGCACCGACCCGTGGGGCCGGGTAGACGACGACGGCACCGTCTACGTGCGTACGGCTGAGGGAGAGCGGGCCGTCGGCTCCTGGCAGGCCGGTGAACCCGAAGAGGCACTGGCCTACTTCCATCGCAAGTACGACGAGCTGGCCGGTCAGGTGCAGCTGCTGGAACAGCGCGTCAAGGGCACCGACCTGGCTCCGGCCCAGGCCGAGGCGAGCATCGTCAAGCTGCGGGAGGCCGTCGCCGACGCCCACGCCATCGGCGACCTCGGCGCGCTGACGGCCCGGCTCGACGGCCTGACGGAGCTGGTCGCCCAGCGCCGCGAGGAGGTCAAGGCCGCTCGCGAGCACGCGCGCGCCGAGGCCAGGTCGGTCAAGGAGCGCATCGTCGCCGAGGCCGAGCGCATCGCGGACGAGACCACCCACTGGAAGTCGGGTGGCGAGCGGCTGCGCCAGCTCGTCGAGGAGTGGAAGGCCGCCGACCGCATCGACCGGGTCACCGAGGCCGCGCTGTGGAAGCGGCTCTCGGCGGCCCGCACGGCGTTCGCCAAGCGGCGCAAGACGTACTTCGCGGGGCTCGACGAGCAGCGCGAGGGCGTGCGGGCGGCCAAGGAGCGCATCGTCGCCGAGGCCGAGGCGCTGGCCGGCTCGACCGACTGGGGCCAGACCGCGGCGATCTACCGCGAGCTGATGCAGCAGTGGAAGAACGCCGGGCGGGCCTCGCGCGAGGCCGAGGACGAGCTGTGGGCCCGCTTCAAGGGCGCGCAGGACCAGTTCTTCCAGGCCCGTTCCGCCGTCTTCGCCGAGCGCGACGCCTCGCTGGCCGCCAACGCGGAGGTCAAGGAGGTGCTGCTGACCGAGGCCGAGAAGATCCTTCCGGTCACGGACGTGCGCACGGCCCGCTCGGCGCTGCGGAGCATCCTGGAGCGTTGGGAGGCCGCCGGGCCGGTGCCGCGCGAGCAGCGCGACCGGCTCGAAGGCGGGCTGCGCAAGGTGGACGAGGCCGTGCGCAAGGCCGAGGACGCCGAGTGGAAGCGGTCCAACCCCGAGGCCCGGGCCCGCGCGCAGAGCACCGTCGACCAGCTGCGCACCTCGATCGAGCAGCTGGAGAGCCGGCTGTCCAAGGCGCAGGCCGCCGGTCGCGCCAAGGACATCAAGGAGACCGAGGAGGCGCTGATCGCCCGGCGCTCGTGGCTGGAGGAGGCCGAGCGCACGCTCGCCGAGTTCAGCTGACCCCGGTGGAGGCCCCGTCCGGCCTCCACCGGGCCACGCGGCCGTCCGCGATCAGGTGGTGGCGGTGCGTGAAATGGGGCGGCGGCGGAAGGGGCTGAGACCTAGGCTGGCGGCATGGATCCCGTCAGCGCCGCACGTGCCCTCGTCGAGGAGATGTTCCCGGGGGCCCTGTACGCCTTCGTCGGCGGCAGCGCCCTCACCGAGCGCCGCACCAGCACCTCCGACCTCGACGTCGTCGTGGTGCTCGACGGTCTGCCCACCCCCTACCGCGAGTCGCTGCGGTGGCGGGAGTGGCCCGTGGAGCTGTTCGTGCACAGCGAGACCAGCCTGCGCGCCTACCTCGACAAGGACTTCGACCGGCGCCAGCCGAGCCTGGCCCGCATGTGCGCCGACGGCGCGGTGCTGGCCGACCGGACGAGCGGCCGGGCCAGCGACCTCCAGGCGGCGCTGAGCGAGCGCCTGGCGGCCGGACCGGGCGGCATGACCAGCACGCAGGCCGAACGGGCCAGATACGCCCTGTCCGACCTCCTGGACGACCTCTCGGGGGCCACCGACACGGGCGAGAGGACGTTCATCCGGTGGCAGGTGGCGCAGGAGACGGCCAGGATGGCGCTCGGGCTGGGGCGCAGGTGGCAGGGGAGCGGCAAGTGGCTGCTGCGCGAGCTGCGCGCCCACGACCCGGTGCTGGCCGAGGCGCTGCTCGGCGCCCTCGACGACTCGACACGGCTGGCCGCCGTCGCCTCGGACGTCCTGGAACGCGCTGGAGGGCGTCTCTGGGAGGGTTACAGGGCCGAGGGTGACCCGTTCCACCAGCCGCTGCGTCACGTGCCCTCAGGGGAGCTCTCGGGCGAGACGGCGCAGAGCTCCGGCATGCGCAGGCTGGCCGCGATCAGCGGCGCCACGGCCGGGTCGTCCCGCCTGTGGATGGGGCAGACCCACGTCGCGCCCGCCACGCGCTCGTCCGACCACCACCACGGGGCCTCGGAGACGGCCATCTACGTGGTCAGCGGCACGCCGTCGTTCGTGTTCCTGGAGGACGGGCGGGAGGTGCGGCTGGACACCAAGCCTGGCGACTACGTCTTCGTGCCCCCGTACGTGCCCCACCGGGAGGAGAATCCGGACCCGTCGCAGGAGGCCGTGGTCGTCATCGCCCGCAGCACCCAGGAGGCCGTCGTCGTCAACCTCCCCGACCTCCGCCCCCGCTGACGCACCGGCGCCCGGGAGCGCGGTCAGCTGCCGGCGCCGCTGACGCGGTAGACGTCGAACACGCCCTGGATGCTGCGCACGGCCCTCAGCACGTGCCCCAGGTGCTTGGGGTCGCCCATCTCGAAGGTGAACTTGCTGATCGCCACCCGGTCCCGGGAGGTCGTGACGGACGCGCTCAGGATGTTGACGTGCTGGTCGGAGAGCGTACGCGTGACGTCGGACAGCAGGCGCGGCCGGTCCAGCGCCTCCACCTGGATGGCGACCAGGAACACGCTGTCGTCGCCGGGCGACCAGCTGACCTCGACGAGCCGGTCGGGCTGCTCCTTGAGCTGCTGCACGTTGGTGCAGTCGGCGCGGTGCACGGACACCCCGTGCCCCCGCGTGACGAATCCGACGATCTCGTCGCCGGGCACCGGGGTGCAGCACTTCGACAGGCGTACCCACACGTCGGCGTCGCCCGCCACGACCACGCCCGCGCCGCCACCGCCGCGGGGGCGGCCGCGCAGCCGGGTGGGCAGCGAGGTCTCGGCGATGTCCTCCTCGGCGCTGTCGACGCCGCCGATCGAGGCCACCAGCTTCTGCACGACGGCCTGCGCCGCGATGTGCCCCTCCCCCACGGCCGCGTAGAGGGCGGACACGTCGGGGTAGCGCAGGTCGCGGGCCAGCGCCAGCAGCGCCTCGCCGGACATCAGCCGCTGCAGCGGCAGGCCCTGCTTGCGCATGGCCCGCCCGATGGCCTCCTTGCCCGCCTCGATCGCGGTCTCTCGGCGCTCCTTGGAGAACCACTGCCGGATCTTGTTGCGGGCCCGGCCCGACTTGACGAACTTGAGCCAGTCGCGCGACGGCCCGGCGTCCGGCGACTTGGAGGTGAAGATCTCGACCGTGTCGCCGTTGCCGAGCCGCGACTCCAGCGGCACCAGCCGCCCGTTGACCCGGGCGCCGATGCAGCGGTGGCCCACCTCGGTGTGCACGGCGTAGGCGAAGTCGACCGGCGTGGCCCCCTCGGGCAGTGCGATGACCTGCCCCTTCGGGGTGAACACGTAGACCTCGGACACCGACAGGTCGAACCGCAGCGACTCCAGGAACTCGCCCGGGTCGGAGGTCTCCTTCTGCCAGTCGAGGAGCTGGCGCAGCCAGGCCATGTCGCTGCCCGGCTTGACCTTGCCCGTGGGGCCCGGCGCGCCGACCTCCTCCTTGTACTTCCAGTGGGCGGCCACGCCGTACTCGGCCCTGTGGTGCATCGCGTGGGTGCGGATCTGCAGCTCCACCGGCTTGCCCTCGGGACCGATCACCGTCGTGTGCAGCGACTGGTACATGTTGAACTTGGGCATCGCTATGTAGTCTTTGAAGCGCCCCGGCACCGGGTTCCACCGGGCGTGGATGGTGCCGAGCGCGGCGTAGCAGTCGCGCACGCTGTCGACGAGGACGCGGATGCCCACCAGGTCGTAGATGTCGTCGAAGGCCACGTCGCGGGCGATCATCTTCTGGTAGACCGAGTAGTAGTGCTTCGGCCGGCCCTTGACGACGGCGCGGATTTTGGCCTCGCGCAGGTCGCCGGAGACCTTCTCGATGACCTCCTGCAGGAACAGGTCGCGGCGCGGCGCCCGCTCCGACACCATGCGCGCGATCTCGTCGTAGCGCTTGGGGTAGAGCATCGCGAAGGCCAGGTCCTCGAGCTCCCACTTGATCGTGTTCATGCCCAGGCGGTGGGCCAGCGGGGCGAAGATCTCGAGCGTCTCGCGAGACTTCTGGTGGCGCTTGTGCTCGGGGAGGTAGCGCATGGTGCGCATGTTGTGGAGCCGGTCGGCGAGCTTGATGATCAGCACGCGGATGTCGCGCGACATGGCGACGACCATCTTGCGCACGGTCTCGGCCTGGGCGGCGTCGCCGAACTTCACCTTGTCCAGCTTGGTCACGCCGTCGACCAGGGACCCGATGGTGTCGCCGAAGTCGCCGCGCAGCTCGTCGAGGCCGTAGGCGGTGTCCTCCACCGTGTCGTGCAGCAGCGCGGCGCACAGCGTCTCGTCGTCGGTGCCGAGCTCGGCCAGGATCGTGGCCACGGCCAGCGGGTGCGTGATGTACGGGTCGCCCGACTTCCGCTTCTGGTCGCGGTGGTGGTAGGCGGCGACGTCGTAGGCACGCTCGATCAGGCGCAGGTCGGCCTTGGGGTGGGTGGCGCGGACCGTGCGGAACAACGGCTCCAGCACCGGATTCATGGCCCCACCCCCAAACCGCCTTCGACGCACCGCTGGAACGCCGGACGCCTCGGCGTTGCCGGAGTCGGTTACGTCGGGCACGACCACATCACGGGGCACACAGACTCCTCACGCAATGGCTCCTCACGTTCGAGTCCAGATCCCCTAGTGTATCCAGGTGGCGAACCTGGGCCGTCGGGGGCTGGGCTCAGACGATCACGAGGGAGTGCAGGTCCACTCCCGTCAGCCGGTCACGTCCCTTGAGAAAGGCCAGTTCCATGAGCACGGCGATGCCGACGACCTCGGCGCCGGCCCTCTTCACCAGCTCCACGGTCGCCTTCGCGGTGCCACCCGTGGCCAGCACGTCATCGACCACGAGAACGCGGTCGCCGGGCGTGAAGGCGTCACGGTGGACCTCGATGGTCGCGGAGCCGTACTCCAGATCGTAGGACTCTTCGAGGGTTTCGGCGGGCAGTTTCCCCTTCTTCCGTACCGGTACGAAACCCGCCCCCGCCCGATAAGCCACCGGCGCCGCCAGGATGAACCCGCGCGCCTCGATGCCCACGATCTTGTCCACCTGGTGGAGCCCGGCCAGCTCCTCCACCACGGCCGCCATGGTGACCGGGTCGGCCAGCAGCGGGGTGATGTCCTTGAACAGCACGCCCGGCTTGGGGTAGTCGGGCACGTCCCTGATCCGGTCCAGGATCATCGCGCTCAGCTCGGTCATAGGGGTTCCTCGCAATTCTCAACCGGCGGTGTGCCGGGCTCCATGATGGTCCATCCCGCGCGCGCACGACGACGCCCCCGACCCGTGTGCGGGGCGAGGGCGTCGTGGCGTACGCGTGCTTGCTATCCCTTGGCTACGGCCGCGCTTTTGGAGCCCTTCGGCCCCTTGCCGCTTCCCGTCGAGGCCAGCCTCCTGGCGATGGCCTGGTACTTCGGCTCGCGCTCCTTCAGCGTCACCAGCAGCGGGGTGGCGACGCACAGCGAGGAGTACGTACCGACGATCATGCCGACGAACAAGGCCAGCGACAGGTCCTTCAGCGTGCCCGCGCCGAGCAGCGTGGTGCCGATGAACAGGATCGCCGCCACCGGCAGGATCGCGACCAGCGAGGTGTTCAGCGACCGGATCAGCGTGTGGTTGAGCGCGTTGTTGGCCGCCATCGAGTACGTCATCTTCGACGTGTGCCCCAGCTTGGCCGTGACCTCCTTGATCATGTCGAACACCACGACCGCGTCGTAGAGCGAATAACCGAGGATGGTCAGGAAGCCCAGCAGCGTGGCCGGCGTGACCTCGAAGCCCGACCAGGCGTAGATGCCGGCCGTGATGACGAGGTCGTGGACGAGCGCGACGATGGCCGACAGCGCCATCTTCGGCTCGAACGCCATCGACAGGTACAGGATGATCGCCAGCATGAACACGCCCAGGCCGATCCAGGCCTTCTGGGAGACCTCACCGCCCCAGGACGGGCCGATGGCCTGGACGCTGACCTGCCCGACCGGGGTGTTGAAGTCCTTGGCGATCTTGGACTGCACCTGCTCCCTGGTGCTTTCCTCCAGGCTCTCGGTGGTCACCCGCCAGCCGCCGGTGCCGGCCGACTGGACGATCGCCTGGTGCGCGCCCTCGTTGAGGACGGCCTCGCGGACCTGCTGGACGGTGGCCTGCTCGGACTTGAACGAGAAGACCGTGCCGCCCCGGAACTCCACGCCCAGGTTGAGCCCGTTGACGAGCAACCCGGCCAGCGAGATGACGAGGAGGAAGCCAGACAGGCTGTACCACAGTCTCCATTGGCCGACGAAGTCGACGTTGATCTCGCCGCGGTAGAGGCGACGCGCGAGTCCCATCTCAGGCCTCCTGCGGAGTGGTCGGGCGGCCGGACGAGCCGGCCTCGCTCATGCGCTCGGCGTCGAGGCCGGACAGCGGGTGCCCCTTGGCGAAGAACTTCAGCCTCGCCAGCAGGGCGATGAACGGCTTCGTGAACAGGAACACCACCACGATGTCGATCAGCGTGGTCAGGCCCATCGCGAAGGCGAACCCGGCCACGCCGCCCACCGCCAGGAAGTAGAGCACGATCGCGGCGATGAACATGACGGCGTCGGCGATCAGGATCGTGCGCCGGGCACGGACCCAGGCCACCTCGACGGCCGCGCGGAGCGTCCGGTGCCCCTCCTTCATCTCGTCACGTATGCGTTCGAAGTAGACGATGAAGGAGTCGGCGGTGATGCCGATGGAGACCACGAGGCCGATGATGTGCGGCAGCGAGAGCCGGAAGTTGGCGTTGTGGCCGAGCACGACCACCGCCGTGTACGTCAGGATCGTGGCGACCACGAGGCTCAGCACCGCCACGATGCCGAGGCCGCGGTAGTAGAGCATCGAGTAGACCACGACGAGCACCAGGCCGATGAGGCCCGCGACCAGACCGCCCTGCAGCTGGTCCTGGCCCAGCGTCGAGGAGACCGTGTCGACCGAGCTGCGGTTGAACTTCAGCGGCAGCGCGCCGTACTTGAGCTGGTCGGCCAGCTGGGTGGAGCTGATCTGGTCGAAGCCGCCGGTGATCTCGGCCCGGCCACCGGGGATCGGGCTGATGATGTTGGGAGCGGTGATGACGACGCCGTCGAGCACGACCGCGACCTTGTTACGGGGCTCCTGGGAGTTGTAGGCGGCCGTGGTGAGCTTGCTCCACTCGGCGGCGCCCTTGCTCTTGAAGTCGAGCTGGACGACCCACTCGACGGTGCCCTGCTGGACGCCCGCCGAGGCCGTGTCGATGTCGGTGCCGACGACCTTGGCGACGTCGAGGACGTACTTGTAGCTGCCGTCGGTCTCGCAGCCGGCGTACTGCTTCTTCGGGTCGTCCTGGACGCCCTGGCCGCGGTTGGCCGGGTCGGCGCAGTTGAGCTTGTTGAACTGGGCCAGCACCGCCGGGTCGATGCCCTGGGTGTTGATGCCGGCGTTCTGGTCCTGCGCGGGGGGCGTGCTCGGCTGGCCGGACGGGGCCGCCGTCGGGGTGGCCTTGCCGTCCTGGCCCTTCTTCTGCTGCTTCTGCGGGTTCTCCGTCGCCGTCGGCTGCGCCGTCGCCGACGGGGCGGGCGTCGGCGCGGTCAGCGCGGACGACAGCGCCTTGCCCGTCGGGGACGTGCTGGGCTTGGGAGTGGAAGCCGCGGGAGAGCCGGACTTGCTCGACTTGGGGGTGGCGGACTGGCTCGCCGAAGCCGACGGGCTCGGCGTCGGCGCGTTGGTGGTCAGGTTCTGGGGAACCTGCGTGGCCTCCATGGCCAGCACCTGGCGGAAGCGCAGCTCCGCGGTGGTGGCGACCAGCTTGATGGCCTCGCTCTGTCCGACGCCCGGGATCGAGATGATGATGTTGCTGCCGGACTTGGCGACCTCCGCGTCGGAGATGCCGGTGCCGTTGACTCGATCGCGGATGATGTTGACCGCGCGGTCGAGGATCTCATCCGGCGGTGCCGCGTTGTTCTGCGTCACCGGGGACAGAGTCACCGTCGTGCCGCCGGCGAGGTCGAGACCCAGCTTGGGCGTGAACGCCTTCTGCAGGAACATCGTCCCGCCCAGGGCGAGGATGAGCGCCAGCAGCACCAGGAGCGTTCGCCCCGGTCGGCTGTGGCGGCTGGTCGGTCGGGCCACTGGTCGTCAGTTCTTTCAGATAGAGGTTTGTCGCAGAGCTTAGTCAGGACTGCTTGGTGCTGGAGTCCTGGTCATCGTTGCGATCCACGGTGCCCTCGGACTCCTTCTTACCCTCCTCGCCGGGTGCGGCCTCGTCATCGGAGGTCTCGTCCGCCGCGGGAGCGTCCCCCGGTGTGACGACGCGGCCGATGGCGGCCTTCACCCAGCGCGTCTCGATCCCCGGAGCGATCTCGAGGATCACGTCCTCATTGTCCACTGCCACCACGGTGCCGAACAGTCCGGTCGTGGTCATGACCCGGGCGCCGGGAGCCAGGGAGTTCTGCATTTGGACGGCTTCTTGCTGGCGCTTGCGCTGAGGGCGGATCAGCAGGAAGTAGAACACCACCACCAGCAGAATCAGCGGCAGGATGCTACCGAGTTGTCCCATGTCCATAAGGGGCGACCTTCCATTGTCGTACAAGAAGTTGACACCGGCCTCGCGCCGGAAATTCCGTGCGTTGCGTCGGGCCGCGCCGCTCAGCCCGTCAGCCTACACAGCCAGCCAAGCCACGGAGTGTAGGCCGTTGTTGCGAAACGCGGCAACGAGGCAGCGTTTCGGCGCGCGGGGAAGTTCCCATTTTGAAATGGTTGCAACCGTTCTGTGATCAGCCGCCTGAGTCGAATACCGCGGCTCCGAACGCGTCGGGGGGCGGGGTCATGCCGAGATGGCTCCAGGCGGCCGCCGTCGCGACCCGGCCGCGCGGGGTTCTGGCCAGCAGGCCCTGGCGTACGAGGAACGGCTCGGCCACCACCTCGACGGTCTCCGGCTCCTCCCCCACGGCCACGGCCAGCGTGGACAGCCCGACCGGGCCGCCGCCGAACTTCTTCAGCAGCACGCCGAGTACCGCCCTGTCGAGCCGGTCGAGCCCTTCGGCGTCGACTTCGTACAGGTTGAGCGCCGCTGCGGCAATATCCCGATTTATCACCCCATCGGCCCTTACGTCCGCAAAATCCCGCACCCGTCTGAGCAGCCGGTTCGCGATGCGGGGCGTCCCCCTGGAGCGCCTGGCGATCTCGTGCGCCCCGTCCCCGGGCAGCGCGACGCCGAGCAGCTTGGCCGAGCGGTAGAGCACCTGCTCCAGCTCGCCGACCTCGTAGAAGTCCATGTGGGCGGTGAACCCGAACCGGTCGCGCAGCGGCGCGGGCAGCAACCCGGCCCGGGTGGTGGCGCCGACGAGCGTGAAGGGGGCGATGTCGAGCGGAATGGCCGTGGCTCCCGGGCCCTTGCCGACGACGATGTCGACCCGGAAGTCCTCCATGGCCAGATAGAGCATCTCCTCGGCGGGCCTGGCCATCCGGTGGATCTCGTCGATGAACAGCACCTCGCCCTCGGCGAGCGTGGACAGGATGGCGGCGAGGTCGCCCGCCCGCTCCAGCGCGGGCCCGGAGGTGATCCTCAGCGGCGCGTTGAGCTCAGCGGCGACGATCATGGCCAGCGTGGTCTTGCCGAGCCCCGGCGACCCGCTCATCAGCACGTGGTCGGGCGGCCGCTGCCTGCGCAGGGCGCTTTCGAGCACGAGGGAGAGCTGCTCGCGCACCCGGCCCTGGCCGATGAACTCACCGAGCCGCTTGGGCCGCAGCGCCGCCTCGATCTGCAGCTCGTCGCCACCGGCGTCGGGCGACACCAGCTCCCGCTCAAACCCCACACCCACACCCCCTCACAGCAGCTCCACCGCCGGCACCCAGCCGCCGCGACGTCGTCAGGGGCGCGTCCGGACGGCGCGTGGCCGCCGGGACGGTCGCTCCCGGCGCACCGTGGAAGCCCGGAGCGGCGCTCGGACGGGCAGGGCGGCGGCGGGTCATCGGACGCTCAGGGATCGGAGCGCGGCCTTCAAAAGCGCGGCCACCTGCGGCCGGCGTCCGGCGGCGAGGTCGGCGTCGGCGACCGGCTCCACGGCGGCGACGGCCTCGTCGGCGTCCTTGCCGGAGTAGCCCAGCCCCACCAGCCCCGAGTGGACCTGATCCCGCCACGCCGCCACGCGCCGCTCCCCGTTGAGCGCGGCGTTGACCGCCTCCTCCGGCGTGCCGAGCCGGTCCTTCAGCTCCAGCACGATCCGCTGCGCCCCCTTCTGCCCGATCCCCGGCACCTGCGTGAGCGCCTTGAGGTCGGCACTGGCCACGGCGACGCGCAGCGCGTTGGGCGTGTGGACGGCGAGCATCGCCAGCGCCAGCTTGGGGCCGACGCCGCTGGCCGTCTGCAGCAGCTCGAACACGGCCCGCTCGTCGTCCGTGGCGAACCCGTAGAGGGTGAGCGACTCCTCCCGCACCACCAGCGAGGTGGCCAGGCGGGCGTCCTCCCCGATCCGCAGCGTGGCGAGCGTGCCCGGGGTGCAGTGGGTGAGGATGCCGACGCCACCGACCTCGATCACGGCTCCGTCGGGAGCGATCGCGGTCACCTTGCCCGACACCGACGCGATCACAGCCCACCATCCTTCCACGCCGCCGGAGCCCGCACGCCACCGGCGAGGGTCACAGCCCGACATCCTCCCGCATGAGCGCGCACGACACGCCGCGAGGGCGCAGCGAAACGGCGCATCACCACCCCGGCCACGGACGGCACACCACCCCCAAGGGCCTCCGCGCATGCCGCACCGGCAGACCGCGCACCGCCCCCAGGCGCCGCCTCACGCACCGCCCCGGCCGCGGGCGGCGCGGCGCCCGCGCGGGCCGGCTCGCGGGAGGTCACGGTCGGGGGTCTTTCCTGGTGGCCTTGGCCAGGGCCGCGGCGAGGCGGTGCTGGGCGCCGCCGCGCCACACGTGGCAGATCGCCAGGGCCAGCGCGTCGGCGGCGTCGGCGGGCCTGGGCATCTCGCTCAGCCGCAGCAGCCGGGTGACCATGGCGCCGATCTGCTTCTTGTCGGCGGTGCCGCTGCCGGTGATGGCCGCCTTGACCTCGGACGGCGTGTGCAGCGCCACGGGAAGCCCGCGCCGGGCCGCGCACAGCACGGCGATCCCGGCCGCCTGGGCCGTGCCCATGACGGTGCGTACGTTGTGCTGGCTGAAGACGCGCTCGACCGCCACCGCGTCGGGCCGCACGTCGTCGAGCCACTGCTCGATGCCGGCCTCGATGCCGACGAGCCGCGCGCCGAGCTCCTCGTCGGCTCCGGTGCGCACCACCCCGACGGCCACGAGCGTCAGCGGCGCGCCCGGCCGCCCCTCGACAGCGCCCAGGCCGCACCGGGTCAGCCCCGGATCGACGCCCATCACCCGCACCGGCCCGCCCTCCCGTCGCCGAACACCTGTTCGGCAAGAGACTTTACCCCGGCCGGGGCGCTCACGCATCGGGAATCGCCCGCGGGCCGGGGAAAGAAGCTCCGGGCGCGCCTCGGATCAGAAGTAGTCCAGCATGTACGGCTTGGCGGCGAAGGCCGTGTCGAGCGCCTCGTCGTACCGGTCGTCACCCGACATCAGCCCGCTCAACCGCAACGTGGCCGTCGGAACGCCCGCGTACAGCGCCGAGAACCCGTTCACGGAGAGCACGGCCCCGGGCTCCTCCACCGGCGTGACCGCACCGGCCCCGCCCGCGACCTCCAGCCGCCACGAACCCCCGCCCCTCAGCGGGTCGTCCACCGTGACGACGGCATCGCAGGTCACGTACGCCGGATAGCCCCGCCGCTCGACCGCGGCGGCCACGTCCAGCACCCGGAACATCCACCGCGCCTGCCGGTCCTCCTCGTTGGACCGCTCCCGCGTCATCCACAGCACCGGATCGTCCGGAGCCACGGCGGCCACGACTTTGCGCGCGATCGACGAGGCGCTGCCCACCAGCGACCACAACGCCCTGGTGGTCTCCTCCGACCCGGCGACCAGGTTCTCCACCTGCATGTCGTCGCCACGCCACCGGTAGATGACGTAGCCGTCCTCGGCCAGGTAGAGGAAGTCGTCCGGGTTCCCCAGCCACAGGCTCCAGGTGTCCTCGTCCCAGCAGACGGGCCCGCTGGCGCGGGCGGCGGCGTGCACGCGGTGCAGCACGGAGACGAGCTCGGCCGCGTCGGCCGGGCCCATCCTGCGCAGCTTGACCTGCCCGGACGGCCGGATCCGGCGCAACGACTCGGCCGGCAGCCGCACCTTGTGCTGGGCCCCGGCGTGCTCGTAGCCGATCGAGCGGTAGATCGGCGTGGTGGCCGGATACAGCGCGGAGACCGCGTCGCCGAGCGTGGCGGCCCGCTCGACGACGGCTCTCATGAGCAGGGTGCCGACGCCCCGGCCACGGTCCTCGGGGTTGACGGTGACTCCCGCGACACCCGCCATCGGCTGCGGCTTGCCATGCCACCACTGCGTGAACCGGCGCAGCCGCGCGGCGCCGGCGAGCCTGGAGCCGTCGAACACCCCCAGGTAGCGGCCCTCGCCGAGCGCCGGGAACACCGCCCGGCGCCACCTGTCGGTGTCGCCAGGGGGCAGCGGCCCGAACGAGCGTCTGCGCACGTCGAGGACGTCATCGAGGTCTTCAGGGGTCAGGTTGCGAATTTCCACGACCATCCAACCTATGGCGGGCCACGCCCGCGGTCCACCTGATAACGCCGTTGCCGCGCCTACGCGGCGGCGACGCGCGGGCGCGAGCCGTTCGTCGTGATGGCGAGCCTGTCGAGGTAGAGCAGCTGGGCGGCCATGACGGCGACGAGCGCGACGGCGACGACGAGCAGCGGCGTCGAGGCGCCGACGTCCGGCGCGGCCACGGAGAAGGACCCGAGCTGGGCCATCTGCGCCACCGGGGCGGTGTACAACGTGGGCTTCTGCGCGACCAGCAGCGGCCAGATGAGGCCCTGGGCGTTCAGCAGGGCGACGGCCCCGGCGAGGATGCCCGCCATGGGGAGCGACGGGAGGAAGACGCCGCCGAAGAAGTCCTTGTCGGTGCGCTGGGCCAGCCCCTTGCACAGGAGCGTGAGGACGAACAGGGCCGGGACGCTGACCAGGAGGGGCGGGAAGAGGGCCAGGAAGGAGTCGATGAGGCCCATGTTGCGCATGTTCTGCCAGTTCGCGACGCCGAGAGGCCCCGGGCCGACGAACAGCCACGGCGCGAAGACCACCAGCAGCCACTCGCTCCCGCGCCCCAGCGGCCGCAGGCCGCCGATCCCGAGCGCCGCCAGGTAGGCGACGCCCACCGAGACGACCGCTCCTCCGATGGCCGGGACCCAGGTGTTCACCTGGGCGCGCAGAGAGCCCGCCTCGGTGCCGGGCGAGGCGAGCACGCCGTCGATCCACGGCCAGGCGCACACGAGCGCGACGGCGACGAAGACCACCAGCGCCACGATCCCGACGGCCGTGCCGACGGGAGAGGCACCACGCCCGGCGCCCACGGCCGGCGCGCTCGCGACGGCCCCGGGCACGGCCGGCGCTCCGGCAGGGGCCCCCGGAGCGGTCGGTGCCCCCGCGGCGGCCCCGGGCGCGGTACGCGGGGTCAGCGTGACGCTCAGCCGGGAGGCCGCCGCCACGACCGTCGCGACGATGCCCAGCACGCCGAGGATCATCCCCGTGAGGGTCGCAACGGACGCGCCAGGGCCGAACTCGGCCATCCGGAAGGCGGAGTCGTACTGGAGCCCCGCGAGCGTCTCTGTGGAGCGCTCAGGGCCTCCCCGGGTGAGCACGAGGCCGATGGAGAACGTCTGGAGCCCGACCGCGACCGTGGCGATCGCGACGACCACGCCCACCACGAGCATCGCCGGCGCCACACCACCACCGGAAAGGGCGGGCCCGCCGGCGAGGCTCTGCGGGACGGAGCCGGCGCGCAGGGCGGGCAGGAACGCCATGACCGCCAGCGCGCACACCACCCCGAAAGTTCCGGCCGCGACGATCAGCCGGAGCGTTCCAGGCGCGCTCGCGGGGTCGCGCAGCCCCTCGGCCAGCCCCGCCAGGCCCGGCGCGTCCTGCGTCAGCCCCCGCATCCAGGCCGCCGCCACCCCCACAGGCGAGAACGTGACGACCGCCAGCGACAACGCGATCCGCCCGGCCCGCCGCGGCCACGTGCCCGCCCGGTCGAGCGCCAGCGCCAGCAGCGGCGCCACCACCACGGCGACCAGTAACGGCACCGCGACCAGCGTCAGCGTGAACCACGCCGCCCGCCAGAACTCTCCCTCGCCCAGCAGCCTGCCGTAGTTGGCGAACCCCACGTACGTGCTCTCGCTCAGGACGCCACCGCGCTGCAGGCTGAGCCACATCGTCTGGACCGTGGGCAGCACCAGCGAGATCAGGGTGCCGAGCAGCGCGGGCACGGCCAGCAGCCAGCCGAGCGCCGGAGAGGGTGCCTGTGGAGGGGTGGGGGAAGTCACGTCGCCCGACCCTACGCTGCCCCGCCCTCTCTCGCACCCGAAGAAAGCCCCGGAACGGGAAACGCCTGTCGAACAAGGGCACACACGAACAAGGGCCCGGCCTCGCCGAGCCCTCAGCCGCCCGGCCGCTAGTCCAGCGCCGCCAGCACGTCGTCCGGCACGTCGAAGTTGGCGAAGACGTTCTGCACGTCGTCGCTGTCCTCCAGCGCGTCGATGAGGCGGAACACCTTCTTGGCGCCCTCCTCGTCCAGCGGCACGCTCATCGTCGGCAGGAAGCTCGACTCCGCCGAGTCGTAGTCGATCCCGGCGTCCTGCAGCGCCTTGCGGACCGGCACCAGGTCACCGGCCTCGGAGACGACCTCGAACGACTCGCCCAGGTCGTTGACCTCCTCGGCGCCCACCTCGAGGACGGCCATGAGCACGGTGTCCTCGTCGAGCCCGTTCTGCTTGGGCACGATGACGACGCCCTTGCGGTTGAACATGTAGGAGACGGACCCGGGGTCGGCCAGCGAGCCGCCGTTGCGGGTCAGCGCGACGCGGACCTCGGAGGCCGCGCGGTTGCGGTTGTCGGTGAGGCACTCGATGAGCACCGCGACTCCGCCGGGCGCGTAGCCCTCGTACATGATGGTCTGCCAGTCGGCGCCACCGGCTTCGAGGCCGCCGCCGCGCTTGCGGGCGCGCTCGATGTTGTCGTTGGGCACGGAGTTCTTCTTCGCCTTGAAGATGGCGTCGAAGAGGGTGGGGTTGGCGTCCGGGTCGGGGCCACCGGTCCGTGCCGCCACTTCGATGTTCTTGATGAGCTTCGCGAACAGCTTGCCGCGCTTGGCGTCGAGCGCGGCCTTCTTGTGCTTCGTCGTCGCCCATTTGGAGTGGCCGGACATTACCTAGAGCTCCCTCACCATGTCTACGAAGTAACGGTGCACGCGCGTGTCCCCGGTCAGCTCGGGGTGGAACGACGTCGCGAGCAACGGCCCTTGACGGACCGCGACGATCCTATCCCCAGGCTCGCACCTGCCCAGCACTTCGACGTCGCCGCCGAGGGATTCGACCCAGGGCGCGCGGATGAAGACCGCGTGCACCCGCTCCCCCGCGAAGTCCAGGTCGGACTCGAAGGAGTCGACCTGGCGGCCGAACGCGTTGCGCCTGACCACCATGTCGATGCCGCCGATCGTCTGCTGGCCGGCGACGCCGTCCTCGATCCTGTCGGCCAGCATGATCATGCCGGCGCAGGAGCCGTAGGCGGGCATGCCTTCCTTGACCCGCATCCGCAGCGGCTCCAGCATGTCGAAGGTCTCGGCGAGCTTCCACATGGTGGTCGACTCCCCACCGGGGATGACCAGGCCGTCGACCGCGTCCAGCTCGGCCGGTCGGCGCACGGCCGTGGCCGACGCTCCTGCCTCCTGAAGCATGCGCGCATGCTCGCGCACGTCTCCTTGGAGAGCGAGTACACCGATCGTGGGCACAGTCGATCCTTCCGTCTGGGTGCGGGTTCAGACAATTCAACACCAGGATGGACCGGGATCTTCCTGCCGGGCCGTTTTCGCGTCGGCCGCCCGCGTGGCGCGCGGGCGGCCGGGGGCCGTACCGAGGTGCGGTCGCGGGCCGGGAGGTCAGGCCCCGTGGGCGGCGGGAGCCACGGCGTCCTGGAGCGTGTGGTCGGCGTCCACCCGGCTCAGGACGCGCAGGTGGTGGCGCCGGAGGTAAAGGACGGCCATGCCGGCCAGGCAGCACGCGGCGCCGAGCGCGTACGGGACGGCGACGCCGATCTCCTCGCCCAGCTTGGTGGCGATGAACGGGGCCAGCGCGCCGCCCATCCAGCGCACGAAGTTGTAGCCCGCGGAGGCGACGGGCCTGGGCGCGTCGGAGACCTCCATGGCCGACTCGGTGAAGACGGTGTTGTTCAGGCCGATGGGGATGCCGGACAGCACCGTGAACAGGATGATCCCGGCGTGCCCGGACAGGGCGATGCCGATCTGGAACACGGCCAGCAGCGCCAGCGACAGGTGCAGCACGTTCACCGAGCCGATCTTGCGCTGCAGCGGCGGCGCGCCGAACACCGAGGCCAGCGCCACGCAGACGCCCCACCCGAAGAAGACGGCGCCGATGCCGTAGGGGGACATGTGCAGGATGAACGGGGTGAAGGCCAGCACGGTGAAGAACGCGAAGTTGTAGAAGAGCGCGGTGAAGGCCGTGGTGGACAGCCCGCCGTGGGCGAGCGCCTTGATGGGGGCGGCGAGGCTGGTCCTGGCCGCGGGCTTCGGCGTGGCTCTGAGCAGGGTGACGATCAGTACGAGGCCGACGGCCATCAGGGTCGCGGTGCCGAAGAACGGGGCCCGCCAGTTCCAGTCGCCGAGCAGGGCGCCCACCAGGGGGCCGGCGGAGATGCCCAGGCCGAGCGCGGCCTCGTACAGGATGATCGCCGACTCCGCGCCGCCGCTGGCCGCGCCCACGATCACAGCCAGCGCGGTGGCCACGAACAGCGCGTTGCCCAGGCCCCAGCCCGCGCGGAAGCCGACGAGCTCGCCGACGCTGGTGGAGGTGCCGGCGAGCGCGGCGAACACGATGACCAGCGCCAGCCCGGCCAGCAGCGTGCGCTTGCCGCCGATGCGGCTGGAGACCCAGCCGGTGATCAGCATCGCCACCGCCGTCACCAGGAAGTAGCTGGTGAACAGCAGCGACACCTGGCTGGGCGTGGCCTTCAGACCTTGGGCGATGGAGGGGAGGATGGGGTCGACGAGGCCGATGCCCATGAAGGCCACGACCGCGGCGAACGCGGTGGCCCAGACGGACATGGGCTGGCGAAGGATTCCGCCGCCGGATTGCATGGTGCTCCTTTACCTGGGGTTGCGGCCGGCCTGTCTGGGGGTTGCGGCCGAGCTACCGGGGGTTGCGGCCGAGCTTGGCCAGGACGGGCAGCGCGGCCGCGAGCGTGGCGCGCTCGTCGTCGGTGAGCGCGGCCAGTTCCTGGCTGAGGTGGGCGATCCTGGCCCGCCGCACGGCGAGCAGCCGCTCGCGGCCCTCGCCGGTCAGCTCGACCGTCCTGACGCGGGCGTCGGCCGGATCGGAGCCGCGCGCCACCAGGCCGGCGTCCTCCAGGCGGTTGATCTGCACGGTCATGGTGGGCAGCTGTACGGCGTGCTCCTCGGCCAGCCCGGTCATGCGGCGCGGGCCGGGTTCGAGCGAGCCGAGCACGGCGTACTGCTGGCTGGTGACAGGTTGGCCGGCGACGGTGCGCCTGAGCAGGAGGACCAGGTGGCGCAGCACCGTGGAGACCTGCTCGGCCAGGCGGGTGGGGTCGTCCCTCATGCTTAGCCCAACTAACTTAGTCTGGCTAATATTCCGGCGAAGAAGAAGCGGCACCCCGGAACCGGGGTGCCGCTCGTCGAACCGGCCGTCAGGGACGCTCGGTCTCCAGGCGGACCGTCTCCTCCACGGTCATCTGCTGCGGGGCGCGCAGCGTCGGGTCGAGCGGCCGCAGGTAGGTCTGCTGCACCCCCGGCACCCGGTCCTCCACCACGAACGTGGCCCGCGTGTAGACATCGGCGCCCGGCGTCTGCACCTTCGGCACGACCTTGAAGTCCGCGGTCATCTGGTCCCGCTCGATCTTCGTCAGCACGTAACCGCGCTGGTTGTTGTAGAACTTCAGGTGCGGGTTGATCGCCAGGAACGGATGCGTGGCCGGGTCGGAGTCCACCCCGTCGCCGCCGGTCGAGATCGAGGTGGCCACCAGTTCGGAGCCCACCGACGGCCCGGTCGGGTCGTCGTAGTTCAGCTTGAGGTCGCTGGCCCAGTGCGCGTGCACGTCACCGGTCAGCACGACGGCGTTGCGCACCTTGGCGTCCACCCAGCCCTGGGTGATGCGCTGCCGGGAGGCGACGTAGCCGTCCCAGGCGTCCTGGCTGGTGACCTTGGCGGGGCCGGCGTTGTTGTCGCGCTGGGCGAAGAAGACCTGCTGGCCGATGATGTCCCACTGCGCGCGGGAGTTGTGGAAGCCGTCCAGCAGCCAGGACTCCTGCTCGGCCCCGGTGAGCGAGCGGGCCGGGTCCACGGCGGCCGGGCAGTCGCGGTAGCCGTCGCCGCAGCCCTGGTCGTCGCGGTACTGCCGGGTGTCGAGCATGTGGAACATGGCCGTCCGGCCCCACCGGATCCGCCGGTAGAGCTGCATGTCGATGCCGCGCGGGATGGAGGTGCGGCGCAGCGGCATGTTCTCGTAGTAGGCCCGGAAGGCGGCCTCGCGCCTGGCCAGGAAGTTCGGCTGGGGGACCTCGGGCTTCTCGGGGATCTCGTCGGCCCAGTTGTTGTCGATCTCATGGTCGTCCCACACCACCAGCCACGGCGCGGACGCGTGCGCGGCCTGCAGGTCGGGGTCGGCCTTGTACTGGGCGTGGCGCTGGCGGTAGTTGGCCAGGCTCTCGGTCTCGGGGCCCTCGTGGTCGCGGACGTTGCCGCCGGGGATGGTGTAGGTGTCCTTGGTGTACTCGTACTGGTAGTCGCCCAGGTGCAGGATGAGGTCCGCGTTCTCCTCGGCCAGCCTGCGGTACGAGGTGAAGAAGCCGTGCTCGTACTGGGCGCACGAGACGAACGCCATGGCCAGCGAGGTGCCGTACGACAGCGGGTGCGGCGCGGTGCGGGCGCGCCCGACCGGCGAGACGTACGTGCCCACGCGGAAGCGGTACCAGTACTCGCGGTCGGAGCTCAGCCGGTCGACCTCGACGTGCACGCTGTGACCCCACTCGGGCGTGGCCACGCTCACGCCGGAGCGGACGACGCGGCGGCACCGCTCGTCGGCGTACACCTGCCACCGGACCGGGAACGGCCGCTGCGGCATGCCGCCGAACCCGTCCTCGGCCAGCGGCTCCTGGGCGAGCCTGGTCCACAGGACGAAGCCCTCGTGGTCGGGGTCGCCGGAGGCGACGCCGAGCGTGAAGGGGTCGGTACGCAGGTCGCGCGAAGCCAGCTCGACGGCCGGATCGACGGCGGGATCGGCGAGGGCGGCGGTCGCGGGGATGGTCACGGCGGCGCCCGCCGCTAACCCTGTGACGAGGAAGTGCCGACGGTTCAGCTTGGACACGTGTCGCTCCTGTGACGATCAAGGGTGAGGGGGACGCCAGGTAGCTTTACTGAAGATCATGACTACTTGGTGAACTCCACACAACACAGAAAAGGCGGCAACCTTCGCGGATGCCGCCTCTTCTGGCGATTTTCATCGTCACGCTGTGGTGCGCCCCGCCTGCCGTACGTGATCATGCCACGCGGGCAGGCCGGGTGACCTGCAACGACGCGCCGTCTACCAGCCGCGCTCGGCCAGGCGGTGCGGCTGCGGGATCTCGTCGACGTTGATGCCGACCATGGCCTCGCCCAGGCCGCGCGAGACCTTGGCGATGACGTCGGGGTCGTCGTAGAAGGTCGTGGCCTTGACGATGGCCGCGGCGCGCTTGGCCGGGTCGCCCGACTTGAAGATGCCCGAGCCCACGAACACGCCCTCGGCCCCGAGCTGCATCATCATCGCGGCGTCGGCCGGGGTGGCGATGCCGCCCGCGGTGAACAGCACGACCGGCAGCTTGCCCGTCTTGGCCACCTCGGCGACCAGCTCGTACGGGGCCTGCAGCTCCTTGGCCGCGACGTACAGCTCGTCCTCGGGCAGCGAGGTGAGGCGCTTGATCTCGGCGCGGATCGTGCGCATGTGGGTGACGGCGTTGGAGACGTCGCCGGTGCCGGCCTCGCCCTTGGAGCGGATCATGGCCGCGCCCTCGGTGATGCGGCGCAGGGCCTCGCCCAGGTTGGTGGCCCCGCACACGAACGGCACGGTGAACTGCCACTTGTCGATGTGGTTGGCGTAGTCGGCCGGGGTCAGCACCTCCGACTCGTCCACGTAGTCGACGCCGAGCGCCTGCAGGACCCTGGCCTCGACGAAGTGGCCGATGCGGGCCTTGGCCATCACGGGGATCGACACGGCGGCGATGATGCCGTCGATCATGTCGGGGTCGCTCATCCTGGACACCCCGCCCTGGGCGCGGATGTCGGCGGGCACACGCTCGAGGGCCATGACGGCCACCGCGCCGGCGTCTTCGGCGATCTTGGCCTGCTCGGGGGTGACGACGTCCATGATGACGCCGCCCTTGAGCATCTCGGCCATGCCACGCTTGACACGGGCGGTTCCGGTGACGGGGGTGCTTTCAGGCGTGCTGGTCGACACGGTCATCCTCACGGCTCTCACGGCTTCGGTAAGTTATCAACCCCATGGTAGGTCCTGAAGGACCCCTCCCCCGACATGCCAAGATGTCAGGATTTATCGCCATAGTTAGACAGGTAGGCGTCTAGGGGATGACGGGTTTGCGGCTGGCGAGCGCCACCCAGACCTGGCCGGGCGCGAAGTTCATCGGCTCGCCGCTCTGCGTGGTGAACGTCGTGCCGGTGTCCTCGGATTCCCGCTCCCAGTTCGCCTGGTACGCCTTGCCGTCGCGCAGCACGATCGCCTTGCCCTTGCCCGTGGTGTGCACGAGCGGCGTGTAGCTCTGGTTCTTGTCGTGGAACTGCGAGCGCTCGGTCTTGGTGTACTGGACGACGATCGTGGGCGCGCCGAGCTGGCCGCCCTCCGCCGCCATGTCCTTCTTGCCGTCCTGCCAGATCAGCCACTGCTTCTTCTCCTCCGACCAGGCGAAGGTGAAGCGCGCCGCGGGCCACTTGACGGTGTACGACTTCTTGTCCACGCCGCCCTCGGCCGGGGCCTCGCCGAAGGTGAAGCCGATGTCCTTGGCCTTGCTCGCCTTGGGGGCCTTGGACAGGAGCTGCTTGGTGTTGGCGAAGAGGTTGTAGGGGGCGAAGCGGCCCGGCTGGCGGAAGTAGGCGCCGGGGTTGCGCGTGTCGCCGACGTCGAACAGCGACGCCTTGGCCACGAACGGCAGCATCAGGGTCTGCACGCCCGAGTAGGCGAAGGCCGGCTTGCCGAACTGCGGCGTGATGTGCAGGTCGGAGATGCGGGCGCTGCGGACGGGGCCGACCTTGGGCGGGACCTTGGAGGAGAAGACCGCCATGAGCCGGGTCAGGCCCGCCTCGACCTGCTCGACATAGACGATGTCCGCGCTCTTGAGGCCGAGCTGCGGCTTGCCCGCCGCGGTGTTCTCGATCTTCACCGCGAGCACGGGATTCAGCTCGTCGTACGGCTTGCCGGTGAACGGGTGCCCCTCGGGCGCCTCGGTGGGCTGCTCGCTGGGCGCGGCCGTGGCGGCCTGAGGCGCCTTCCCGGGGGCGGGCTCCTCCGCGGAGGAGCAGGACACGACGGGCAGCAGCACCGCCGCGCCGGCCAGTGTGACCGAGATCATCCGGGGTAGCCGCACGTGAACACTCCTCGCTTCAGCCCGAAAAACGGGATGAAGCTTACTGGCTTCCCCAAATCAGGTCATTCAGTTGCCATAGCCGCTGGCGGATTGTCATCAATCTCGAAGAATTGCGGGTATTCGGTATGCCCGGCCAGGCGGAGGGTTCTGGCCAGCCAGCGCCGCTGCGCCGTGCGCGTGACCGCAACCGCATTGTTGTAGAAGCGGCGCGAGTAGACGACCTTGGCCACCGCCGTGTCGAGCTCGTCCAGCAGGTCGCCGCCGCCGGGCGGCTCCGACAGCTTCTCCCTGAACCGCTCCTGGTCCACGACCGCGCGCAGGGCGCGCGACAGGTCGCTCTCGGCGTGCTCGCGCTCCTCCGGGCCCGCCGTCCTGGCCTCGTGCGCGGCGGCGGCCAGCACCAGGGAGGTCGCGGGGTCGAGCAGGCGCGACCCGGCCAGCTCCAGCACCACCGCCCTGCGCCGCATCAGCGCGGCGTCCAGCGACTCCTGGGCCAGCTCCAGCCGGATGTGCAGGCGGTCGAGCCGGCCCGCGCGCCAGGAGACGTAGACGGCCATGAGCACGACGACGATGCCGGCGATCAGCACGACGATGGTGGGTGTCACAGGTCTTCCTCCACGCGCCCCGCCCCGCTCGTGGTGACGGTCTCGTAGACGCGTACGACGTCCCGCGCCACCGTCGACCAGTCGTACTTCCGCACCGCCACCAGCGCCTCGGCGGCCAGCTTGGCCCGCCGCTCGGGCGCGTCGAGCAACGCGGCGGCCTCGCGCGCCAGCGAGTCCGCGTCGCCGTTGGCGAACAGCGCGCCCGCCTGCCCCTCGCCCAGCACCCTGCGGAAGGCCGGGATGTCGCTGGCCAGCACCGTCGCCCCGGACGCCATGGCCTCGGCCAGCACGATGCCGAAGCTCTCGCCGCGCGTGTTGGGCGCGCAGAACACGTCCACCGAGTGGTAGGCGCGGATCTTGTCGGCCTCGCTCACCATGCCCAGCACGGTCACCCGGTCGTGGAGCTCCTTCGGCACCCGCTCGTACACGTCCTTGGCGTCGCCGGGTCCGGCGAGCAGCAGCTTCAGGCCGGGCCGCCGGGCCGCGAGCGTCCTGAACGCGTCGAGCAGGATCGGCAGGCCCTTGCGCTCCTCGTCCATCCGGCCCAGGAAGCCGATCGTGGCGCCGTCGGGGCCCCAGCCGTCGAGCGGCTCGGCCTCGGTGTAGCGGGAGACGGTGACGCCGTTGGGGATCAGCACGGCGTCGCCGCCGAACTGCTCGACCAGGCTCTTGCGGGCCGCGTCGGAGACCGCGATGCGGCCCGCCAGCTTCTCCAGCGCGCTGCGCAGTAACGGCTCGGCCACCGCGATGGCCCGCGAGCGCGTGAACGACGCGTGGAACGTGGCCACGATCGGCCCCTTGGCCGCCCAGCAGGCCAGCACGCCCAGGCTCGGGATCAGCGGCTCGTGGATGTGCAGCACGTCGAACTCGCCCGTGCGCACCCACCGCCGCACCCGCGCGGCCGACAGGAAGCCGAACGACATCCTGGCCACCGACCCGTTGTACGGCACCGGCATCGCCCGGCCCGCGCCCGTCACGTACGGGGGCAGATCGTCGTCGTCGGCCGCCGGCGCGATCACCGACACCTCGTGCCCCTGCGCCAGCAGTGCCTGGGCCAGGTCGTCGACGTGCTGCTTGACCCCGCCCGGCATGTCCCACGAGTAGGGACAGACGATGCCGATGTTCATCGCGAGAGGTCTTCCAGCCAGAGCCGCTGCAACATGTGCCAATCCTCCGGGTGCTCGGAGATCCCCTTCTCGAACACGTCGGCCAGCGCCTGCGCCACCGCCGCGACCTTCTCCTGCCGGGTGCCCTCGGCCGGGACCGGGACCTCCTCGTGGATGTGGATGCCCCAGTCGTCGCCCACGTTGTAGAGGATGGCCGGCAGCAGCGCGGCCCCCGTCTGCACGGCCAGCAGCGGCGGCCCGGCGGGGACCTTGGTCGCCCCGCCGAAGAAGCGCACCTCGACGCCGCCCTTGGTCAGGTCGCGCTCGGCGGGCAGGCACACGACGCCGCCCTTGCGCACGCGGGTCGCCAGCGTGCCGAAGTTGTGCCCGTCGCCGCCGGTCAGCGGCAGCACCTCCATGCCGAGCCCCTCGCGGAAGGCGACGTACCGGCGGAACAGCGACTCGGGCTTGAGCCGCTCGGCCACGGTCGCGAACGGGTGGCCCACCCCCACCAGCCACGCCCCGGCCTGGTCCCAGTTGCCCATGTGGGGCAGCGCCAGCACCACGCCCCGCCCGGCCGCCACGGTGGAGTGGACGTGCTCGGCCCCGATGACGTGGCTGCGGCGCACGATCTCCTCGACGCCCATCGACGGCAGCCGGAAGATCTCGTGGAAGTAGCGGAAGTACGAGCGCATGCCGGCCCTGCTGAGCTCGCGCAGCTCGCGGCTGCCCGCGTCGAGCCCGGTCACCCTGGCCAGGTTGGACTCCAGCCGGCGCACGGACTTGCCCCGCCTGCTCCAGACGCGGTCGGCCAGGAAGCGGAAGACCGCGGCCGTCGGGCGCTCGGGCAGCAGCGGCACGAGCTTCCAGCCCGCCGCGAACCCCGAGGCCACGATCCGATCGCCGAAAGACGCCTTGTCGCTCATCTCTCCCTCGTCTGCCGGTAGACGGCCAGCACGCGCTGCCCCACCGTGAACACGCTGGCCGCCGCGAGCAGCCACATGCCCACAGGAAGAATGTACGGAACGCCGAGCCCCGCGAGACAGGCCGCGACGAGCGCCACGACCAGCCGCTCCGGCCGCTCGGCCAGCCCCACGTCGGCCGTGAGCCCGAGCCCCTCCGCCCTGGCCTTGGCGTAGGACACCAGGGAGCCCGCGATCAGGCAGACCAGCGTCACGGCGGCCATGAGCGTGTCGTGCTCGGAGATGAAGTAGAGGATCAGGCCGGCGAAGATCGCCGCGTCGGCCACCCGGTCGAACGTCGAGTCGAGGAACGCGCCCCAGGTGGAGCCGCCCTTCCCGCCGAGCCGGGCCACCACGCCGTCGAGCAGGTCGAACAGCACGAACACGGTGATCACGAGAGCGCCCCAGGTCAGCTGGCCCAGGGGGAAGAAGAGCAGGGCGGAGACGACCGTGCCGAGGGTGCCGATCGCCGTGACGGCGTTCGGGCCGATCCCGCGGCCGACGAGGGCCCTGCCCAGCGGGGTGAGTATCCGGGTCATGGCCGGGCGCAGGAGTTTGAGCATCGCGGTCCGATCGTAGGCCATGGAACGCCTGACAACTTTCTTTGCCCCACCCCCCTTGTGATATCCGCCACAGGGGTATTTGGTGAACACACCGCGTCCATGCGGTTTCCAGACACCCTCCGCTTGGGCGCGGTCGTTGGAATATCCGGCGACGCGGGAGGCTGATGTGGCAGAGAAGAACACCGGTGGCACTGCGGGAGCCGCGGGCAGGGCACCCACGGCCGACAGGGCGGATGCGATACGCAATGTCGTGCTGGTCGGCCACTCCGGAGCGGGCAAGACGACCCTCGCCGAGCAGCTGCTGACCGCGACCGGCACCGTCCAGCGCGCCGGCCGCGTGGAGGACGGCAACACGGTCAGCGACTTCGACGAGGTCGAGGTCCGGCAGCAGCGGTCGGTCAACCTCGCCGTGGCGCCGCTGGTCCACAACAGTATCAAGATCAACCTTCTCGACACCCCAGGTTACGCCGATTTCGTGGGCGACCTGCGCGCGGGGCTGCGCGCGGCGGACGCCGCGCTGTTCGTGGTGCCGGCCTCCGAGGGGATCGACGGCCTCACCCAGATGCTGTGGGAGGAGTGCGCCCAGGTCGGCATGCCGCGGGCGGTGGTGATCACCAAGATCGACCACCAGCGGGCCGAGTTCGACGAGGTCCTCGCGAAGTGCCAGGAGGTCTTCGGCGACGGCGTCGCACCCCTTTACCTGCCGGTCATCACCAACGGCCACGTGAACGGCCTGATCGGGCTGCTGTCGCAGAAGTTCTACAACTACGCCACGGGCACCCGCACGGAGAAGGAGCCGGGCGCGGAGTACGCGGCGCAGATCGAGGAGCGCCGCGGCGAGCTGATCGAGGGGATCATCCAGGAGAGCGAAGACGAGTCGCTCATGGAGCGCTATCTCGAAGGCGAGCCCATCGACACCAAGGTCCTGGTGGAGGACCTGGAGAAGGCCGTCGCGCGCGGCAGCTTCTACCCGGTGCTGTGCAGCGGGCTCGGCGTCGGCGCGCAGGAGATCCTCGAACTCATGACGCAGGGCTTCCCCTCGCCCCTCGAACACCCCTTGCCGGAGATCACCGACCTGTCCGGCAAGCCGGTCAAGGGCATCGCCTGCGACCCCGACGGCCCGCTCGTGGCCGAGGTCGTCAAGACCACCAGCGACCCGTACGTGGGCCGCATCAGCCTCGTACGCGTCTTCTCGGGCACGTTGCGCCCCGACATGACCGTGCACGTGTCCGGGCACGGCCTGGCCGACCGCGGGCACGAGGACCACGACGTGGACGAGCGCATCGGCACCCTGACCTGCCCGCTGGGCAAGCAGCAGCGCCCCGCGGCCAAGGGCACGGCGGGCGACATCGTGGCGGTGGCCAAGCTGTCGCGGGCCGAGACCGGCGACACGCTGTCGGAGGTCGAGCATCCGCTGCTGATGACCGCGTGGGCCATGCCCGACCCGCTGCTGCCGGTGGCGATCAGGGCCAGGTCGAAGGCCGACGAGGACAAGCTGTCGCAGGCCCTGGCGCGGCTGGTGGCCGAGGACCCGACCCTGCGCCTGGAGAACAACGCCGAGACCCGGCAGCTCGTCCTGTGGTGCATGGGCGAGGCGCACACCGACGTGCTGCTCGACCGCCTTTCCAAGCGCCACGGCGTCGAGGTGGAGCGGGTCGGGCTGCGGGTGCCGCTGCGCGAGACGTTCGGCGGCAAGTGCCAGGCGATGGGCCGCAACGTCAAGCAGACCGGCGGCCACGGCCAGTACGCGATCTGCCACCTCGAGGTCGAGCCGCTGCCGTCGGGCGGCGGGTTCGAGTTCGTCGACAAGATCGTGGGCGGCGTGGTGCCGCGGCAGTTCATCCCGTCGGTGGAGAAGGGCGTGCGGGCCCAGATGGAGCGGGGCGTCGTGGCCGGCTACCCGATGGTGGACGTGCGCGTCACCCTGTACGACGGCAAGGCCCACTCGGTCGACTCCTCCGACATGGCCTTCCAGATCGCCGGCCAGCTCGCGCTGAAGGAGGCGGCGTCGAAGGTGTCGACGCTGCTGCTGGAGCCGGTGGACGAGCTGTCGGTGCTCGTCGCCGACGACTACGTGGGGTCGGTGATGTCCGACCTGTCGTCGCGGCGCGGGCGGGTGCTCGGCACGGAGCCCGTCGGCACGGGACGCACGCTGGTCAAGGCCGAGGTGCCCGAGCTGGAGATCACCCGGTACGCCATCGATCTGAGATCCATGTCACACGGCACCGGGACGTTCCAGCGGACCTTCCTGCGCTACGAGCCCCTTCCGCCGAACCTGGCGAGCAAGGTGGCCGACACCGCGGACTGAGGCCCGGAACGAGGCTGGACGGCGCCGGGAGGGCTTTGCTCCCTCCCGGCCCAGCCATGGACTTTTGTCACAGAAGCATCACGAGTCGATTTCTTTTTTTCGTACCGAGCATCCCGCGGCAACTGCCACACTGGGTGGCATTATGCGAACTGGACGCCCACTCCTGGCCGCTGCTGCTCTCGCGGTCGTGACCACCTCCGCCGCCTACGTCTTCGGCCCCGGCGCCGGGGAGAGCCCAGCAGCGAGCAAGAAGAAGACGGCCATCGCCGCCGCACCCGTCGCGGCCTGCACGGCCGACGCCCGCTATCCCAAGCGCGAGCTGCGCGGGGTGTGGATCGCCACCACCCAGAACATCGACTGGCCCGCCAAGGCGGGGCTCTCTCCCGACCGGCAGCGGGCCGAGTACGTGAAGATCCTGGACGGCGCCGCCAAGCGCAACCTCAACGCGGTCTTCGTCCAGGTCCGGCCCGCCTCCGACGCGCTGTACAAGTCGTCGCTGGAGCCCTGGACCCAATATCTGACGGGCACGGCCGGCAAGGACCCCGGCTGGGACCCGCTGCCGTTCCTCATCGACGAGGCGCACAAGCGCGGCATGGAGTTCCACGCCTGGTTCAACCCGTACCGCGCCTCCTACGGCGACAGCGCCGCCAAGCTGCCCGCCGGCCACCCGGCGCGCAAGCACCCCGACTGGACGATCAAGTACGGCGGCCGTCTCTACTACAACCCCGGCCTGCCCGCCGTCCGCGACCACGTGACCAAGGTCATCACGGACGTGGTGTCCCGTTACGACATCGACGGGGTGCACTTCGACGACTACTTCTACCCGTACCCGGCGGCGGGGCAGAAGTTCGACGACGCGGCGGCGTTCGCGAAGTACGGCGACGGCAAGAAGCTCGCCGCCTGGCGGCGCGACAACGTCAACACGCTCGTCGCGCAGGTCGACAAGGCCGTCCACGACACCAAGGGGTACGTCAAGTTCGGGATCAGCCCCTTCGGCATCTGGCGCAACAAGTCGAACGACCCGACCGGCTCCGCCACTTCGGGCATGTCCGCGTACGACTCGATTTATGCGGACGCGCGCGCCTGGATCAAGTCGGGCACCGTCGACTACGTGCTCCCGCAGCTCTACTGGCCGCGCGGCCACAAGCTGGCCGACTACAACACGCTGGCGGCCTGGTGGTCCGACGAGGTCAAGGGCACGGACGTGCAGCTGTACATCGGCCAGGGGCTCTACCGGGTCGGGGCCAAGGACGACCGCGCCTGGACCAAGCCCGGCGAGCTGGCCGCCGAGGTGGGCGTGAACCGGGATCACAAGCAGGTGAGGGGTGAGGTCTACTTCAGCGCCAAGAACCTGCTGGCCAACCCCATCGGGTCCGTGGACCGCGTCGCCAAGAACCACTACTCCCGCCCCGCCCTGCTGCCCCTGATCAAGGAGCGCGGCGGCTCCGCCCCTCCCGCCCCGGCGGGCCTCAAGGCCGGCGGCTCCCAGCTGTCCTGGAAGCCGTCCCAGGGGGCGCGGGCGTACGCGGTGTACCAGGTGCCCAAGTCCGGCAAGGGCTGCCACGGCACGGACGCCCGCAACCTGGTCGCCGTCGTGACCAGCCCGTCTTTCGCGGCCACGCCGGACGCGACCTACCTGGTCTCGGCCGTCGACCGCCTCGGCCACGAGAGCAAGGCCGTCAAGGTGAAGACCCCGGCCCCGTAAGGGCCCGACGAGCGTGGCGGGTGCCGGTCCCGGGGGCCGCGTGCCTCACGAAACACGCCATCCGCGCCATCTCCCGCAAATCCTAACGACGCACGTGATAGACGCACCGCATGAGAGGGTAGTCGGGTCCGGTGGCGCCGGAACATGACCTAGCTCTACCGTGCCACGGAACCATCGATCACGGAAGGTCATCGGGATGAGGCGCGCGCTAGTCGTGCTGGCCGTGCTGGTCGGTCAGGTCCTGCTCGGCCAGGGGCTGTCCACCGGTCCGGCCCAGGCAGCGAAAGACACCGGCGCGGGCCGGGTCGCGCTGATCGGCGTGTCCGGCCTGCACTGGAACGACATCACCCAGGCGGACTCCCCCAACCTGTGGGAGCTGGCCGGGTCCAGCGCGATCGGCTCGCTGTCCGTACGTACCGTCGGCGGCGTGACCTGCCCCTACGACGGCTGGCTGACTGTTTCGGCGGGCACCAGGTCGGCGGCCGGATACAGCTGCGGCGCGCCCCCCATGCCCGAGCAGCAGGGCGCGGGCGCGGTCATCCCCGGCTACCGCTACCTCATCGACGTGGCCGGGCAGCGCAACGCGGGCACGCTGGGCGAGTCGCTGAAGGCGGCCGGGCAGTGCTCGATCGCCATCGGCCCCGGCGCCGCGCTGGGCCTGGCCGACCGGCAGGGCGCGATCCAGCAGTACCACTCCTCGCCGCTCCAGGTCCGCACGCCCGACCTCGAACGCTGCCGGATGATCGCCATGGACGTGGACGACCTCGTCCGCCCCTACCTGGCCGGCGGCAAGCTGCCCAAGGTGCCCGACCAGCTCAGCGCCGCCGAGCGGCGTAACGCGCTGCGGATGGCCGACGCCAAGGCGGGCGCGCTGCTGTCGGTCCTGCCCGCCGACACGACGGTGCTGCTCGCGGGCCTGTCCGACCACGGCTCCGTGCCCCACCTGCGGGTGGCCGCGCTGCGCGAGCCCGGCGCGCAGGGCCACCTGCTCGGCGCGGCCTCCACCCGCCGCGAGGACATCTCGATCCTGCCCGACCTGACCTCCACCATCCTGACCCAGCTCGGGGTGCCGGTCCCTGGCACCGTGGTGGGCGTCCCGCTGCAGGTCGGCGGGCCGGGCGCGACGTTCGCGCAGCTCCAGCGGGCCGACGCCACCGCGCAGGCCATCCGCTCGATCAAGGGCATCTACTTCACGGCCGTGGCCGTCCTGCAGGTGCTGTTCTACGTGGTCGCGTTCCTGATGCTGCGCCGCCGCAAGGGCCTGGAGCCGGTACGTTTCGCGGCCGTCGCCCTGGCCGCCCTGCCCGTCTCCAGCTACCTGGTCAACCTGCTGCCCTGGTCGAGCCTGCCGCAACTGGTGGCCGGGGTGCTCGGGTGGGCGGCGGTCGTCACGGCGGTGGCGTTCGCGGGGCCGTGGCGGCGCCGGCCGCTGGGCCCCCTGGCGGTGGTGGCCGGGATCACCGCGCTCACGCTGGCGGGCGACCTGCTGACCGGTACGACGTTGCAGCTCAACAGCATCATGGGCTACAGCGCGGACGTCGGGGCCCGCTACTACGGCCTGGGGAACATCCCGTTCGCGCTCCTGGCCACCGGCACCCTGCTGGCCACCACGGTGATCGCGCACCGGTGGCCGGGCAGGGTGGGGCTGGCCGCGATCGTGGTGCTGGGGACGTTCGCGATGGTGCTCGGCGGGTCCGGGATGGGCAGCGACTTCGGCGGCGTGATCGCGTTCGTGCCGGGCATCGCGGTGACCGCGCTGCTCCTGGCGGGCAAGCGGGTCTCGCTGGTGAAGCTGGGCGCGTTCCTGGTGGCCGGTGGGGTGATCGTGATGACGTTCGCCTGGCTCAACTACCTGAAGCCGGCCGACGAGCAGACGCACCTGGGCCGGTTCGTGGGGCAGGTGCTGAGCGGGGAGGCGTTCGACGTCATCCTGCGCAAGCTGCACGCCATGCTCGCCACCCTCCTCAGCCCCAACCTGATGCCGATCGTGATCGCGGCCGCCGCCTTCCTCGTGTACGCGATCCTGCGTCCCGAGCAGGCATCGGCCGGGGTCGTGCCGGCCGCGTTCGAGCACTCGCCGGCGCTGCGCGCCGGGCTGATCGGCACGCTCGTGAGCGGCGTGATCGGGATGCTCGTGAACGACTCGGGCGCGGCGGTGCTGTCCATGGCCCTGGCGCTGGCCGTACCCCTCCTGCTGGCCACCGGCATCGGCGTGCTGCGGCGCGACCGCGAGCCGGTCGCCGGCCGTACCTCGTCGGACTTAGCGACCGCGACGAGGTAGCGCCCCCTCGGGCACAGCAGTAGCCACCGCCACGTTCCAGGGGGTCTGCGGGGCGTTCCGCCGACTCCGGGGGCGGGTCAGTCCCAGGCGTCGGCGAGCAGCTGGCGGGTGTCGCGGAGCAGCTGCGGCAGGACCTTGGTCTGGCCCACGACCGGCATGAAGTTCGTGTCGCCGCCCCACCTGGGCACCACGTGCTGGTGCAGGTGGGCGGCGATGCCGGCGCCGGCGACGTGGCCGAGGTTCATGCCGACGTTGAAACCCTGCGCGCCGCTGGCCTTGCGCAGCGCGCGCAGCGACTTCTGCGTGAACTCCCCCAGCTCGACCAGCTCGGCCGGCACCAGCTCGTCGTAGTCGGACACGTGCCGGTAGGGGACCACCATCAGGTGGCCGGAGTTGTACGGGTACAGGTTGAGCACGGCGTAGACCGTCTCGCCCCGGGCGACGATCAGGCCGTCCTCGTCGCTCATCTTGGGGATCGCGTCGAACGGGCACCCGTCATCGGGGCCGCTGCCCGTCGGTTTGTTCTCGCCCTTGATGTAGGCCATGCGATGCGGGGTCCACAGACGCTCGAAGTTGTCGGGGGACCCTGCCCCTGCCTGATCGTGCATACCTAGCAGCATAGGACCACGGACAAACGGCCCGCTCTTCCGGCACAATCCCAAGCACCGTCTACAGGAGGCCGCGATGAGCGACGCTTTGGCCGAGCACGACGCCCTGCCGACCGCCCACTCCCTCTCACCTGCCGACACCCCCGACCCCGCCGACGGCCCGGTCGAAGAGGCCGGCCCCGCATCCACCAGCGTGCTGCCCCCGGAGACGCCCTCCTTCGGCACCGTCGTCAAGGGCCGGATCAAGGTCGCCGACGAGGTGGTCGAGAAGGTCGCCGCCCTGGCGGCCCTCGAGGTCACCGGTGTCGCCGATCTCGGTGGCGACCTGGCGCGGGCCTTCGAGTCCGTACGCGACCGCATCGGCATCGGCTCCCGGCGCGCCAACCAGGGAGTGAGCGCGCAGATCCAGGACCGTCAGGTGTCCGTGAGCGTGACCATCGTGGTGGAGTACGGCCACGTGGTGATGGAGGTCGCCTCCGAGGTCAAGACGAACGTGGCCAGGAACGTCAGCCACATGCTCGGGATGCGGGTCGCGGAGGTCAACGTGACGGTCGACGACGTCCGCCTGCCGGGCGAGCCCCGCCCCCTCCCCCGCGACACCCCCGACGACGATCCCCTCCCCGCCACCCCCTGACACCTCACCGGGGCGGCAACCGCCCCTGCAAGGCACACGCCTGACTCTCGACGCGGCGATACGCCCGACTCCACCCCAGCCGACGATCCGCAGAACGCTCCGGACGAGCTGTGCGCGAAGCCCTCCGGGCGCGTAGGGCGGACCTTAGGGTGTGGGCCATGAGCGATCAACTGGAGCCCATGCCCGACGACTGGCAGCGCGCCCTGGCCATCGTGGCGCACCCCGACGACCTCGAGTACGGCTGCGCCGCCGCCATCGCCGCCTGGACCGACCAGGGTCGCGAGGTCGCGTACCTGATCGCCACCAGGGGCGAGGCCGGCATCGACACGCTCGCTCCCGCCGAGGCCGGGCCGTTGCGGGAGCGGGAGGAGCGGGCCAGTGCGGCTGTCGTCGGGGTGACGAGCGTGGAGTTCCTCGACCACCCCGACGGCGTGATCGAGTACGGGATCGCGCTCAGGAAGGACATCGCCGCCGCCATCCGCAGGCACCGGCCCGAGCTCGTGATCACCCTGAACCCGGACGACACCTGGGGCGGGACGTACTGGAACAGCCCCGACCACCGCGCCGTGGGCCGGGCCGTTCTGGACGCGGCCGGGGACGCGGGTAATAGGTGGATATTTCCGGATACGGAGGCGGGGCCCTGGAACGGCGTCCGCTGGGTCGCCGTCGCGGGCACCGACTCCCCCACCCACGCCGTGGACGTCACCGACGGCCTGGAGCGCGGCGTGCGCTCGCTCGTGGAGCACCGCGCCTACATCGAGGCGCTCACCGACCAGGACCCCGAGTCGTACGCCCGCGAGCTCATCGAGGGCTTCGCCCACGAGACGGCCGAGCGCTTCGGCGGCCACCCCGCCATCACGTTCCGCCTGTTCACCCGTTGATCCCGGCCCGTCCGGACAACGGCGGAGCCGGAAGGCCCCGCCGTTTCGCCGTCGGATCAGACCTGGACGCGGCGCTCCACGGCGTTGACGATCTCGGCCACGGCCTGCTCGATCGGGACGCCGTTCTTCTGCTCGCCGTTCCGGTAACGGAACGACACCGCGCCGTTGGCGATGTCGTCGTCACCGGCCAGCAGCATGAAGGGCACCTTGCCCTTCTGCGCGTTGCGGATCTTCTTCTGCATCCGGTCGTCGGAGGCGTCGACCTCGATCCGGATGCCGCGCTCGCGCAGCTTCTTGGCGACATCTTGCAGGTAGGGCACGTGCGCGTCGGCGATCGGGATGCCCACCACCTGCACCGGCGCGAGCCAGGGCGGGAAGGCGCCCGCGTAGTGCTCGGTGAGCACGCCGAGGAAGCGCTCGACGGAGCCGAACAGCGCTCGGTGGATCATGACCGGCGTCTGCCGGCTGCCGTCCGCCGCCTGGTATTCGAGGCCGAAGCGCTTGGGCTGGTTGAGGTCGAGCTGGATGGTGGACAGCTGCCAGGTGCGCCCGATCGCGTCCTTGGCCTGGACGGAGATCTTGGGGCCGTAGAAGGCCGCGCCGCCCGGGTCGTCGACCAGCTCCAGCCCCGACTCGGTGGCCACCTGGTACAGCGCCTCGGTCGCCTCGTCCCACTCGGCCGGGTCGCCGATGAACTTGTCGGAGTCGTCGCGGGTGGACAGCTCCAGGTAGAAGTCCGGCAGACCGAAGTCGCGCAGCACGCTGAGCACGAACCTCAGCAGCGACTTGATCTCATCGGCCATCTGCTCCCGGGTGGTGTAGATGTGCGCGTCGTCCTGCGTCATGCCGCGCACCCGGGTCAGGCCGTGGACCACGCCCGACTTCTCGTAGCGGTAGACCGAGCCGAACTCGCACAGCCGCAGCGGCAGCTCGCGGTAGGAACGCCCGCGCGCCCGGAAGATCAGGTTGTGCATCGGGCAGTTCATCGGCTTGACCCGGTATTCGATGCCCTCCAGCTCGAAGGCCGGGAACATGTCGTCGGCATACCAGGGCAGGTGCCCCGAGGTCTCGAACAGCGACGACTTGGTGATGTGCGGCGTGTTGACGAACTCGTAGCCCGCCTCCGCCTGCCGCCGGCGCATGTAGTCTTCCATCTCCTTGCGGATGATGCCGCCCTTGGGATGGAAGATCGGCAGGCCGCTGCCCAGCTCCGGCGGGAAGCTGAACAGGTCGAGCTCGACGCCCAGCTTGCGGTGGTCGCGCTTCTCGGCCTCCTCCAGCAGCTTGAGGTAGTCGTCCTGCTTCTCGCGGGACTCCCAGGCGGTGCCGTAGATGCGCTGGAGCTGCGGGTTCTTCTCGCTGCCGCGCCAGTAGGCGCCGCCCGAGCGCATGAGCTTGAACGCCGGGATCGACCGGGTGGACGGCACGTGCGGGCCGCGGCACAGGTCCTTCCACTGCAGCTCGCCGCTCTTGGGGTCGAGGTTGTCGTAGATGGTGAGCTGCCCGGCCCCCACCTCGACCGACTCCTCGTCGGCGGCGCCGCCCTTGAGCCCGATCAGCTCCAGCTTGTACGGCTCCGCCGCCAGCTCCGCACGCGCCTCGTCGTCGGAGACGGGCCGGCGGGAGAACAGCTGCCCCTGCTTGACGATCTCCCGCATGCGCTTCTCGATGCGCTTGAGATCGTCGGGGTGGAACGCCTGAGTGACGTCGAAGTCGTAGTAGAACCCGTTTTCCACGGGCGGCCCGATGCCCAGCTTGGCCTCGGGGAACAGCTCCTGCACCGCCTGCGCCATGACGTGGGCGGTGGAGTGGCGGACGATGGCCCGGCCGTCCTCGCTGGAGATCTCGACCGGCTCGACCGCGTCCCCCTCGGACAGCGGGTGGGCCAGGTCACGGAGCTCGCCGTTGACCCTGGCCGCGATGACCGTACGGCCGTCGGCCTCAAGTGCGTCGCCGGCCGTCGTGCCGGCCGCGACCACACGCTCGGCTCCGGCGAGGGTGATGCGTAGCTCGGCTGACACGGTGACTCCCTTGGATCGCGCCCCGGCGCTCGACACCGGAGCTGCTTCGTTGGTGAACACCGATGCTATCGCGGGTGAAACCCCAGCTTTGTCAGCTCCTGCCGGGTCCCGTGGAACACGTTGCGGTCGATCGGGCTGTGCACGTACTGATGGACGGCCCAGTCCCGCCAGGGCGGCGGCACCGCGGGCTCGCCGCGCGGCTTCTCGGGGGCGGCGATCCATAACGGGTACTCGCCCAGACCCGCGCAGTGTCCGCCACGCGCGAACGCCTGGAAGGTGTGGACGAACGGCCGCACGCCGACGTGCCGCTCGACGTGGTGGCACCAGCGGCGCGCGTGGCGGGCGACCTGCTCGGGGCGCAGGCCGCCGTCCGTCTCCAGGGCGAGGGCGACCAGGTCGCCGGCGCGCAGCCCACCCGCCGCGTCGATCGCGGCCAGGAAGCGGCGCGCCTGCTCGATCGGGTCGCCCTCGGGCCTGGCGCAGTGGTACGCGCCGCGGACGATCCGGCTCTCGCCCATACCGTTCCAGTGGCGCTCGAACAGCTTGTCGGTGACGTCGCCGCCCTCGGTGGCTCTGGCGAACGCGAAGGCCACTCCGGCCTCCGCGTGGTCGGCCCAGTCGACGGTCCTGTGCCAGTCGGACACATCAATGCCATCGAGCAAGCGATCTTCACCCCGCCGGAGAATTATGGAGATGTCGTGGGGTCAGCCCTTCGCGGCGCCGATCAGCAGGGCCCGCGTGCGTTCCCTGCTCGCGAACACCGAGCCGACGAAGTCGGTCACACCGGCTTCGCGCAGCACTTGGATCTTGGCCAGCACCGCGTCCTCGTCGCCCACGATGGCGACGTCTCCGGGAGTGGCCGCGCCTTCCCTGTCGAGCATCGCACGATAGGAGGGGAGATGTCCGTAGACCGCGAAGATCTCGTTCGCGCGATCGACGGCGGCGGCGGGGTCGTCGGTGACGCAGATCGGCAGCGCGCAGACGATCCTGGGCGCCTCGCGGCCCGCCTCGGCGGCGGCCGCGGTGATGGTGGGCGCTATGTGCTGGGCGACCGTCTTGGGGCCCGTCATCCACAGGACGGTGCCGTCGGCCACGGTGCCGGCCAGCTTGAGCATGCGCGGGCCGAGCGCGGCGATCAGCACCGGGAAGCCGCCGCCCGGCGTGGTGAGCTGGAGGTCGGCCTTGAGCGTCTCGCCCTCGTACTTGACGTGCTCGCCCCGGCTGAGCGGGAGCAGGATGTTCAGGTACTCCTTCATGTGCCGGTAGGGGCGCTCGAAGCTGTGGCCGTACATGCCCTCGATGACCATCTGGTGCGACAGGCCGACGCCGAGCGCGAGGCGCCCGCCGAGCGCGGCGTTGGTGGTCATGGCCTGCTGGGCCAGTACGGCCGGGTGGCGCGGGTAGGTCGGGACGACGGCGGTGCCGAGTTCGATGCCGGGCACCTGGCTCCCGGCGGCGGCCAGGGCGGTGAGGGCGTCGAGGCCGAAGATGTTGGAGAGCCAGGCGGAGGTGAAGCCGTCCTGCGCCGCCTGGGCGATCTGGTCGCGCAACCCGCCGATCGGGTCGTCTCCTCTGGGCTCTGTCAAGAAATAACCGAATCGCATAGGAACCGAACTCCGTTCTAGTAATCGACCGAACTGTACCTTCCCACACCCTCCCGCGCTCATCCGCTACCCCGGGGCGGATTTGTAAAGTGGCCTCCATGACGCACGAACGCGCAGGACAGCCAGCCCAGCCCGCCGACCTCGTCGACGTCGCACGGCTTGTGACCTCCTATTACGTGTTGCATCCGGATCCCGGCGACCCGGGGCAGCGGGTGGCGTTCGGCACGTCGGGGCACCGGGGGTCGTCGCTGAGGACGGCGTTCAACGAGGACCACATCCTGGCCACCACGCAGGCCATCTGCGAATACCGGCGGGCGCAGGGCACCGACGGACCGCTGTTCCTCGGCATCGACACGCACGCGCTGTCGGAGCCCGCGCGGGTGTCCGCGCTGGAGGTGCTGGTCGCCAACGGGGTCCAGGTGCTGATCGACTCCCGTGACGGCTACACGCCGACCCCGTCCGTCTCGCACGCCATCCTGCGTCACAACCGCGGCCGCACCGGCGCGCTCGCCGACGGCGTCGTGATCACCCCGTCGCACAACCCGCCGGGCGACGGCGGGTTCAAGTACAACCCGCCGCACGGCGGTCCGGCCGACACCGACGCGACCACGTGGATCCAGGACCGCGCCAACCGGCTGATGGCCGGCGGGCTGGAGAGCGTGCTGCGGGTCTCGTACGCGAAGGCCCTGGAGGCGGCGGGGCGCTACGACTTCCTCGGGATGTACGTGGACGACCTGCCGTCCGTGGTCGACCTGGACGCGATCCGCGAGGCCGGGGTGCGCATCGGGGCCGACCCGCTGGGCGGGGCGAGCGTGGCGTACTGGGGGGAGATCGCGGAGCGGCACCGGCTCGACCTGACCGTGGTCAATCCGCAGGTCGATCCGACGTGGCGGTTCATGACGCTCGACTGGGACGGCAAGATCCGGATGGACTGCTCGTCGCCGTACGCGATGGCCTCTCTCATCGCCAATCGCGATAAGTACGACATTTCCACCGGAAACGATGCCGACGCCGACCGGCACGGCATCGTCACCCCCGACGGCGGCCTGCTGAACCCCAACCACTACCTCGCCGTCGCCGTCTCCTACCTGTACACGCACCGCGACGGCTGGCCCGCGGACGCCGGGGTCGGCAAGACGATGGTCAGCAGCGGGATCATCGACCGGGTGGTGCGGTCCTTGGGGCGGCGGCTGTACGAGGTGCCGGTCGGGTTCAAGTGGTTCGTCCCGGGGCTGTTGGACGGGTCGCTGGGGTTCGGGGGCGAGGAGAGCGCGGGAGCGTCCTTCCTGCGGCGGGACGGGTCCGTCTGGGCCACGGACAAGGACGGGATCATCCTGGCGCTGCTGGCCTCCGAGATCCGGGCCGTCACCGGCAAGTCGCCGGGCGCGCACTACCGGGAGCTGGTCGAGCGGTTCGGGGAGCCCGCGTACGCCCGGGTCGACGCCCCCGCCACGCGCGCGGAGAAGGCGGTGCTGGCCAGGCTCTCGGCCGCGCAGGTGAAGGCGTCGTCGCTGGCCGGCGAGCCGATCACCGCCGTCCAGACCACGGCGCCCGGCAACGGGGCCGAGCTGGGCGGGGTGAAGGTCTCGACGGAGAACGCCTGGTTCGCGGCCCGGCCGTCGGGCACGGAGGACGTTTACAAGATCTACGCCGAGTCCTTCCGCGGCCCCGACCACCTGGCCAAGGTGCAGGAGGAGGCCCGTTCCCTGGTCTCCGACGCCCTCGCCTGACCGCGCGGGTCAGCGGCCGGGGGCCAGCTCGGGCGCCGTGTCGGCGGTCATGCCGGTACGGCCGAGGTCGGCGCGGCGGCCCGCGGCGACCCCGTCCCGGTACCCCGTGCCGCTCGTCCTGGGCACGCTGACCCGGATGTCCGGATAGTGGGCGGCCACCGCCCGCTCCACCTCGGCCCGGCGGTCGGCCAGGACGAGGGCGGCGCCCGTACTGGCCCGCGCCGCCTCGGACTCGGCCGCGCACAGCAGCCGGTAGACCTCGTCCGTGAATCCCAGCAGCCACGACCGCCGGTACGCCCGCACGGCGGTCACGCCGTCGGGCACCCGCACGCGCGCCAGTCCGCCCGCCATCTGCAGCAGCAGCGACGTGGCCAGCAGGTCGGCCCGCTCCAGATCGGCCGCGAACCCGAACACGTGCACCCGCTGCCCGCCGTCGCCCCGCCCGATGAGCAGGGGACGGCAGCGCACGGCCTGCGCGACCAGGCTGACCAGCCGGGCCTTCTCCCTGGCCCAGGGGTTGGGCAGGGTGACGACCCGGTCGCCGGGCGTCTGCCGCGTGCCCGCCGGAGGGAGCGAGTCGATGCCGTGCTTGGCCATCAGCGCCGACGCGGCCGCCATGAACGTCGCCCGCTCGTGCTCGTTGTCGGTGCGTTCGGCCTTGGCCAGGAGTTTCCTGACGCGCTCCAGCGTGCGCTCCCGCAACCGCGCTCCCCCTACAACTTGGTGGTCAGCACCCGCCCGTCGTCCGCGATGGCGGGGAAGGCGCCCGTGTCGACGATGCCGTGCTGATGGAACAGCGCCTCGATGAGGGCGTGCGCCTGCGGCTCCAGCTTCCACAGGGCACGATACTCGCGTGCCGTGGCCAGCGAGATGCCGATCTCCTGGGCGATGTCCACCGTACGCGGCACGATGCCCTTGGCGATCTGGCGGTCCCAGAACGCGCGGGCCTGGCGCATCAGCGCCGCCCGCTGGGCGGTGTCGACGACCTGCGGGGTGGTGTCGAGCACCTCGATGTCCTCGTCCTCCTCGTCGACGAGCTCGGCCAGCGCGGGCGGCAACGCCGGGCGGGCGGGCACCGGGTGCTGCTCGGGCTCGGGCTCCCACGGCACGCGGGGGTCGGCGTCGATGAGGGCGGTGGTGTTGTAGAGGGCGGCGATCTGGGCCAGCAGCGCCTCCTGGCGGGCCTGGTTCACGGCCAGCCCGGTGTGCTCGACGGCCTGGTCCATGGCCTTGTCGAGCTTGGCCAGCGCGGTGCGCAGCTTGCGGTCGGAGGCCCCGCCGTCGCGCAGCGCCTTGGCCCGCTTGGCGGCCAGCGCGACCCTGGTCAGCCGGCGGTGCGCGTCGACCTCGCTCGCCGTACGGTCGCTGACCTCGGCCAGCCCGACCCGGACCAGCAGCCGCTCGGGCGTCAGGCGCCAGTTGATGCGGCCGGTGCCGCGGATGCGGTGCCGCTCGATGGCCATGCCGCGCTCCCACAGCCAGGCGGCGACCAGCGGCGCGGCGAGCCTGAACACCGCCTCGGGCAGGCTGCGCGCGTCCATGCTGGACAGTACGGCGGTCAGGCAGGTCAGCGCCCACACGGCGATGCCGTCGATGCCGGCGGAGAAGTTCTCGCGCATGTTGCGGCGGGCCCGCACCGCGCTCGTGATGATCGCGACTTCGATGAACGCGAACAGCAGCAGCCGCAGCGGCCCGTCCAGGCCGAGCACGTCGCCGGAGAAGCGCCACATGCCCTGCGCGGACACGCCGGTGGCGATGGAGGCGGCGACGATGGTCAGCACGTCCTCGATGGGACGTTGGGCGACGTAGCGGGAGAACAACCAGGCGGTGGCCCGCCAGACGATCCTCAGCACCAGGAACGCCAGCGCCAGCCCGGCCAGGCTCAGCAACGCGATGACGGCGGTGGCGAGCGGCTTCTCGGCGACGAAGGCTGCTATTTCCTCAAATGTCGGCATCTGGTCACTATCCGTGGGGGCTCAAACTCCGGCTCTATGCGACGAGATCATCGCAGAATGTCGCCATCTTGTACGCCAAACGACATCTGCCGCCCCATTTTGCCCCTGTTTCACTGCTGTTCCGGCATCTCCCCCGAACGCATCGGTGACCCGGCGCGGTCCACCCAGGGCTACGGGGCGCCCATCGGAGCCGCACATCGACCGAGCGGCACGACCAACGCTCAACGGCGCATGGGCCGAAAACACCTGCAGCGGGCCTGCCACCCGAGGGACCCGCGACCTCGGGACGCCCGGAGTGGGGCGCGTGGCCCCCGGCGTGCGCGGGGGGTGGCGTTGGGGATAGAGGCGTGGAGTGGGGGTGGTCGGAGGGCGGGGGTGGGCGCACAATGGGCCGCGAGGAGGGGATTGTGAGCAAGCGATCACGCAGACGCCGCGCTCTTCCCAGCGGCGCACCCGCCTGGATGCCCGGGTTCGGGCCCGGCGAGCCGCACTGGCCCGGCGGCAAGGACTTCCCGTTCGACGACCCGTCGGAGGGTGGCGAGGGCGGGGTGCGTGAGCCGCGCAAGCCCAAGCCCGCCCCACCGGCGTTGTCGGCGCAGGCCCCCCTGCCCGAGCCGCCCGTGCACGCGCGTGACAGGACCGAGCCGCCGCCGGATGAGGTGACGAGGGTTCTGGCTGGTCAGGAAGCCTAGGACGGTCTGTGAGGGGGGCGGCGGGGGCCGCGTGGGGGAGGGAAAATTCGTCCTTTCGGAGGGCAACATCCGCTGCTCCAAATGGGACCATCTATGGAGGGATTTATCCCAAGATGGCGTGATGTATCCCAGCAGGACGGATATCGATGTCAGACAATGAGTTTCCCCTCGTCCAGTTCATGCGTGACGAGTTCGACCCTGTGGGCGAGCTCGGACGGATCCGGGCCGAGCACCCCGTCTTCCCCATGGAGATCCCCGGCAGCCAGACCGTCTACCTCGTCACCCGCTGGGAGGACGTACGAAGCGTCCTGAGCGACCACGAGCGCTTCAGCAACGACTTCGCCGGAGTGATCGGCCTGGGCTCCAACCAGGAGGACCCGGGCGGCCTGGGCTTCCGCGACCCGCCCGAGCACACGCGGCTGCGCAAGTACCTGACGCCGGAGTTCACCATGCGCCGCCTGCGCAGGCTGGAGCCGCGCATCGAGGCCATGGTCGAGGAGCACCTGGACCGCATCGAGGCCAAGGGCTCCCCCGTGGACCTGGTGGAGGAGTTCGCGCTGCCGATCCCGTCGCTGGTGGTGTGCGAGCTGCTGGGCGTCCCGTACGAGGAGCGCGCCGACTTCGTGAAGATCAGCAAGGACCGGTTCGACTTCACGGCCGGGCCGGAGGCGTCGCTGCAGGCGATCAACGACGCCATGGCCTACCTGACCGACCTGGTCGCCCGGGAGCGGCAGAACCCCGGGGAGGGGCTGCTCGGCCAGCTGCTGCGCGAGCACGGTGACGAGCTGGACGACCGTACGCTCGCCAGCATGGCCGACGGGCTGCTGACCGGCGGGCACGACACCAGCACCAGCATGCTCGCCCTGGGCACCCTGTGGCTGCTGCGGAACCCCGAGGAGGCCGCCAAGGTCCGCGAGGTCGACGGGTACATCAACGACGTCGTCGAAGAGCTGCTGCGCTACATGACGGTCGTCCAGGTGGCCTTCCCCCGCTTCGCCCGCGACGATCTGGAGCTGCACGGCGTACAGATCAAGAAGGGCGAGATGGTCCTGTGCTCGCTCACCGGCGCCAACCGCGACCCCGCCCTGGGCGAGGACATGGACCGGGTGCGGCCCGGCAGGGAGACGGCGGGCTCGCACATGGCGTTCGGCCACGGCATCCACCGCTGCATCGGCGCGCCGCTGGCGCAGATGGAGATGCGCATCGCCTTCCCCGCGCTGCTGCGCCGCTTCCCGGGGCTGCGCGTCGCGGGCGAGGTGCCGTTCAGGGAACTGGCCATCGTGTACGGGGTCAAAGAGCTACCCGTCGCCTGGTAGAGCGGTTACGTTCGCAATGTGAACGAGCCTGTCATCGATCTGACCACGATCAGCGCCGTCCTGTTCGACACCGACGGCGTGGTAACCGACACCGCTCGGGGGCACGCGGCCGCCTGGAAGCACGTCTTCGACGCGTTCCTGCGCGGCCGCTCGACACCGTTCGACATCCGGGACGACTATCTGCGCCATGTGGACGGCCGCCCGCGTCTCGACGGCATCCGCACTTTCCTGGAGGCACGCGGCATCACGGTGCCCGAGGGTTCGCCCGACGACGAGCCCGGCGCGGCGACCGTGCACGGGCTCGGCCTGGCCAAGGACCGGATCTTCATGGCCCAGGTGGAGAAGTACGGGGTGGCCGCGTTCCCGTCCACGGTCTCGCTGCTGCACGAGCTGCGGCATCGCGGGGCCCGTACGGCGGCCGTCTCCGCCAGCCTGCACGGCCGCAAGCTGGTCACGTCGGCGGGCGTGCTGCACCTGTTCGACCTGGTGGTGGACGGCAACGACGCGGCCCTGATGAACCTGCCAGGCAAGCCCGACCCCGCCCTCTTCCTGGAGGCGGCGCGCCGGCTGGCGCTGCCCGCCGTCAGGGCCGCGGTGGTGGACGCGGCACTGCCCGGGGTGGAGGCGGGCAGGAAGGGCGGGTTCGGGCTGGTCGTCGCGGTGGCCAGGGACGGGGCCGAGGCGGCGGAGCTGAGCGCGGCGGGCGCCGAGGTCGTGGTGTCCGACCTGGGCGAGCTGGCGGTCCGCGGCAGGGTCCCGCCCTTGACCGCATGAAACCCAGCCGGGTGGTCCCGCCCCGGGCGGCGTGAGCGTGGGTCGTTGGGAGCGGCTTTACGCTTGACGGCGTGACCGTTCTCATCGACCCGCCCAACTGGCCCGGGCCGCGCGGCCTGATGTGGTCGCATCTGGTCAGCGACCGCTCGCTGGAGGAGTTGCACGACTTCGCCCTGCGGCTGGGGGTGCCGGAGCGGGCCTTCGATCGGGATCACTACGACGTGCCGGAGACCGTGCACGCCCGGGCGGTGGAGCTGGGGGCCGAGGCGGTCAGCTCGCGTGAGCTGCTCCTGCGGCTGGTCGCGTCCGGCCTGCGCCGCCGCAAGCGCCGCTGAACCGCCGCCGCACGCCCCATCACCGGCACCCGCTGAGCCGGCACCACCGTCCCGCCGCCGGCCGGTCCGCCCGCTACGACACGAGGTGGTCAGCCGTGAGGGTGGCCAGTTCGCGGGTCATGTTCGCGCGTGCCCGTTCCTCCCACAGCTCGCGGGCGCGTTCCGTCCGGTAGAGGCGCGGTACGGCGAGCAGGCGGCGCAGCACCTCGGCCCGCCCCGCCCTGAACAGGTCGTCGGGCACGTGGGCGTACTCCTGCCGGATCCGGCCCGCGTAGTCGTCGTACCCGGGCAGCCCGAGCACGGCCAGGTCGGCGTCGCACAGGACGGCGCCGTTGCGGTCCCCGGCAGTGAGGGTGTCGTGGGCGGCGGTGAGGCGTACCAGCCTGGCCACCTCGGCGACCCGTCCGGCCGGCACCCCGCACCCGGGCAGCCTGGACTGCGCGAGCTGGGCGCTGCGCTCCTCGTCCAGGCCCGGCCGCCCGTCGTAGACGGCGTCGTGGAACCAGGCGGCGAGACGCACGGCGGGGAGGTCGTCCGCGAGGTCCTCTCTCGGGGCCGCGAGCTGCGCGATCCCGCCGAGCACGGCGGCGAGGTGGTCGAGGGTGTGGTAGCGGCGGTGCGGCTCGGACCAGCGGGCGAGCAGCTCCGCCCCCGTGGCGAGGGAGGCGGGCGAGTCCCCCACCAGCGCGGTCCAGTCCCCCGCCAGCGCCGCCCGATCGCCCGTCGGTGCAGTCCCGTCGTCGATCACGGTCCCACCGTACCTTTGTTGACGCGCTCCCCGACGTGAACTGAAGGCCGGAGCACTGCCGACGATTCCGGTAGCGTGCGAAGCATCGACGGGAACGTGCGGGAACCCAGGCGCCTGCCCAGCTGGCGGGAGCTGCGTGCCGTCGTGCCCGGACGCCCGCGGCTGTCCAGGGCGCGGCGAATGGCCGACGCCGCCGACATCGCCGATCTCCGGCTGCTCGCCAGGAGACGGGCCCCGCGCATGGTGTTCGACTACGTCGACGGCGCGGCCGAGGGCGAGCTGTCGATGGCCAGGGCGGTGGAGGCGTTCCGGCGGGTGGAGTTCCACCCGCGGATCCTGCGCGACGTGGCGGCGGCCCCGACCGAGGTCGAGATCCTGGGCAGGCGGATCGCGATGCCGGTCGTGCTCGGGCCGACCGGGTTCACCCGGATGATGCACCGCGAAGGCGAGCGGGCCGTGGCCAGGGCGGCCGAGCGCGCGGGCGTTCCCTACACGCTGTCCACCATGGGCACCACGACGGCCGCCGACGTGGCCGCCGCCGCGCCCGGCGGGTGGAACTGGTTCCAGCTGTACGTGGTCCGCGACCGCGCGCGCAACCTGGAGACGCTCGCCCTGGCCCGCGCGGCGGGGATGGACGTGCTGGTCGTGACCGTCGACGTGCCGGTGGCGGGGGCGCGGCTGCGCGACGTGCGCCACGGCCTGACGGTCCCGCCGTCCCTGCGCTGGCGCAGCGCGCTGCAGGCGGTGTGGCACCCGGCGTGGTGGTTCGACTTCCTGACCAGCGAGCCGCTGCGGTTCGCCACCATCGAGGGCGCCCCCGACGACCTGCCCGGGCTCACGAACCTGATGTTCGACCCCTCCGTGACCATGGCCGACCTGGAGTGGATCCGCTCGGCGTGGCAGGGGCGGCTGCTGGTCAAGGGCGTGCAGCGGGTCGACGACGCCAGGGAGCTGGCCGCGCTCGGGGTGGACGGCCTGGTGGTGTCCAACCACGGCGGGCGGCAGCTCGACCGCGCCGCCACGCCGCTGGAGCTGCTGCCCCACGTGGTGGCCGCCGTGGGCGATCGCACGGAGGTCTTCCTGGACGGGGGCGTCCGCAACGGGGCCGACGTCGCCGCCGCGGTCGCGCTCGGCGCGCGGGCCTGCCTCGTCGGCCGCGCCTACCTGTACGGCCTGATGGCGGGCGGCGAGGCGGGGGTGCGGCGGGTGCTGGACCTGCTGCACAGGGAGCTCGTGCGCACCCTTCAGCTGCTGGGCGCCGGCGGGATCGGCGGGCTCACCCCCGACATGGTGCGCCTCAGGGATACATCAGGGCTTGATTGAAGTCCTACGCGATAGTGCTGACGGTTCCCCGGAAGGCCGCTCCCAGGAAGAACGGCTCCAGCACCAGCGTCGCCGCGCCCAGCGCCACGGCGTCGGGGCCGAGGCGGCCCAGCACGATCGTCTCGGGCTGGAACGGCTGGGCCTGCGTGTTGGCCGCGGTCGCAGCCCTGATCTCCGCCAGCATCCGCCGGCCCAGCATGAGCCCCGCCCAGCCGCCGATGACGATGCGCTCGGGGTTGAACAGGTGGACCAGGCTCGACAACCCCACGCCCAGCAGGTCGACGCTCTCGGCGATGACCGGGGAGCCCTCGTCGAGCAGCCGGGCCAGCGCGGCCTCCTCGTCGGCGGAGTCGGCCACGACGCCCGCGCGGTCGAGGATCCCCTCGGCCCCCAGGTACGCCTCCAGGCAACCGCGCGCCCCGCATCGGCAGGCCCGCCCGCCCGCGACCAGCTTCAGGTGCCCGACCTCGCCGGCGGCCTTGCCCGCGCCCCGGTAGATGTGGCCGTCGGTCACGACGGTGCCGCCGACGCCCGAGCCCATGAGCACGATGATCGCGTCGCGGGTGCCCTTGCCCGAGCCGAACCAGAGCTCGGCCTGCCCCATGGTCTTGGCGCCGTTGTCCACGAACAGCGGCAGCGACGTCCCCGCCCGTAGGAGCGCTCCCAACGGCACCGCCTCCCAGCCGAACGTCTTGGCCCGCACCAGCGCGTCCGGCCCCGGCTCGACGATGCCGGGCACGCCGACGCCGACGCCGAGCACCCGTTCGGCCGGCACCTCGCTCTCGGCGATCACCGCGTCGACGCCGGCCAGGATGTGGCGGGCGACCAGCTCCGGGTCGTGTTTGGCCGAGCGGACCGCATAGTGCGCCCTGGCGAGCTTCGCCATCTGCAGGTCGAACAGCTCGACACTGACCTGCGTCTCCCCCACGTCGACGCCGACCGCGTACCCGTAGGCGGGGTTGACCCTGAGCAGCACGCGGGGCCGGCCGCCGTCGGAGTCGACCTGGCCGGCCTCGACGACGACGTTCTCGGAGAGCAGGTCGCCGGTCATGGTGCTGACCGTGGCGGGGCTCAGCCCGGTCGCGGCCGACAGGTCGTTGCGGCTGGCCGGGCCGCCGAAGTAGAGCGCCCGCAGGAGCATCGCCCGGTTCCCCCTGCGAAGATCCCGTACGGTCCTGCGCCCTGAGGTGCCCATTCTCGTCCCCGCCTCTCCCGCGATCGCCACGCCATGGTAGTTCACCAGCCGAAATCGCCATGAACCCGGTGTTACCGAAGCGTTTCCGGCCGACTCCTGACTTTTTTCAAGGCTTAGATTATGGTCTGGCCATCCCCCCGATGAGGAGATGACTATGAGCCGAGGACTCGTGCGAGGCGTCGTCGCGGCGGCGCTCGCGGCCGGGCTGGCCGCCTGCGGCAGCGGCGGCGGCAGTGGCGGCGACGGCAAGACGCTGACGTTCTGGATGTACCAGGACCGCACCCCGCAGGCCGGACAGGTCATCGAGAAGGTTCGCAAGGACTTCGAGAAGGCCAACCCCGGCGTCACGGTGAAGCTCGTCAAGATCCCCAAGGACGACTACAACACCAAGCTCGGCAGCGCCGTGGCCAGCAAGAGCGCGCCGGACGCGGGCATACTCGACCAGCCCCTGGTCTCCAAGTACGCCCTGGACGGCACGATCAAGGAGGTCCCCGCCGGCCTGATCGACGAGGCCGGCTTCTACAAGGGCGCGCTCGACACCAACCGGGCCAACGGCAAGCTCTACGGCCTGCCGCAGGACCAGACCACGGTCGCGCTCTTCTACAACAAGAAGCTGGTCCCGACCCCGCCCAGGACCTGGGACGAGCTGAAGCAGGCCGCCGCCCGGGTGCACGCCGCCGACGCCAAGGTGGCCGGCATGAACGTCCCCAAGGGCGACGGGTACGGCGCCTGGATGTTCCCCGGCGTGGTGCACGGCGCGGGCGGCCAGATGGTGGACGACGCGGGCAAGAAGGTGCTGTTCGACCAGCCGCCCGCGGTGGAGGCCCTGCAACTCTGGGTCGACCTGCTGAAGTCGTCGCCGCGGCAGATCACCGACTCGGACAAACCCTTCGAGAACGGCCTGGCCGCCATGACGATCTCCGGCCCCTGGGACGTGCCGACGATCCACGAGCAGTTCCCCGACCTCGATTTCGGCGTGGCGCCGCTGCCGTACAAGACCGAGCCGGCCGGGAACATCGGCGGCGAGGACTCCGTCGTCTTCTCCTCCGGCAAGAACGCCGACCTGGCGTGGAAGTGGCTGGCCTTCCTGGCGAACGAGACCAACAACGGCGCGGTCGCGGACGCGTTCGGCGGCTTCCCCGTCAACCTCAAGGCGCAGGTGGTCGCGAGCGGTCCCGAGCAGGCGGCCTTCCTCGAACAGCTCAAGGTGGCGCACGCCCGGCCGGCGGTGCCGCAGTGGATCCAGGTCAACGACGAGATCATCGCCCCGGCGATCGAGTCGGCGCTGACCGGCAAGGCCACGGCCCAGCAGGCGCTGACCGACGCGGCGGCCAGGACGCGCTCCCTGATCGGCTGGAACGGCTGACGTGGCGGCACCCGCACTGGCGGAAGCGCAGGTGGCGACCAGGTCGCGGCGGCCGCCCTCGGCCCGCCGCCGGGACCGGCTCATCGGCCGACTCCTGGTCGCCCCCGCGCTCGCCTATTTCCTGATCTTCCTGCTGTATCCGGCACTGTCGGCGCTCTACTACAGCTTCACGGACTGGAACCTGCGCTCCGACGCCGCCTGGGTGGGCCTGGCGAACTACGCCGACCTGTTCTTCGATGACGTGAAATATCCGCATTTCTGGAAGTCGGTCGGCGTCACGCTGCAGTACACGCTCGTCGCGGTCCCGCTGACCATGGTCTCCGCGCTGGCCCAGGCGCTGCTGCTGAACGCGATCAGGCGCGGGGCGAACCTGTTCAGACTGCTGCTGTTCCTGCCGGTCGTCACGGCCGAGGCGGCGGTCGGCGCGATCTGGCGCTGGCTCTACGACCCCCAGTACGGCCTGATCAACGCGGTGCTCGGCCTGTTCGGCATCCCGGGGCAGAACTGGCTCAACACCCCCGAGCTGGTCATCCCCGCGCTCGCGTTCATCGCCGCCTGGCAGTGCGGCATCTCGATGATCATCTATCTGGCCGGCCTGAAGGGCATCCCCGGCGCGATCACGGAGGCGGCGATCATCGACGGGGCCGGCCCCTGGCAGCGGTTCTGGCGGGTGACCTTCCCGATGCTCCGGCCCACCACGTTCTACCTGCTGGTGACAGGCGTGATCGCGGCGCTGCAGGTGTTCGGCCTGGTGTACGTGATCTTCTCCGGCAACGGGCGCAGCGTCACCGGCGGCCCCGAGCAGTCGGGCCTGACGTACGTCCTCCACCTCTACCTGTTCGCGTTCCGCTACGACGCCATGGGAGCGGCCTGCGCGATGTCGTTCATCCTGCTCGTCTTCATCATGATCGTGACCGCGCTGCAGTTCAGGTTCGTCAAGCAGGAGGCGGCATGAGGAAGGCCCCCTTTTACGTGGCCCTGGTGCTGCTGGCGGCCGTGTCGGTGGTGCCGTTCCTGTGGATGCTGGCCACCTCGGTCAAGCACGGGCAGGACATCTACAGCAAGGTGCCCAGCCTGCTGCCGCTCGACAGGAAGACCGGCGAGTGGGCGGCGACGCTGGACAACTACGGCTATGTGCTGGACGTCGGCGGCCTCGGGACCGCGTTCGTCAACAGCGTCTGGGTGTGCGCGATCCTGGTCCCGGCCAAGCTGCTGGTGGACGCGCTGGCCGCGTACGCGTTCGCGCGGATCCCGTTCCCGGGCCGCGACAAGCTGTTCGTGATCATGCTGGGCGGCATGATGGTGCCCGCGATCACGCTGCTGGTGCCGCGCATCCATGTCACGCAGGCGCTGGGCATGTTCGATTCCGGATGGGGGCTCATCGTCCCGAACATCGCCTCCGTGCTGGACATCTTCCTGCTGCGGCAGTTCTTCCTGTCGATCCCGGCCGAGCTGGAGGAGGCCGCGCTCATCGACGGCGCGGGCCGCATGCAGATCTTCTGGCGGATCGTGCTGCCGCTGTCGAAGCCGGTGCTGGCGGTCGTGACCATCACCAGCTTCCTGTTCCACTGGAACGACCTGGTCTGGCCGCTGGTCGTCACCAACGACCCGGAGCTGTACACGCTGCCGCTGGCCCTGCAGCAGCTCGTCGCCAGCCCCGACGGCGGGCGGGCGTACTACATCATGGCGGGCGCCACGCTCGCCGTCCTGCCGGTCATCGCGGTGCTGATCGTGTTCCAGCGCCGCATCCTGCAGGGCATCGCGTTCACCGGATTGAAAGCCTGAGGAGAACGAACGTGCTCATCGACGGGCAGGTGCTCGTGACCGCCGACTACCCCTACTACCGCGACGATCCGGCCGTCTGGGCCGACCGGCTGCGGGCCGTGCGGGACGAGCTCGGCATCGACGTGATCACCTGCTACCTGCCCTGGCGGCACCACCAGCCGGAGCCGGGCCTGGCGCCCGACTTCACCGGCGCCACCCATCCGGCCAGGGACGTCGTCGGCTTCCTGGCGCTCTGCGCCGAGCTGGGGCTGCGGGTGATCGCCAAGCCGGGCCCGTTCATCCACGCCGAGGTGGGCTACGGCGGGCTGCCCGACTGGGTCAGCCCGGACGCCGACGCCTCGATCGAGCCGCTGCTCGACTCCGAGGGGAACCCGTCGAGCTGGTGGGACGGGTCCGTCTCCCGGCCGCTGCCCGCGCCTCTGGGCGCCGCGTTCCTGGCCAGGACCACGCAGTGGCTCTCCGCCGTGGGCAAGGAAGCACTGGCCCCCGACGGCCCGGTGGTCGCGCTGCAGATCGCGAACGAGGGCGTCTACACCAGCGGGGCGCGGCCGCTGACCGCCTACGACTACAGCCCGTCCGGGCTCGCGTTCTACCGGGACCGGCTGCGGTCCTGGTACGGGACGCTGGAGGCGTACGACGCGGCGCACGCGACGGCGCACGCGCACTGGGCCGAGGTCCAGCCGCCGCCCCGGGCGGGCGGGCCGCTCGCCCTGGCCGACTGGGGCCGCTTCCACGCCGAGTACCTGGCCGAGGTCTACCGCGTCTGGGCCCACGCCGTCGGCTCCGACCTGCCCGTCTTCGTGAACCTGAACCCGCCGACCGTGCCCGAGCTGGACGACTGGCTGGCCAGGGTCAGGCCGCGGCTGTGGGGCGGCATCTCGTACGGGTTCACCAACTGGATGGGCGTGGTGTCGGCCGACCGCGACGCCCAGGCCCGCTACGTGATCGCGGCCAAGCTCGCCCCCGGCCCGAACCTGGAGGAGAACTGGGGCTTCTCCCGGCTCTACGACCCCGCTTACATCGACGGCGCGACCAGCTTCCACCAGTCGCTGCTGGCCATGGCGGCGGGCGCGACCGGGTTCAACGTCTACACCGGGGTCTCCACCTCGGGCTGGGCGCCGGAGCTCGACGCGGCGCACGAGGGGCCGTACCCGGACTGCGCGCCGATCGACGCGGGCGGCTCGCCCACCGGCAAGGCGCCGGTGGTGCGGGCGCTGGCGGACTTCTTCGCCGCGCACGGGGCGGAGTTCCTGGAGTGCGCGGGGACGGTTCGGGACGCGTTCGGCCTCTACCTGCCGTACGCCGGGATCGCGGCGCTTTCGCGCTCCCTTTCCGGCTTACTTTCGGATGCGGGCACGCCGGGTTGCGGGCAGGCGCTGCGGGCCTTCCACGAGCGGATGCGCGGGCGCGGCCTGGACTACGCGCTGGTCGATCTGGAGGACACGACGGCCGCGGAGCTGGGCGCGTACCGGTCCGTCACCGTGCCCGGCGGGCCCTTCATGCACCGGCGCGTGCAGCTGCTGCTCGCCGGGTACGCCGCCGCCGGCGGCCGGGTGCTGGTGGACGGGCCGGTCCCCGCGCTGGACGAGAACCTCATGCCGTGCGCCCTCGTCACGCCGTCGGCACCGCCCGCGGACAGGGACGCTCCCCTTGTCCTGTACGGCGCCGCCGACGCCTTCCTGCGCAGCCACCCGGACCGGGACGTCCACTACCTGATCGTGCTCGTCCAGACCGGCAACCGGGGCCCGGTCGGCGTACGGACCCCGTACGGGACCGTCGAGATCACCGCCGCGGACGGCGGCGCGGCCGTGCTGCGGCTGACCGGCGGCGGGCTGGGCGATCTGGTGGTGAAGGGCGTCAACGCCTACCTGTCGTCCGCGGTCGCGGCCCGCGTGTCCCTGAACGGCGAGAGCATCGTCACGGCGGGCACCGGCGACCTGATCATGATCGCCGGCGTCTGACCAATGCCCGGCATTTATTGACAGAACGGACGCGTATTTAGCTGCCCCGGTTGCCGCTCTGCTCCTTCACACGGGGACGACGTTCCCACCGGAAAGGGGAGATCGGCATGGCAACCGGAGAATTCCAGGTGATGAAAGTACCGGCCGAGCAGCTCGCCGGCGTTCTCCACGGCCAGGTTGTCGATCCCGGCGCGCAACCCACGAACATCGTGCACCGTAACGAGGGCTGGACCGTGGACGTGAGCTGGGAGGTCGCGGGCGAGCTCGTCGACTGGCTGGCGGGCCGCTGGAATTTGGAGATCATCGCCGACCTGCTGGGCGGCGGTGAGACCAGACACCCCTCACCCCCTGTCGAACTGACCTTCACACCTGGCTCGGGGAGATATACCGCTTCCGTCCCGATGCGCGGTCAGCTCTCCCCCGGCACCTATGACCTGGTGGTCAATCTCACCACCACGACCGCCGCCGGCACCGCGGGGGCGCTCGGCGGTTTCGTGGTGATCAGCAAGGTTCTGGTCAAGGAATGAGGGCCGCCGCCCCGGTCCGTCCGGGGCGGCCGTGGAACGGTCCGGCCGACCGGCGACCTGCAAGCCCGCCGTAAGTCACCCACCCTACGCTCCTGGCTGGCGGCCACGGGGGAAAGACCGGTCGCCTGACGTATCTGACGCCGCTGGAGACCCTCTTATCTCCATGAGGCGAACTAACGGGAGACCCCATGTCCGACACTCCGATGACCGCGGACGACGTGCTGCGCATCGCCGCTTACAAGGACCGGAGCCCGGCACTCGAAGCGATGGTCATCGCCTACAGCTACCACCGCGTCGCCGGGGACCTCGCCCAGCACCTGGGCAAGGACGCGAACAACTGGTACTGCTACGCCACCTGGACCTCCAAGGCCGTCGGGGAGAGTCTCGATCTCAGCCCCGACTCCCCGTTCATCCTGGACTTCAGCCAGAAGATGCGGGTGCCCCACCGGTTCAGAAGGGTGTTCAGGGCGGTCCTGCTCACCCTGCTCGGGCCCAGCTACCAACTCGGGCTCGCGCTCGCCAACCGGGCCATCTTCCTGGAGACCGCCAGCCTCGCGGTCAACCTGTGGAACGACTCGCCCGACCGTTTCCTCAGGGTCAGCCCGGAGTCGGATCTGACGCCGACCCCGCCGGCGTTCCTCACGGACCTGCTGGCCGAGGCCGACCCCCGCTACCTGAAGGACGCCGCGCAGCTCCTGGTCGAGGCCAGGCAGACCGCCGACCCGCAGGCCCGCGCCGAGCTGATGTTCGGCGCCTGCGTGGCGCTGTCGGCATATGAGCAGGCCCGCGCGCAGAAGGCCCTGGAGCTGGTGCTCTACCGGCCGGTCCGGTGGCTGACGCGGGTGTCGTGGCGCTCGCTGCGCTCGCTGGTGACCCGGCGGCGCTTCCCGAGGTTCCGCCTCTACGCCGCGCGGCACGAGGACCAGCCGTGGCTGACGCGCTGGCTGGAGGAGAAGTGGTCCTCGCTCTACACCCGCCACCTGTTCGCCGTGGAGACCCCGCTCAGCGACATCAAGGTCGGCCGGCCGCTCGCCGCGCCGGAGGGCGTCGACATGGACCAGGTCTGGGCGCCGATCCAGAACGAGCGGGTCCGCAAGCTGGCCGAGGAGTTCATCACGGCCGACCAGGAGGCGTCCACGGCCGGTGTGGCCGACTGGGTGTCCTACCGCGACCGCATGCGCTTCATCGTCAGCTATTTCCGCGTCTACCAGCACGTGAGCGCCCTCTACGACGTGCCCTTCGCCACGGACGTCGCCGAGGGCCTCGCCCAGGAGATGGAGCGCGGGCTGGTGCCCCAGGCCGTCAACATGATGCTCGCCCGGGGCGGCCGCAAGGTCTACGAGTATCCGGCGCAGAGCGACCCCGACGCGTTCGAGATGGCGCACTTCGACTTCGAGCCGTTCCTGGAGGCGATCCAGCTCGACCCGTCGGCGAAGTGAGTCAGTCGAGGAAGTCCCTGGTGATCTCGCGGGCTTGCAGGAGCCCGCGGAGCTTCGCGAACGTGCGGGCTCGGGTGGGCCCGATGCTCCCGACCGGTCTGCCCAGCCTGCGCGCCACGTCCACGTAGTGCGGCTCGGAGGTTTCCGTGAGCGCTCTGAACAGGACCCGCTGCGCTGTCGGCAGCTCCTCGACCAGTTCGTCGAGCGTGCCGGCCAGCCAGATCCTGGCCAGCTCCCTGTCCACGTCGTCCGTGCTGCCCAGCGTGTCGAGGTCAGGAGTGCAGATCTCCTTCGTCCGCTTGGTCAGCTTCAGGCACTCGCGGAAGGCGATGGTGGCCAGCCAGCCCGCCATGCGCTGGCCGTCCTCCACGCTCCTGAGGTTCTGCCAGGCCAGCAGCCACGTCGTCTGGAGCACGTCCTGGGCGTCCTCGTGGCTGAGCCTGAACCGGCGGATGCGCGCCTTGAGCATGGGGCTGAACTCCTCGATCAGCCGCTCCCACGCCACGGCGTCGCCGTCCTGGGCGGCCGATACGAGGGTCGCCGTATCGGGTCGTTCGATGGTGTCCACGTACATGTCGGTCTCCCTGCCGGGCCGGGTACTAGGGGGGCCACCATTACCGGCCGGCACTCCAACGGTGCGCCGAGTGATCGTCGGGGGCTGTCTCGCGCGTGACAGTCCCGATGTGTTCCTCATCACAATCGCGACATCCGCGACCACTTGCTGTTCGGGCGCGGGATGCGGCCTAAAGTTCTTGCATGAGCGGGTTCTCGAACGACGTCCAGCCGGTGGCCTCCGTGCTGGCGGAGATCCCGCTCTTCCGCGTACTCGGAGAGGGCGGCATCGAGAGCACGGCGCGGGCCGGGATGGCGAGGAGATACCGGGCCGGGCAGATCATCATTCACCAGGGGGATCCGGGAGAGTCCCTCTACGCGCTGCTCGACGGCCTGGTGAAGGTGGTGTTCACGACCGAGCACGGCGACGAGATCGTGCTCAACATGCTGAGCCGCGGCGACACCTTCGGCGAGATGGCGCTGCTGGACGGCTCGCCACGCTCGGCGTCGATCGTGACGGTGCGCCCCGCGTGGGTGTTCGCGCTGCCCAGGGCGCGGCTCCTGGAGCTGATGCGGGAGCACCCGGGGCTGGCCGACGAGTTCCTGCGCATGCTCGGCCACATGGTGCGCAGGCTCACCGACCAGGCGGCCGACCTGGCCTTCCTCGATCTGGGCGGGCGGCTGGCCAAACTGCTGCTGCAACTGGCCGACAAGCACGGCCAGGCCGACGGGGTGGTGGACCTGCCCGGGTTGACCCAGTCCGACCTCGCCGCGCTCATCGGCGCGTCGCGGCCGGCGGTCAACCGGGCGCTGCAGTCCCTCGTCGCGAGAAACCTCATCGCCGTCAAAGGCCGGGCGATCACGCTGCTGGACGTCGCCGCCCTGCGGAAACGGGGCGGCCTCTGACCGAAATCTGGAGCACGGGGTAGATGAACGATCACGAACGCTGGCCGGAGGAGAGGTTCCGCCAGCTCAGACACCAGGCCGACCCGGACATCGACAAGGTCGTGGCCGGATACCTGGACGGCCGGCCCGCGGGGAGCGGCCCCCTGGAGCTGGTGAAGGCGGTGATCCAGGAGCTGGCGGTGGCCAAGCGGGAGGCCAGGGCGCCGTCGGGCGAGCCGCCCGCCTCCGAGATCTTCGAGGCCATCGACTTCGCCGCGGACCTGCCCGAGTGGGGCGACGACCGCGAGCTGCTGGCCAAGGGGCAGGCCGTCTTCGCCGACTACGGGCTCTACCAGTCGGCCGCGCTGTTCTGCAAGTGCCTGCCCATGGCGTACGTGGAGGTGTCCAGCGCCAAGGTGCTGGCCGGCGTCTCCCGGCTCGCCACGCACAGCCTGACCCGCCGGGTGGCCGAGACCGGGCAGATGCTGGTCGACGTTATGGGCCTGAAGGCCACCAACAGCCTGGAGCCCGGCCGCCCCGGGCACACCACGGCGATCGGGCTGCGGATCCTGCATTCCTTCGTCCGTGCCCTGGTGAACGAGCGGTTCGCCGACCAGTGGGACACCGCGCGGTTCGGCCCCCCGGTCAACCAGGAGCTCCTGCTGGCCACCATCTTCGACTTCTCGGTGGTGACGTGGGAGGCTCTGGAGAGCATGGGTGTGACGCTCTCCGAGGAGCAGCGTGCGGCCCATCTCTACACGTGGAGCGTGTTCGGCCATCTCATGGGCGTGGAGGCCTGCCGCGACCGGCCTCTCACGCTCGATGACGTCGAGCCGGTCAGCGAGCGCATGGGCCGCCTTTACGAGTCCAGCGACGAGGGCCGCCGGCTGATGGCCAGGCTGCTGGAGGAGATGGAGGAGTTCATGCACCTGGGGTGGCGCAAGCTGCCGCGCAGCCTGGTGCACTGGGTCTTCCGCGACGCCAAGTACGGCGCCGACCGGGTGCCCGAGCTCTTGGGCGTGCCCAAGCCCGCCTGGTGGTTCACCGCGCTGTTCGCGGCCGGCCGGGCGGCGCACCGGCACGCGGCGCTGGCGGGGCCGGTGGACGGCGTGGTCCGCTGGCTGATGCGCCGGCTCGGGCGGCAGATCGTGGTCGCCCTGATCGACCGCCACTCCGACGGGCAGGCGGCGTTCAGGATCCCCGAGGAGCTGGCCGGCGCGTGGCGGATCAAGCAGTCGCGCTCCGCCGTCAGGACGCGCGAGCTCCGCCGTACGGTCCGCAAGAAGGTGCGCGCGCCCGCGCTGGGACTGAAAGGGTCGCCCACGTGACCACTCCGCACCCGCCGGGCACGCTGACCACGGCGACCATCCTCTTCACCGACGTGGTCAGTTCCACCGCCATGCGGATCCGGCTCGGCGAGGAACGCGCGAACGTGGTCTTCCGCCGCCTCTACCAGCTGCTCCGCTCCGTGGTGACGGCCAGCGGCTCCACGTTCACCAAGAGCCTGGGCGACGGGCTGATGGCCGTCTTCGACTCGGCCACGGCCGGGCTCGACGCGGTCATCGCGGTGCAGCAGGCGGTGGCCGACGAGAACGAGCGCGCCCTGGACAAGATCTCCATCAGGGCCGCGCTCGCCGCCGGCGACGTGTGCTGGGGCCACGACGACGTCAGCGGGCTGCCGACCGTCGAGGCGGCCCGGCTGGTCGCCATCGCGGAGGGCGGCCAGGTGCTCTGCACCGACCTGGTGCGGCGGCTGGCGCAGGGGCGCAGCCGCCACGAGTTCAAGGACCTGGGGCGGCTGCCGGGCAAGGGGCTGCGGGAGCCGCTGCACACGTACGAGCTGCACTGGCAGAGCGCCGACCACCACCAGGTCGCCGGGCTGGCCCCGTGGCTGGAGGACGGCCACGTGCTGCCCTTCGTCGGCCGGGACGAGCAGTTGCGGGCGCTCGACGGGGAGCTGGCGGCGGCCGAGTTCGGCTCCGGGCTGGTGATCCTCCAGGGCGAGTCGGGGGTCGGCAAGACCCGGCTGGCCTCGGAGGTGGCCCGGCGGGCGCTCAAGCGGCAGTTCACGGTGCTGGCCGGGCGGTGCACGGATCCGGCGCGGCGGGCGTACGAGCCGATCGCCGGAGCGGTGGAGCGGCTGGCCCGCACCGCGCCCGCGCTGCTGCTGCGGGCCGGGGTCGACCAGCAGTGCGGCCAGCTCGTCCGCCTGGCGCCCTCGCTGGCCGCTCCCCCGCTGTCGCTGGAGGTGCCGCCGGCCACCGAGCCCGTGTCCGAGCGCTACCACCTGATGGCGGCCGCCCGCACGCTGATCGAGCGCCTGACCACCGTGCGGCCGGTGCTGCTGGTGATCGACGACCTGCAGTGGGCGACGCTGGAGTCGCTGCAGATGCTCAACGCCCTCATGTGGGACGCCGAGGCGCTGCCGCTGCTGGTCCTGGCCACCTCGCGGCCCCTGCAGGTCGAGTCGGCCCTGCCGGAGCTGCACAAGCTGACCGCCGACAGCCGCACGATCGAGGTCCCCTCCTTCGGGCTCGAGGAGGTCACCCACGCGCTGGCGGAGGTGCGCGGCGGCGGCGACTCCGAGCTGCTGCACCGGATCACCGGCGGCAACGCGTTCCTGATCAGCGAGGTGGTCAGGGAGCTGGCCGCGGGCAAGGAGCTCGACGCGCTGACCGTGCCCGACTCGGTGACGAGGATGGTCATGGCCCGGCTGTCGCAGCTCCACCCGGATGCCAGAGACCTGGTCAACCTGCTGGCCGTCGGCGAGCGCATGGAGTCGGCCGAGCTGCGGGCGGGGCTGGGGCTCGACGAGGCCAGGTTCGTGGCCGCGGTGGAGGAGGCCATGGGCGCGGGCCTGGTGACCATGTCGGACGGCGGGTCCTGCCGGTTCTCCCACGAGCTGACCAGGACCGCCCTCTACGCCAAGCTGTCCGCGCCGCGGGCGGGGCTGCTGCACGGCAAGGTCGCCGACGCCCTGTGCCGGACCGACCCGCGCGCCATGGAGTCCCGGCCGTACGTCGTGGCCACCCACCTGGTGGCCGCCGCCGAGCACGGCCGCGACCCGGCCAGGGTCAGCGCGGCGGCCGACGCGGCCGTGCACGCGGCGCAGCACGCGCTGGCCGGGCTGGCGCACCGCGAGGCGGTCACCTGGTACCAGCGGGTGCTCGACCTGCTGGCCGACTTCCCCGGCGCCACGCTGGAGCGCCGTGCGGAGCTGCTGGTGGAGTGCGGCCGGGCCATGTGGCTGGCCGGCGACCCCGACGCCAGGCAGACCCTCGTGCGGGCGGCCGACCTGGCCAGGCAGTGCGAGCGCTCCGACCTGATCGTGATCGCGGCGCTGGGCGGCGACCGCGGCTTCTCCACCATCTCGGCGGCGCCCGACCAGCAGCGCATCGCGCTGCTGACCGAGGCGCGCAAGCTGGTCGACTCCACCGACCTGAGCACCCGGGCGCTGCTGGCGGCCCAGCTCGCCTCCGAGCTCATCTGGGCGCCCGACGGGGAGCGGCGCTTCGCGCTGAGCGACGAGGCCGTGGCCCTGGCCCGCAAGTCGGGCGATCCGCGCACGCTCGCCGGCGTGCTCGGGCAGCGCAGCCTGACGATCATCCCCGCCGACCCGCTGCACCAGCGCCATCGCGACGGTGACGAGATGCTGGAGGCGGCCCGGCGCACGGGGGACGACCTGGCGCTGTTCCACGCGTACGTGCAGCGCACGCCCCCCGTGCTCGACGGCGGCGACGTGACCAGGGCCGCGATACTGCTCGGCCAGGCCGACGAGCTGGCGCGCCGGCTCGCCCAGCCGCACCTCACCTGGCTGATCGGCTACTCCAGGGCCGGCCTGACGCTCATGCAGGGCGACCTGGCGCAGGCCGAGTCCGAGGCGCAGTCGGCCCTGCGGCTGGGCTCGGAGATCGGCCGCCGCCTGGAGGCCGTGGCCATCTACGCGGAGCAGATCGGCGAGATCCGGCGGCTGCAGGGGCGGCTGTGGGAGCAGCGCGAGCGGCTCAGCCGGGCCGCCCAGGCGCCGCGCATCGACCCGGTGCACGCGATCTTGCGGTATCTGTGCGAGCTGGCCGACAAGGAGGCGGACGAAGAGGCCGGGCCCCTGCTCGACCGCATCCTCGCCTCCGGCGGGGCGACGCCGCCCCGCAACATGGCCCTTCGGCCCGCCCTGGACAACCTGGCCGTGGCCGCCGCCCGCCTGGGGCGGGCGGAGCTGGCCGAGCAGCTCTACGGCTCGCTGGCCGCCGACGGGGAGACCTTCGGCCACGGCGCGGTGGCCCACCACTGCGGGCACCACTACCTGGCGCACCTGTGCGTGGCGATGGGCTCGCCGCAGCGGGCGGCCGAGCACTTCGAGGCCGCCGCCGAGGTGCACGAGCGGCAGGGGGTGCCGCTCATGCTGGCGGAGTCGCTGCTCGACTGGGCCGACCTGCTGGACGGGGGCGCGGTGAACGGGCCGAAACCGGCGGACCTGCGCAAGTGGGGTGCCTCGCTCCTGCCGGGCCGCGGCGCGGTCCTGCTGGAGCGGCGGCTGCGCTGATCGCGGGGGTCAGCGGAAGGCGGCGGCCGCGCTGATCGCGACGGTGAGGGTCAGCGGAGGTGGGAGGCGCCGTTGAGGTCGAGCACGGCGCCGCTGGCCCATTCGGCGGCCGGGGAGGCCAGGTAGACGACGGCTGCCGCGATCTCCTCCGGCCGCGCCACCCGCCCGAACGGGCTCTGCGCCCGGATCGCGTCCCCTCCGGGCCCTTCGAGGTACTCGGTCGTCATGTCGGTCTCCACGAAGCCGGGCGCCACGGCCGCCACCGCGATCCCGCGCGGGGCGAGCGCGACGGCCAGCGACTGGCCCAGAGAGTTGAGACCGGCCTTGCTCGCCCCGTAGGCGGGGCTGTCCGGCTCGCCGCGGAACGCGCCGCGCGAGGAGACGTTGATCACCCGGCCGCCGGCGGGCATGTGCTGGACGGCGCACCAGACGACGTTGGCCGTCCCCACCAGATTGACGTCGAGCGTGCGCCGCCAGGCGCTCTGCCACTCCTCGTACGACAGCTCCGCGAGGGGATGGTGGAAGTAGACGGCGGCGTTGTTGACCAGCACCTCGATCCCGCCCAGGGCGTCGGCCGCCGCGTCCACCATGCGGCGCACGGCCTCCGGGTCGGCCAGGTCGCCCCGCACGATCGTGTGCCCCTGGCCGGGCAGCTCGTCCAGCAGGTCCTGTGCCTCTTTCTCGGAGTCCCGGTGATGGATCGCGACCCGGTCGCCCTGCGCGGCGAAGGCCGCCGCGACCGCCCGCCCGATACCCCTCGACGCACCTGTGACAAGAACTCCACGCCCGCTCATGCGACCTCCTCCGTCGGCCGCATGAGCGAGACCCGGCTGTGTTTGATTGATCGCTCGCTGCGCTCGCTCATGTCGCCGCACGCTAGCAGGTGGCCGATCAGAGGCGGCGTCCGGGCTCCAGCGGCGCCCGCAGGGGCGGGGTGACCGCCGGGTCGGCCGGCAGGCGGACGGTGAAGGTGGCGCCGGCACCCGGCCGGCCGTCGGCGGTGATGGTGCCGTGGTGGCCCTCCACCACCTCCCGTACGAGCGCCAGCCCCAGCCCGAAGCCCGCCCCCACGAACCGGGTGAAGAGGCGTTCGGTGTGCGCCGGGTCCAGGCCCACCCCGTCGTCGCGCACGGTCAGCCGGACCAGGTCGCGCTCCCTCGACAGGGTCACCCAGATGTGGCCGCCCACGCGGGTGTGGCTCAGGGCGTTGTCCAGGAGGGCCGAGACCACGCGGCGCAGCGCGGACTCCACGCCGCGCACCACGTGATCGCCCGGCCCCTCGCAGCGGACCTCGATCGTCACCCCCTTGGCGTCCGCGCGGGCGCTCTCGGCCACGGCCAGCCCGGAGGCCAGCACCGCGAGGTCGACGGGTCCGAACGGGCGGCGCAGCTGCTGGAACTCGGCCGACCGGAGCAGGTCCTCGACCACCTCGCCCAGCTGCCTGGTGCCGGTCACGAGCTGGTCCACCTCGTCGATGAGCAGGATCGGGTCCGTGCCGCCCCGCAGCCGGCGCGACAGGAGCTGGGCGCGGGTGTGCAGGCGGGTCAGCGGGCCGCGCAGCTCGTGGCTGACGTCGGCGGAGAAGCGGCGCTGCCGCGCCAGGGCCTCGCCGAGCGGCGCGATGGCGCGGCGGGAGATGACCTGGCCCACCAGCAGCGCGGCCAGCAGGCCGCCGATCTCCACGCCGCCGAGCGTGTGGAGCAGCCGCTGGCGTTCGGCGGCCTGGTAGCGCAGGTCCAGCACCGCCTGGACGGTGGCGTCGCCGCGGCGCTGGGTGCGGATGAGGTACGCGCGCCCGTCCACCCGGACCTCCTCGACCCGGGGCGGCAGGCCGGTGGCGACCTGGTCCATGGCCGCGCGCACCGGAAGCCCGACGGGCGCGCCCGGGGAGCTCTCCACGGTGCCGTCGGGCCGCAGCGCGTAGAGCCACAGGCAGGGAGGGGGGTGGGCGATGGAGGCGCGCCGCACGGCGGCGCTCAGGTCGCGCTCGGCGGAGGCGGCCTGCTGGTGCACCATGAGGCAGTACACCAGCACGCCGGCCAGGGCCAGGACCACGGAGATCGCGCCGGCCACCTGCGCGGTGATGCGGTGGCGGGCCCGCTTCAGCAGCCGCCGCTCCGGCTCCGGCCGCGCGCCTGCCCGCGCCGGCAGGCTCATAACTCACCCAGGCGGTAGCCCACGCCCCGCACGGTGTACACGACCCCTGATCCCAGCTTGTTGCGCAGGTAGTAGACGTACGTGTCCACGATCGCTTCCTTCTTGGCGCCGTCGAAGACCCGCTGCCGGAGCGACGTGCGGGTGTGGACCTGCCGCGGGCGCGCCGCCAGGGCGCTGAGCAGCCGGCACTCCTGCCCCGACAGCTCGATCTGCTCCCCGCTGGGCAGCCGGACGATGTGCGACTCGGAGTCCAGCCAGCCCGCGCCGAGCGGCAGCAGCGTGGCCTGGTCGAGGTTCCTGCGGTGCAGGGCCCGCACCCTGGCCAGCAGCTCGTCGATCTCGAACGGCTTGACCAGGTAGTCCTCCGCGCCCGCGTCGAGCCCGGCGACCCGGTCGGCGACCGAGCCGAAGGCGGTCAGCACCAGCACGGGGGTGATGACCGCCTGCCGTCGCAGCCGCCGCAGGAGGTCGATGCCGTCGAGCGCCGGCAGGCCGCGATCGATGATCAGCACGTCGTACGGGCGGCTCAGCCCCAGATGCAGCCCCCGCTGCCCTTCCAGAGCCAGATCGACCGCGTATCCCTGCTCGGTGAACAGGTCGACGAGCATGCGCCCAAGATCGCGGTCGTCCTCGATGAGCAGCAGCCGACGGGCTGTACCCGATGTTCCAGCCACCTGACCACGGTTACACCACGGTCGGCGCAATTACCAGGTCCACTCCGGCATTCGCTGATCGGGAACCGGGCGCACCACGGCCCACCTGCGCGATCACGACGGATTGGACCTGACCAGCGCCGAAACTTCCGTGGTCTTGGTCCGGCTCTCCAGGCGCTCGGGCAGCGCCAGCTTGTAGAGGGGCAGGGCGCCGGCCGTGGTCAGGACGGCCACGAGCACCAGCATCGCGAAGAGCTCCTGGGTGATCATGCCCTGGGCCAGGCCGATGTTGATGAAGATGAGGATCATCAGCCCGCGGGCGTTCATGAGCGCCCCCACCGCGTACGACTCCCGCCAGCCGAACCCCATCCCCCGCATCGCCAGCGCGCACCCGAAGTACTTGCCGCAGAACCCGGCGAGCAGGATCAGCCCGAACGCCAGCAGCATGGCGCCGCCCGCGATGCCCCCGAGGTGGGTGTTCAGCCCCGAGAAGGTGAAGAACGTGGGCAGCAGCAGCGTCGAGACGATCTCCATCATCCGGCCGTGCAGGGCCTCGCGGAACTTGGGGTCGCGAGGCATGGCCAGGCCGGCCAGGAAGCCGCCGAAGACCGAGTAGACGCCGATCCAGTCCGTCAGCCAGCCGGCCGTCAGCGGCACGATGATGACGACGTACATGCCGGTGGCGCCGAGGCGGCCGGTGCGGGCGACGGTCGCTCCCATGGGGCGCAGCAGGGGGGCGACCACCTTGAGCATGACGACGGCGAACAGCGCGGTCAGGCCGATGGTGGGCAGCGCGTCGCCGGCGCCGGTGCCGAGGTGCATGGCCGACAGGACGGCCAGGATGCACCAGGCCAGGGCGTCGTCGATGGAGGCGGCGATGAGGGTGAGCCGGCCGACCGGGGCGTTCTCCAGGCCGCGCTCGTACAGGATCCTGGCCAGCATGGGGAACGCGGTCAGCGACAGCGCCCCGCCGACGAACAGGGCGAACTGGAAGGGGCTGACGTCCGGCAGCGAGAGCAGGTCGTACAGCAGGAGGCCCGCTCCGAAGCCGAGCAGCAGCGAGGGGACGATCCCGGAGACGGCCAGCGCGGAGGCCTTGCGGACCTCGCCCGTGCGCCCGCTGTGGTCGAGCCCCGCCCCCACCAGGAACATGTAGAGCGTCAGCCCGATGGTGCTCAGCACGTACAGGACCGGTCTGACCTCCTTCGGGAACAGGGCCGCCTGCGCGTCGGGGAAGAGCCAGCCGAAGAACGTCGGCCCGAGGAGCACGCCGGCGACCATCTCGCCGAGCACGCGCGGCTGCATCACCATCTGTGCCAGCCGGCCGCAGATCGCCGCGACGATCAGGATCACGACGAGGGCGGGCAGGACCTTGAGTATGAGGGCGAGGTTGGGGTCGGGAGACGTGACGTGGGCCAGTACGGTCATGTTCGGTTCTCCGCTGGGTGATCGAAGTGGCGCTCGCAGAGCCGTTGCCGGCGGGCGTCCCAGACCATGTAGGTGCCGAGGACGAGCTGCACCGTGCTGCGCCAGACGTCCTCCCAGCGGTCGCGGGCCTTCATGAGGGCGAGCGCGGCGCGGGGCGGGCGGGGCGCGTGCGGCGGGGTGAGCAGGCAGGGCCCGCGGTTGGGCAGGGACCGGGTGTGGGCGGCCGAGGAGTGCAGGGCGTACCGGTGCAGGATCTCCCGGGCCGCGACCCGCATCGCGATCGGCGCCAGCCGCCAGGCCGGGCAGGGGCGGTTGGCGGCGACGCCGAACGGGATGTGGTTGAGGTCCTTGGCGGGCCGGTCGAAGCGGCCCGGGTCGAAGCGGCCCGGATCGGCGAACCCGGCGCGGTGGAACTCGGGATAGTTGAAGCAGAGCACCGATCCGGCCGGGATCGCGGCGCCCTCGCCGAGCGGGATCTCGCCGGTGGTGATGCGGTGGGCGATGCCGAAGAGCGGGTAGAGCCGCAGTGTCTCGGAGATCACGTGGTCGAGGTAGCGGTCGTCCGCCGTGCGGGCCCGCTCCTGTACGCCGGGATGCTGCGCGAGGACCATCAGCAGGTGGGCCATGGCCTCCGACATCTGGACGACGGCGGTGTTGAAGAAGGCGCCCTGGAGGTAGAACGCCTGTTCCTGGGGCGTCAGGCCGTCGGGGAGCGGGATCCGCACGCGTGACAGGCGGCCGAGCAGGTAGCGGGTCAGGCGGTGGCGGCGTTCCATGTGCCGCAAGCCCGTGCACTTGAGCGAGGTGACCACGTCGTTCGCGTTGCCCACGATCAGGTCGCGGGCCTCGCGCGGGCACGGCTCGGCGAACACCAGCTCGTAGGAGAACTCGGCCCACAGCGGCATCGTCAGGTCGCGCAGCCGTACGAGCCCTCCGGCGTCGGCCAGCGTGCGGGCGGCGCAGCGGCGCGTGAGCTCCTCGGCCTCGGCGCGCGGCACGGCGAGCAGCCCGCGCGTCGCCCCGGCCACCGCGTCGTAGCGCTCGCCCGCCTCCAGGTGCTCCTGGTGCATCTCGGGACCGGGTGCCAGCCAGTACCAGAACAGGTCCGACAGCGCGGCGCCCTTGCTGCGCCCGTTCGCGGCCGGGTGCGAGTAGACCTCCTTGAAGCGCTCGATGCCCACGAGGTCGCCGGGGACGGGGATGCTCTCGTCGCCGCTGATCCGGTTGAAGACGCGTACGCGCAGTGCCACGACCCGCGCCGGCAGCCACCACGGCAGGCTCACCACGACCGCCAGGGCCAGGATGATCAGCGTGGTCAGCCCGGTGGTCAGCATGGCCGCCGCACCATGCCCGGGTCGAGGTCGCCGATGGAGGCGCAGCCGCACAGGGTGAGCGCGTGCTCGACCTCCGCGCGCAACAGGCCGAGCACGCGGGCCACGCCCCGCTCGCCGTCCGCCGCCAGCCCCCAGATCACCGGACGGCCGACGGCGACCGCCGTGGCGCCGAGCGCCAGTGCCTTCAGCACGTCCGTGCCGCGCCGGATCCCGCCGTCCACCAGCACGGGCACGGCGCCGCCGACGGCCGCGGCGATCTCCGGCAGCAGGTCGATCGAGGCGGGAACGGTGTCGAGCTGCCGCCCGCCGTGGTTCGAGACCATGATCGCCGAGACGCCGTGATCGAGGGCGATCCGGGCGTCGCCGGGGTGCGTGACGCCTTTGACGGCGATCGGCAGCGTGGTCATCTCCCGCAGGCGGTCGATGTGCTCCCACGACAGCTCGGGCGACATGAGGATCGGGCGCACCCGGTCGCCGTCGCGCAGGTTCTCGCAGCACAGGTGCTCGGGCAGGTCGTGGAAGCCGTTGCGCAGGTCGCGCTCGCGCCGCCCGAGCACGGGCGAGTCCACGGTGACGACCAGCGCCTTGCAGCCGGCCGCCGCGGCGCGGCGCACGACGGTCTCGGTGAAGGACAGGTCCGGCTGCACGTACAGCTGGAACCAGAGCTCGGCGTCGGGCGCGGCGGCCGCCACCTCCTCGATCGCCACGGTGGCGGCCATGCTCACGATCATGATCGTCTCGGCGGCGGCCGCCGCGCGTGCCGTGGCCCGCTCGCCCTCCGGGTCGGCGAGGCGATGGAACGCGGTCGGCGCCACCAGCACGGGCATGGCGGCGCGGCTGCCGAGCAGGGTGAGGCCGGTCTGCGGCTTGGCCGCGCCGCGCAGCGCCCTGGGCAGAAGGCCGATCCGGGCGAACGCGGCCTCGTTCGCCCGCACGGTGACCTCGTCACCGGCCCCGCCGGCGAAGTAGTCGTAGTGCGCGGGGTCGAGGCGGGCGCGGGCCTCGGCCTCGAACTCGCGCAGACTCCACCGCTCCATCAGAGCGTTGCGGACGTCAACTGCTCGGCGAAGAAGGCCCGGAGGGGCTCGACGTGGATCTCCTTGGAGGTCCACTCGTTCTCGAGGTTCTCGGTGATGTGGTGGGCGACCGGGGGCCGCCCGGGCACGTGATGGCGGACGATGGGGTGGAGGTAGTGGCCCTCGTGAGCGCGGGCCGAGTCGCTCTGGCTGATCCGGCCCACCTCGATGTCGAAGGGGTCGATCTTGTCGTGGTTCGGGCCGTAGTCCAGGGTGATCGCGAAGTGGCCGCGGTCGCCGATCGGCGGGCCCTGCAGGTCGTACGGCACCTCCTCCAGGTAGCGGGCCGTGTCGCCGTCGGGCACGATGACGTCGGCCAGCAGCCCGAACTGCTGCCACAGCGCCGAGGCGCGGTTGACCCGTTCGACGACCGCCGCGGCGAGCGCCTCCGGGTCGGCGGGCAGCACCCTGGCGGGCCAGGGCACGCCGTGGTGGCGGGACTCCAGGACGCGGTGCAGCGCGCGCACGCCGTACCGGAAGCCGTGGATGAAGCCGCTGGTGCCGTGCTTGAAGTCGCGTGACTGCGTGATCGTGCCGGCGAAGTGGAGGTCGGGCACGTTGACGGACTCGTAGGCCGGGGTGAGCGACGGGAACCTGTCGTTGATCACCAGCTCGGGGCGGCAGGAGTCGCCGAAGATCGAGGCGTCGAAGCGGAAGCCGGTGCAGAGGATCACGCTGTCGTACGGGATGTCCTTGGTGACCTCGTTGACCCGGGCGAAGGAGACCGTCACCAGGTACGTGCCGTCCGGGTTGCGCTCGACGCGCTTGACGTCGCCGTCGAGGATCGCGTTCTGCGACTTGAGCTGGTAGGTGTCCAGCAGGCTGTTGTTGATCGCCCGCAGGTGGCCGACGTAATGGGTGCGCCAGGCCATGCGGATCGAGTGCGGGCCCGCCACGTGGATGACCGCGGCGCTCTCCATCAGGTTGTCGGCCGTCTCGAAGGCCGAGTTGCCCTTGCCGATGATGAGCACCCGCTGGTTGACGTAGTCGGCCGGGTCGGTGGAGTGGGTGCCGTACAGCTCGGCCGCCTCGATGCCCGGGATGGGCGGGATGTTGGGCTTGGTGACGCCGGCCGCGACGACGACCCTCTTCGCCTCGTACGTGCGCCCGGACTCGTCCGTCACCCGGAACGGCGAACCTGCCGACGAACCGGGCCGGTCCACGCGGACCACCCGGGAGTCGTAGGCGATGCGCAGGCCGTGCTGCCGGGCGAAGTCGCCCAGGTAGCGGACCATGTCGTCGGCGTGCGGGAAATACCGGTCGCTGTAGCGGGTGAACAGCAGGCCGGGGTCGTCGGACAGCAGCGAGTTCCAGTCCATCCGGAGCTTGAGCTCGGGGTCCTCCCATCCGGTGTGCTTCTTGTTGATCGAGATCAGCGTGCGATGGCGCGGGAAGGTGTGGAAGAAGCGGCCCGGAGCGGAGCCCGCCTCGAGGATCAGGTAGTCCCGCCCCTGCTCGTGCAGGAAATACCCCAGTTGCAAGCCAGCGGGGCCCGCGCCGATCACCAGGTAGTCCAGGGTCTTGTCCGGCACGGGAGCCTCCGTCACGGCGATGTGATTGAACGGACAACCTCAGTGTTGGCGGGCAATTCTCAGAATTTGCTCAGAGAGGGCGCGCTTGTCGGGCTTTCCGCTGGTGGCGAGGGGGACGGCGGGGACGATCGTGATCGTCTGGGGGACGCTGTCCTCGCCGAGCTGCGCCCGTACCAGCGCCCGCAGCGCGATCCGGCCGGGGGTGCGGCCCGGGGCCGGGACGACGAACGCGTGCACGGCCTCGCCCGTGCCCTCGTCGGGGGCGCCCACGACGTACGCCTCGTCCACGTCGGGGTGGCCGGTCAGCGCGCGCTCGATCGGGCCCGCGTACACCACCATGGCGTTGACCATGATCACGTCGCGGGAACGGCCGGCCAGGTGGAGGAAGCCGTCCTCGTCCACGTGGCCGAGGTCGCGGGTGCGCAGCCAGCCGTCCTTCAGGGTGTCGCGGGTCTCCTCCTCCTCGCCCCAGTAGCCCCGCATCAGGTACGGGCTGCGTACGTGGATCTCCCCCGTCGCGCCCGGCGGCAGCTCGTCGTCGCGCTCGTCGCGCACGCTGATCTCGACGCCGGGATGCGGGCGGCCGACGGGTTCCAGCACGCCGGCGGCGATGTGGTCGGGGGTGAGCATGGCGATGTTGCCCGCCTCGGTCTGGCCGTAGCCCTGGTAGACGACGGGGCCCAGCTTCTCGGCGGCCTCGGCCAGCCGCCGCGCGCTGATCGGCGAGCCCGAGACCATCAGCGCCCGCAGGCTCCCCAAATCCACCTCGTCCAGAAATTTCAGCATCTGGAACAGCCGGGGCACGGTGATGATCGAGCCGGTGATCCGGTGGCGCTCGATCGCGTACGGGAACATCGGACGCCCGTCGTCCTCGGGGATGACCGCCGTGCCCCCGCCGAGCAGGCACGGCGCCACGAACTCCATGACGACCATGCTGGCCAGGGTGCCGAACAGCAGGTACCGCTCGAAGGCCCGCGCGAGCCCGGCCGCGACCGGCGACCACACGCGCGGCTGCCACGCCCAGTGCTCGCCCAGCGCCCCGTACGTGATCGCGCACCCCTTCGGACGGCCGGTGCTGCCGCTGGTGAAGGTCAGGGCCGCCACGTCGCCGGGCCGGGCGGACACGGTCAGCGGCCCTCCGTCGTCGGGGTGCGCCAGCAGGTCACCGGCGCCCGCGCAGGGGCCCAGGGACAGCGCCGGCCGCCCGGGAAGGTGACGTGCGGCGGCGCGGCGCAGGTCGGGCGTGGCGGTCGTCGGGTCCACGAGCAGGGCGTCGATCCCCATGCCCAGCACATGGGCGAGCTGCCCCTCCGGGTAGCCGGGCCGGATGCCGACGACCCGGCAGCCCAGCGTGTGCGCGGCCATGTGGGCGGCGAACGCCTCGGGGGTGACGGCCGTACGCACCGCGACGGCCCGCCCGGGGCCCAGGCCCGCGGCGCGCATCGCGCCCGCCAGCCGCCGGATCAGCTCCAGCAGCTCGCCCCGGGAGACCGTCCTGTCGCCGTGCTCGAAGGCGGGGCTGTCCGGCGCGTCGAGCAACGCGTCGAGCAGAGGCTGCGGGAAGAGCATGTACGCCTCCTCTGTGCTTTCATATTTCCGGATTCACCGCGACATTAGACGGCACAGATCAGAGACCCATCAGAGACGTGCGGGTGGTGAGCGCGAGATGAAAGTGATCGGCGCGGGTTTCGGGCGCACGGGCACGCGGTCGCTCAAGGCGGCACTGGAGATCCTGGGATATGGCCCCTGCTACCACATGTCGACGATCATCGCGGAGCCGTACCGCGTCCGGCAGTGGCTCGACGTCGGCGAGGGCCGCTCCCGTGCCTGGGACACCCTGTTCGCCGGCTTCCGATCGGCGCTCGACTGGCCCGCCTCCGCGTACTGGCGCGAGCTGGCCGAGCACTATCCGGAGGCCAAGGTCGTCCTCACCGTCCGCGACCCCGCCCGCTGGTACGACAGCGTCAGCGAGACCATCTTCCGCAGCGCCCTGGAAGAGCGCCGGCTCCCCCTGCGCCGCCGGATCACCCGCTGGCTGGTGGCCCGCCGCGCCCCGGACTTCGCCCTGTACCCGCGCATGGCCAGGGCGACCGTCATGGACCGCGTCTTCGGCGGCCGCATCGACGATCGCGCCCACGTCATCGACGTCTACGAACGGCACGCGGCCGAGGTCAAGGCGGCGATACCGGCGGACCGGCTGCTGGTGTTCGAGGTGCGGGACGGGTGGGAGCCGCTGTGCGCGTTCCTCGGCGTGCCCGTGCCCGAGGTGCCGTTCCCGCAGGTCAACGAGCGGGCGGCGTTCCGCGCGAAACGGCCGCGCCGGCTGTTGCGGCTCATCGTACGCGGGCGCTGACCGGCCTCGGGACCGCATACGGCGGGCGGGCCGCGCCGCCTGTGGCACCGTCCCGCGCCGAGTGTTCCCGAACGCCACCCGGAAAGATCACGAATGCGTAGGGTGGCATGGCATGAACCTGGACCTTTCCGACTACCGCGCCAAACTGACGTCCGCGACCCCGGAACGCGCCTGGAAATCCCTGCGCGAACTCGCGCTGCGCGGCCAGGGCGACGCGCTCGCGCTGGCCGCGGAGTTCGCGGAGATCGCCGAGCCGTCCTCCGAGAAGCTGCTCAGGCTGTGGCCCCAGGCGCTCGACCCCGACGCCTTCGCCGAGCACCTGCTCGCGCCCGCCTTCGAGGACGAGGGCCGTACCGAGCTGGAGTTACGCCGGCGTGACTCGCTCGCCGGGTTGCGCCACCTGACGATCTTGCGGAAGCTGGTCCTGGACCACTGCAAGGGCCTCACCGACCTCTCCGAGCTCGCCGCGCTGACCGAGCTGCGCGAGCTCAAGCTGGACGGCTGCGCGGCCGTCGGCGACCTGCGGCCGCTCGCCGGGCTCATCGCGCTGCAGGTGCTGGAGGTCACCAGCTCTCCCGAGGTGTCCGACGTCTCCCCGCTGCTCGGCCTGCGCAACCTGCGCCGTCTCAGCCTGCGCAGCAGCGGGGTGACCAGCGTCGAAGGGTTCGGCGAGGCGTTCCCGTACCTCGATCACCTGAGCCTGGACAACTGCCGGTTCATCGAGGACATCCGGCCGCTGTCCGGGCTGCGCCGCCTGACCGAACTGGAGGTGAGCCGCACCAAGATCACAAGCATCGACGGTCTGTACGGCCTCGACTCCATGGCCGAGCTGCACATGCACTGCGCCCGCCTGACCGGCCTCGACGGCATCGCCGCCATGCCCGCGCTGGAACGGCTCTATCTCAGCGGCTGCACGAAGCTGAAGAGCCTCGACGGCCTCGGCCACCACCCCCGCCTGACGAACCTCGGCCTGCCCAGCGCGCCGCTGCCCGACCTGCGCCCGCTGTCGCGGCTGCCCGCCCTGACCGGGATCACCGTCGAAAGCTTCACCCGGCTCACCTCGCTCGACGGGCTCGAAGGGCACCCTTCGATCAGCGAGGTGTACCTGGCCTACACCGAGCTCATGACGGACTTCTCCGCGCTCGCGCGCATGCCCGCCCTGCGCACCCTGACCTTGCAGGGCCTGGACCACCTCTCCGACCTCAGCCCGTTCGCGGGGCTGCTGAACCTGGAGACGCTCCATCTCGCCTGCACCGGCCCCCTGACCACCTTGGACGGGCTCGAACGCCTGCCCTCCCTGCACGCCCTGCACCTCTTCGACTGCCGCTCGCTGAGCGACCTGGGGGAGGTCACCGGCTTCCCGTCGCTCAAGGAGGTCACCGTGAGCCGCTGCCCGGTCCTGCCGCCCGACCTCCTGTCCGATCTGCGTGCCCGGGGCCTGCTCAGCGCCTGACCGCGGAGGCGGGCTCAGACCCACGCGGCTCAGACCCACGCGGCTCAGACCGACGCGGCTCGGACCGACGCGGTGATGAGCTCGTCGGCGACCCACCGTGCGACGTTGGCGGGGTAGGGCGCCGGCAGTCCGAGGACGATGTGCCGGAAGCCGGCGTCGATCGCCTCGCCGATCGAGTCCCGGGTGATGTCGGGCTGGTCGTAGGAGACCGGCAGATGGATCGAGCGGATGATCGAGGCGGGGTCGCGACCGAGCTCGGCGCAGTAGCCGTCCAGCAGCCGGCTGCGGCGGACGACGTCGTCGATGTCGCCGCCGGGGATGTTCCACAGGTCGGCGTGCTCGGCGGCCACGCGTAGTGTCGGACCCGAGCGCCCGCCGATGAGGATGGGCGGGTGGGGGCGCTGGACGGGCTTGGGGTTGCAGAACGCGCCTGTGAGCCGGACGTGGGCGCCGTGGAAGTCGAACGGTTCGGCCTCGGTCCACAGCCGCCGGATCACCGTGCAGGCTTCGGCGAGGCTCTCCACGGCGTGGGCGGCGTCGTGGAAGGGCAGGCCGTGCGCGTCGTACTCGCGCCGGGCCGCGGGCCAGCTCGGACGTGAGCCGGCGCCGATGCCGAAGTCGAGCCGGCCGCCGGAGACGATGTCGACGGTCGCGGCGATCTTGGCCAGCAGCGCGGGCGGCCGGAAGCGGTTGCTGGTCACCATCACGCCGAGACGCAGCCGCCGGGTCTGCGCGGCGAGGGCCGAGAGGAGCGTCCAGCCTTCGTGGGTCGTTCCGTTCGGGTCGCCGAAGATGGGCAGGAGATGATCGAACAGCCACGCGTGTTCGATCACCGGGATCGTGTCCGCCTCGCGCCAGACCCGCAGGATGTCCTGGTAGTCGACCTGTGCGGGCGCGGTCATGATCCCGAAGACAGGCCGGGAGGTGTGCAACATTGGGAGCCTTTCGGATTGTTTAACCGGAACACGGTTCCGTGATCAGCGGCGCCGCAGCGACCTGTCGAGGAGGGCGGGCGGGGTGTCGTACTTCTCCTCCGGGGCCAGGTCGACGCCGGGTGCGACGATCGCGTCGACGGCGTCGAGCACGTCGGCGGAGAGCACCGTGTCCGCGGCGGCGAGCTGCGCGCGCAGGTGGTCCGGCGTGCGGGGGCCGACGATCGCGCTGGTCACGGCCGGATGCGCGGTCACGAACCCGAGCGCGAGCTGGATCATCGTCAGCCCGGCCTCGTCGGCGACCTTCGCCAGCTGCTCGACCGCGTCGAGCCGGGCGCGGTTGGACGGGACGGAGAGGTCGAACCGCTCCGGCCTGATCGCCGAGCGGTGGGTGGCGATCTCCCGGCCCTCGCGGACCGCGCCCGACAGCCAGCCCGACGCCAGCGGGCTCCACACCAGCACGCCGAGCCCGTACTGCTCGGTCACGGGCAGGACGTGGGCCTCGACCCCGCGCTGCAGGATCGAGTAGCTGGGCTGCTCGGTGACGTAACGGCTCAGGTGGTGGTCGCGGGCGGCCCATTGGGCCTGCACGATGCGGTAGGCGGGGAAGGTCGAGGAGCCGAAGTAGCGGATCTTCCCCGCGCGCTGCAGGTCGGTCAGCGCCGACAGCGTCTCCTCGTCGGCGGTCTCCGGGTCCCACCGGTGGACCTGGTAGAGGTCGACGTGGTCGACGCCGAGGCGGCGCAGGCTGTTGTCCAGCTCGGTGACCAGCCAGCGGCGCGAGCCGCCCCGCTGGTTGCGCCCGTCGCCCATCGGCATCCCTGCCTTCGTGGCCAGCACGACGTCGTCGCGGCGGCCGGCGATGGCCTTGCCGACCATCTCCTCCGACTCGCCGGCGCCGTACATGTCGGCGGTGTCGATGAGGTTGATCCCGGCCTCGAGGGCGGCGTCGACGATGGCGGTGGCCTCGTCCTGGGTGGTGCGTCCGATCGCGCCGAAGTTCATCGCGCCGAGCACGAGGGAGCTGACCTGCACACCGGTGCGGCCCAAGGTGCGGTACTGCATGAGCGTGTCTCCTCCACTGCGGGTGGATCGTGGTGATGGGGTGCGGCTTTGGCCGCCGGCCCCCGCTCTGACATCATGAGCAAGAGGAACCTCGTTCCGATTACGATAGGGAACATCGTTCCGTTTTGGCAAGCGCGGGCTTTGACAGGCGCGGGCTTCGGCAGGCGCGGGCTTCGGCAGGAGTGGAGGGAACGGCGCGGTGAACGACAGCGACGGCGGCGCGAGGCGTGCGGCCCCGCGTAAGCGGGCGGACGCCCGGCGCAACGAGAGGACGCTGCTCGACGCCGCCGCGGCGGTCTTCGTGACCTCGGGCGTCGAGGCGCCGGTGCGCGACATCGCGGCCAGGGCGGGAGTGGGCGTGGCCACGATCTACCGCCACTTCCCGACCCGGTCGGATCTCATCATCGCCGTCTTCCGGCACCAGGTCCAAGCCTGCGCCGAGGCCGGTCCGACCCTGCTGGCGAGCGGCGTCACCCCGCACGCCGCGCTGGGGCGATGGATCAACCTGTTCGTCGACTTCCTGGTCACCAAGCACGGGCTGGCCGCCGTACTGCGGTCCGACGACGCCGGCTTCGACACGCTGCACACGTACTTCCTCGACCGGCTCGTACCCGCGTGCGCCCAGCTGCTCGAAGCCGCGGCCGCCGCCGGCGAGATCCGCTCCGACGTGGACGCCTACGAGCTCATGCGCGGCGTCGGAAACCTCTGCATCGGCGCGGACAACGATCCCCGATACGACGCGCGCCGGCTGGTCGAGCTGCTCATCGCCGGACTGCGCCGGCCGCACCGCTAGCCTCAGATCTACGAGGTCGCTGCCGATAAGGCCCGCTGGTAAGAATCGCGCCATACGGCCCGAACGGCGGCATCGCCGCACGTCACAGTGCGCGACTACGACAGCTGCCGAGGATGGCCGCCGCTGCAGTCGTAGATACTTGCACCAGGAAGAGGGGTAAATGACTGCTCTCACACGTCTGGTGACGTTCGTCGACGTCGATAATCAGGCGGTTGACACCATCTCGGTGTCGGTGCGTCACGAGGCAGAGCTCGTCGACGGAACTCGGGTGCTGCTGCTGAATGACCGAGGTTGGGGCTCATCGCAAGGCTGGGCCGCGACGTCGGTAGCAGACATACAAGAGACGACGCGGGCGGTGGTTGGGCCCGATGAGCCGTTCGGCGGCCGTTCCCAGGAAGACATGGAAGCAGACCATTGGGCCTCGCTCCAGCAGATCGTCCAGCGGCAGGGAGTCATTGTCGACGCGGCCGCGCTCAGGCAACTGCCGCACGACGTCGTGCTCAGCCAACAGGTGCTCGCGCGCATCGGTGGCGACTCAGACACCGAGGCGACCTGCGGAAACGCCTGACACCGCGTTTCTGAAATGGCTGGATTGATGAGTCCAAGGCATAGCTGCGGAGATAGGGCGAGGATGTCCGTTCTCGGGTTGTGACGACCGAACTGGACACCCTCGCAACCGCACTCTGTATGAGGGTCGATGATCTGCTGAAGGGTGCGCCGGAGTTGGCCCTGTGGCGGCCGGCGGCAGCCTCCACGCAAGAGGCCCGTGTCTGCTCGTACAGCGGGCTATCCGCAACGCGCATCTCGTACGACGCCATCTGGATAGCCGCTGTCGCATTCGCCCCCTACGGTTCATTTTCAGGCGTGTCCAAGAACATGCTCACAGCCTTTGAACTTTGTCGACAAAGCGCTCAGCGCCGATTCATCGATTTCCATGACTGGGAGACACCATGCGCCGCCACACCGTACTCACCATGGCCGCGATCACTGCCCTTGGCAGCTTTCTCGCGTTCTCAGCCGCCGCTGCCGCGACACCGGACAGGAGTGTGCGCATCACCGGCGTAAGCGCGGCGATCGACGGTCCCGTCCACGAGTAAGGATGCAAGCGCCTCGGCTCGGAGGTCATCTGCTGCCCGCAGGTCACCGACCGGTCGCGTTCCGTTGGCGCAGCCGATTGAAGCCTGGTTGACGGGCGCCGCGGCCAGGTGAAATCCCCGCAGGTGACCCGGGCAGCGGTCACCTGCGAGGGCCGGTTCGTGCCCACCGGCGGCATGTCGGACGCACTGCCACTGACCGGTTTGGCTACGGGGGAGAGATCTGCTTTCTTGTCCCGGCCCAAGTGTTGCCCTGCCAGAGGTTGCCGGGGGCGTCTTTGTCGAAGGCCACCGCTGGGCCGTATTTCCCGTGGTCGCGGAACCGGTTGCGGATCACCCTGATGTGGTGGGAGCCAGGCCCGGCGCCGGCGGCGAGGGTGTAGTTGCCGCCGTCGAGCAGGTTGTCCTGGACGAGGACGTCGGTCTGCGGACCGCTGTCGGTATAGAGCGAGATCGTGGCGTTGGCCGCCGAGGGGTTGAGGATCGTGTTGTGCTCGATGAGCACGTGGGGGGCTCCTCCCGCGTGGTAGATCCCCATCGAGTTGACGTCGTGGATATATGAGTCGGTGACGCTCGCTCGCTCTGCGAGGACCAGCCCGACATCGGCGCCGTGGATACGGGTCCGTCGCACGCTCAGTCCGGACGCCTCCTGGCGCACGGCGTACTCGGCACCGCCGACGATCTCCGTGTCCTCGATCACCAGTCCGCGGGCGCCCGGCTGCTGCCTGATTCCGAAGAGCGCGCCATCGCCCAGGACGATTTTCATGTTGCGCAGCGTCACGTTCGCGGCCTCCACGAAGACGCTCCCGGTCACCCGCAGACCGTCGACGACCTGGCCTGGCTTGCGGACGCGCAGGTCACCGGGGTGTTCTCGCAGAGAGACGTGCCGAGGAACGCCTGTGTTGCCGGCGTCGGGCCACCCGCGCGCCGATGGACGACCGCTCGGTGTGGGGGTGGGATTCGGGGACCGGGCCGAGGGTGTCTCGCGCGGGGCCTCGGTGGTGGGGACCGCCGGCGAGGGTGGCTCTTGGGGGTGAAGCAGCTGCCGGCTGATCGCGATCCCGCTGATGGTCACCGTGACCAGGACCGCAGCCGCGAGCATGACGACCAGCCGCCCCCGACTTCCCGGGTGAGCCGCCGACACGCCTTGGCGCCATCGGTCAAGCCTGCCGGGGGCGTCCACCTGGGTGAAGAGGGAGCGGGCATAGTCCTCGAACGCCGAGTCGTCGTCGCGCTGGCTCACGGCCCACCCTCTTCGTACATCTGGCGCAGCCGCGACAGCGCCCGCCGTGTGGCCACAGTAGCCGCGTGCTCGGACAGGCCCATGATCCCGCCGACTTCGGCGTATGACAGGTTGGCCGCGATTCGCAGGCCCACCAGGAGGCGGTCGCGCTCGCGCAACCGCGCCGATGCCGCGAGAACGAGACGCAAGTCGTCCCGGAGCAGCACTGCGGCTTCCACGTCCGCGTTCGCATCGGCCTCCGACCGCACGGACAGGAAACGAGTCCACAGCAGTGACCAGCGGTCGCGCCGTCGATTATGGTCGACCACCGCGTTCCGCGCGATGGCGGTCAGCCAGGCGGCCACTGCCTCGGGCGCCGGCCGGGTCCGCTCGTATGCGGCGAAGGCAGACACGAACACGTCCGCAGCGACGTCTTCGGCCTCAGAGGGATTACCCATCTGTGAGAGGCAGAATCGATAGATCCGGGCGGCGTGTGTGCGATACACGATCTCGAAGGACAGAGGAGTCGCGGCATGCTCCCGCGTCTCTCCACCCGGATCCGTCACAGCCTTGAATCTCCTGGTAATTGGGATATCGCCTGCTGTTATTTACAGGCAAGCGTCCCGGTGGTGGATGTGATCCGATAGTCCGGGCTGATCGTGACCAGGGTGTTGCCCGACCAGGAGACACCCGCGCAGTCGCTGTTGACGGGACCGTACTGCCAGGAGTCCTTGACGATCCGGTTTCCCGTGAAGACGAAGCCTTTGCGGTCGTGCATACGCACCGTATAGCCGCCGCCGGCCAAGAGATTGTCCGCGATCACGGCTCCGGCCGAGTCGTCGGCGAAGAAGATGGGCGAGGTGGTGCCGACGAACTTGGTGGGACGCTGGTCGACGGTGTTGTGGCGGAAGACGACGTTCTTGCCGCCTTTGTAGCCCTGGATCCCGTCGGAGTGATCTCCGGGATTGGAGCAGAGTTTCACGAACGAGTCCTGGATCAGGATGTTGTCCCCAGAGTCGCGGAAGCCGTCGCCGAAGTTGTGGATGTGGACCCGCCTGGCCGTGTAGTTGCTGAAGCCGACACCCACGTAGCCGTCGCAGCCCTCGGTCGCGCCGACAGAACTGTCGGTGATCGTGAACCGATAGTCCGCACCCTCACTCCGGTAGTTGCTCACCCCGCCGGCGATCGAGGAATTGCGGATTTCGACGCCATCGGCCTTGACCAGAAGCTTGCCGGTGATGCGTACACCGTCGATCACCTGGCCGGGCTTGGAGGCGGTGAAGTCGCCGTCAAAGGTGGTCAGCTTGGTGCCCTCAGGTACCCCCGTGCAGGCCGGCGTCGGGTAGGACGGTGGCGGTGGGCAGTTATTGCCCGGGGCCGGGCCGGTAGTGGGTGTGGGTGTGGGCTTGCCCGTGGGAGTAGGGGTAGGTGTAGTCGTCGGCCCGGGAGCCGGTGTGGTGTCCGCAATGAAGCGGCTGTAGATGTTGGTCTCTTTCCCGTCCTTCATGACCATCTCGGCCAGCACGACGTGCGGCCCCTTCTTGATCGTGGCCACGTCGAACGGATTGGCCGCGCCGCTCGCGGCGGTGCCGGCGAAGTCGAACGGTGCTGTCTTGTCCACGGTTCTTGCCTGGCCAAGCGGATCATCGAGCCGGAACGTCACCGACGCCACGTTTCGAGTGTCGCCGCTTAACGTGATGTAGACCTTGCCGCGAATATTGGCATGATCCAGCTTGATCGAACCGCTCCGATCAGGGGCCGTGCTCACTCGCAGGAGCGGCCCGCCGGCCGCAGAAGCGGAAGCGTGCACCGGCCCGCCCGAACCGACCAGCACGAGCACCGTCCCGCACGCGATCGCTGTGAGGCTGCCACGAAGTCTCTGCATGGTTCCCTCGTCAACATCATTGCACCGGATATTTCCGATACGTCTGACTTTAAGAACGCGCCAGCCACACAAACCTCACAAGTTCATCGGCATCTCATGGTGCGCATCCGCACCAACCGCAGCGTGCCCGGCCAAGCAGGGGGTGCGCTGGTCGTGGTGGCGCGGGTGCGGGCCGCGATGCGCCCCGGTCAAGGACAAGCCGATCAAGGCCGTCAAAGACCTTGAGGCGGGCATCACCGCACAGGAGACCTACACCGTGCGCGATGCCGTCAACGACTGGCTCAGCAAGGGCCTCAAGGGCCGGCCCGAGAACACCGTCACCAAGCTACGCATCCTCGCCGAGACGCACGTCATCCCAGGGCTGGGGAAGATCAAAAGGGCCACGTCCCGTGTTGGGATGTGGCCCTTGACCTTGGTGGGCGATACTGGGATCGAACCAGTGACCTCTTCGGTGTGAACGAAGCGCTCTCCCCCTGAGCTAATCGCCCGCCCTGCCTGCTCCTTGCGGTGCCGACGGGGAAAACCATACCGCACTCTGGCACCTGCTGGCGAAGCGAAGCGGCCGGGTGGTGGTTCGCAAGTGGCTGCGCGGTTGCTCTGGGGTTGCTCCGGGGAGGATCGGGGGAGGTTCCGGGGTGACGAGGACGGGGCCGGGGGAGGGATTCAGGTGAAACGCGGCGGTTGCCCACCGGCGGGGTGGGTCGGTGGCATACCATCGTCCTGTTCCGTAAGGCACCGATCGCGATCTTTTGGTAAGAAACGTTCATGGTCGGCGTGGCGGGACAGGCTCCACAACACGCAAAACCCTCGTAAATACGACCCGATTTGATCCCGTTTAGCCTGGTAGATGCCTAAATGTCCAGCTGTGATGTGCGTTACAGAAGGCCCCTGGAGCGGAATCTTTCCTACAGGTTTCTTCGTTCCGCGTCATAGCTCAGGACGAAGTCCGTCAGAGCAGTGAAAGCCCCGAAGAGGGGACCTACGACGAAAAGGTTTGGCTGACGATGAACAGCACCACCGTCTCCGCCGAGCTTGGCCTTCGGCTTGTGGTCCCCGACCGTACTACCGTCCCCCTGCTCGCCGGACTGAGTTACACAGCCGACGACCCTTACGCCATCCGCATGGCCTTCCACGTAGGGAATGACGAGCCGGTCGAGTGGATCTTTGCTCGCGAACTGCTCACCGTGGGCATCGTGAGACGTGTTGGCGACGGCGACGTGCAGGTGTGGCCGGCGCGTGCCGACGGCGAGCGCACGCTGCACATCAGTCTCACGTCCCCCTTCGGGCAGGCGCTCTTCGAGGTGCCGCTGGCCCCGCTCACCGAGTTCCTGCACCGTACGTACGAGAAGGTCCCCGCGGGCCGCGAGACGGACTACATGGATCTCGACGCCGAGCTGACCAACATGCTCTGGCCCTCCTGACCCCCTAGCCAGGCAGCGTTTCCAGGACCTTGCGCATGCGGGCGATCTCGATGCTCTGACCCGAGTAGACGTCCTTCGCCATCAGCCGCATGCGCTGGTCCCGGCCGGTCGCCAGTTCCTCCCCCGCCATCTTGACCGCTCCCTCGTGGTGCCGGGTCATCAGCTGCAGGAACATACGGTCGAAGGCCGCCCCCTTCGTGGCGCGCAGGGCGTTCAGCTCCTCGGGCGTCGCCATGCCGTACTGCGTCGCCTGGGTGTGCGTGTGAGCGTCCGGGGCCGAGCGGCCGAGCTCGGCCAGCCAGCCCGTCATGGCCTTGATCTCCGGGGTCTGGGCGGCGGTGATCTGCCGGGCGAACGCGCGGATGGTGTCCGTGGTCGTACGGTCGTTCACCAACGAGGTCATCTCCAGGGCCTGACGGTGGTGCGGGATCATGGCCTCCGCGAAGCGCACGTCCGAGGCCACCGTCGGCACGGGCGTCTGCCCGACCCGCTCCCCCGGCGTCGCGGTACGGCCCGCCGCCCCCGGACGCCCCGGCACGATCACCGGCGCACCCGTGCCCACGGGGGAAGGTCCGGCAGGCTCGGCAGGTTCCTGTGAGCAGGCGGTGAGGACAAATGTGGTCACAACTGTGATGAACACCGCACACGACCGCGTACCCACTGACATAGCTTCCATAGTGAACTACGAGACAAAGGGGAATGCGCGTTGATCTCTGCCAAGTTGCGCGGAGCGTTGTTGTGCACGGTACTGCTGTTAACCTCCGCCTGCGCGGCGGGGCAGTCAGCGTCCGGGGAGTCGACACCCGCCACCTCCACGCAGGAGACCAGCGCTCCAACCGGCAAGTCGCCGTCCGGCGACGGCGTGATGACGAGCGACAACGTCAAGCTCGTCGCCCAGTTGCCGCGCACCGCCCCGCTGAACGGCCGCGACGACATCAACACCGACCTGGCGTTCCAGGGTGACTACGCGTACGTGGGGAACTTCGGCGGGTTCGCGATCTACGACATCAGCGAACCGACCAAGCCTCAGCTGGTGAGCACGGTGTCCTGCCCGGCGCAGCAGAATGATGTTTCGGTGTACGGCAACCTGCTCATCCTGTCGATCGACGAGCCCCGCGGCGGCGAGGAGTGCGACTCCGGCGACGACAGCCCCGAATGGGAGGGGCTGCGGATCTTCGACATCACTGACAAGAAGAGCCCCAAGTACGTCAGCGCGGTCAGGACCGACTGCGGCTCCCACACGCACACGATGGTCCCCGCCGGGGAAACGCTGTACGTGTACGTCTCCTCGCCCGGCCCCGAGCCCGACTCGGAGACCTGCCCCCCGCCGCACGAGCTCATCCAGATCGTAGAGATCCCCACAAAGTCGCCTCAGTCCGCAAAAATCGTGGCGAAGCCGGATATCTTCCCTGAGCGGCAGCACTCCGAGCTCGCCTCCGGCTGCCACGACATCACCGCGTACCCCGAGAAGAAGCTGGCCGCGGCGGCCTGCTTCGGCGACGGCGTGCTCCTCGACATCTCCGACCCGGTCAATCCGAAGGTCCTCCAGCAGATCACCGACACGGAGAACTTCCAGATCTGGCACTCGGCGACGTTCAACAACGACGCCACGAAGGTCGTGTTCAGCGACGAGCTGGGCGGCGGCGGCCAGGCCACGTGCGACAGCAACACGCCGCGCACGAAGGGCGCGGACGCCGTGTACGACATCGTGAACGGCAAGCTGGAGCGGCGCGGATACTTCAAGATCCCCCGGGACCAGCAGGAGAACGAGAACTGCGTGGCCCACAACGGCTCCCTCATCCCGGTGCCGGGCAAGGACGTCATGGTGCAGTCGTGGTACCAGGGCGGGGTGTCGATCTGGGACTTCACGGACTCGGCCAACCCCAAGGAGATCGGCTACTTCGAACGCGGCCCGTTCCCGGGCGGTGGCATCGCCGGCTCCTGGTCGGCGTACTACTACAACGGGTACATCTACTCCAGCGACATCATGGCGGGGCTGGACGTGCTGCAGATCAACGATCCCCTCACCGATCCGGCCAAGAAGGTCAAGATGGACGACTTCAACGTCCAGACCCAGAAGTCGTACTGACCCAGGCCCGATGGCCGATCGCCGATGACCGGCTGCTCCGGGGCGCGGCCCACATGACCGCCCTCGGACGCTGACTCGAACGTTTCCCGGGCGGGCGCCCTTCTTGCCGGCGCCCGCCCGTCTTCTTCGCGGCGCCCGCCCGGCCAGGGCACCACCGGCCGCCGTACCCTGGCCGCCGCCGTACCCTGGCCGCCGCCGTGTCCTGGGCCTCGCCTGTGGACGCCGCCCTGGGCGCCGTCTCTGAGAGGCCCCTCCTTCTCGTACGGTGCCCGCTCACCGGCGCTTGAGGGCCGTCTGGGCGCCCGTCACCACGTGACGATGCCTCCGAGAGGGCGGCCGGCCGCTGGGGCGCCCACCAGGCTCCGCCCGTCGCGGACCGCCGCCGCTGGTCCGATGACTGCCACCGCCGCCGCGCGGCCATTGCTCGACGGCCGCTCTTCGGCGGTCACTGCTCGGGGGTCACTGCTCGGGGGTCACTGCTCGGCGGTCACTGCTCGGCGGTCACTGCTCGGCGGTCACTGCTCGGCGGTCTGAGGAGGTCGGGCGTGACAGTGCGGCGGCCGCACGTGCGGACGACGCTCTGATCGGCACGGAACGCCACCTGAACAGCCCGGGACGGCGAAAAGCCCCAGTCTCTCGGCAGATGCCGTGAGCTGGGGCTTTTGGAGCATGGTGGACGATACTGGGATTGAACCAGTGACCTCTTCCGTGTCAGGGAAGCGCTCTCCCGCTGAGCTAATCGTCCTTGTGAGGTGGCGACGGGATTTGAACCCGTGTGGACGGCTTTGCAGGCCGCTGCCTCGCCTCTCGGCCACGCCACCGAGCCGAAAGCTCCGAGCGGAAGACGGGATTCGAACCCGCGACCCTCACCTTGGCAAGGTGATGCTCTACCACTGAGCCACTTCCGCGTCCGCCCCGTCTTGCCCAGGGCGACGAGAGAACTCTAGCGAATCCTGGCCGAGTACCCAAACTGGATTACGCTCCCGCAGGTCACGTGTGGCCCCCGTTGACGGTGATGCGCTGACCTGTGACGAACGCGCCACCCTCGGAGGCGAGGAACGAGACGGCCGCCGCGACGTCACCGGGCGTGCCCATGCGCCCCAGCGGCACCTCCGCGAGGTAGTCGCTCTCGTCGAGGCCCGCGTGCCGCTCGACCGGGATCCAGCCGGGGGCGACGACGTTGGCCGTGATGCCGTACGGGCCCAGCTCGCGGGCCCATACCTGGGTGATCGCGTGCTGTGCGCCCTTGGCCGCGATATAGGCGGACATGCCGGGCAGCTTGCGGTCCACGATGTCGGAGCCGATCTGGATGACCCGCCCGCCGCCGTGCTCCTTCATGCCCGGCAGCACCGCCTGCACCAGCAGTGTCGGGCTCTTGACGAAGAACTCCAGCTGGTCGAGGTGCGCCTGCCAGGTCAGGTCCTCCAGGGCGACGGACGGCTGCGGGCCGGTCGCGTTGACCACCAGGACGTGGACCGGGCCCAGGCGCTCGGCGACGCCGGCGACCAGGGCCGCCACGTCGGGCTCGTGCGTGACGTCGGCGTCGAACGCCTCCGCGGCGCCGCCCGCGGCGTGGATCTCGTTCACCACCCTCGCGGCGCCGTCGGCGTCCCGGCTGTAGTTGACGGCGACGGCCAAGCCGTCGGCGGCCAGCCTGCGCGCGATCACGGCTCCCAGGCCGCGCGACGCGCCGGTCACAAGGGCGACTGCTGTCATGAGACCCGACTCTAGCGACGATCTCCTTGAGCGCCCCCGGCCAGGGCCTCGGCGACGCGAGCGCCATCCGCCTGGCTCAGGCGATGTGAGCGCCATCGAGCGCGTGAGCCTGGTGAGCGCCCTGAATCCGGTGAGTACCGAAGAGCGCTCTGAGCCCAGCGAGCGCCGTCCGGCACTCTGAGCCTGACGAGCGGTGTCCAACGTCCCGAGAGCCCCGTAGGCCGGTTTCAGCGGCCCTGGGGGCCGCCGGACACGCCCGCCGGGTACGGGCCCTCCGTCTCCAGGCGGTACTCGCGGCCGGAAACCGCGCGGTTGCCGTCGATGACGCGCTCCGACGGAGTCCGCTCCCCGTCCGCCAGCGCCTGCCGCCTCCTCCGGAACCGCTCGTGCTCCTCCAGCACGTACCCGGTCCCCAGGGTCGTGCGGTCGACCTGGGTGGCGAGCAGATCGCGGAGGTACGCCCTGTTCGGCTCGAACGTCATCGGCGGCGGGAACGCCTGAGCCAGCACCTGGTCCGGTTCCCGTGCCTCGAAGCGCCTGAACAGCTCCGCCGCCAGCCGCAGATGCTCAAGCTCCATGTTGAGATGCAGCTCCCAGATCCCCTTCACCCGGGGATCCGACTCGGTCTCCATGAACGAGTAGTACAGGTAACACTCGTTGTACTCGTGGTTGAGCAGCCGTTCCCACCAGCTCTCGCCCGGATCGGCCAGCGACTCGTAGTGGGTGAGGTGCCCCTCGTCGATCAGCGCGATCTCCTGGTAGAGCCGGCGGGCCGCGGGCTCCAGGCACATGGGGCCGGCGTTCATGGAGAAGTTCATGAGCTGCTGCTCCAGCGCCATGACGGTGAGCGCGTGCAGCCGCGACAGCGGCTCCGTCTTGCCCCTGTCGTACGGCTCGCGCACGTTGTCCGTCGGGTCCCGATGCTGCAGGTACGTCGGCCGGCCCGGCATCACCTCGGTCACCCGGCCCACGATCTTCTCGGCCGCGCGGTGCTCGATCATCTCGTACAGGTTCGCGTACCGGTAGAGATGGTCGAGATGCTCCAGCACGCCGAACTGATAGGCCTGCTTCAGGTACTCGTCCGGCTCCATCCGCGCCGCCCACGCCGTCAGGTCCACCGCGGCCTGCTCGTAGGCGATCGTGGTCTCCACCACCGACGACACCCCCGGCAGCAGCCAGTTGACCACCTTCTGCTGCTGCGCCTCGATGTAGCGCACCCGCGCCAGTCGCTGCCTGATCTCGGCGTCGGGGCAGTGGCGGGCGAGCTGGTGGCCGAAGAAGATCGCCTCCGTCTCGATCCCGTTCATGGTGATGATCCGGCACCGCGTGTAGGGGTCGATGTGGTCGGGGTCGATCGGTGTGACGTTCAGCTGGTTCCAGGCGCGCAGCTGGTCGTCCAGCGGGATACCCCGCTCCTGCAATGGGTCGAAGGCCATGTCGCTGCGCTTACCCGGGGCAAGATACGGCAACCTCCGCGTTCGGTCCTCTAACGGCCCGCGTTCGGTAAGGAAGCGCGTGTTCGCCGGAGCCTCGGGTAGGGCGCGGGCGTGGGTGAACAAGATGTCATCGATTTGCTGGTGACCCAGCACAGCCAGATCAGAGATCTGTTCGACGAGGTGGAGCAGGCGCCGCCGGACAAGGTGGAGGAGGCCTTCGACCGCCTGACGCGGATGTTGTCCGTGCACGAGACGGCCGAGGAGGAGATCGTCCACCCGTACGCGCGCAGGAAGCTCGACAACGGGCAGGGCGTCGTGGGCGACCGCCTCACCGAGGAGAACCGGGCCAAACGGCTCCTCCTCGACCTCCACAAGGGCGGCGTGGACCATCCGCAGTTCTGGGAGCGCCTCGGCGAGCTGCGGATCGCCGTGGCCGCGCACGCCCGGAGCGAGGAACGCTACGAGTTCGCCAAGCTGCGCGCCAACACCTCCGCGGTCGAGCGGCGGGCCATGGCCGCGGCGGTGCGGGCGGCCGAGAGCCTCGCTCCGCTGCGCCCGCACCCCGGCACGGAGAGCGCCACCAAGAACGTGCTGGTGGGCACGCCGATCGCGCTGATGGAGCGGGCGCGGGAGCTGATCCGCAAGGCACTCGGCAAACGCGGCTGACGCGCGCCCCGACAGGCTCGGCCGGCGCACGCTCCGCAAGCGCCGCTGACGCGCGCCCGGCGAACGCCGCTGACGCTTCGACGTGGGGCGAAATGTCGCCGTACTAACGTCGTACGCATGGAGTACATCGCTCGCGACGCCGACATAGCCCCCGTCGCCGCGCTCATCGCGGACCCGACCCGGGCGGCCATGCTGACGGCCCTGCTCGACGGGCGCGCCCTGGCGGCGGGAGAGCTGGCCAGGGTGGCCGGGGTCAGCGCCGCCACGGCGAGCGCCCACCTGGCCAGGCTGCTCGACGGGCGGCTGGTCGACGTCGTACGCCAGGGCCGCCATCGCTACTACCGCCTGGCCGGGCACGATGTGGCCGAGGTGCTGGAGGTGCTGGCCAGGGTCAGCGCCCGCCCGCCCGTGCGGTCGCTGCGCCAGTCCAGGCAGGCCAGGATGCTGGAGGAGGCCCGCACCTGCTACGACCACCTCGCGGGCCGGGCCGGGGTGGGGCTGCTCGACCGGCTCAGGGACGGCGGCTACTACGCGGCGTACGACCTGACCGAGGCGGGCGAGCGGCTGCTCGGCGGCATCGGCGTGGACGTGGACGGCGCGCGCAGGTCCAGGAGGCGGTTCGCGCCCGAGTGCCTGGACTGGACCGAACGCAGGTCGCATCTCGGCGGGGCGCTGGGGGCGGCGGTCACGGAGGTGCTGTTCGAACGGGACTGGTACCGGCGCGGGAAGGTGCCCAGGGCGGTGGTCCTCACCGACGAGGGCAGGGAGGGCCTGTCTGCATTGTTCCCAAGTAAGGAGCTAACATCGGGTACGCCGGTTACCTAGCAAGCAGCGAGAGAGACTCCCCATGCGCGACAACGAAGTCGTGAACGTCGGCCCCGAGCCCCTGACCTTCGACGACGTCATCAGGGTGGCCCGCCACGGAGCCGCCGTACAGCTCACCGACGACGCCCTCGCCGCCATCTCGGCGGCCCGCCAGCGGGTGGACGAGCTGGCCGAGAGCCCGACGCCCGCGTACGGCATCTCGACGGGCTTCGGCGCCCTGGCCACGCGGCACATCGACCCGGCCCTGCGGGCCCAGCTCCAGCGCTCGCTGGTGCGCTCGCACGCGGCGGGCAGCGGCCCCGAGGTCGAGACCGAGGTCGTACGCGCGCTCATGCTGCTGCGCCTGCACACGCTCGCCACCGGCCACACCGGCATCAGGCCCACCACGGCCAAGACCCTGGCCGCGCTGATCAGCGCGGGCATCACGCCGGTCGTGCACGAGTTCGGCAGCCTGGGCTGCTCGGGCGACCTCGCGCCGCTGGCGCACGTCGCGCTCACGCTGATGGGCGAGGGCGTCGTACGGGATGCCTCCGGGAACCTCCAGCCGGCCGGCGAGGCGCTCAAGCAGGCCCACATCGACCCCGTCGAGCTGGCCGCCAAGGAGGGCCTGGCGCTCATCAACGGCACGGACGGCATGCTCGGCATGCTCATCCTGGCCATCCACGACCTCACGGCGCTCGTCAGGACCGCAGACGTGAGCGCCGCGATGAGCGTGGAGGCGCTGCTGGGCACCGACCGGGTGTTCATGCCGGAGTTGCAGGCGCTGCGGCCGCACCCCGGCCAGGCCCTGTCCGCCGCCAACATGACCAAGGTCCTGCGCGACTCCGGCGTCATGGCCAGCCACCGCGACCCGGAGTCCTGCACCCGCGTCCAGGACGCCTACTCGCTGCGCTGCGCCCCCCAGGTCGCCGGGGCCGCCCGTGACACGATCGCGCACGCCGCCACCGTGGCCGGGTGGGAGCTGGCCAGCGCCGTCGACAACCCCGCCGTGCTGGCCGACGGCCGCGTCGAGTCCAACGGCAACTTCCACGGCGCGCCGATCGCGTACGTGCTGGACTTCCTGGCCGTGGTGGCCGCCGACCTGGCCTCGATGTCGGAGCGGCGCACCGACCGGTTCCTGGACGTGGCCCGCAACCACGGCCTGCCCGCCTTCCTGGCCGACGATCCCGGGGTCGACTCGGGCCACATGATCGCCCAGTACACCCAGGCGGCCGTCGTCTCGGAGATGAAGCGCCTGGCCGTGCCCGCGAGCGTGGACTCCATCCCCAGCTCGGCCATGCAGGAGGACCACGTGTCCATGGGCTGGTCGGCGGCGCGCAAGCTGCGCAGGTCGGTGGACGGGCTCACCCGCGTGCTGGCCGTCGAGGTGCTCACCGCCGCCCGCGCGCTCGACCTGCGCGCCCCGCTGGTGCCCGCGCCCGCGACCGCCGCCGTGGTCAAGGCGCTGCGCGAGACCGTGCCCGCGCCGGGGCCCGACCGGTTCCTGGCGCCGGAGATCGAGTCCGCCGTCCGCCTGGTCGCCGACGGCGGCGTGGTGACGGCGGCGGAGTCGGTCACCGGCCCCCTGAACTAACGGGTCCCCCGAACTAGCGGGGAAGCGCGACGATCAGGTCCACCTCCAGCAGCAGCCCCGGCCGGAACAGCCTGGACACCTCCACGGTGGTGCTGGCCGGGGGCGTGCCGGTGATGTACTTCGCGCGGACCCGCCCGTACTCGATGAGCTGGTCCATGTCCGTCACGTACGTCCGGATGAACGCGATGTCCTCGAACGTCGCCCCCTGGTCGGCGAGGATGCGCGAGACGACCTGGAAGATGTGCTCGGACTGGGCGGCCATGGAGCCCTCTCCGACGAGGTCCCCGTGCTCGTCGAAGGCGGCCTGGCCGGAGACGTAGAGCATGTCACCGACGCGTACGGCGTGGGAGTAGCGGCCGTTCGTGGCGGGGATCGTCGACAGGTTCAGCGGCACCGCGCGGTGGGCAGGATCCCCGCCGGCGTGCTCGGCGATGGCCGTCAGGTCGCGCTCCCCCAGCCCGGCCGCCCGCGCCTCCTGCAGCCTGGCGCGGGCGGGGGTGGCCATGGACGCGCCCTCCGGGCGCCTAGTTTCAGCTCCTTGGTCGCGTGGGCCAGCGATTGACGCGCTCTCCGGCGCAAATACCGAAGATTCAGCCTGTGCCGCATATGCGGCACTTCTGCGGCTTCCTGCTTCATCGACCTGCGCCACCAGTGATGGTCTTACCGAGTCTCCACAGGCTTTCGAGCCTCGCGACTCCGTTCCCGCCCGTCCGGCGGTACCTGACGCGATCACGCTACCAGGCGCCGGTCCGCCTTGACGGCGAATCGGCCTTTCCTGCCCCGCTCCGAGCTCCCGCACCGAGCCGAACACCGACAGCACCTCGCGACAGCCCGACACGTCACCGCCGGCCAGCACGGTCAGCGTGCCGTCGGCCGCCGGGCCCACGCTGCCCAGCACCGGCGCGTCCACCAGGCCCACCTCGGCCGGGAGCAGCGCGCGCAGCTCACGCACCGCCTCCGGGCCGATCGTGGACATCTCCACCACCGTCGTGCCGGGCCGCAGCCCCGGCAGCGCCGCCGTCAGCACCTCCCGCACCGCGGCCGGGTCGCTGAGCATGGTGACGACCAGGTCGGCCCCGTCCACCGCCTCCGCCGCGGACACACCGCTCCCGCGCCGCCACGTGGTCACCTTGTGCCCGGCTCGGGTCAGCCGCCGGGCCATGGGGACGCCCATGCGCCCCTGTCCGAGAAAAGCAATCATGCGCGACAGTCAACCTGGATGCGAGGTATTCCACCACCGACTAGATTGCATATCAGCCATGCGAGATATGAATGCCTTGGATCCCGGAGCGCTGCGGCTGTTCCACGAGGTCGCCGCGAGCGGTTCGTTCACGGCCGCCGCCGAGCTGCTCGGATACACCCAGTCGGCGGTCTCCCGCCGCGTCGCCGCGCTGGAGCGCGCCACCGGCGGGCCGCTCTTCGAGCGGCTGCCCCGCGGGGTGCGCCTGACCCCGGCGGGGCAGGCGCTGCACCGGCACGCCGTGGCCGTGCTCGACCGGCTCGAACGCGCGGGCGAGGAGCTGGCCGCCATCCACACCGGCCGGGGCGGGACGCTCCGGGTGGGCGCGTTCGCCACGGCCAACGTGGACCTGGTGCCCGGCACGCTCAAACGGTTCGCGCAGCGGTGGCCGGACGTCGAGCTGCGGCTGGTCGAGGGGCTGACCTCGCGGCTGATGGACCGGCTGCGCGGCGGCGCGCTCGACGTGGCCGTCATCAGCGACTATCCGGCCGGGCTGTCCGCCGAGGGCGTCCGTACGGTGCCGCTGCGCGAGGACCGGCTGCTGGTGGCGCTGCCCGGCGGCCACCGGCTGGCCGCCGAGGCCGACGTGGACCTGCGGGACCTGGCCGGCGAGACGTGGATCGAGGCCGCCCCGCGCGGGCAGCCGACGCTGCTGATGACCGCGTGCGCGGCGGCCGGGTTCACGCCGCGCAGCGGGCTGCGGGTGGCCGAGTGGACGGGCAAGTTCGGGTTCGTCGCCGCCGGGCTCGGGGTGACGCTGGTGCCGGAGCTGGCGGCCCGGGCCGTGCCGCCGGACCTGGTGCTGCGGCCGCTGCGGGGAATGGCGCCCGCGCGGAAGGTGTACGCTGCCCTGCCCGAGACGCCACTGCCGGCCGCGCTGGAGCTCGTCGAAATGCTGGGAGAATGGGGAGTGTGTACGACGGTTTCGCCCACTTAGGCCACGTGTACGCGACCGGGTTGCGTGACGTGACCTCCGACCTGGCCGCGCTCGACGGCGAGGGCTGGTGGGCTGTCGTCGTCGACTACGAGGGCAAGGTGACGTGCGCCCGGTTCGACCGGGTGCGCCGATCTCCCCTGCCCGCTCCCGCCGGCCCCTGGCACGGGCCTCAGCCCGACCAGTGGCGCAGCTCACTCGACCGGGCCGCCTACGAGCGGGGGGTGCGCGCCATCCGCGGCCACATCGAGCGGGGCGAGGTCTACCAGGCGAACCTCTGCCGGATCCTGACGGCCCCCGTCCCGGCCGACGCCGACCCTCTCGCCCTGGCCGCCCGCCTGGCCGCGGGCAACCCCGCGCCGTACGCGGCCGTCATCCGGGTGCCCGGCCTGAGCGTGGTGTCCGCATCGCCCGAGCTCTACCTGTCGCGTGACGGCGACGTGGTGGAGTCCAGGCCCATCAAGGGCACGGGCGCGACCGCGGACGACCTCCTCGACAAGGACTACGCCGAGAACGTCATGATCGTCGACCTCGTCCGCAACGACCTCGGCAGGGTCGCGGCCGTGGGCTCGGTCGAGGTGCCGTCGCTCTGCGCCGTCGAGGAGCACCCCGGGCTCGTCCATCTCGTCTCCACCGTCCGGGCCAGACTGGCGCCGGGGGCGGGCTGGCCCGAACTCTTCGCCGCGACTTTCCCGCCCGGATCTGTCACGGGCGCGCCCAAGTCGTCGGCTCTGCGGATCATCAACGAGCTCGAACCTGCACCCCGGGGGCCGTACTGTGGGGCTGTGGGCTGGGTCGACGCCGACCGCCGCCGGGCGGCGCTGGCCGTGGGCATCAGAACATTCTGGATCTCGACGCCGGCTCACGGCGGCGGCGAGATCCGATTCGGCACGGGAGCGGGCATCACCTGGGGCAGCGACCCCGGGCGCGAATGGCTCGAAACCGAGCTCAAAGCAGCCAGGCTCATCGCACTGGCATCCACAGGAGGAACTACATGAACATCCCTGTCTGGGTCAACGGCGAGCTGATCGACCCCGCGCAGGCCACCGTCTCGGTGTTCGACCACGGACTCATGGTCGGCGACGGCGTCTTCGAGACGATCAAGATCGTGAACGGCCGGTCGTTCGCGCTCACCCGCCATCTCGACCGGCTCACGCTCTCCGCCCAGCGCATGGATCTGCCGGAGCCCGACGTCGAGGCCATCGCCGACGGCATCGCCAAGCTCCTGGACGTCGCGCCCGCCTGGCAGCTCGGCCGCATCCGCGTCACCTACACCAGCGGCCCCGGCCCTCTCGGCTCCGACCGCGGCGACCAGGGCACCACGTCCGTCGTGATCGTGGACGAGCAGAAGCCGTTCCCGGCCACCGCCAACGTCACCGTCGTCCCCTGGCCCCGCAACGAGCGCGGCGCCCTGTCCGGGGTCAAGAGCACCTCGTACGGCGACAACGCCAAGGCCCTGCTGTACGCCAAGAAGCGCGGGGGCGGCGAGGCCATCTTCGGCAACCTGGCGGGCAACCTCTGCGAGGGCACCGGCTCCAACATCTTCATCGTCCGCGACGGCCGCCTGCTCACCCCGACGCTCGAGTCCGGCTGCCTGGCCGGGGTGACCAGGGCGCTGGTGCTCGAATGGTGCGGCGGGGAGGAGACGGACGTGCCGCTGTCGGCGCTGTACGAGGCCGAGGAGGCGTTCCTGACCTCGACGACCAGGGACGTCCAGCCGATCGGGCTCGTCGACGACACCGAGCTGCCGGTCGCCCCCGGCCCGATCACCACCAAGGCCATGCGGATCTTCGCCGAGCGCTCCGCCGCCGACCTGAACCCGTAAGCGGAAGGGCCCGGCGGCGCTGTCCAAGGGGCCACTTCACCGTCACCGCGCGGAGACACCCGGCCCGGGCCGGGCAGAGGACGGGGCGTGGCGAAGACGACCCGTATCTTCCTGCTCGCGGCCCTGGTCGCCGCGCTCGCCGTCTCCGGCGTGTGCGCCCTGCCGTCCGTGGGCGGTTTCCTGCTCGGCCGGGCCCTCGGCGGCGTGCTGGTCTTCCCCGGAATGGGCAGAGGGCCGGTAGGAGGCACAGCGGGGAGCACGGCGGCGACGCTGGTGGCCTTCGCCCTTGCCTTGACCGGCGGGGGGTATCTCGCGTTCCGGTGGGCCGGGTTCGGCGGGTCGCGGCTGGGGGTGCTGGTCTGCTGGGGGCTGGCCGGCGGCCCCGCCGGGGTGCTGGCCGTGCTGATGTGGACGCGGTTGCAGGATGTGCCCTTTCGGGATTATGTGACGTACGCGGCTTCGTGGGGGATGGCGACGGCGCTGCTCTCCGTCCTGCCGGCGCTGGCCGTCACCCGCGTGGCCCCGGGCGGCCCGCACGAACCTGCCGAACCCGGGAAGGCCGCGAAGAAGACGACCTGGGCGTTCCGGCCGCGTGGCTGGGTGCTGCCGAGCCTGGTGGCCGGGTGGTCGGTGGTGTGGAGCTCCTTTCCCGGGCGGCAGGAGCTGCTGGCCTGGCTGCCGCTCTCGCTGGGCTACTTCGACCAGGTGGCCGTGGTGCTCGCCGCCGTCGCGGCCGGGTCGCTGGAGGGCGTGCTGCGGCGGCGATTACCGGTCGAGGGGCGGCCGGGGCGGGCGTTCGTCCTGGCGTGGATCGCGCTGACCGCGGCCCCGGTTGTGTACGCGGCCGTCGTCGCGATCGACCGCGGCATGCGGGAGCTGCTGCTCGCGGACCCGCTGGGCTGGGCCTGGGCGGCGCGATACCTCCGCGACCTCGGGACGGTGCTGATCGCCGAGCCCGCCCAGGTCGCCGTGCCCCCGCTGCTGCTCGCGCTGGCGGCCACCGGGCTCCAGACGGTCGTCCCCGCCAGGGAGCGCCCGGCCGCCGCGCCCGATCCCGTGCGGCCCGACCGGCGATGGAGCCTGCTGGTGGCCGGGGCGGCGGTCGCGCTGACGTACTTCTGCCTGGCGGTCACCTCGCGGTTCGCGCTGCTGACGCGGCGGACGTTCGACGAGGAGACGCCCGCGCCGCTGCGGGCGCTGGCGCTGCTCGCCCCGCCCGACCCGGCGCTGGGCAGGACCGTGGTGGTGTGGTCGTGGGCGGTGGTGGCCGCGTTCGTGGTGACGGCGGCGGCGCTGGTGTATGTGGCGGTCCGGGGGCAGCTCGTCCGGCTCTTCCCCGCCTCTGACTACCTGGTCCTGACGGGCGCGCTCGCGCTGGCCACCGCGCTGGCCTGGAACATCGGCAGCGTGATCGGCAGCGTGATCGACAGGGTGGTGGGCCCTGCGGTCACCGGCGAACGGCCGCTGGACGTCTCGCCCGCCCGGGAGGCGGCCGCGTTCACCGGTTTCGTGGTGCCGGTGTTCGGGGCGCTGCTGTTCATCGTGCATTCGCAGGCCGGCCTGACCAGGTTCGTACGGATTGTCGAGCTGGAGGGCGAGGAGGGCTGGGCGAAGCTGCGCGAGCGCTACCGGGCCTGGAGGGAGCGGGTGCGCCCGCACGTGCCGAGCCGCGGGGAGCGCGGCCTGGCCGCGGCGCGGGCGGGCGGGGCGGCGCTGGTGATCGCCGTGGTGGCGGGGGCGTTCCAGGGGTTCGGCGCCGGGCCGCCCGCGGGGCGGGTCGACGCGCCCTTCCTCGCCGTGCCGGTGCTGAGCGTGACCCGCCCGCCGCTGGAGAACCTGACCGCCGCGCTGTACGTGGTGCTCCTGGCCGGCCTGGTCTACCTCGCCTTCGCCAGGCTGAACACGAAGGAGCGCCGGGCGGCGCCTCTGCTGGCCGTCTGGGGGCTGTCGGTGGTCGCCGGCGGGCTGGCCGGCCTGTTCGACCCGGTCACGGGGCTGCAGACGGGCCTGGTGGCCGGGCCGCTCGTGGCCGCGGCGCTCGTGGTGCCGCTGCGGCGCAAGCTCCTCCTGTACGGCGCGGCGCTGCTGGTGCTCGTGGCGGCGGCGCCGGCCGTGAAGGGGAGCCCGGCGCGCGAGCGGGTCGCCCTCAGCCCGGTCGCCTGGCGGGAGCAACGCCCGAGGCTCACGATCGACGTCTCCTACCCGCGCGCCCAGGGCCCCGACGCGGCGCGGATCGACGCGGCGCTCGCCGAGCCGGTGCGGGAGGCCGTCGAACGCGCGTCGCGGGACCTGCGCGCCGACCCCGCCGCCACCGGCGCCGTCACGTCCACGTACGTCGTCGTGCGCAACGACGCCGACGTGATCTCCGTCCGCTACATGATGGCGGGGGACGTCGGGCGGGCCGTCAACTACGACCGGGCCGCGGGCCGGGCGCTCGCCGTACAGGAGATCTTCGCCCCGGCCGTGCTCACGCCGGCGGGCCGGCGGCGGCTGGCCGACGCGCTGCGCCCGCTCATGCCGCCGCCCCAGAACCCGCGCACCGTGAGCGTCGACAACGACCGCGTGCTGGTCAACCTGGCCACGGGCGCGGTGGAGTTCACGTTCGGGCGCGGCTACTACTGCGCGGCCTGCGAGCCGTTCACCGTACGGGCGTCGCGCGAGCGGCTGGCGGGGCTGCTGCGGCACTGAACGATCTGGTCATCGAGCGCTCATAGCGCGACGATCACCCCATGGACACGCAGGAGATCGCGGATCGACTCGAAATCACCGGACTGCTGGCCCGCTACACCCGTGCCATCGACTCCGGCCAGTGGGACCTGCTCGACGAGGTGTTCAGCCCGGACGCGGTGATCGACTACCGCTCCACCGGCGGCATCAAGGGCACGCGGGAGGAGGTCAAGAGCTGGCTCGCCGAGGTGCTGCCGCACTGGCCGGGGCGGCTGCACCTCATCGGGGCCCCGACCATCGACTTCCAGGACGGGGAGGCGCGCGTGAGCGCCCCCTTCACCGACACCCTCGCCCCCACCAGGGACATGGTCACCGCGGACACCGAGGGCTTCCTGCACGGCGGCGGCTGGTACCACCATCGCCTGCGGCGCACCCCCGGCGGATGGCGCAGCGTGGAACTGGTCGAGGAGCAGGCCTGGCGCACCGCCCGATAATTCGGTTCCGTCCAGGACCACTTCGGGGTGAAATTGAACTGGGGACGGATGGGAGCCGTCCTCAAGGCAGTTCACCCGATTGTTCATCGGCCGGGGAGCGGTGGGGCCCGCTGTCCACGGGTGCGCGAGGAGGATCGGCTGCCACGGGGGTGGACCATTGATGGAGACGCTGGAATGGGCTCTCCTGGACGGAGAGCGCGCGCTGCTCGTCACGGGGGACCTGCGGCGCGCACGCGAACGGTTCGACGTCGCCTACCGCGAGGCCGCCCAGCGGGGTGACCGGCCCGCCATGGCGCGGGCGGCCCTGGGCCTGGGCGGGATGTGGGCGCACGAGCACCGGACGGCGGCCGGCGCGGCCATGGTGCGGGTGCGCCAGCGCGAGGCGCTGGCGCTGCTCGATCCCGGCTCCGCGCCGGCCCTGCGGCTGCGGATCAGGCTCGCCGCCGAGGACGACTACCGCGGCGGCGGGCACGAGGCCGTCCTGGCGCTGGTCGCCGAGGCCAGGTCGGCGGACGTCCCGGAGGCGCTGGCCGAGGCGCTGAGCCTGGCGCACCACTGCGCGCTGGGCCCCGACCACGGGACGCTGCGGCTGGAGCTGGCCAGGGAGCTGATCGGCGTGGCCTCCCGTACGGGCCGCCGCGCCGACCTCCTGACGGGCCTGCTCTGGTACGCCGCCGACCTTCTCATGGCGGCCGATCCCCACGCTGAGCGGGCCCTGGCCGAGCTGCGCGCGGCGCTGGAGGCCGGGCCGCACCGGGCGATCGGGTTCGTGCTCGGCGCGATCGAGGTCATGCTGAGCATCCGCGCCGGCAGGTTCGCCCAGGCCGAGCAGCGCGCCGCCGCCTGCCACGAGCTGGGCACGGCGGCCGGCGACGACAACGCGACCGCCTGGTACGGCTGCCAGCTCGCCGCCATCCGCTGGTACCAGGGCCGCGTCGCCGAGCTGGTCCCCCGGCTCGCCGGCCTGCTCGGCTCCCCGACGCTCAGCGCGGTCGACGACTCCCCCTGCGCGGCCCTGGCGCTGGCCGCCGCCGCTGCCGGTGACCGGCGGCTGGCCGAGAGCATGCTGGCCCGGCTGCGCGGCGGCGTCCTCGCCGACCGGCCGCGGACCAGCACGTGGCTGGCCTCGATGTACGCGGTCGTCGAGGCGGCCGGCCTGCTGGGCGACGCCGAGCTGGCGGCCGGGGCGGCGGCGGAGCTGGCCCCGTACGCGGAGCTGCCGGTGACGACGGGCCCGGGGATCGCCTGCTTCGGCTCGGTCCACCACAGCCTGGGCGTGGCCGCCATCACCATGGGCGACCTCGACCGCGCGGCCGGGCACCTGCGCACCGCCGTCCACGAGAACCTGGCCCTCGGCCACTGGCCCGCGGTGGCCCTGTCGCGCTCCCGCCTGGGCCAGGCGCTGGCGCTGCGCGACGGGCCCAGGGACGGAACGGCGCGGCGGGAGCTGGCACTGGCCGCCCAGGAGGCCGACGCCCTGGGCATGACGCTGCCGCCGCACGTGAGCGGCCGGGTCACCTGCCGCCCGTGCGGGCCGCGCTGGCAGGTCGAGCTGGGCGCGCGGGCCGTGCTCGTCGACCACTGCGCGGGTATGGCCCACCTGGCGGCGCTGCTGGCCAGCCCCGGGCAGGAGATCACGGCCACCGGCCTGGCCGCGGGTTCGGCCGGATCCGCCGGGCCGCGGCCGGTGCTCGACGGACCGGCGGGGCGGGCGTACAAGGACAGGCTGGCGCAGCTGGACGCGGAGATCGACGAGCTGGAGTCGAACCACCTGCGCCAGCAGGCGCAGGCGCGGCGCGCCGAGCGCGACCGGCTGGTCGCCGAGCTGGCCTCGGCAGCGGGGCTGGGCGGGCGGGCCCGCGGCCTGGCGGGCGGCCAGGAACGCGCCAGGACGGCGGTGGGCACGGCCATCAGGCGCGCCGTCGAACGCATCGCCACGGCCGACCCCGTCATCGGCGAGGAACTGCGCGCGACCGTCCGCACCGGCGCGCTCTGCTCCTACAGCCCCGGCTGAGCTGCGAGAACAGCACGGATACAAAGTTAAGACGTTTGTGGCCAAAACCCTCAGGGCAGCGCGGGGGCGGGCAGCAGTCCCCCTGCCCTCCCCGGTCGAAAGGCTGTGCGGCACATGGCATTCGCATTGGGTCTTCTCGGTCACGACATAGCCGTCGATCTCGGTACGGCCAACACCCTCGTCTACGTCCGCAGGAAGGGCATCGTGCTGAACGAGCCCTCCGTCATCGCGATCAACCTGCACAAGAACACCGTCGTGGCCGTGGGCAAGGCGGCCAAGCGCATGATGGGCCGCACTCCCCCGCACATCGCCACGATCAGGCCGCTCAAGGACGGCGTGATCGCGGATCTGGACGCGGCCGAGCGGATGCTGCGCATGTTCATCCAGAAGGCGCACCCGAGCAGGTTCCTGGCCAAGCCTCGCATCGTGGTGGCGGTTCCGAGCGGCACCACCTCCATCGAGCAGCGGGCGGTCAAGGAGGCCGCCTACGAGGCGGGCGCGCGCCGGGTGCACATCATCGAGGAGCCGATGGCCGCGGCGATCGGCGCCGGGCTGAAGGTCGGCGAGGCCACCGGCAACATGGTGGTCGACATCGGCGGCGGGACCACGGAGGTCGCCATCGTCTCGATGAGCGGCGTCGTGGTCGCCAGGTCGCTGCGGGTCGGCGGCGACGAGCTGGACGAGGCGATCATCACCCACACCAAGAAGGAGCACGCGCTCCTGTTGGGCGAACGGACGGCCGAACGGCTGAAGATCGACCTGGGCATGGTGCGGCCCGCTCCCGTGCACGACTCCGACCCCAGAGGCAGGCACCGGGTCGGGGTTGCCCTCGTCGACGGGGGCGGCCCGGTGGTCGTCGTGGACGAGGCGGAGCCGGAGCCGCCACCCGCCCCGCACCGCTGGAACCCGTTCAGGTCCAAGCGGCCCGACGCGGCGCCCGCGGCCGTGGCGCGGCAGCTCGACCCGAAGACCTCGGCCCCGGTACGCGGCCGCGACCTGGTCAGCGGGCTGCCGAAGACGACGACCATCACCTCCGAACAGATCAGCGAGGCCATCGAGGACCAGGTCCAGGCCATCATCGACGCCGTGCAGGCGACGCTGGACCAGTGCCCGGCCGAGCTGGCGGGCGACCTGCTGGACAACGGGATCGTGCTGACCGGCGGCGGCGCCCTGTTACGCGGCCTGGCCGACCGGATGGGCGCGGCCACCGGCATGCCGATCCGGGTCGTGGACAAGCCTCTCTATTCGGTGGCGCTGGGCGCGGGCCGCTGCGTCGAGCGATTCCAGGCCATGCGTGACGTGTTGCTGCCCGATCGGTCCCGTCGGTGAAGCGGGCGTTCGTCCTGCTCGTGCTCGCCGCCGCCGTCCTGCTCGTCGTGATCGACCGTACGCTGACGCCCCTGGCTCCGCTGCGGGCGGCGGGATCGGCCGTGTACGGGACGATGGAGAACGCGATCGGGGCGGTGACCCGGTCCGTGGGCGGCGAGCAGCGCGTGCGGTTGCTGGAGCGCGAGAACGCGCGGCTGCGGGCCGACCTGGTGGCGGCCCGGCAGCGGCCCGGCCCCTCCGCGAGGGGGGTGGCCGCGCACGTGGTCGGGTTCGGACGGGGGCGGCAGGTCACCATCGACGCCGGAACCGGCTCCGGCGTCGAGCGCGACGTGACGGTGCTGAACGCCGACGGGCTGGTCGGCAAGGTCACCTGGGCGGGCCCCGCGACGGCCTCGGTGTCGCTGATCACGGACGCCGGCTCGTCCGTGGGCGCGCGCATGGCGGGCTCGGGCGAGCTCGGCCTGGTCACGGGCGGACCGGAGGGCCTGCGGCTGAGCCTGTTCGACCCGAACGCGCCGCTGAAGGCCGGCGACCAGGTGGTGACGCTCGGCTCGGCGGGCGGGCGGCCGTACGTGGCCGGGCTGGCCATCGGCACGGTCAGCTCGATCGAGAGCGTGCCGGGCGCGGCCACCCGCACGGCGCTGGTGCGGCCCGCGGCCCGCCTGTCCGCGCTCGACCTCGTCTCGGTCGTCGTGCCCGAGCCGGAGCGGTGAGCCGTGGGACTGGTGGTGTTGGTGTTCGCGGCCCCGTTGCTGCAGGTGCTGCTGGTCAACCGGTCGCCGTGGGGCGGCCCTGACCTGGTGACGCTGGCCGTGGTGTGGCTGGCGCTGGCCCGGGGGCCGGTGTGGGGGTGCGTGGCGGGGCTGGTGGCCGGGCTGGCCGCCGACGTGACGCCGCCCGCCGACGGCACGGTGGGCCGGACGGCGCTGGTGCTGTCGATCGTGGGCCTGCTGGTCGGCCACCGGCGCGAGGGCAGGCCACTCCCGGTGGCCGCGGCGGGCGCCACCGTGGGCGTCCTGCTGCAGGCCGCGGCCGCCGTGGGGCTCGGGGACGACCCGTGGACGGCGGTGGTCCCCGAGCTGCCACGGACGCTGGGCTGGACGGTGGTGCTCGGCGCGATGATCGGCGCGCTTCTGACGCGGCGCAGGGCGAGGGCGCCCCTGCCCGGTCGCTGGGACGCGGAGCCGCGCCGTGTCTAGGGCCAGGCTGTTCGTGCTGCGGCTGGTCGTCGCGGCGATGATGCTCACGCTGGTGGGGCGGCTCTGGCAGCTGCAGGTGGTCGGCGCCGCCCGGTACGCGCAGGCGGCGGCCGAGGTGCGGATCAGGACGGTGTCGCTGCCGCCGACCCGGGGGCAGATCCTCGACGTGGCCGGGCGGCCGCTGGTGACGAACAACACCAGGCCGGTGGTCACGGTGGACGCCGTCGAGCTGGCCCACCAGCCCGACGGCGGCAGGACGGTGCTCACCCGGCTGGGCAAGGTGCTGCGGCAGCCGTACCGGCAGCTGGCGGAGAAGGTGCGGCTGTGCGGGCCGCGGGTGGCGCAGCCGTGCTGGCAGGGCTCGCCGTACGAGCCGATCCCCGTCGCCGAGGGCGTCGCGGCGCTGCAGATCAGCGAGCGGCAGCAGGACTTCCCGGGGGTGCGCACGGAGCTGAGGCCCGTCCGCGTCTACCCGTTCGGCGCGGCGGCGGCGCACACGCTCGGGTACGTGCAGGGCGCGAAGGGCCGTGACGGCCTCGAAGGCGTGTACGACAGGGAGCTGGCCGGCCGGGCGGGACGGCGGGACGTGGCCGTGGGCAACACCGGACGGGTCACCAGGGTCATCCGCCTGGACCCGCCCGTCCCCGGCGACACGCTCGTGACCAGCATCGACTCCCGCATCCAGGCCATCGCCGAGCAGGCGCTGAGCCGGGCCCTGTCGAGCAGCGGCGGCTCGTCGGGCGCGGCCGTGGTGATGGAGTCGCGGACCGGGCGGGTGGTCGCGCTGGCCGGGCGGCCCTCGTACGACCCGGCCGTGTGGACCGACGGCGTGACGGCCCGCGAGTACAAGGCGCTGCCGCTGCTGTCGCGGGCCGTGCAGGGTGAGTGGGCCCCTGGCTCGACGTGGAAGGTCGCCTCGGTGGCCGCCGCGGCCGCCGCCGGGTACGGGCTCGGCGCCACGTACGACTGCCCGAGCGGCTACACCGTCGGCAACCGCCTGTTCAGGAACTTCGCGAGCGCGGACCTCGGCCCGATGACCATGCGCGGGGCGCTGGTGGAGTCGTGCGACACGATCTTCTACCGGCTCGCCGACCAGCTCTGGGAGCGCGGGTCGGACGTCATGCAGAGGACCGCCCGCGGGTTCGGGTTCGGCCGCCCGACGGGGGTCGACCTGCCCGGCGAGGCGGCGGGCGCGGTGCCCGACCCGGCGTCGAAGAAGGCGTACTGGCAGGCCACGCGCGAGGAGAGCTGCCGGCGCGCGGTCAAGGGCTACCCGGAGCCGGCCGACCGGGGGCGGGCCGCGTACCTGACGGCCATCGCCAAGGAGAACTGCCGGGGCGGCGGCGTGTGGCGGGGCGGCGACGCGGCCAACTTCGCCATCGGGCAGGGCGGCGTGCTGGTGACGCCGCTGCAGCTGGCACGGGCGTACGCGGCCGTCGCCAACGGCGGCACGCTGTACAGCCCGCGTGTGGGTCTGCGGATCGTGCGGCCCGGCGGGAGCACCGTGCGGGCGGTCGAGCCGCCGGTGGCGGGGCGGCTGCCTGCCTCCGCCGAGACGCTGCGGTTCATCAGGCAGGCGCTGAGCCAGGTGCCCCGGTCGGGGACGGCCGCGGGCGCCTTCGAGAAGTTCCCGTTCGACCGGATCGCGGTGGCCGGGAAGACCGGCACGGCGGAGTCGTTCGGGCGGCGGGACACCTCCTGGTTCGCCTCTTTCGCCCCCGACCCGGCCTACACCGTGGTGGTCGTCCTCTCGGAGGGCGGCAGGGGCGCCGAGGGCGCGGCACCGGCGACTCGTGACATTTGGGAAGGCATCCTGGCCCTGAGAGAGCGGCGATGAGGTCGCGGGTGGTGTGGGCGCCGACGCTGGCCGCGCCCGACCGGGTCCTGACGCTGCTGGCGCTGGGCCTGTCCGTGGTGGGCCTGCTGCTGGTGTGGTCGGCCACGCGGATGGAGGGCGACTACTCGCTGCTGGTGCGGCAGGCGGTCGGCGTCGGGCTCGGCGTGGTGCTCATGTGGCTGGTCTCGCGGGTCGACCTGCGGGTGCTGCGGGCGTACGTGCCGGTGGTGTACGTGCTGGCCCTGGTCTCGCTGGCGGGCGTGCTGACCCCGCTGGGCGTGCGGGTGAACGGGGCGCACTCGTGGATCGTGCCGGCTCCCGGGGTGCGGTTCCAGCCGTCGGAGTTCGCGAAGGTGGCGCTCGCGCTGGCGTTCGCGGTGCCGCTCGGCGAGTTGCGCGACGGGCAGCGGCGGCCCGGGTTCGGCGGGGTGGTGCTGGCGCTGGTGCTGGCCGCGGTGCCGATCGGGCTGATCGCGCTGCAGCCTGACCTGGGGACGATGCTGGTGTTCGCGGCCATGGTGACCGGGGCGCTGCTGGTGTCGGGGGCGCCCAAGCGGTGGCTGCTGGTGCTGTTCGCCGGGGCGGCGGGCGCGGGCGCGGCGGCCTGGCAGCTGGGGCTGGTGCGGCCGTACCAGATCGAACGGCTGCTCGTGCTGGCCGACCCCGCGTCCGACCTGGGCGGCGTGGGGTACAACGCGGCCCAGGCGCGCATCGCCATCGGGTCGGGCGGCTTCTACGGCAAGGGCCTGTTCAACGGCGAGCAGACCGCCGGGCACTTCGTGCCCGAACAGCACACCGACTTCATCTTCACCGTCGCGGGCGAGGAGCTCGGGTTCGCCGGGGCCGCGCTGATCGTGCTGTGCGTGGGCGCGCTGCTGTGGCGCGGGCTGGCCATCGCGCGGCGCAGCGACTCCCCGTACGGGACCGTGCTGGCCGGGGCGCTGGTGTCGTGGATCGCGTTCCAGACGTTCGTGAACGTGGGCATGACCGTGGGCCTCATGCCGATCGTGGGCGTGCCGCTGCCGTTCGTCTCCTACGGCGGCTCGGCGACGGTCGCCGGGCTGGTGGCCGTCGGGCTGCTACAGGCCGTGCACCGGACCAAGGCCATGGAGGCGTAACCCCCGCGGCACGGGTCGTAGACCTCGGACGGCGCCGGTCCGGCCTGGCCCCATCATCGGACCAGCGTGCGGGCCCGCACAGGTGCCCCGAAAGATCGAGCCCCGTACCGTCGCGGCCGCCGACGGCTGCAAGCTCGGTCCTTCGCGTAAGGGCGGAGCGGCCGACGCGGCGGCATGCTGTATGGATGACCGGCGAAGAACCGAGCGATCTGATCCGCAGCGTCTCCCGTGCGCTCCGTGTGCTTGAAGAGGTCTCGCGTGCCGACCGGCCGCTGTCGGTCAAGGTCATCGCCCGCCGATGCGGCCTGAACCTGTCCACCTCCTACCACCTCGTCCGCACCCTCTGCTACGAGGGCTACCTGCACCGGCTGCCCGACGGCGACTACCTGCCGGGCTCGCAGGTGGCCGAGCGGTTCCACGAGATGCTGGAGTCGTTCGAACGGCCGCCGCGCGCCTCGGAGGTGCTGCGGCACCTGGCCGACGCCTCCGGCCACACCGCCTACCTGGCCCAGCTCGCCGAAGGGCGGCTGATGGTGGTCGAGGTGGCGGAGGGGCCACGCTCGCCGTGGCTGGAGGACCTTCAGGCGGGCCTGGAGACGGCGCCGCACGCCACCGCGCTCGGCAAGGCGCTGCTGCTGTCCCTGCCGCCCCATGTCCGGCGCGCCGTGCTCACCGGGCACGGCATGCGCCGCTTCACCTCCGCGACCCCGACCAGCGTCGAGGACCTGGAGGAGGAGCTGGCGGGGCTGCGGCCCGGGCAGGTGGTGGAGGAGCACGGGCAGTTCAGGGAGGACGTGGCGTGCGCGAGCGCGGTCGTGCCGGGCTCGACGCAGTGGGCGATCGGCATCTCGGCCCGCGGCCTGACCGTCCCGACGCCCGCCGCCGCCCACCTGGCGCTCGCGGTCAGGGACCTGGCGGGGCCATAATCCGTTGCCATCCGGCGCGGCTCTTCGCCAGTCTGGGCGGCATGAACATGCCCTACCGGCAGATCCGTGCCGCCTACACCGAGGAGTCGATCACCGTCTACCAGGCCTACGACGCCGCCATCGCCGGGCCCGCCGTGGCGGCGCAGCGGTTCGTGGCGCCGTTCAAGCGCGAGCGGATGACGTGGATCAAGCCGTCGTTCCTGTGGATGATGTACCGGTGCGGGTGGGCGACCAAGCCCGGCCAGGAGCGGGTGCTGGCCGTCTCGCTGTCGCGCGAGGGGTTCGAGTGGGCGCTGGCGCACTCGTGCCTGAGCCACGACGACCGGCAGCCCGGCTGGACGGAGCGGGTGCGGCGCAGCCCGGTGCGGATCCAGTGGGATCCCGAGCGCGGGCTGCGGCACGAGGCGCTGCCCTACCGGTCGATCCAGATCGGGCTGTCGGGCGAGGCGGTGCGGCGCTACGTCGACGAGTGGACGCTGGCGATCACCGACATCACCGACCGGGTACGGGAGGTGCGCGCGGCGGTCGTGGGCCGCGCGGACGTGAACGGGCTGCTGCCCGCGGAGCGGCCCTATCCCCTGCCCGACGGGATCGGAGAGACAATCGGGGTATGAGGGTGATCCTGTTCGGGGCGACCGGGATGATCGGGCGCGGGGTGCTCAGGGAGTGCCTGCTCGACGACCGGGTGAGCGCCGTGCTCACCGTCGGGCGCGCCCCGACCGGGGTCGCGCACGGCAAGCTGCGCGAGATCACGCACGGCGACCTGCTCGACCTCGCCCCGATCGAGGCCGAGCTGAGCGGCTACGACGCCTGCTTCTTCTGCCTCGGGGTCTCGTCGGCGGGCATGAGCGAGCAGGACTACCGGCGGATCACCTATGACGTCACGCTGTCCGCGGGGCGCACGCTGGCCCGGCTCAACCCGGGCTCGACCTTCGTGTACGTCTCGGGCGCCGGCACCGACGCCCAGGGGCGCTCGATGTGGGCCAGGGTGAAGGGCGCGACCGAGAACGCGCTGCTGGAGCTGCCGTTCGAGGCCTACATGTTCCGGCCCGGCTACATCCAGCCGATGCACGGCGTCACGTCGCGGACCCGGGTCTACCGGTTGGCGTACGTGGTGACGCGCCCGCTCTATCCGATCCTGCGGCGGCTGTTCGCGTCGGCGGTCACCACGACGGAGCGCATCGGACGGGCCATGATCGCGGTCGCCGAGCACGGCGCGCCCCGGCGGATCCTCGGCCCGTCCGACATCAACGCGCTGGCCGCCTAGCCGATCGGCGCACCATGGTGGAATATCTCAGCGGGGTTGTGCGCTACCGTATCCGTCAAAAATTCAACAGTCATGGATGGTGACTAAAGTGCAGTTCGGAATCTTCAGTGTGGGCGACGTCACCACCGATCCCACCACGGGCCGGACGCCGACGGAGCACGAGCGGATCAAGGCGATGGTGGCGATCGCCCTCAAGGCCGAGGAGGTCGGGCTCGACGTGTTCGCGACCGGCGAGCACCACAACCCGCCCTTCGTGCCGTCCTCGCCGACCACCATGCTCGGATACATCGCGGCCAAGACGGAGCGCCTGATCCTGTCCACCGCCACGACGTTGATCACGACCAACGACCCCGTGAAGATCGCCGAGGACTTCGCCATGCTGCAGCACCTGGCGGACGGGCGGGTGGACCTCATGCTGGGCCGGGGCAACACCGGGCCCGTCTACCCGTGGTTCGGCCAGGACATCAGGCAGGGCATCCCGCTCGCGATCGAGAACTACGCCCTGCTGCACAAGCTCTGGCGCGAGGACGTCGTCGACTGGGAGGGGCGCTTCCGCACCCCGCTGCAGGGCTTCACCTCGACGCCGCGCCCGCTGGACGGGGTGCCGCCGTTCGTGTGGCACGGCTCGATCCGCAGCCCCGAGATCGCCGAGCAGGCCGCCTACTACGGCGACGGCTTCTTCGCCAACAACATCTTCTGGCCGAAGGAGCACTTCATGCGCCTCATCCACCTCTACCGGCAGCGCTACGCGCACTACGGGCACGGCACGGCGGAGCAGGCCGCCGTGGGCCTGGGCGGCCAGGTGTTCATGCGCAAGAACTCGCAGGACGCGGTGCGCGAGTTCCGCCCGTACTTCGACGTCGCCCCCGTGTACGGCCACGGGCCGTCACTGGAGGAGTTCATGGCCGAGACGCCGCTCACCGTGGGCAGCCCGCAGCAGGTCATCGACAGGACCCTCGAGTTCAGGGACCACTTCGGCGACTACCAGCGCCAGCTGTTCCTGATGGACCACGCGGGCCTGCCGCTGAAGACCGTGCTGGAGCAGCTCGACCTCCTGGGCGAGGAGGTCGTCCCGGTGCTGCGCAAGGAGTTCGCCAAGGACCGGCCCGCCGAGGTGCCGGACGGCCCCACCCACGCCTCCCGCCTGCCCGCCGTCACCGCCTGACCACCGGAAAGGAGACCGACCAGATGAAGCTCGCCGTCGTCACGGCGGGGCTGACCCAGCCCTCCTCCAGCCGCCTGCTCGCCGACCGCCTCGCGGAGGCCGTCACGCGTCAGACGCAGGCCGAGGTACGCGTGATCGAGCTGCGCGACCTCGCCGTGGACATCGCGAACAACTTCGTGACCGGCTTCCCGAACGGCCGGCTGCGCGCGGCGATCGAGGCGGTGACGGAGGCCGACGGGCTCATCGCGGTCACGCCGATCTTCAGCGGCTCGTACAGCGGCCTGTTCAAGTCGTTCTTCGACGTGCTCGACAACGCGGCGCTGGCCGGCAAGCCCGTGCTCATCGCGGCCACCGGCGGCACCGCCCGGCACTCGCTGGCGCTGGAGCACGCGCTGCGCCCGCTGTTCGCCTACCTGCGCGCGGTCGTCGTGCCCACCGCCGTGTACGCGGCCTCGGAGGACTGGGGCGGCGGGGGCGACGCCTTCACCGACGGCCTCGGCCGGCGCATCGCCCGCGCCGCCGAGGAGCTGGCCGACCTGCTGCCGCACCGCGCGCCCAGGGTCGAGACCGAGGAGGAGGGGGAGGAGGAGGTCGTCCCGTTCGAGCAGCAACTGGCCGCGCTGCGCCCCTTGAGCTAGTTTTCACAACATGAGCCCCGTGGGTTGATATATCGGAGTATGGTTCGTTAGGAAGCTTTCCTAACCTCCCTCTCCCTCAGGGGCTCATGTGCTGACCGCGACACTCCTGACCCTCTCCCTCGCCGTCACCGGCACCGGCCCGGTCAACCTCGACGATCCGCACAAGAAGGACATCGCCATGCAGCTGGTGTCCAGCGCGGAGAACTCGTCGCTCGACTGGAAGGCCCAGTACGACTACATCGAGGACATCGACGACGGCCGCGGCTACACGGCCGGGATCATCGGCTTCTGCTCCGGCACGGGCGACATGCTGGAGCTGGTCGAGCTCTACGCCAAGCGCAAGCCCGGCAACGTCCTGGCCAAATACCTCCCGGCCCTGCGCAAGGTGAACGGCACCGACTCCCACAAGGGCCTCGACCCGAACTTCACCAAGGACTGGAAGACGGCCGCCAAGGATGCCGCATTCCAGCAGGCCCAGAACGACGAGCGCGACCGCGTGTACTTCAACCCGGCCGTCAAGCAGGCCAAGCAGGACGGGCTGCGCGCGCTCGGCCAGTTCGCCTACTACGACGCCATGGTCATGCACGGGCCGGGCAGCGACAAGCTGAGCTTCGGCGGCATCAGGAAGTCGGCCCTGGCCAAGGCCAAGCCGCCCGCGCAGGGCGGGAACGAGGTGACGTACCTGAACGCGTTCCTGGACGCCAGGAAGGCGGCGATGAAGGCGGAGGAGGCGCACGAGGACACCACGCGCGTGGACACGATGCAGCGCGTGTTCCTCAAGAACGGCAACCTCGACCTGAACCCGCCGCTGACCTGGAAGGTCTACGGCGACAGCTACACGATCAAGAAGTAGCGCGCGGACGGGCAGGGGGGCCGCCCCTGCCCGTCGAGGGTTGTCAGCGCTTGACGGCGACCACCGAGTACGGCGTGTCGGGGGCCGGGGTCGTCGTGAAGCGGGCGTTGGGCAGGTAGAGGCGCTTGCCGAAGGCGGCGACCGTCGTCGGGACGTCGAACCGCGGATCGGTCAGCCGTTTCACGACTTTTCCGGATGCGCCGTCGCGCGTCAGGTTGACGACGGCGATCGCGTTCAGGCGGTTCTGCACCGCGTACAGGGTCCGTCCCGACAGCAGCAGGCCGTCGCCGTTGACGAGCGACTCGCCGCCCAGGTCCACCTCCGTGGTGACCCCGGAGGACGGGTCGACCTCGAACAGCTTGCCGGTGTTCGACTGGACGATCAGCAGCGACTCGCGGTCGGGGCTGGGGGCGATGCCGTTGGCGTTGTTGCCGGTCGTGTACTGGATGGCGCCCGAGAGCGGGATCTTGACGGCCTCGGCGGGCAGCGCGCCGCCGCGCCCGAGGTCCAGCTTGTAGAGGACGGGGTTGCGGGAGTCGGTGAAGTAGGCGGCGTGGCCGGTGAGGATGACGTCGTTGACGAACGCCGGGTCGGCGGTCAGCTTGTACGACTTGACGACCTCGCCGGTCCGCGGATCGATCACGCGCGCGTCGCCGCCCGTTCCCCCGGCCACGAACAGCCGCCCGCGCCCGTCGGTCTTGAGCCCGAGCGAGGGCGTGCCCGGGCCCTTGCTGATCACGGCCCCCTTGCCGGTACGCAGATCGGCCCGGTAGATGTCACCGGTCGCCCGGGAGCCGAAGTAGGCGTACGGGCCGGGCCCGATCGCGATGCCCTCCGGCTGGAATCCGTTCGGCAGCGCGAACGTGTCGGGCTTGCCGGTGGCCTGCGCGGGCACGCCGCCGAGCAGGACCACGACGAGGGTGCTGAGTGCGGTCTTCAGGATCGCGGATCTCATGCGGCCAACGATGCCCGTGCTCGCGGCCCGGGCAAAGCCCTGGGGGCAGGCTTCACAGGGAGCTTTCAGCAAGCGCCCGCGCGGCGGGCCGGGTGTCGAAGGCCGCCCCCACGCCGCGAGATCAGGCGGTAGGTTGGGGCACAAGCGAACAAACGGGGTTTAGTCATGTCAAACGGTGCCCGTCATGTTCTGGGAGTGGTCGCAGGGCTGCTCCTCCCTCCGATCATCGCCGCGAGCCTCTGGTACGGCGTCGGCGAGTACCTGCTCAGATTCCAGTCGGCGTTCGAGCCCTCCTGGCTCGGGCTGTCCGCCATCGCGGCCTCGGCCATCGCGCTCGCGTTCCTGGCCGGCTCGCGGCTGTCGCCGATCGCCTCGCTGCTCGGCGGCCTGTCGTTCGCCGCACTGGGCATCCTCCCCGTGCTGGAGCTGCGGGGCGTGCGAGTGCTGCCCGACCAGTGGCTGCCGAACGTCATGGAGCAGGGGTTCCAGACCGTCGCGTACTCGGGGGTGCTGCTGTTCCTGGGCGTGGCGCTGGTGGTCGTCTCGTTGTTCCCGTCCCGGTGGCGGTCCTCGGTGACGCACGGCGGCTACACCGCGCCCGAGTACGGGCCGGCGCCCTCGCCGTACGCGTCGTACAACGGACCGGAGGACGCCACGCGGCCGATGCACCGGGAATGACGGGCCCCTGGCCTGACAGAATGCCGCCATGCGCGACACGAAGATCGTCGATTTCCTGGCCGAGCTGGCCGACAGAGTGCCCGCGCCCGGCGGCGGCGCGACGGCCGCCCTGCACGCGGCGCAGGGCGCCGCGCTGCTCGGCATGGTCGCCCGATACACGACCGGGGAGAAGTACGCCGAGCACGCCGAGACCATCGTCGGCGTGATCGGCGAGAGCGACACTCTGCGGGTCCGCGCGCTGCGGCTGGCCGAGGCGGACGCGGCGGCGTTCACCGCGGTCACGAACGCGTACCGGCTGCCCAAGGGCGAGGAGCGCAGCGCCGCCATCGCCAGGGCGCTGGCCGGCGCGGCCGAGCCGCCCGCCAGGGTGGTCGAGACCGCCACGCGGGTGGTCGAGCTGTGCGAGGTGCTGCTGCCGATCTGCAACCGCAACGTCGTCACCGACGTCGCCGCCGCCGCGGAGGCCGCCCGCGCCGCGCTCACCACGGCCCGGGTCAACGTCGAGGTCAACCTGTCGGGCATCAAGGACGAGCGGGTACGCGAGGAGCTGAACCACCGTGTCTCCGGCGTGGACGCGGCCGTCGCCAGGGCAGACTGGGTGACCGCCGAGGTACGCGAGGAGATCAATCCGTGAAGACGCTCACCGGGAAAGAGCTGGCCGCCGCCATCAGGGACCAGACGGAGGCCGAGGCCGCGGCGGGCCCGCAACCGCGCCTGGCCGTGGTGGTCGCGACGGACGACGAGGCGAGCCTGTGGTACGTCCGGTCCATCGCCAAGGCGGCGGCCGGCGTGGGCATCGCCTGCGACATCGTCGACCTCGGGCCCGAGACCGCTCCCGAGCGGATCGGCGAGACGCTGACCAAGCTCAGCGCCGACGCCAACGTCCACGGCGTCATGCTGCAGACCCCGCTCCCGGCCGGCGCCTCCGCGCAGCGGCTGGCCGGGGCCATCGACCCGCGAAAAGACGTCGACGGCGCCAACCCGCTCTCGCTGGGCCGGCTCGTCGCCGGGCTGCCCGCGTTCCCGCCCGCCACGGCGGCGGCCGTGCTGGCGCTGCTCGACCACCACGAGGTGGAGCTGGAGGGGCGGCGGGCCGTGGTGGTCGGGCGCTCGACCGTGGTCGGCAAGCCGGTGGCCCACCTGCTGCTCGACCGGCACGCCACGGTGACCGTCTGCCACTCGCGCACCCGCGACCTGGCCTCCGTCACCTCCACCGCCGAGGTGCTGGTCACGGCGCTGGGCCGCGCCGAGCTGATCGGGGCCGGGCACGTCGCCCCGGGCGCGGTGGTGATCGACGTCGGCACCAACCCCACGGACGACGGCGGGCTGGTCGGCGACGTCGACTTCGACGCGGTGTCGCAGGTGGCGGGCGCGATCACGCCCGTCCCCGGCGGGGTCGGCCCGGTCACGACCGCGCTGCTGCTGCGCCACACGGCCAGGGCCGCGAACCTCCCATGACGGCCCCGTACCCGCCGGTCTACCGGGAGATCTACGACCGCCTCGTCGAGCGGCTCGGGCCGGTCCACGAGGACGCGGTGCGGGTCGGGGTGTTCCTCAAGAGTGAGCACAAGTTCGCCGAGGTGCGCCCCAAGGCCCGCAGCCTCCACCTGGAGCTGACGCTGGCCAGACAGGTCGAGCACCCGCTGGTCTCCAGGGTGCTGCCGATCCCGGGCGGCAGGACGGCGCACTTCTTCAAGTTCACCCGCGTCGAGGACGTGGACGAGCAGATCCTCGGTTGGATGGCGGAAGCATACGATGGGTGACGTCCTGATCGTCCAGAACAGCAGGAGCGGCGGCCCCGGCCGGCTGGGCGGCTGGCTGGAGGAGGCCGCGCTGAGGCTGGACGTCGTGCTCGCCCACGAGGGCGCTCCCCTGCCCGCCCGCCTCGACCACGCGGCCATGATCATGCTCGGCGGCGGCTACCTGCCCGGTGACGACGACCGGGCGCCGTGGCTGGCCGACGCCCGGCGGCTGGTGGGGCAGGCCCTGGAGGAGGGCGTGCCGGTGTTCGGCATCTGCCTGGGCGGGCAGCTGCTCGCGCAGGTCGCGGGCGGGGAGGTGACCGGCGACACGGGCGCGCCGGAGAACGGCAGCCTGCCGCTCACGATCCGGCCCGAGGCCGCCGGCGATCCGCTGTTCCACGGGCTGCCGGAGGTGGTGCCCGCGATCGAGCACCACAAGGACGCGATCACCCGGCTGCCCGGCGGGGCCGTCTGGCTGGCGGAGACGAGCGCCTGCCCGTACCAGGCGTTCCGGGTGGGCGAGCGGGCCTGGGGCGTGCAGTTCCATCCCGAGGTGCTGCCCGAGCGCATCCGTGAGTGGTCGCCGGGCGAGTTCGACCCCGAGGAGGTGTACGCGCGGGCGGTGGCGGACGAGCCGGTCTCCACGCCGATCTGGCGCCGGGTCACCGCCCGTTTCGCCGCGCTCGTCAGCGGCGCGGGCGAGGGGGTCAGCTCGCGTACGAGTCCCAACCCAGCTTGATCGCCACCGCCAGCCCGCAGGCCGCCGCCAGGTAGCGCAGGCTGTCGCCCGGCAGCCGGCGCGCGATCCTGGGCCCGACCCACCCGCCGAGCAGGAATCCGACGGCCAGCGGCGCCGCCGCGCCCCAGTCCACCGGCCCGAACAGCGCGAACCCGAGCGCGGCCACCGCGTTCGCCAGCCCGGACATCACGTTCTTCATGGCGTTCAGCTTGGCCGCCGGGTGGTCGAACATGAAGGCCAGCACGGCGAACACCATCAGCCCGCCGGCCGCGCCGAAATATCCCGTGTAGACCGTCACGGCGAACAGCGCCACCCGCCCCAGCACGTCGTGCTGGCCGTGCGTCCGTACCGACGGCGGCCTGACCAGCAGCAGCGAGGCCATCGCGATCAGCCACGGCGCGATCAGCTCGAACGTCCTGGCCGGGGTGACCAGCAGCAGCAACGCGCCCGTCGCGCCCCCGAGCGCGGCCACGGGGCCGAGCTTCAGCACCCGCGCGCCCTGCCCGGCCAGCTCCGGCCGGGAGCCGGCGGCGGCGCCGACGCCGGTGAAGACGAGGGCGACGGTGTTGGTGACGTTCGCGGTCAGCGGGGGCAGGCCGAAGGCCAGGAGCGCCGGATAGGAGACGATCGAGGCGAGGCTGACGACCGTGCTCACCACTCCGGCCGCCACCCCGGCTCCGAGGAGGCCAAGCGTATCTCCGACGATCACCCAGCAATGTTATGGGTTGTCCGTTTTGTCCATTGGGGTGGGGCCTTGCCCACCGCTCCTGGCCGGAACATCGCGCCTCGGCCGCGTAATAGCGTAGGCGGGTGCAGGTTGAGCAGCTTCACCCATGGCCCACCACCACCGCCGAGGCCGAGGCCGTCCAGGACCGGCTCCGTGGACACGTCGAGCTCACCGGGCCCGACACGTTCTCGCTGGTCGCGGGCCTGGACGTGCACTATCACGGCGACTCGCTGACGGCCGCCGCGGTCGTCCTCGACGCCGGCACGATGGAGACGGTGGAGGAGGTGACGGCGCACGGCCGGGTGGCGTTCCCGTACGTGCCCGGACTGTTCGCCTTCCGCGAGCTGCCCGCCCTGGTGGAGGCGCTCGAACGGCTCACGCTGACGCCCGACCTGCTGGTCTGCGACGGATACGGGCTGGCGCACCCGCGCGGCTTCGGCCTGGCCTGCCACCTGGGCGTGCTGACCGGCCTGCCCGCGCTCGGGGTGGGCAAGACGCCCTTCGTCGGCACGCACGAGCCGCCGGGGCCGGAGCGGGGCGACTGGGCGCCGATCGTCCACGAGGGCGCCGTCGTCGGCCGCGCGCTGCGCACGCAGCGGGAGATCAAGCCGGTGTACGTCTCCCAGGGGCACCGCGTCTCCCTCGACACGGTCACCGACCAGGTCCTGCGCCTGGCCCCCCGCTACCGCCTCCCCGACCCGATCCGCCGCGCCGACCACCTGGCCCGCCACCCCGGCTGACCCCTGCACCGGGCGGGGCGGGTCAACGGCGCCAGGCCCAGACGAGAAGCCAGACGCTGAGCCCGAATCCCCGATACGCCGCCCGTCGTACGGCTAGAGGCCCGAGTAGGCCACCGGTGGGAGCACGGCCTGGGCGTCGGCGCCGCCGAACCAGAGCCCGATCATGAACGCGGCCGTCGCCTCCAGCAGCGTGGCCCGGTCGAGCCCGCCGCCGTCCACCGGGGTGCAGCCGAGGTCGGCGACCAGCGTGCGCACCGCGGCCAGGGCCTGCGGGTCGTCGCCGCACAGCGGCACGGCCAGCGGCCGCCCGTCGAACACCGGCGGCGTCAGCCGCCACACGTCCACGTGGCACAGGTTGAACGCCTTCACCACGTGCCCTCCCGTGAGGTCGCGGATCAGCGGGGCGATGGGGCGGGCGGGGTCGTACGGACCCTCGGCGTTGGCCACGTCGATGACGGGCTTGCCGCGTAGCGCCGCGCCGGCGGACCCGAGCACGTCCGTCAGCCCCGCCTGCCTGACGGCCACCATCACGACCTCCCCGAACGCCGCCGCCTCCGCCCAGCCACCGGCCCGGACGGCCACCGGCCCGCTCTCCGGCCCGCTCTCCGGCCCGCGCTCCGGCCCGCGCTCCGGCGGACAGGCCGTGCGCGCCGCCTCGGCGGTCATCGCCGCGGCCCGGGCCGCGCTCGCGGCGGCGTCCCTGCCGCTGATCATCACCTCGTGCCCCGCCCTTGCCCATTGCGTGCCCAGGGCGTCCGCCATGCCGCCCGCTCCCAGGATCCCGATACGCATGTACGTCCTCCGTCGTGTGAACTGGTAGAAGGACTGTAGAAAGCCCGTCACACACCATTTGGTGCCTAACGGAGGCCACGTTGGGGTTCATCGCCGACTGCCAGGCCCGGCTGGCCTTCGACCTGCTGGCCAACACCTGGAACGCGGTCGTCCTGTGGGCGCTGCGCCACGGCCCGCGCCGGCCGGGGCGGCTGCGCGAGGAGATCGGCGGCATCAGCACCAAGGTGCTCACCGAGACGCTGCGCCGCCTGGAGTTCAACGGCCTGGTCGCGCGCCGTACGTACGCGGAGGCGCCGCCCCGCGTCGAGTACGAGCTGACCGGCCTCGGCCGCACGCTCCTCGGCCCGATCGAGGCGTTCGGGGTGTGGGCGCACGACCACGCCGACGAGGTCATGGACGCGCAGGACCGCTGGGAGTCGTGAGAGCTTTCTCATTATACACAGTGTTACTGGATCACTACCCTGGGTAGCTAGACGACGGTTGTTCCTTACCGTCTCCCAGGAGGTTCTATGCTTTTCTCCCCCCGTAGGATCATCGCCGTCGCGGCCGTCGCCGGAGGCCTGACCCTGCTCGCCGCCCCTGCGTCCTACGCCGTGGTGGATCCCCTGACCCTGGTCCCCTGCCTGGCCGAGGCCGGCGCCGGCGCCACAGCGCTGGTCGACCCGGCCGCCCCCGGCGTGCCGGCCGAGTTGCCGGCTGTGAGCTGCCTGCAGCCCTGACCGGCTCCGCCTGGGCACGACCCCGGCCGATCCGGTTGTCCGGGCAGGCGGCGCGGCAGAGCCGGCCGCGCCGCCCGCCACGGCGGCCCGATCAGTTCCCCCACAGCGCAAGCCCAGTCCATCCGATAGCGCAGAGCAGCTAGGAGATCCATTGAAGGTCCGCGTCCTGACCGCCGTCGCCGCACTTGCGCTGGCGGGCGCACTCCCCTCCCTCGCCCTCGACAAGCTCACCACCGACCCGCCCGTCGTCCGGGTCGAGACCTGGGTCCAGCACGTCAACGTCTTCACGTCCTAGTGCGGCTCGCGCGGGTACCCGTGGCCGACACCCCACCAGAGCCCCGGACCATGTCCGGATATGTCGGCTACTTCATGTTCCTCAGCCGGTGGGTTCAGGCGCCGCTCTACATGGGGCTGATCCTCGCCCAGATCGTCTACACGTGGCGCTTCATGATGGAGCTGCTCCATCTGATCGAGCTCGGGTTCGGCGGCTCACCACCGGAGACCACCGTCATGCTGATCGTCCTCGGCCTCGTGGACGTGGTCATGGTCTCCAACCTGCTCATCATGGTCATCATCGGCGGCTACGAGACGTTCGTCTCCCGGCTGCGCATCGACGGGCACCCCGACCAGCCCCAATGGCTTTCCCACGTCAACGCCAACGTGCTGAAGGTCAAGCTGGCCATGGCGATCATCGGCATCTCATCCGTCCACCTCCTCCAGATCTTCATCAACGCCTCCAGACCGACCATCACCGACCGGGAGCTGCTGTGGAAAACGCTGATCCACCTGACCTTCGTGGTCTCGGCGCTGGCGCTGGCGCTGATCGACCGCATCATGGCGGGCGCGCGGCGCGACACCGAGACGAACGGGGGCGAGCGGCAGCAACGCCTGCACCAGGAACGGGTCGCCGCCTAGCCGGGGCGCCCCGGTGAGGCGGCCGGCCGTCCTCGTGGCGAGCGCGCTGTTCATGAGCTCGCTCGCGGGCGCCGCGCACGCCGATGAAGGGTCCGCCGCGCCGACCGGCCCGCCGCCCCTGATCGGCAACGTGACCATCTTCAACGACGAGATCATCGAGCCGGTGTCGCTGCCCGTAAGCACCTGCGGGTCGCTGCTTCCGCTGCTCGGCAAGTCGCCCACCACGTGCACGGGCGCCTCGCGGGTGTCGGACGACGACACCTGACGCCGTACGTGCCCGCCTGCGGGGGCGGGCGGGCACACAGGCAAGCACAGAGGCGAGCACAGAGGCGGGCACAAGTCAGCCGTAGAGGGCCTCCAGCACCGCGGCCACCCCGTCCTCGTCGTTGGACAGCGTGCGGCGTTCGATCGCCGCCAGCACCAGGTGGTGGGCGTTGGCCATGGCGTAGCCGGCGCCCGCGTAGGCGAGCACGGCCAGGTCGTTCGGCATGTCGCCGAAGGCCACCACCTCGCCGGGCGCGATCCCCCGCTCCCGGCACAGCAGGTCGAGCGTGCCCGCCTTCGTCACCCCGGGAGCGCTGATCTCCAGGAGCCCGTCCACGCCCGAGTGCGTGACCTCGGCCAGCCCCTCGACCTCCGCCGGCATGGCCGCGACCATCTCGTCCGCCGTCCGGGTGCGCGACTGGGCGAGCAGCTTGACGATGGGCTCGTCGCCGTCGAAGACGGAGCTCACCTCGCGCAGGTAGGCCAGGTCGTGCGCGATGCGCCTGGTGTAGGCGGGCTCGGCGAGCACGCTCCGGCCCGTCTCGACGGCCAGCCCGACCCCGGGCAGGGCCGCGGTCAGGGCCCGCGCGACCCCCTTCGCCGCCGCCCGGTCCAGCGGGTGGCTGGCGACGATCTCGTCGGTGGTCAGGTCGTACACGATCGCGCCGTTGCTGCAGATCGCGATGCCCGTGACGCCCGCCTGGCCGGCGATCTCGCGGACGCCGCGCGGCGCCCTGGCGGTGACGAAGACGATCTCGGCTCCGGCGGAGCGGGCGGAGCGCAGGGCCTGCCTGGTGCGGGGGGTGATGACGCCGGAGGAGTTGAGGAGGGTTCCGTCGAGGTCGGTGGCCACGATGCGCGGGAGAATGCTGGTGCTCACGGTGCCGATTATGCCGATCTGTCAGATCCGCATCTCGGACGGGAGCCGCGTGGCCGCGTCCGTGAGCTCCAGGCCGAGGAGCTGCCCGGTGTTGCCGAAATCCAGGACGACATCTGCCGCTTCGACCTGACTTACGGTCTCTTCTGGCGCTATTTCGTGCTTCATCGCGATATAGGCGACATCGCGGATCTTGTCCCAGCTCACGTACACCGTCTGCGGACGCTGCTCGGACGGCGCCTCGTCCCAGCTCAGCAGCCCCTCCCTGGCCTCGTGCGAGCCCGCCAGCGCGGCCCGGACCATGGCCAGGGCCAGCTCGATCGCCTCCAGCGAGTCGACCCCCGTGACCTTCCGCTCGTGCTCCCACCCGTCGAGCCCGTCGATCCGGTACGGGCACGACCAGTCCCCCGTCGGCTCCTCATAAGGCACGCCGATCGTGGCGGTGACATCACGCGGCGGATCGGTACGCAGCACCAGCACCCGATGGGCGATCTCGTACATGTAGCCTGATCTACCCCCAAGGCCCTCCGGAAGACACCCGTTCATACCGTCGCTGTAGTAAGCATTCCTGGCCACGTCCGCCGCAAGCTAGGCTGCGTACGGTCGTTAGGGGGCCATTGAGATGAACGAGTCGTTCGGGACGCGCCTTCGAGCCAGGCTCGACGAGTGCGGACCGCTCTGTGTGGGCATCGATCCGAGCCCGGCGCTGCTGCACGCCTGGGGGCTCGACGACTCGCCCGCCGGTCTGGAACGCTTCAGCCGCACGGTCGTCGACGCCGTCGGCGACGTGGCGGCCCTGGTCAAGCCGCAGTCCGCCTTCTACGAGCGCTGGGGCAGCCGCGGCATCGCGGTGCTGGAACGCACCATCGCCGATCTGCGCGGGGCCGGGACGCTGGTGGTGCTCGACGTCAAGCGGGGCGACATCGGCAGCACGATGGCCGCCTACGCCGAGGCCTACCTCGACCGGGGCAGCCCGCTGGCCGCCGACGCCGTGACGCTGAGCCCGTACCTCGGGTTCGGGTCGCTGGAGGGCGCGATCACCTCGGCCATGGCCAACGACGCCGGCGTCTTCGTGCTGGCCCGCACCTCCAACCCGGAGGCGGCCCCGCTGCAGCGGCTCGTGGCCGGCCAGGTGCTCGACGGGGTCGCCGCGGCCAACGCCGGGCACGAGCCGCTGGGGCCCGTCGGGGTGGTGATGGGGGCCACGCTGCCCGAGCTGGAGCACTCGCTGGCCGACCTCAACGGCCCCATCCTCGCGCCGGGGCTGGGCGCCCAGGGCGCCACTCCCGCCGACGTGGCGCGGCTGTTCGGCTCCGTACGGCACGCCGTCGTGCCCTCGGTCTCCCGGGCCGTCCTGGCCGACCCCGGGCGGCTGCGCTCGCGCACCCTCTACTTCCGCGACGAGTGCGTGGCCCAGCTGGACGCGAAGATCACCACCGAGATGTGAGCAGCGCCCGGTGATCAGCCCGGCACGGACGCCAGGACGCGGTTGACGGCGGCCAGCACGGCGTGCACGGAGGCGGTCAGGACGGAGGTGTCCCGGGCCGCGCCCCAGCTGGTGACGCCGCCGACGCGGGCCTCCACGTAGGCGATGGCCCGGCTGCCCCGGCCCGGGTCCAGGGCGTGCTCGGCGAAGTGGAGGATGTCCACGTCGATCCCGTCGTCGCCGAGCGCGGCGGTCAGCGCGGACAGCGGCCCGTTGCCGGTGCCGCGCAGCCGGCGCCCCGACCGCAGCGTGCCCTCGAACTCGTGCACCCCCGGCGCCGTCTCCCTCGTGCTCCATCCGGCCAGGGCGCTGGTCTCCCCCGGGGCCAGGTAGGTGGCGTGGAAGAGCTCCCACAGCTGCTCGGCCGTGATCTCCTCGCCGCTGCCGTCGGTGGCGCGCTGCACGACCGAGGAGAAGTCGATCTGCAGCCGCCGGGGCAGCTCCAGGCCGTGGCGGGTCTGCAGGAGGTACGCGATGCCGCCCTTGCCCGACTGGCTGTTGACCCGGATGACCGCCTGGTAGTCGCGGCCCACGTCGGCGGGGTCGATGGGCAGGTACGGCACGTCCCACGGCGCCTGCTCCGGCGGCACGCCCAGCTCGGCGGCCCGCTTGGCGTGGTGGGCCAGGCCCTTGCCGATGGCGTCCTGGTGGGTGCCGGAGAAGGCGGTGTAGACGAGGTCGCCCGCGTACGGGTGGCGGTCGGGCACGGGCAGCCGGTTGCAGTGCTCCACGACCCGGCGGACCTCGTCGATGTCGGACAGGTCGAGCATGGGGTCCACGCCCTGGGAGTGCAGGTTGAGCGCGAGGGTCACCAGGTCGACGTTGCCGGTCCGCTCCCCGTTGCCGAACAGGCAGCCCTCCACCCGCTGCGCGCCCGCCAGCACGGCCAGCTCGGCGCAGGCCACGCCGGTGCCGCGGTCGTTGTGCGGGTGCACCGAGAGGATCACCGCGTCCCTGCGGTCGAGGTGGCGGTGCATGTACTCGATCTGGTCGGCGTACACGTTGGGGGTGGCCACCTCGACCGTCGCGGGCAGGTTGTGGATCACCGGGCGGTCCGGAGCGGCGTCCCACAGGGCCGTCAGGTCGTTGCAGACCTCCAGCACGTAGTCGGGCTCGGTGAGGTTGAACACCTCCGGCGAGAACTGGAAGCGCACGTCGCGGCCGTCCGCGAGCCGGGCGATGTGCGTGGCGGCGTCCATGATCAGGGCGCGCAGCTCGCGCCGGTCGTGGCCGAGCACGACGTTCCGCCAGGTGGGGGCGGTGGCGGTGTAGAGGTGCACGACCACGCGCGGCAGGCCCTCGACGGCGGCGAACGTGCGCTCGATCAGGTCCCGCCTGGCGGCCGTGAACACGACCACGCTCACGTCCTCCGGCACGACGCCGGGCTCGGCCAGGTGGCGGACGAAGTCGAAGTCGAGCCGGCTGGACGAGGGGTAGCCGGCCTCGATCTCCTTGAACCCCATGCCGGTCAGCAGGTCGAACATCCGGCGCTTGCGTGCCGGGTCCATCGGCTCGGCCAGCGCCTGGTTGCCGTCGCGCAGGTCCACGGGCACCCAGAGCGGGGCTCGCGTGATGCGCCGGCCCGGCCAGGCGCGCTCGGTGAGCGGCACCTGGACGCGCTCGTGGGCGGGCTTGTAGCGGTGATGGGGCATGCTGCTGGGGCGTTGCCGGTTCCAGGCGTGCACGAACGGCGTCATGGCGGCTACACTAGCCACAACACAGGTCCTCAGACAACCTGAGAGGTGCGTTCGATGCCGCTCGGCTCCCTCCGTCCCAGCCCGCTCGTCGAGCAGGCCACCCAGCATCTGCGCGAGCAGATCACGCAGGGCGAGTGGCCCGTAGGCACGCGCCTACCCGGCGAGAACGCGCTGGCCAAGGCCCTGGGAGTGGGACGTTCGACCGTCCGGGAGGCGCTGCGCGCGCTGGCGGGCGCGGGGCTGGTGCAGGCCCGGCAGGGCTCCGGCGTGTTCGTGATCGCCACGGAGATCGCCGAGGACTGGCCCGCCCGGCTGCGGCGGGCGGCCATCACGGACGTGTACGAGGTCCGCATGATGGTCGAGACGCAGGCCGCCCGGATGGCCGCCCAGCGGCGTACCGAGGAGGACGTCGCGGCGCTGGAGGAGGCGCTGGAGGCGCGGGCGCGGGCGGCGGCGCAGGACGACGCCGCGTTCGTCGACGCCGACATCGCCCTGCACGCGGCGGTCGTGGCGGCGGCCGGCAACCCGGTGCTCACGGACCTGTTCGCCGAGTTCGCGCCGGCGCTGCGCGAGGGGTTGATCGGCCTGGTGGAGGTGCTCGGGTTGCGGTCGGCCGACCGCAACCCCGGGCACGACACGCACGCGGCGCTGGTGGCCGCCGTCCGGGACGGGGACGCAGCGGCGGCGGGCGCGATCCTTCAGGCGGAGCTGGAGCAGACGCTCGCCCAGTTGCACGGCGCGTAGCCTGGCCACGGTGATCACCCGTACGCACCGCCCCACGGCCCGCGTCATCCTGGCCGCCCCCGACGACCGCGTCCTGCTGTTCCGCTTCGTCCCGCCGGACCCGTGGCCGAAGGAGCCCGCCTGGCACCTGCCCGGCGGCGGCCTCGACCCGGGCGAGACCCCGGCACAGGCGGCGGCCCGCGAGACGCTGGAGGAGACCGGCCACGTGCTCGGCCCCACTGACCTCGGCGATCCCGTGGCGGTGAACGAGGGCGCGTGGTCCAACCTCGGCCGGCACTTCTACACCGTGCACACGTACTTCTTCGCCCGCGTGCCGGCCGCGACCGTCACCCCCACGGCGCTGGAGGACTACGAGACGGAGGACTTCAAGCTCGGCAACCGCTGGTGGGGCGCGGACGAGCTGGCCGCCACCGGCGACCGCGTGTTCCCGCCCGAGCTGGCCGCGCTGCTGCCCGGCCTCCTGGCCGGAGTGCGGCCCGCCGCCCCCGTCAGGCTCCTCTGGACACACGAGAAAAAATCTTCGGAAGGGATGTAGAGGACGCGCGGACGGCTCCGACCCAGTCACGAGCACAACGTGAAGGAGCACACCATGAGCAAGCTCATCTACTGGGTCCACACCTCCGTCGACGGCCACATCGAGGGCCCGAACGGGGAGTTCGACTGGCCGACGATGGGGCCGGAGCTGTCGGCGTACGGGGACGAGATCAACGCCCGCGTCGGCACCTTCCTGTACGGGCGCGTCGTCTGGCAGATGATGTCCAACTACTGGCCCCAGGCGGAGTCGATCTCGGATCACCCGCACGACCTCAAGTTCGCCCCCATCTGGCGCAGCACTCCGAAGGTCGTCTTCTCCACCACGCTGAAGGAGGCCGGCTGGAACACCCGGATCGTCTCCGGCGACCTCGCCAAGGAGGTCGCCGAGCTGAAGAGCGGGCCCGGCGAGGACCTCCTGCTGAACGGCGGCTCCCGGCTGGCGGGCGCGCTGACCGAGCTGGGGCTCATCGACGAGTACCACCTCATGGTGCACCCGGTCGTCCTCGGCGGCGGCCGGCCGGTGTTCCCGCCGCTGGCGCAGCGGACCGGCCTGCGCCTGGTGGAGACGCGGACGTTCGACGCCGGGGTGGCGCTGCTGCGCTACGAACGGGCCGGGAGCTAGGGCAGCGCGGCCTCGATCTCGTGGCGGGTCGGCATGGACGTGCTGGCCCCCTCCCGCTGGACGGACAGCGCCGCCGCCGTGGACGCGAAGCCCAGCGCGTCGGCCATGCCCATCCCCTCCGACCTGGCCACGGCCAGCGCGCCCACGAAGGTGTCGCCGGCCGCGGTCGTGTCCACGGCCTCCACCTTGACCGCGGGCACCCGCAGCCGCTCCCCCGAGCGCGACCCGTACAGGGCTCCCTCGGAGCCCAGCGTGATCACCGCCTCCTCGACGCGCTCCAGGAGCACGTCGAGGGCGGCGTCCGCGCCGGCGGCGCCGGTGATGGCGGCGGCCTCGTGCTCGTTCGGGACGATCGTCGTGACCGCGTCGAGGAGTTCGGCGGGCAGCGGCCGGGCGGGCGCGGGGGTGAGGTAGACGGGCACGCCGGAGACCTGCGCGGCCTGGGCGGCCGCCACGACGGCCTCCATGGGCAGCTCCAGCTGGAGCAGCAGCGCGTCCGAGCGGGCGATGGCGGCCAGGTCCTCGCCCGAGGGGCCGGCGACGGTGCCGTTCGCGCCGGGGACGACGATGATCGAGTTGCCGCCGTCGTCGTCCACCACGATATGCGCGATGCCGCTGGGGCCGGGCACCTGGCGCAGGCCGCGCACGTCGATCCCGGCCTCCGCCAGCGTGGCGCGCATCTCCGCCCCGAACCCGTCGTCGCCCACGGCCCCGAGGAAGGCCACGTGCGCGCCCGCGCGGGCGGCGGCGATGGCCTGGTTGGCGCCCTTGCCGCCGGGCACGGTTCGGAACCGGTGACCTGTGACCGTTTCGCCCCGCTTTGGGGCTTGGGAGACGTACGCGACGAGGTCCATGTTGGCGCTGCCGAAAACCGAGATCATGGCCCCATCATCTCCTGTGTGCGGGCCGCCAGCGTGGCCAGCCCCACCCCGTCGTACCCGGTCAGGCTGCTGGCCAGGCTGTCACGCAGCCGCCAGCGGTCCGGCACGCCCCCCTCCAGCGCGCCCGCGACGGATCCGGCCGTGGCCCCGGCGGAGTCGGTGTCCCAGCCGCCGGCCACCGCGCCGGCGATCGTGGCGGTGAAGTCGCCCCGGCCGTGGATCAGCGTGGCCGCGACGAGAGCGGCGTTGTTGACGGTGTGCACCCAGTGCAGGCCGCCATGGCGTTCGTGGAGGAGGTCGACGACCCGCTCGAAGTCGTCCTCGCGGGCGGCGTCCGCGGCGGCCAGGCTGACCGCCTCGTGCAGACGCGAGCGCTCCGGCACCACGGACAGGCCCGCGCGCACGACCTCCTCGGGCGAGGTGGCGACCATGGAGGCCGCGCACATGGCGGCCACGAACATCGCCCCGTAGATCCCGTTCGCGGTGTGGGTCAGGCGGGCGTCGCGCCAGGCGTGCTCCGCCGCCGTGGCGGGGTCGCCCGGGTTGCTCCAGCCGTACACGTCCGCCCTGATCAAGGCGCCGATCCACTCCCTGAACGGGTTGCGGCGGGTGGCCGTGGCGGGCGGCTCGACGCCGTCCAGGAGGTTGCGGTACGCGACCCGTTCGGCGGTGAACGTACGGCCGGCGGGGAGCTCGTCCAGCCACAGCCTGGCCACGTCGTCGGTGGTGAAGTCGCGGCCGTGGCGCTCCAGGACGGACAGGGCCAGCAGCGGGTAGTTGAGGTCGTCGTCCTCGGGGATGCCGTCGATGTTCTCGGCCAGGGAGTTGACGGCGCTGCGGCGGTTCCACGGCCAGCGGCGGGCGACCTCGTCCGGCAGCCCCTTGGCGGTGAACCAGCCGCGGATGGGCCAGTTGCCGGTGGCCTCGGCGATCTGCCTGATCCCTTCGCGCGGGATCTTCTCCACGGGCTTGCCGAGCACGCACCCGGCCGCCCGCCCCTGCCACGCGCCCAGCACCCGCGCCGGATCCACGGCCGCCCTCGATGCCGCTCCCGGGGCCGCTCCCGGGGCCGCTCCCGGGGCCGCTCCCGGGGCCGCTCCCGGGGCCGCTCCCGGGGCCGCGCCCGGCCAGGACGGGCAGGCGGCGATGATGCCGGCCAGGTCCGAGGGCTCGGGCAGCGGGGACGGGACGGCGGCCAGCTCGTCCAGCAGCTCCTCGGCCAGGCCCCGCAGCCGGGCCGCCCCCGGTTCGGAGGCCCCGGCGCGCGGGGGCGCGTCGTGGCCGCCGGCCGCGTGCCAGCGGGCCGCGATCTCCCGCACGCCCTCGGCGTCGGGGCCGGACGCCCGGCCGTCCTCGGCGGCCTGGCGGAGCTCGTGGCCGATCAGGTCCTCCGGCTGGACCCAGGTGAGCCGGATCACCGGCGGTCGAGGTCGGCGAAGGCGGCCTCGTGGCCGCGGCGCCGTACCAGGTCGTCGGCGTGCACCCGGCGCGCCACCGCCGCGATGGCGAGCCCGGGGGCCACCAGGTCCGTGCGGCTGGCCGCCCCCACCTGCGAGACCCACTCCGGCGGCACCGCGGACAGCCCCCCGAGGGCGCCCGCGATGGCCCCGCCCATGGACGCGATCGAGTCGGCGTCGCGCCCGTAGTTGACGCCGCCCAGCACGGTCTCGCGGTAGTCGCCCTTCGCGATCACCAGGAACCCGAGCGCCAGCGGCAGCTCCTCGATGCTGTGCACCCTGCTCGGCCGCCGCGCCCCGAGCCCCTGGTCGCGATAGGTGTCGGCGACCGTGTCGTAGGGCCGCATAGCGCCGCGCAGCGCCTCGAACGACCCGTCCCAGTGCCCCAGCCCGGCGGCGGCCTCGCAGACGGACTCGATGGCGGCCCTCGTGCCGTCCTTGGCCAGGCGCAGGCAGGCCGCGACCACGGAGTCCGCGGTGGCGCCCGGTCGCATGGCCTCGGCCACGGCGGCGGCCATCACCCCGGCGGCCTCCCGGCCGTAGCTGGACTGGTGCGCCCCGGCCAGGTCGACGGCCTCGGCGTAGGCGGCGTCGGGGTCGGCGGCGTTCACGATGCCGACGGGGGCGACGTACATGGCCGCGCCGCAGTTCACGATGTTGCCGACACCGGCCTCGCGCGGGTCCACGTGCCCGTAGTGGAGCCTGGCCACGATCCACTTCTCGGCCAGGAAGATCCGCTGCAGCGGCAGCGCCTCGGCCTCCAGCTCGGGGATCCAGCGCCGTTCGCCCATCAGCTCGGGCACCAGGTGCTCGGCCATGGAGTACGCGTTCAGGTGCCCGCCGGCCTTCTCGTAGACCCGGACCAGGGCGTGCGTCATCAACGTGTCGTCGGTGATGTGGCCGTCGCCCTTGTGGTAGGGGGCGATGGGGCGGGCGTTGCGCCAGTCCTCGTTGAACGGCGGCACGATGCCCTCGACGCGGCCCCCGTACCTCTCGACGATCTGCTCGGGAGTCCAGCCCTCGGTGGCGCCGCCCAGCGCGTCACCGACCGCCGCCCCCGCCACGCAGCCAGTGGCCCTGTCCTCAAGCGGCGTCATGCGATTCCCTCCGAGAAATTACTCGCTAGTTCGATCAGATCCCGGCCCGCCAGGTCAGGCAGGCAACAACCGGCCAGCGTGCGGGCCGACGCGATCCACCCCTCCGGGATCGCCTCCATCCCACCGCACGCCCCCGCGAGCGCCCCGGCCAGCGCGGGCGCCGAGTCCGCCAGTGCGGCCAGGCAGGCGGCCGCGGGCACGGCCCGCGCGAGTTCGCCGCCCGCGGACTCTGCCAGCGCCAGCGCCACCGGCACGGTCTGCGCGGCGCCGACGCCGTAGCTGTAGACGTGGTCGAGCAGCGCGGCGTCCAGCGCGGGCACGGCCGCGAACGGGTCGCCCGCCGCGCGCGCCACGGCCAGCGCGGCGCGGGCGTTGTGGCCGATGGCGGTGTCCTCGGGCAGCACGGCCAGCGCCGCCTCCACCGCCCCGGCCACCGACCCCGACCGCACGGCCTCGGCCACGGCGGCCGCCATGGCCTGGGCGCCCAGGACGCCGTCGTAGGCGTTCGTCACCTCGGCGTCCCTTGTGGGGTCCCGTCCCAGGACCCCGAACGCCACGGCCCTGACGGCGGCGGCGTCGTCGAAGTGGTGGGGGTTGTCGTGCCCGGACGCGGGCGGCTCAACCCCCTTGGCGAGGTTGTCGAGCGCGGTGGCCACCGAGATCCGCGCCCTGACGTCCCCTTCGGACAGGTCCCTGAACGCCTCGGCCCGCGGGCGGTCGATCGTGAGCGCCGTCCAGGCCAGCCATTCGGCGTCGTCGGACGGCCCGACGGCCAGCGGGGCCGTGGGCTGGTTGAGCGCGAACGGAACCGGCAGCGTGGTGACCCTGTGCTCCTCCGCGAAGGCGTCCAGCTCTCTGTGCAGGCGTCTGCTCCAGGGGGCGTGCAGGGCCGCCCGGTGCCTGGCCGCCGGCCACCCGGCGGCGTCACCGACGGCGAGCCCGGCGAAGGCCCCCCTGATTCTGTCCCCCGACATCGTGATCTACAGTCCTCCTGCCAGTTCGTCGGCGACGTCCAGTACGTGTTTTCCGGCCACGACGGGCAGGCATTTGCCTGTCACGGGTCCGATCCTGGCCGCCCAGCGCTCGGGCACGCCGCTCTCGCCCCGCATGGCTCCGGCGACCGCCCCGGCGATGGCGCCGATCGTGTCGGCGTCCCGGCCCAGGCTCACCCCGAACGTCACGGACGCCTCGACGTCGCCGTCCCCGGCCAGCACCGCCGCCAGGGCCAGCGCCACGGCCTCGGGGGCGACGTCGGTCCAGGGATAGTGCCTGACGACCACGGCCTCGTGCAGCGCCTCGACGAGCGCGGTCCCGTCCGTGGTGGGCAGGGTCGCGCAGGCGCGGGCGACGTTGCGGGCGGTCCACGAGTCGGCGGGGATCACCGACAGCGCGGCCCGTACGACGTCCTGCGCCGTGGCCCCGCCCATCGCGGCGGCCACGGCCCCGGCGACCGCGCGGCCGCCCAGGATGCCTTCGCCGGACCCGCTGACCAGCCCGTCCTGCTCCATCAGCCGGGCCGCCTCCGCCGGGTCGCCCGGGCAGAACACCCCGTACGGCGCCGCGCGCATCGCGAGCCCGTCCGACCAGCCGTGCGAGTGGACCAGCCCCGTCAGCGGCGGCTCCAGCCCTCGGCGAAGCGCTTCGACGGTGCCCAGCTCGGAGAACCCGGCCCCGCGCATGGGCCCGGCGACCAGGGGGATGATCTCCCGCCGGTACGCGGCGGCCACGTCGGCGGAGGTCAGCTCATGCCCGTGGCGCACCAGGAGCGACGCGGCGAAGATGGCGTACTCCGTGTCGTCGGTCCCCCCGCCCTCGATCTCCGTGAGCCGTCCCCACCGCCGCCGGATCTCCGACGGCGACAGGTTCTCGGCCGGAGCCCCGAGGGCGTCCCCGGCCGCGAGGCCGAGGAGACACCCACGGGCTTTATGGCGATAAGTCACCGCTGGTAACGCTCCAACACCTTGTTGCCGTCCTCGACCAGCTTCGCGGCTGTCTGGTCGATGGTGATCTTGTTGGCGAAGTACTCCTGGAGCACCGGGGTGGCGACCTTGGTCTTCCACTCGTCGAACCCGTTCACCTTGAGGAACGGCGCCACGACGAGGTTCTTGGCGGAGGCGGTGGCCACGTCCCAGCCGTTCTCCTTGGTGGTCATCGCCGGGTCGGCGGCGGCCGCCTGGGAGGTCGGCAGGAGCCAGTCACCCTTGGCGAGCTTGGCCTGGTTCGCGCCGTTCAGGAAGAAGGCGATGAACTTCATGGCCTCGTCCGCGTGCTTGCTGTCCTGCGCGATCGACAGCGTCTGCGAGACCGCGCCCTGCTGGGCGCCGGTGCCCTTCGGCGCGGGCAGCGTGACCCACTCGAAGTCCTTCGGAGCCTGCTCGGCGACCTGCTGGCGCAGGTACACGCCGGCGGGCAGCAGCGCGAACTTGCCCTTGTAGAAGGCCGGCAGCGGGTCCGCGGTGCCCTGGCCGAGCGCGGCCGGGTCGGCGGACTTGTCCTTGTAGAGCTGGTCGTGGATGCGCTGGAGCACCTCGCGCTCCTCGGGCCCGACCTTGACCGTGGTCTTGCCGTCGGCCGTCTGGAAGAACGTGCCGCCGAAGTTGAGCGCCAGGTTGAGCGTCTTGTTGACCGGCGACTTCATCGGCCAGGCCACGCCGAAGTTGCCGTCCTTGGTCATCTTCTTCGCCGCGGCCGAGAACTCGTCCCACGTCCAGGGGTTGTCGGAGGTCGGGACGCGCGCGCCGGAGGCGTCGAGCAGCTTCTTGTTGGCGATGATGACCTGCGACTCCTGCAGGAACGGCACGCCGTACACGCCCTGCTGCCCCTTGCCGTCGTCGAAGGTGACGGTGTCCCAGGCGGGCTGCGGGATGTCGCTCTTGAGCTCGGCGGGCAGCTTGTCCTTCAGGTCGAGCAGGTAGCCGTCGGAGGCGAAGCCGGCCAGCGCGGGCGAGTCGTTGTGGATCACGTCCGGCGCCGTACCGCCGGCGAACTGGGTGACGAGCTGGTCGTTGACGTTGTCCCAGCTGCCCTGGACGTAGGTGACCTGGATGTTGGGGTTGGCCTTGTTCCACTCGTCCACGAGCTGCTTGTTCGCGGCGACGGATTCCTTCTGCCACGCCAGGCTGAGGAAATTGATCTTTACTGGCTCGTTGGGGGCGGACGACGACTGCGCGCCGCCTCCCCCGCCGCACGCGGCGGCGAGCGTGAGGATCGCCGCAGCCGCCAGAGCGGACGTGATTCGCATGTGAGCCTCCTAGCCCTTCACGGCGCCGGCCATCAGGCCGGACTTCAGTCGCCGCTGAATGATTGCGAAGAAGATCAGGCTCGGGATCGTCGCCATGAGCGACGCCGCGGCCAGCGGGCCGAGCCTGGCCACCCCCTCGGGACCGGTGAACCTCACCAGCGTGAGCGGGAGCGTCATGACATCGGGGTTCTGCAGGATCACGAGCGCGAACATGAACTCGTTCCACGACGAGATGAACGAGAACAGCAGCGTGGCCACCACCCCCGGCGCCAGCAGCGGCGCGACCACGCTCGCGATCGAGCGCAGCCGGGTCGCGCCGTCGACGGCCGCGGCCTCCTCCAGCTCGCGCGGCACCGCGCGCACGTACCCCTGCAGCATCCACAGCGCGAACGGCAGCGTGAACGTCACGTGCACGACCACCAGGCCGGGCAGCGTGTTCACCAGCTCCAGATCGCGCAGGATCATGAAGAGCGGGATGATGATCAGGATGAACGGGAACACCTGGCTGACCAGCACCCACCCGATCGCGATCCGGTTGAGCAGGCTGCGGTAACGCGCCATCGCGTAGGAGGCGGGCAGCGAGATCACCACCGTGATCACGCTGCTGAACAGCGCCACGACCAGGCTGCGCAGCCCCGCGCCCACCAGGTCCTGCTCGCCGAACGCGTCGGCGAAGTTGGACAGCGTCGGGTCGCGCGGGATCCACGTCGGGTCGGCCAGGGCCATCTCCCGCGGCGTCTTCAGCGCCGTCGACAGCAGCCAGACCAGCGGGAACGCCAGGAAGACGATGTACGCGACCAGTGCCACGTACTGCGAGAAGCGCCTCATCACTTGGTCTCCCTCATCTGGCGCCCCAGGTACAGCGCGAGCACGGCCAGCACGACGATCGCCATCGCGAGACCGAGCATCGAGGCATAACCGGCCATCCGGTACCGGAACGCCTCCTCGTACGCGAACAGCATCGGCAGCCGCGTCTGCCCGCCCGGCCCGCCCTGCGTGAGCACGTAGACCAGGCCGAACTGGTTGAAGTTCCACACGAAGTCGAGCGAGGTGATCGCCACGATCACCGGCCGCAGCTGCGGCAGCGTGATGTTCCAGAACCGCCGCCAGCGGGTCGCGCCGTCCACCTCGCCCGCCTCGTAGAGCTCCTTCGGGATGCCTTGCAGGCCCGCCAGCAGCACCACCGTGGTCTGGGGCATGCCGGTCCAGATGCCGACCACGATGATCGCCGGCAGCGCGAGCGAGAAGTCGGCCAGCCAGTTGATGTCCGTGCCCAGCAGGCTGTTCAGGATGCCCGCGTCGGGGTGGTAGACGAGCTTCCACATCAGGCCGATGACCACCGGCGGCATCGCCCACGGCACCACCGCCAGCACCCGGGCCACGCCCCTGAACCGCAGGTTCTCGTTGAGCAGCAGCGCCAGGCCGAGCGCGGCCAGGAACTGCAGCACGGTCACGGAGACGGCCCAGATCGCGCCGATCTTGAACGAGGACCAGAACTCGTCGTCGCTCAGCAGCCGGCCGAAGTTCTCCAGGCCGACGAAGCTCGTCTCGTGGTTGCGGGTGTTGCGGGCGTCGGTGAACGCCAGGCCGATGCCGTACAGCAGCGGGCCCACGCTGAACAGCGCCACGGGCACCAGGGCGGGCAGCATGAGCAGCCACATCTCGCGCGTCTGGCGCGAGATCCTGCGGCGCTTGGCGCGCCGCGTCCCGCGCGGCGGCGCCGCTCTCGTCACGGTCGCCGTCACGCCTTCTCCCTTTCGTCCGTACGGTGCTCGTTTCCGGGCTTGTATCCGGTCGGTCCATCCGGTCCGGCCGGTTCTCCGGCGGTGGAGGCGCGGATCGCGAGCCTGGGCGGCACGGTGACCAGCCTCGGCTCCCGATCGCCTCCCTGCAGCCGCTCCAGCAGCAACTCCGCGGCGGCCTTGCCACGCTCCGCGGATCCCAGCGAGACGCTGGTCAGCGACGGCCAGGAGGCGGCGGCCAGGTCGGTGTCGTCCATGCCGACCACCGCCACGTCGTCCGGCACCCGCCGCCCCGCCGCCCGCAGCACGTCGAGCGCGCCGAGCGCGATCAGGTCGTTCGCGCACATCAGCGCGTCCACGTCGGGAACCCTGGCGAGCAGCTCCGCCACCGCGCGGCCCCCTTCCGCGCGGTAGAAGTCGCCGATCTGCACGAGGTTCTCGTCGTAGGGCAGGCCGAGGTCCTGGAGCGCCTCCCGGTACGCGGCCCCGCGGGCGGCGCCGGGGACGGTGTCCAGCGGGCCGTTGACCATGGCGATCCTGCGTCGGCCGAGCGCGTACAGGTGGTCGACCGCCAGCCTGACGCCGGTCCGCGAATCCGCCCGTACGTTGTCCACGCGGGTGCCGTCGGGCACCGAGCCGATGATCACGACGGGGGCCCGGGCGGCGGCCAGCATCTCAAGGTGCGCCTCGGTGACCCGCAGCGGGCTCATGATCAGCCCGTCCACGTACCGCTCGCCCAGGCTGTGCAGCACGTCGATCTCGTCGGCCACGACGGCGTCGGTGGAGTGCAGCACGAGCCGGTACCCGGCGGCCTTCAGCACGGGCTGGATCTCCCGGAGCATGGCCAGGTACGCGGGGTTGCCGACGTCGGCCATGGCGAAGGCGACCTGGTGGGTGCGGCGCGACTTGAGCGACCTGGCCACGGCGTTGCGCACGTAACCGAGCTCGTCGGCGGCCGCCATCACCTTGCGCACGGTCTCCTGCCTGGTCGGCAGGCCGTTCAGCACCCGCGAGACGGAGGCGATCGAGACACCGGCGCGAGCGGCGATCGTGTTGATCGTGGGTCCGTCGGCCAAGGCTGTCCTTCCCTATCCTGTAAACGTTTACGGTCAAGGGACTGTAAACGTTTACGGTGTTTGGGACATGAAACATGCGCGTAACTTGGTGGGTCAAGTCACGATCTCATAACGCCAGCTCAAAGCCCCTTTCCGCAACTTCCCACCCTTCCCCACGCCCCGCGCCACGACCTCGCACCGCCGCACCCGCCGTCCTGCGCGTCCATGCGACGGCCTCGCGCCCACCGCCTCCCGCGCCCGCAACCGCCGCCTCACGCCCGGCGTCCCCCGTGCCCGGCGTCCGTGCCCGTCGTCCGTGCCCGCCGGGCACGGACGGCTCCAGCGGGCAGCCGTCCGGGGGCCGGTCAGTCGTGGGCGGGAGTGGGGGTGGGCTTGGGGTTTTCCTCCGAGCCAGGGACCGGGAGGCGGGTGAGGGTGCGGATGGCGGGGGCGCCGCTGAGGGCGACGACGGCGGCGAGGACCGCAGGGATGATCAAGGCGGTCGGGAGGGACGAGGCCTCGGCGACGTAGCCCAGGACGGCGGGGCCCAGCAGCAGGCCGCTGTAGCCGAAGGCGGTGACCATGGCGAGGGCGCGGCCGACGCGGCCGCCGGCGGCCCCGACCGCGCTGAAGAGGACCGGGACCACCGTGGCCAGGCCGACGCCCGCCAGTGCCCAGCCGGTCCAGGCGCAGACCAGTTGGAGGGTGCCCCCGGCCACGGGTGACACCAGGACCAGGAGGTAGCCGGCCGTGGCGAACAGGCCCGCGAGCTGGATGGTGCGGACCGAGCCGAGCCGGGCGCGGATGGGGTCGCCGAGCAGGCGGACGGTGGTCATGGCCACCGAGAAGATCGTGTACGCGAGCGGCGCCATGGCCGGGTCCGTCTCCAGCACCCAGCGGGCGTGCAGGGCGGCCCAGTCGATGGCGGCGCCCTCGCTCAGGTGCCCGGCGAAGGCGGCCAGGCCGAGCAGGGCGATCAGGCCCCAGGCCAGCGACGAGCCGGACGAGGCGCCGGCCTCGGAAGCGGTGGCGTGGGCGGGCGGGTCGGGGAGCAGGAGGCGGGCCGCCGGCAGGTACAGGAGGGGCACGACCAGCGCCGCCACGATGAGCAGCCACTGCGCGTCCACGCCGGTCTGCAGCGCGATCGAGGTGAGCCCGCCTCCGGCGGCCCCGCCCAGGCTCCACGTGCCGTGGAATGCGGAGATGATCGGGCGGCCGTAGCGGCGTTCGACCTCGACGGAGTGGGCGTTCATGGCGACCTCGGTCACCCCCAGCCCCATCCCGAACAGCACCGCGAGCGCCGCCAGAGCCCAGTACGAGGACGCCAGGGCGGGCCCGAGCAGAACCAGCCCGGAGAAGGGCCCGGCGATCCAGCACACCCGGCGGCTGGACCACCTGTCCACCAGCGGCCCCGCCGCCAGCATCGACACCAGCGCGCCACCCGAGATCAGCAACAGGACGCTGCCCAGCCTGGCGGGGCCGAGGTCGAGCCGGTCGTTCAGGGACGGGAGCCCGGCGGCCCACAAGCCCATCACGAATCCGGCGAGGAAGAAGAATCCGAACACTCCGGCACGAGCACGTCTGGCGTCAATGAGCATTTTGTTCACGGCTAGAGCATAAACTGTGGTCCGTGATCGGTGCTACGACGAGTGGCGAGCTTCGCGCGCACAACCGGATCCGGCTGCTGCGTGCCGTACATGACTGCGGGGCGACCCGCACCAGGTCGCAGCTGACCCGCGACCTGCGCCTGGCGCGCGGGACGGCGTCGGTGCTGGTGGCCGGGCTGGCGGAGGACGAGTTGCTGCACGAGGAACCCGCCCGGGAGCACGCGCGGGGACGCCCGACGCAGGTGCCGGGCCCGCATCCGCGCGGCCCGCTCGCCCTGGCCGTGGACGTGCGGGAGGATGCCTGGGAGCTGGCGGCCTGCGAGCTCGGCGGCCGGACCGAGACGCTTGACCTGCGCCCGCACGACGGCACCCCCGACGGCGTGCTGAGACCCCTGGGCGAGGCCGTCGCCGCCCACCGGCGCCGCCTCGGGCACCGGGTGGTGGGGCTCGGGGTGGCCTTCGCGGGACCCGTCCGGCACGGCGGCCTGGTGGACATCGCCCACCTGGGCTGGCGGTCCGTCGACGTCCCGCGCCTGCTCGGCCCGGACGTCCCGGCGCCCGTCGTGGGCAACGACACCGCGTTCGCGGCGCTGGCCGAGGCGCGCAGGGGGCGGCTGCAGGGCGTCCAGGTGGGCCTGCACCTGCACGTGGACTTCGACCTCGGCGGCGTCCTCGTCGTGGACGGGCGGCCGCTGGGCGGGGCGAGCGGCGCGGGGGCCGAGTTCGGCCACATGCCGCTGACCGGCGGCGACCGGCTCTGCCCGTGCGGCGCGATCGGCTGCTGGAGCATGGACGTCGGCGCGAACGCCCTGCTCCGCCACGTCGGCCTCGCCCACGGCGGCGGCAAGGGACGGGAGCAGGCCGAGCGGGTGCTGGCCACCAGCGAGGAGGCGGTCACGGCCACCGCCAGGGCGCTCGGACGCGGCATCGCGGCGCTCGTGAACGCCCACGACCCCGAGGTCGTGACCCTCTCCGGCCACGGCGTGGAGCTGCGCGAGCGCGCCGGGAAGGCGCTCCTGGCGGCCTGCGAGCCCGGCCTGATGGCCATCCGCCGCGACCACCCGCCCAGGATCGAGGGCTCGGCGCTGGGCTGGCGCGGCGCGCTGGTGGGCGCGATGGAGTCGGTGTTCGACGTCTTCCTCACGCCGGAGTGTGTCGAAATGTGGCGGGAAAACCGGCCTGACCAGGGTAGCGACACGCCCGAGCGGCAGAATGTGATGAATTCCACGCTGAAGGGGTGAAGCCGCTCCGGCCAGCACCCCTTCCGAGCCATGTTAGCGATCTTGCCGTGCCCGGCCAAGGGGATGTACGCATGGGAGGGAAACCCATCACGACCCGAGCGATCCGGGGGAAGCCCGCGTGAATCTCGAGCTCGCGCTCCGCATGACCGAGGCCGCCGTCAGACGGGCGATCCGCGAAGGCGCGGTGATCTCCGTGGCGGTCGTCGACGAGGGCGGACATCTGGTGTCTTTCCAGCGTATGGAGGGTGCGGAGGTCGCCGGGCCGGTTCTCGCGCAGGGCAAGGCGTACACCTCTGTGGCCCTGCGTAGACCCACCGCGGAGCTGGCCCTGCGGACGGCTCCGGGAGGTGACCTGTACGGCCTGCCCAGGGACGGTTTCGTCTGCGTCGGAGGCGGCATCCCGCTCCGGGCGGACTACGGTGGGGGCGCGCGCGTGGTCGGCGGCATAGGGGTCAGCGGAGGCACGATCACGCAGGACGTGGAGTGCGCGGAAGCCGCCGCGGAGGTCTGGCGGACACGTTGAGCGGCGCTTTTCGCAACACGAACCGCTGGTATCCGCCATGATTAGCCACTGCACCACGGGTAACAGAAGCCCGAACGTAAACTCCCCGAGGAGAGAACAGAGATGGCACTTCCCACTCTCACCCCCGAGCAGCGTCAGGCGGCTCTGGCCAAGGCCGCCGAGGCGCGTGCGGCCCGCACCGCTCTGCTCGCCAAGGTCAAGGCCGGCGAGCTGACGTTCGCTCAGCTGCTTGAGCGCGACGACGACATCGCGAAGAAGATCAAGGTGTCGCAGGCGCTGCGCGCCGTCAAGGGCGTCGGTCCGGCCAAGGCCACCGCGCTGATGGAGGAGGCGGGCGTCGACGAGAAGCGCCGCCTCGGCGGCCTGGGCGCCCAGCAGCGTAAGAAGCTGGTCGACGCGCTCGGCTAAATCCCCCCGAGCGGCCAGGTCCGCGCGCGACGCCGCGCGGACCGGCCATCACCCCTCAACCAAGCAAAATCGCGGGGACGATCAGGAGCGCAGGTAGGTCAGGACGGCGAGCACCCGGCGATGCTGGTCGCTGTCCTCCGCGTAGAGGCCGAGCTTGTTGAAGATGCTCCTGATGTGTTTCTCCACGGCTCCGTCGCTGATCACGAGCTGCCGTCCGATGGCCGGGTTGGACTTCCCCTCCGCCATCAGCCCGAGCACCTCGCGCTCCCGCGGCGTCAGCTGCGCCAGCGGATCGTCCTTACGTCTGCGTACCATCAACTGGGACACCACCTGCGGATCGAACACCGTGCCGCCCGCGGCCACTCGCCGCAGGCCCTCCAGGAACTCGTCCACGTCGACGACCCGGTCCTTCAGCAGGTAGCCCACCGCGCCCCTGGCGTCGGCGAGCAGATCGTCGGCGTAGGAGACCTCGACGTACTGCGAAAGGATCAGCACGGGCGCCCCTGGCACCCTGCGCCGCGCCTCCACGGCAGCCTTCAGGCCCTCGTCGGTGAACGACGGCGGCATGCGCACGTCGACCACCGACACGTCCGGCTTGTGCTCGGCGATCGCGCGCACGAGGGCGTCGCCGTCACCGACGGTCGCGACCACCTCGCAGCCGAACTCCTCCAGCAACCTGACCAGGCCCTCCCTGATCAGAACCGCGTCATCGGCCACGACTACCCGCACGGCACCTCCGCCACGATCACTGTCGGCCCGCCGTCCGGCGACTGCACGCTCAGCTCCCCGTCGACGGCGCGGAGCCGGTCGGCCAGCCCGGCGAGACCGTGTCCCTTGGCGACGTGCGCGCCGCCGACCCCATCATCCCCGATCGTGAGCATGAGGACGTCGCCGATGCGGGTCAGCTGGACCGCGCAGCTGGTGGCGCGGCTGTGCTTGGCGACGTTGGTGAGGGTCTCGGCGCAGACGAAGTAGAGGGCGTTCTCCACCGCGGCCTGGTAGCGCTCGACGGTCTGCACGTCGAGGTCGACGGGGACCGTGCAGCGCCCGGCCAGGGCGGCCAGCGCGGGCGCGAGGCCGCGGTCGGACAGGATGGGCGGGGCGATGCCGCGCGAGAGCGCGCGCAGCTCGTCGAGCGTCTCGCGGGTGGCGGAGATGGCCGACTTGATCGTGGCCTGCGCCGCGTCGGGGTCCTTGGCCATCTGCCGCTGCGCCCTGGACAGCTCCATGGCCAGCGAGACCAGCCGCTGCTGCGGCCCGTCGTGGATGTCGCGCTCCAGCTTGCGCAGCGCGTTGGCCTCGGCGGAGACGGCGGCGGCGCGGCCCTGGGCCAGGTCGTCGATGCGCTCCTGCAGCTCGGCCACGCCGGTCAGCAGCGCCCGGCCGAGCCCGGCGCGCAGCAGCGCCGAGCCGCGCACGACGAACGGCATGATCAACATGAAGACCAGGCCGAGGCTGACGTAGAAGATCGAGTTGACGCCGTAGCCGTCGCCCAGGCCGAGCAGCTCGGGCAGCTCCACGTTTCCCGCGATGCGCGAGGTGACGATGCCGTACAGCGGATAGGTCAGGCCCACCAGCGGGATCGCCCAGAACACCACCGTGAGCACGAACGACAGGATGGCGAACGGCAGGTTGAGGATGCCGTGCAGCAGGTCGAGCCAGGACTGCCCGCTGGTCAGCGGGTTGATGATGCGGCGGAACCGGCCCGCCCCGGGCGGCGCGGGCTTGTAGCGGGGCCGTACGGGCGGGCGATCCAGCACGTCGGACAGCCAGCCGCGCTCCGCGTCGGCGAAGCCCCGCGCGGCCATCAGCGTGCCGGCCAGCAGCGGCACGCCCAGCCACACGACCGCCGTGCCCAGGCCGGCCGCGAAGCCGGCGAGCATGATCACGAAGCCGATGACGGCCGTGGGGAAGCCGACGAGCGTGTAACGGGTGTCCAGGAGGACACGCCTGATCCGGGAGCGCATGTCCTTCACGGTAGGGCCTCGCATCGCGCGGCACGAGCGGGTGTACGGGTGTCCGGGGGTAGGGCCAGCCCTACCCCAGAGGGTCACGGGATCTCGACCACAAGACGGTGGCGAGCGGCAATGTGCGCGGGCGCCCCCGACGGGAGCCTTGAGTCATCCACCCTGTGCGTGATGGTCGCGCTCGCACGGGGCTCCGCTGGTCACGCAAGCCACCGCTCTCCGCCCCAGGCTCCCCGCTCCGTGTGAATCGAGGCTCCCCCATGACCGTCCTGCTGGACCGCCCCACCGCCGCGGCCGCGGCGCCGCCCCGCGCCGCGGGCACCCGCGCGGCAGGCGCCCGTACGGCGGCGCGGGACCCGTTCATCGATCTGCTGCGCGTCTTCGGCATGGCGCTCATCGTGTTCCAGCACTGGACGATCCCGGTGCTGACCTATGACGGCGGCCGGCTGACCACGGGGAACGCGCTGTCGACGCCCGGTGTGTGGGTGGTGACGTGGATCAGCCAGGTCATGCCGCTGGTGTTCTTCGCGGGCGGCGCGGCGAACGCGATCGGCTTCGCCCGGGCGGACAAGAGCGCGCAGCGGTGGCAGGCCACGAGGCTGCGCCGGTTGGCCTGGCCGCTGCTGCCGCTGGCGGCGGTGTGGATCCCGCTCCCCCACGTGCTGCTCTCGCTGGGGGTGCCGCAGCAGCCGCTGGAGACGGGCGCGCGGCTGACCGGGCAGCTCCTGTGGTTCCTGGCCGTCTACCTGATCGCCGTCACGGCCACCCCGTACGCGCTGCGCCTGCACGAGAGGTACGGCCTGCGCGTCCCCACGGCGCTGGCCGCCGGGGCGGTGCTGACGGACGTGGCGCGCTTCTCGACCGGGTTCGAGGCGCTGGGCTACCTGAACATCGTGTTCGTCTGGCTGGCGGTGCACCAGCTCGGCTTCTTCTACGCCGAGGGCCGGCTGCGGCGCCCGTGGGCGCTGGCGATCGGCGGGTACGGGGTCGCGGCCCTGCTGGTGGCCTACGGCCCCTACCCGGGCAGCATGATCGGCCTGCCGGGCGCGGCGGTGTCGAACATGGCCCCGCCCACCCTCGCCATGCTGGCCGTCGGGATCGGCCAGATCGGCCTGGTCACCCTGCTGCGGCCGTGGCTGCTGCGGCTGCGTACCGGCCGCCTGCTGGCCTGGGCCGGCCCCAGGATCATGACCGTCTACCTCTGGCACATGCCGGCCCTGTTCGCCGTGACCGGCGTCGTGGTGGTCCTGCTGGGGATCGACACGCCGCGGCCGGGTAGCGCGTTCTGGCTGGCCGGGTGGCCGCTCTGGTTCGGGCTGCTGTGCCTGGTGATGTGGCCGCTGCTGAAGGGGTTCCAGCGGTTCGAGACGCCGCCCGCGCTGCCGTACGGGAAGGGCGGGTGGGGCGGCACGCTCGCCTCGGTCGCGCTGATCGGCGGCGGGGTGCTGACGCTCACGGTGGGCGGGTTCGCGCCCGGCATCGGGCCGTTCCTCGCGGTGCTCGCGCTGCTCGGCGGGCTGCTGCTGACGGTCCCGCGGGCGCGGGCGTGAGGCGCGGGTGAAGATCGCGAAACACCGCTGTCACACGCGGTTGCGGAGAATGTGACCCATGACGACTGTCCGAGCCCTTGCCGAAGCCGATCTCCCCGCCGTCGCCGACATCTACGCCCACTACGTGACCGGCAGCGTGGCCACGTTCGACGAGACGCCGCTCGGGCCGGACCAGTGGCGGGCCAAGGCGGACGGCATCGCGGGCGCGGGGCTGCCGTTCCTGGTCGCCGAGGTGGACGGCGCCATCGCCGGATACGCCTACGTCTCCCAGTACCGCCCCAAGCCCGCCTACCGGCACACGGTCGAGGACACGATCTACCTGGCGCCCGGCTTCACCGGACGGGGGATCGGGAAGCTGCTGCTCGGCGAGCTGATCAAGAAGACCGGTGAGACCCCCGCCCGCCAGATGATCGCGGTGATCGCCGACTCGGGCGACCCGGCGTCGACCAGGCTGCACAAGGCGTTCGGGTTCGAGGAGGCCGGGCGGCTGCGGGCGGTGGGATTCAAGCACGAACGCTGGATCGACACCGTGCTGCTTCAACTCGACTTGAGATAAGGGGCCCCGGCCGGTTCGACCACCCGGCAAACTTAGGCAGGATAGAGGGCGTGAGCCTACTCGTTGACCGCCTGCCCGAAGACATCGACGCCGACGCCGACGCCATCTTCGACGCGTTCGTCCAGTGGAACGCGGAGCGAGGGCTCACCCTCTATCCCGCCCAGGAGGAGGCGCTCATCGAGGTCGTCTCCGGCAGCAACCTGATCCTGGCCACGCCGACCGGCTCGGGCAAGTCGCTGGTCGCCGCGGGCGCCCACTTCGCGGCGCTGACGCGCGACCTGCGCACCTTCTACACCGCGCCGATCAAGGCGCTGGTGTCGGAGAAGTTCTTCGACCTGTGCGCCATCTTCGGCACCGAGAACGTCGGCATGATGACCGGCGACGCCAGCGTCAACCCGGGCGCGCCGATCATCTGCTGCACGGCCGAGATCCTCGCGAACGTGGCCCTGCGCGACGGCGCCGGGGCCGACATCGGCCAGGTCGTCATGGACGAGTTCCACTTCTACGCCGAGCCCGACCGCGGGTGGGCGTGGCAGGTGCCGATCCTGGAGCTGCCCAACGTGCAGTTCATCCTCATGTCGGCGACGCTCGGTGACGTGTCGATGTTCGAGCGTGACCTGACCAGGCGCACCGGCCGGCCGACGTCGGTGGTCAAGCACGCCGAGCGCCCGGTGCCGCTGGTCTACTCCTACCGGATGACTCCCCTGCACGAGACGCTGGAGGAGATGCTCAAGACCGGGCAGGCGCCGGTCTACGTCGTGCACTTCACGCAGGCGGCGGCGATGGAGCGGGCGCAGTCCCTGATGTCCATCAACATGGCGACGAAGGCCGAGAAGGAGGCCATCGCCGCGATGATCGGGGGCTTCCGGTTCACGACGCGGTTCGGGCGGGCGCTGTCGCGGCTGGTGCGCCACGGCATCGGCGTGCACCACGCCGGGATGTTGCCGAAATACCGGCGGCTGGTGGAGCGGCTGGCCCAGGCGGGGCTGCTGAAGGTCATCTGCGGCACCGACACCCTCGGCGTCGGCGTCAACGTGCCGATCAGGACGGTGCTGTTCACCGCGCTGTCCAAGTACGACGGCAACAAGGTGCGGCGGCTGCGCGCCCGCGAGTTCCACCAGATCGCGGGCCGCGCGGGCCGGGCCGGGTTCGACACCATCGGCTACGTCGCCTGCCAGGCTCCCGAGCACGATATCGAGAACGCCAAGGCCCTGGCCAAGATCGGCGACGACCCCAAGCGGCGGCGCGGCTACGCGCGCAAGAAGCCGCCGGAGGGGTTCGTGGGCTGGAGCGAGGACACCTTCCAGAAGCTCCAGGAGGCCGAGCCGGAGCCGCTCAACTCCCGCTTCAAGGTCAGCAACGCGATGCTCCTCGCGGTCATCAACCGGCCCGGCGACTGCTTCCAGGCGATGAAGCACCTGCTGACCGACAACCACGAGGACCGCAAGTGGCAGCGGCGGCACATCAGCCAGGCCATCGCGATCTACCGGTCGCTGCTGGCGGGCGGCATCGTGGAACAGTTCGCCGAGCCCGACGAGCAGGGCAGGCGGGCCAGGCTGACGATCGAGCTGCAGGAGGACTTCGCGCTCAACCAGGCGCTGTCCACGTTCGCGCTGGCCGCCTTCGACCTGCTCGACCGCGAGTCGCCGTCGTACGCGCTGGACATCGTCTCGATCGTCGAGTCCATCCTCGACGACCCGCGGCAGATCCTGTCGGCGCAGCTGAAGAAGGCGCGCGGCGAGGCGGTCGCGCAGATGAAGGCCGACGGCATCGAGTACGAAGAGCGCATGGAGCAGCTGGCCGAGGTCATGTACCCGATGCCGCTGGAGGACCTGCTGCTCGGGGCCTACGAGACCTACCGGCGCGGGCATCCGTGGGTGGGCGACTACACGGTCAGCCCGAAGGCCGTCGTGCGGGACATGTACGAGCGGGCGATGACGTTCAGCGAGTACATCCAGTTCTACGAGCTGGCCAGGTCCGAGGGCACGGTGCTGCGCTATCTGGCCGACGCCTACCGGACGCTGTCGCGCACGGTGCCCGAGCACCTCAAGACCGACGACCTGGTCGATCTGATCGAGTGGCTCGGCGAGCTGGTCCGCCAGGTCGACTCCTCGCTGATCGACGAGTGGGAGAAGCTCACCAACCCGGCCGAGGCGCTGGAGCAGAAGGACCAGCTGGAGGCCAAGGTGCGTCCGGTCACGGCCAACCCGCGGGCCTTCCGCGTGCTGGTGCGCAACGCGATGTTCCGGCTGGTCGAGCTGTGCGCCATCGAGAAGGAGGAGGAGCTGGAGGAGCTGGCTCCCGACGTCGACTGGGGCGCGGCGCTGGACGCGTACTACGCCGACCACGAGGAGATCTTCGCCGACGCCGACGCGCGCGGGCCCGCGCTGCTGCGGATCGAGGAGGAGAGCGGGCTCTGGAAGGTCCGGCAGACGATCAAGGACCCGGCCGGCGACGGTGACTGGGGCATCGACGCCCAGGTGGATCTGGCCGCCTCCGACGAGGAGGGGCGCGCGGTCCTGCACGTGACCGGCCTCAACCGGCTCTGAGGCGGACTCGGCCTCGATTGGTGCTGAGGCGGGCTCGGCCTCAACCGGTGCTGAGGCGGGCTCGGCCTCGATCGGTGCTGAGGCGGACCCGGCCTCAGACGGCGCTGGGAAGCTGCGCTGGGGCTGCCCCCGAAGCCCAATGCAGCCCCAGAAATGACAAGCCGTGTGCCGGAACGGACTGGCAAGGGCGCCCCGGCACACGCCTGTCGGATCAAGTGTCCTCGGTGAAAGGTCGGAGTCGTGTCATGACAATGTCCCAAGATCGAGACATTTCCCACGATCAGCAGGCGGCAATGGTGCAGACCTTGGCGAGCATGCGCTTGGTGTCCCTGGTCTGCTGCTTGAAGTCGGCCTTGGCGGGCTTGCCCCACTCGCCGGCCACGGTGTAGAGGATCAGGGCGTTCCCGCGCCGGGTCACGATGGCCCGCTCCCCGCCGACGGCGGCCCTCTTGCCCTGATATGCCTGGCCGGTGATCCTCAGCCCCTCGTCGCCGAGGTCCACCGCGGCGGCGGAGTAGCGGTAGCCGGGCCGCGAGCAGGCGCGTACGGCCGCGCCCAGGTCGCGCAGGGCCTTGCCCGCGGCCTCGGCCGCCGCATAGAGGATCACCTGCTCGGACTTGGCGTAGTCGGGCACCGAGGTGTAGGTGAGCGTCCTGGCCTGGGCGCGGCCGGACTGGGCGAGCTTGGCCTTCTGGCACGGGTTCACGACCAGGGCGGCGGTCCTCTTGCCGCTGGCCGTCCAGCTCGTCTCGGGGTTGTCGTCCTTCGTGGCGGCGGCCTTCTCGTACAGCAGGAAGTTGTTCGGGATGGCGAGCGCGGCCGCGACTAAGAGCGCTGGGATCATACGACAAAATGGTAGAGGTGAACGACGAAGACCTCAGGCGCGTGCTCGGCCTGCTCTCCCAGGACGACACGTTACGGACCTTCGCCTCGCTGGTGCTGGGCGAGAGCGACGGCCTGTCCCCCAAGACGCTGCGCAAGCTGGCCGGCGGCGGCCTGGCCGTGTGTGACGAGAGCGGCAAGTGGCGGGCCGCGCCCGAGCGGTTCAGGGAGCTGCTGCGGGCGCGGGTCGAGCCGGCGGAGGAGTTGAGCGCCGACGAGCGGGTGCTGCGCACGTTCCTCGTGGACGGCCGGCTGACGACCATGGGCATGCGCCGCGACAAGCGGCTCGTGGTGCTGCGTTACATCGCCACGCTGTTCGAGCCGGGCGTGCGCTACCCGGAGAAGGACGTGAACGTGACGCTGCGCGCCTTCCACGACGACTACGCGGCGCTGCGCCGCTACCTGGTGGACGAGGGCCTGCTGTCCAGGGAGGGCAACGTCTACTGGCGCAGCGGCGGGCCCGTGGAGGTCTAACGGCGCAGGTTGCTGGTCCAGGCGTCGAGCTTGGCCTGCCAGCGCTCCGGGTCCTCCGGCCGCCCCGGCACGCCGGGGCGGGTCTGCCAGGGCAGCGGGCCCTCCGCGTGCCGATACTCCACGCCGATCGCCTCCAGCCGGGGCAGGTGCGCGGCCAGCCGCCGGCGGAAGTCGGCCAGGTCGCGCTCGGGCGAGCTCCACACCGTCTCGCAGAAGGCCGAGAGCCGGGGGAAGGCCATGTAGTCCGCGTGCCGGGCGGAGTCGATCAGCTCCGTCCACAGGCAGCACTGCGCGCCCAGCACCCGGGCGGCCGCCGGTTCGCCGCGCAGCTCGGCGGGCACGGGCTCGAAGGCGTAGACGTCCTCCAGCGTCAGCACCGTCCCGAACGGGACCGGCTCCTCCTCCCCCGGCCCCTGCCGGTAGTCCAGGTAGAGGCTGGTGTTCGAGCAGTTGACCACGTCGTGGCCGCGCCTGGCGGCGGCCACCGCGCCCAGCTCGCCGCGCCATGACGCGACCACCGCGCCCGGCGCGAGGCCGCCCTCCAGGATCTCGTCCCAGCCGACGAGCCGGCGGCCGCGCGCCGTCAGGTAGGCGTCGAACTGGTGGATGAACCAGCTCTGCAGCTCCTCCTCGTCCCGCAGCCCCAGCTCGGCGATGCGCCGCTGGGCCGCGGGGCTGGCCTTCCACTGGTCCTTGCGGCACTCGTCGCCGCCCAGCACGATGTACGGGCTGGGGAACAGCTCCAGCACCTCGTCCAGCACGTCCTGGAAGAACTTGATCGTGCCGTCCTCGACGTTGAGCACGTTGTCGCCGACGCCCCAGGTCGTGCGCACCTCCAGGGGCGTGTCCAGGTTGCCCAGCTCCGGGTAGGCGGCGATGGCGGCCTGGGTGTGGCCGGGCAGGTCGATCTCGGGGACCACCGTCACGTGCCGGGCGGCGGCGTAGGCGACGATCTCCCTGATGTCGTCCTGGGTGTAGTAGCCGCCATGCGGGCGACCGTCCATGGGGCCGTTCCAGCCGGTCCGGCTCTCCTTGCGCCACGCGCCGGCCTCGGTCAGCCTCGGGTGGCGGCGGATCTCGATCCGCCAGCCCTGGTCGTCGGTGAGGTGCAGGTGCAGCACGTTCAGCTTGTGCAGGGCCAGCAGGTCGATGAAGCGGAGCACGTCCCGCTTGACCATGAAGTGCCGGGCGACGTCGAGGAGGCCGCCGCGCCAGCCGAACCTCGGCGCGTCCTCGACGTACGCGCCGGGCACCTCGAAGGGGCCGCCCCCGGCCTTCCTGAAGGCGGCCGGCGGCAGGAGCTGCCGGAAGGTCTGAGCCCCGTAGAAGGCCCCGGCGGGCCCGCCCGCGACGATCTCCACCGTCGGGCCGACGGTCAGCCGGTACGCCTCGGGCGGCAGGTCGCCGAGCGCCAGGGTGATCGTTCCCGAGCCCCCCGGCAGCAGCTCGCCACCGGTCACGGGGGCGAGTTCGCCGCGCAGCCAGGCGGCCACCTCGCCGAGCGCCGGGTCGGCGGCGAGCGAGGTCTCGCGGTCGAGGACGAACACCCCTGGCCTGGGCTCGTGCTTGACGGGCTTGGGAACGATCAGCAACGGTATGTCCTTTCCTAATAGGAAACCTGCACATCCAATGGCCGCCCCACCGTCCTGCCCGGTTGCGGCCGTAGCGGCCGTTCGTGGCAGATTTCCTATTAGTTGCAGGTGATGGCGGCGTCGGCGAAGTCGGCGTGGTCGGAGGTGGCGTTGTCGCCTCCGTTGGTCGCGACCAGCCGGACATATCTGGCGCCCTCGACGGACGCGGTGACCTTGCGGGCGGGCATGGAGCCGGTGAGCACACCCGAGTGGGCGACCCGGCCCCCGTCGGCCCAGACCTCGAAGTCGGCCGAGCCCGCCGCGCCGACCTCGTCGTCGATCCCGGCCTGGAACTCGACGGTCGAGCAGCGCCCGGCGAGGTAGTACTCGATCTCGGCGGGCGCGTGCGCGCCGAGGCCCTTGGCGTACGTGACGCCCTGGATGGTGATCGGCCTGCCGTCGCCGGCCGCCTTGTCGCCGTTGCTGGTGTCCTTCTCGACCGGGCCGAAGTAGTTCTTGGCGCTGGTCCAGGCCACGTCGCTGAGGGAGGTCCGTCCCGGGCCCGGAGCCGTGGCGACCGTCACGACGGCCGCGGCGCTCTGCGTCCCCTGGGTGAAGGTGAGCTCGTAGTTCCCCGGCGTCGCGCCGGCGGGCGGGGTGATCGCCCACTTCACGGTGAACGTCTCGCCGCCGTCGAGCCGCCGCGCCCTGGTGGGCGTGCGCGCGGCGGCCTGCCACCCGTCCGGCACGCGGGCCGCGACCTCGACGTCGCGCAGCCGGGCGGTGGCCCCGGTGTTCGTGACCCGGGTGACGATCTCACCCGGCCTGCCCGGCTCCAGCACCGACGGCCGGTCGTCGCCGAGGAACCTGGGCGGGTCGGCCTCGAACGTCACCAGCGGCGGCGCCTGCTCGCGGCTCTCCGCGACCCGGTAGAGCAGGGCGGCGTGCGCGGGCACCTGGGCCGACAGCTCGCCGTCGGAGGAGGTGACCGCGCCGCTCCACAGCTCCTCGACCCGGTGACGCGAGCCGCCGAGCCTGGTCCCGATGGTGGCCGCCCGGTCGCTCTCGTTGAACAGCGCGATGGCCCGGTCGCCGTTGGCCAGCGGCTTGGACAGCACGTGGTACCAGCCGTCGCTCTTGACGAACGTGCCGTGGACGCCCAGCGGATCCTGGTCCACGGCGACGACCTTGGGGTTGGCCACGACCGAGGGCGGCGCGGCGGCCGGGTCGGCCTGCAGGATCAGCGGCGCGGCGCCGACGGCCCAGAGGGTGAACTGGGCGCGGTACTCGGTCTCGGTCATCCCGCCGCGCCCGGCCTGGATCAGGTCGGGGTCGGCCCAGCTGCCCGGGCCCGCGTACTCGGCCCTGAGCTGGTTGGTCTCCCAGATGTCCACCATCGTGGCGTACGTGTCGGGGATGGGGCGGTTGTAGACGTTCGTCCGCCAGGTGGTGGCGCCCGCGCCCTTGCCCCAGAGCCACGGCACGGTGCTGCCGTCCTCGTTGTTCATGGCGAACACGACGTCCTGGCCGAGGGCCTGGCGCATGCGCGGGTAGAGGACCTGGGCGATCTGCTGCACGTTCTGGCCGGGGAAGTCGGCGGCGGGGATGTTGCACCAGTCGTACTTGACGTAGTCGACGCCCCAGCCCTTGAGCTGCCCGGCGTCGGCGGCCTCGCTCTTGTACGAGCCGGGGCCGCCGCCGGAGCACGCCTTGGTGCCCGCCGACAGGCTGAGGCCGAGTTTCATGCCCTTGCCGTGGACGTAGTCGGCGAGGGCCTTGACGCCGCCGGGGAAGCGGGTGGCGTCCGGGGCCAGGGCGCCGCCCGCGCGCTGCGTGGCCAGCCAGCAGTCGTCGACGATGACGTACCGGTAGCCGAGCGGGACGAGGGGCACGAGGGCGTCGGCGGCCTTGCGTACCGACGCCTCCGAGACCGAGCAGCCGAGCGAGCGGCTGCTCCAGCCCATCGGCGGGCCGGCCGCCGCTTCGGCGGCGCCGGCCAAGGGCACGAAGGGCATGGCGAGGAGGGCCGCCGCGGCGGTGGCCGTGAGGATGCGCATGGGAGTCCTGTCAGACGGGGTTGAGTCTGGCGGCGCCCGGCTCGATGACGAAGGAACCGGAGGTGTAGGCGGGGGCGTACGGCTCGGTGACGCGCGACAGGGACCGGAAGTCGACCTTCATCTCCTGCTGCGTGAGCTTGGCGCGCACGTAGCCGCGGCGGCCGTTGAAGAACTTGACGTGCGGGTTCTCGTCGAGCAGGACCTGGGTGTTGGGGTACTCGTCCAGGCCGTTGCCGGCGCTCGTCACCGAGGTGGTGACCAGCTCGACGGCCACGGACTTCGACTCCGGGTCCTGGAAGTCGCGCTTGACCTCGCCGGCCCAGTGGCTGTGCACGTCGCCGGTGAGCACGACGGCGTTGCGCTGGTAGGTGTCGATGGCGGCCGTCAGGCGGTTGCGGGAGGCGACGTAGCCGTCCCAGCCCTCGTTGGAGTAGCCCTTGCCCTCGCCGTTCGCCCAGTCCATCTCCATGAGGAAGACCTGCTGGCCGAGCAGGTCCCAGGTGGCGCGCGAGCCCTTCAGCTCGCCGTCCAGCCACGCCTCCTGGTCGCGGCCCAGGATCGTGCGGTTGGGCTCCAGGCGGGCGAGGCAGTCGGGGCCGACGGTGCCGCTCTTGCCGGTGCACGCGTACAGGTCGCGGTACTGGCGGGTGTCGAGCAGGTGCAGGTTGGCCACCGCGCCCCAGCGGATGCTGCGGTAGAGCTTGAGCGCCGACCCGTTCGGCTTCTGGGCGCGGCGCAGCGGCATGTTCTCGTAGTACGCCTGGAAGGCGGCGGCCCGGCGGGCGAGGAACGGCGGGTCGGGCTGCTCGGGCACGTCGCCGGCCCAGGCGTTCTCGATGTCGTGGTCGTCCCACACCACGACCCAGGGGGCGATGGCGTGGGCCAGCCGCGACTCGGGGTCGGCCTTGTGCTGGGCGTGGCGTAACCGGTATCCGGCCAGGTCCAAGCACTCGCCGCCGGCCTGGTCGCGGACCGGGTACTTGTAGTCGCCGTACTCGTAGATGTAGTCGCCGAGGAAGGCGATGAGATCGGGCTGGTCCTCGGCCATCCTGCGGTACGGCGTGAACCAGCCCACCTGGTAGTCGGCGCAGGAGGTGAACGACAGGTTGAGGGCGCGGCCGCGAGTGCCGGGGGCGGGGGCGGTGAGCGTGCGGCCGACGGGGCTGATCTCGCCCGCGGCCTTGAAGCGGTAGAAGTACTCGGCGCCCGGTTGGAGTCCGTCGAGCTCGACGTGCACGCTGTGGGCCGCGTCGGTGCGGGCGACCTCGACGCCGCCCCGGACGACGTGCCGGAAGTTCTCGTCCTTGGCGAGCTGCCACTGGACCGGCACCGGGCGGTCGGGCATGCCGCCGAGGCCGTCGAGGGCGATCGGGTTCATGGCGAGCCGGGTCCACAGGACCACGCCGCCGGGCGTGGGCTCGCCCGAGGCGACGCCGAGCTGGAAGGGGTCGGAGAGAGGGGCGCGCCGGACGGCCGCGCGCACGGGTTCGGCACCCAGTGCGGCGGAAATGCCCAGGCTCGCGCCCCCGGCGAACAGAGAACGCCGGGTGATCATGGGGGTCCTCACTTGACGGTGGCGTTGCCTTCGGCCACGGCCTGGTCGGCGGCGGCCTTCGGGGCGAGCTTGCCGAGGTACATCTCGTTGAAGATCTGGTTGAGCTTGGTCTCGAAGCCGGTGAAACCGGTGGTGATCGGCAACGGGAAGGTCGAGCCCTGGGCCTCCTTCTCGAAGGGCGCGACGTCGACCTTCTTCGCCTTCCAGTAGTCGACGTAGCCCTGGCTGAGGCCGTTGAGCGCGGGGAAGACGTAGCCGCCGTCGGCCATCATCTTCTGGGGCTCCTGGGTGCCGAGGTACTCGGCCAGCTTCATGGCCTCCTTGGGGTGCTTGCTCTTGGCGTAGACGGCCTCGGCCAGGCCGTTCAGGTTGACCGAGCGGCCCTGCGGCCCTTCGGGCATGGCCGTGACGCCCATCTCGAACGTGGCCTCCGGCGCCACGAACGGCAACAGCGCGTTGTTGGCGGGGAACATCGCGACCTTGCCCGCCTTGAACATGTCGGTGATCTTGCCGGTGGGCGGGTTCGTCTGGGTGGCGGGCGGGGCGACGTGGTGCTTGTTGACCAGGTCCACGCCGAACTGCAGCGCCTCGACCGACGCCGGGTCGTTGAAGGAGTACTTGCCGAAGGGCTTGTCGACGAGCTTGCCGCCGTTCGAGCTGACCCAGTTCATCCACTGCGTCTGGTAGTGGTTCCAGGAGGCGAAACCGTACGTCTTGACCTTGGCCGGGTCGAAGCCCGCGTCGCCGGGGTGCTTGCCGGCCTCGTCCACGGTGAGCTTGCGCGCGGTGTCGAGCAGGCTGCCGCTGCCGTCCTTGGCCCAGGTCAGCTTCTCGGGCATCTCGACGCCGGCCTGCCTGAACAGGTCCTTGTTGTAGAGCAGGCCGACGATGCCCCAGTCCTTCGGGACGCCGTACAGCTTGTTCTCGTAGGTGAAGGAGCCGACGACGGTCTGGTGGTACTTCGACGCGTCGACCTGGACCGGCGACAGGACGCCCTTGGTGACGTACTCGGGGAACTGGGTGGGGGTCATCCAGAACACGTCCGGCGCGGTGCCCGCGACGACGTCGGCGGTGAGCTTCGTCCAGTACTGGTCGTACGGCAGCAGCTCGATGTCGACGTGGATGCCGGGGTTGGCCTTCTCGAAGGCGGCCATGACCTTCTCGTAGCCGACCTTCTGCTGGTCGTCCCAGAGCCGGTACGTCAACGTGACCTGGTCTGACGCGCCGCCGCCGCCCGAGCCGGAGCCGCAGGAGGTGAGGGCGAGCAGGGCGGCGCCGAGCAGCGCCCAGCGAATCGGGGGGTTGCGCAACATTCGCTGACCTCTTCTTACTTGAGACCCGTGAGGACCACGGACCTGACGATGTGCTTCTGGAAGAAGACGAAGATGGCCACCATCGGCACCAGCGCGATCAGGCTGCCGGCCATCATGAGGTTGTAGTCGACGCCGATGCCCTGCCTGAGCGTGGCGATGGCCACCGTGATGACCTTGGTGTCGTCGCCGCTCGTGATGATCAGCGGCCAGAGGAAGCTGTTCCAGGACGAGATCACGGTGATGATCGCCAGCGTGCCGAGCGCCGGGCGGCAGAGCGGGAGCATGACGCGTACGAGGATCGTCAGCGGGCCCGCCCCGTCGATCCGCGCCGCCTCCTCCAGGCCGGCGGGCAGGGTCTTGAAGAACTGCCGCATCAGGAAGATCCCGTACGGGGTGCCGAGCACGTACGGGGCGAGCAGGCCGTACCAGGTGTTGACCAGATCCAGCTGCCGCATGATCAGGAACAGCGGGATCATGGTGACGGCGCTGGGCACCATCATCGTGGCCACGAACAGCCAGAACAGCGCGTCCCTGCCCCTGAACCGGAGCCGGGCGAACGCGTAGGCGGCGAACGTGGTGAACACCAGCTGCCCGGCCGTCAGCAGCGCCGTCATCACGGCCGTGTTGAGCAGGTAGCGGGGGAAGTCGCCGGCCAGCATCTTCTCCAGGTTGCCCGTGGTCGGCGGCAGCCCCGGCAGCCACGGGGCGGTCTCGCTGAGCTGCCCCTGCGTCTTGAACGCGGTCAGGACCACGAGCAGGTACGGGAAGACGGAGACGAGCGCACCGACGGCGAGCACGGCGTACAGGAGGATTCGCTTGGCCATGGGTCCCTCAGCTCAGGTCGTAGGTGGTGCGCTTGCCGAAGAACCTGACCTGCGCCATCGTCACCAGGAGGATGATCAGGAAGAGCAGCGTCGACAGCGTGGCCGCGTAACCGAAGTCGAACTCCTTGAACGCCGTCTGGTAGATCCGGAAGTTGAGCACCTCGGTGGCGTGGCCGGGGCCGCCGTCCGTCATCGCGAACACCGTGTCGAACACCTGGAAGGAGCCGATCAGGTTCGTCACGCTGACGAAGAACATCGTGGGGTTGAGCAGCGGCAGCGTGACCCGCCAGAACCGCTGGGCCGGGCCGGCCCCGTCGGTCTCGGCCGCGTCGTGCAGCTCCTTCGGGATGCCCTGCAGGCCGGCCAGGAAGAACAGCATGTTGTAGCCGGTGTACTGCCAGATGCTGACCAGCGCGACGGCGGGCAGCGCCCACGTGGGGTCGGACAGCCAGTCGGGGCCGGTGACGCCGACCAGCGCGAGCGCGCTGTTGATGGCGCCGTCACGGGGGTCGAAGATCCAGTTCCAGATCAGGGCGAGGACGATGGGCGTGGCCATCCACGGGACGACGAAGAGCGAGCGGTAGAACCTGACGCCCTTGATGCGCTGGTTGAGCAGCATGGCCAGGGCCAGGGCCAGCACGGTCTGGAGCGGGATGCACAGCAGGACGTACGCGACCGTCACCCCGAGCGAGTGCCACGCCTGCCCGTCGCCCGCCAGCCGCCGGTAGTTGTCGAACCCGACGAACTCGGGGGACGAGAGCAGCTCCCAGTCGAAGAGGCTGAGGACGAGCACGATGAGCATCGGGAGCAGGAGGAACGCGATCACCCCGAGGAGGCTGGGGCCGACGAAGAGGTACGCGTGCCAGCCGCTCCCCCGCCTGCGCCGCCTCCCGGCCACCTTGACGTCCGCCACCAGGTTTCCTCGCGCGGTGTGGCTGGTCACGACGGGTCCGTCGCCGTCGGCACCATGAGCCGCCTGGTCGTCTCCAGGCCCCAGTCGTCCAGCGCCGCGACGGGGTCGCTCGACCCGCGCAGGCCGCCTGTGGCGGCGAGGTGCGCGGCCCACTCCTCGCGCGCCTCCACCTCGGGGCGCAGGATGATGCAGTCGGGGTCGTTCACCCACCAGCGGGCGTGCAGGAACTCGCGCGCCGCGCCGGTGAGCCGGGCCCCGAGCTGGGACGGCTGGCTGATGTCGCCGGACTTGGGCTGCACGGTCGGCGCGATGTCCGGGCTGACCCGCATGATGTCCACCAGGCCGATGCTGGGCAGCATGGGCGCGCCGCACCCGTGCAGGGTCGCGTCCGCGCCGGCGCCCCGGCGGATCAGCTCCAGGCCGCGCCGGTACGCGGCGATCGGGTCGAGGTCCTCGTGCCGCCCGCCAGCGAGGGCTCCCGCGTAGACGAAGTCGAGCTTGAAGTGGCTGATGCCCATGGCGCCGAACGTGCGGAAGACATTGACGAGATGCTCGGCCGCCTCCGGGTGGGTGACGTCGAGCACGGCCAGCTCCTGGTCCCACATGCGCCCGGCGTACGCGCCCCGGACCAGCCAGTCGGGGTGCTCGCGGAAGATCCGGCTGCGGTGGCCGACGAGGAACGGCGCGGTCCAGATCCCGGCCCGCCGCCCGGCGCCGGTGACGGCGTCCACGGCCCGCGCCAGCGAGCCGAATTCCGGCCGCCCCTCCAGCCAGTCGCCGATCTCGGCCTCGTAACCGTCGTCGATGAGGAACATGTCGGCGCCCAGGCCGAGGCGTTCGGACTGCTGGAGGTTCTCGATGACGTCGGCGTCGGTGACCTTGTCCCAGTAGCCGTACCAGGTGCACCACATGGGCGGGACGGCGGGGAACGCGCGCTGCTCCGCCATGGTGTCCGCCCAGTCGCGGAGGGCCTGGTCCAGGCCGCCTTCGGCGCGGTGGTGGCGTACCGGGCCGTCGGCGGAGACCACCAGGCGGTCGCCCTCCGCGCGCGCCCTGATCGAGGGCACCCGCAGGGGGCTCGGCGCGGACCAGAGCTCGACGGAGCCGTCGCCCGGCTCGACGGCGAGCAGCCCCTCGCCCTGGAACACCCCCGGGGGGATGGGGGTCTCGGGGCGGTAGGCGAGGATCTGGATGGTCTCGTCGGCGGGCCGGGGCGGGGCGTCCGTCAGGCGGTACGCGCCGGTGGGGCTCCACGACTGCCAGCCGTGCTCGAACACCCGCGCCTCGCCAGGGCCGCACCCGATCTCGCCGATGTCTTCGAACGACATCCTCAATCCTCTCGACTTACGAAGGAGCGCTTCATTAGTAGCACCGGCGCTCTCGCGGGGTCAATGACGGATTTTTGCTGAAGTAACAGCAGATGGAGGCTGCGCATACAACTGCCGATCGCTGGCATAATCTCTGGTTACAGAGGAGACCTACTTAAGGACTTGAGGACGGCGATGGCGGACGTTCGCGGCGGCGACCTGTCCCGGCTGCGGCAGCTCAACTCGCTGACGGCCATCCGGGAGCTGCGCAGGGCGGGACCGCTCACCCTGTCGGCGCTCGCCGAGCGCACCGGCCTGTCCCGGCCGTCCATGAAGGAGGTCACCGACGAGCTCATGGGGCTGGGCTGGGTGGAGGAGGTGCCGCCGAGCCCCGGCACGATGGGCCGGCCGGCGCGCCGCTACCGCTTCCGCGCCGACAGCGGCTACCTGGTCGGGGTGGACATAGGGGGTCACAACATCCGCGCCGCCCTGTCCGACCTGGACGGCGAGATCCTCGCCGAGACCCGGCAGCCGGTGCTGCCCGACGACCCGATCGAGGAGCGTCTGGCCGCGATCGAACGCGCCGTCTCCGGCTGCCTGGCGCTCAGCCGTACGTCGGTCTCCGACCTGTGGCTGGTCTCGGTGGGCACCGTCGGCGTGATCGACGTCGAGGGGCGCGTCATCTACTCGGCCGCCGTGCCCGCCTGGCGCGACCTCGACCTCGCGGGCAAGCTGCGCGAGATGTTCCCCTGCCAGATCCTCATCGAGAACGACAGCCGCCTGGCCGCCATGGCCGAGACCCGGCGCGGGGTGGCCAAGGGCGCCAAGGACGTGGTGTTCCTGCACGTCGGCCGGCGCATGGGAGCAGGGCTGATCATCGGCGGGAAGGTGCACCGGGGGTTCGGGGCGGCGGCCGGGGAGATCTCCATGCTGCCCGAGGCCCGCTGGTTCGACCCCGCCGAACACCTCAACACCTGCCCGTCCCTCCCCGAGGGCACCCCGCCCGAGGACGCGGCCGGGTGGACGCTGGCCGCCGCCCGCAACGGCGACCCGGTGGCGCTCGCAGCCGTGGAGCGGTACGTGGACGATCTGGCGGTGGGCACGGCCGCGATGGTGCTCATCCTGGACCCGCAGATGGTGGTGCTGGGAGGCGGCTTCTCCCGGTCGTCCGACGTGCTGCTGGAGCGGCTGCGGGTGCGGTTGGAGCGTACGTGCATGCGGATGCCGGAGGTGCGGGCTTCCACGCTGGGGGACGAGTGCGTGGTGGTGGGCGCCATCGACTACGCGGTCGACCACCTGGACGCCCAGCTCTTCACCCCCGACAAGGGCCCCCTCCCCGTCACCCGCTGACCCCCTCCGCCCACCGACCGCCTTGGGTCAGGGGTGTGTGCGCAGGCGGGCGCGGTAGTCGCGGGGCGGTAGGCCGTACTCGCGCCGGAAAGCCCGGCTGAAGTGGAACGGGCTGACGAAGCCGGACGCCGCCGCCACCTGCCCCACGTCCAGGTCCGTCACCTCCAGCAGGCTCGCGGCGTGCCGTACCCGCGCCTCCCGGACGGCCTGCATCGGGCTGCGCCCGGTCTCGGCTGTGAACAGGTGGGCGAAGCGGGACGGCGAGAGCGCGACGGCGCGCGCGAGCGAGGCGACCGAATGCGGCGCGCCGGGCTCGGCGGCGATCAGGGCCAGCACCCGGCGTACCCGCTCGTCGCCCTCCTCCGGCCGCCGCGCCCCCTCGGGCCGTGCGGAGGCGGTGGCCAGGACGAGCGCCTCCTCGACGGCCCCCAGCACCAGCTCCCGCGCCGGCCCCGCCACCACCACGGCGGGCACCCGCGCCTCGGCGACGCCCGCTCCCGAACCGGACGTCTCAGCGGGGCGGAACGTGCCGGGCAGGGGCGCGTCCGGCACCCATCGGGCGTCCTGGAGCGCGCGCTCGAACGCCAGGCCCATCCGTGCGTGCACGCCCGCCGGCACACCTCCGACCAGATGGCACCCGTCCCCCCGGGCGAACGGCCCCAGCCAGGCCGTCCACGAGGGACGGGGCTGGAAGTGCACCCACCAGAACCGCCACCGCCGCGCCCCCGGCAGCACCCGGTAGTACTGCGACACCCCGGACCCGAGCACCACCAGGTCCCCGGCCCGGACCGCGAAGGACGCCCCGCCCTGCTCCACGAACCCCGCCCCCGCCTCCGTCCACAGCAGCAGCCAGCTCGGCGACCCGGCAGGGCGGCGCGTGGCGTACCCCGGCGCCTTGTCGTAGTGGCCGACGATCGTCAGCTCGGCAGCAGGAACAGACATGTCCTCAGCGGTCACAGGCATACCGTTCCCCGATCCCGGTATCTAGCGTGGAAAACATGAGGCTCAACGACTTCCACGATCAGGGGTACGTGATCGTGCCCGGCCTCCTCGCTCCGGAGGAGGTCGCCGAGTTGCGCGACGAGTTCATGGCGCTGCACGCCAAGGGGCCGATCCCAGGTCACTTCTCCCCGCAGCCGCAGGAACCCGGCCGGCCGTACGACATCCTTCGCGACTACCCGCGGATCATGCACCCCCATCAGGTGAACGGTCTGGCCCTGCGATATCTGCTCGACACCCGCATCGCCGCGATTCTCCGCGACATCCTAGGAGAGGAGCCGATAGCAGCCCAGAGCATGTTCTACTTCAAGCCGCCGGGCGCCAGGGGCCAGGCGCTGCATCAGGACAACTTCTACCTCCGGGTGGAGCCGGGCACGTGCGTGGCCGCGTGGGTGGCGCTCGACCGCGTGGACCGGGCGAACGGCGGCCTCGAGGTCGTGCCGGGGACGCATCTCATGGACCTGTTCTGCCCGGAGGAGGCGGACCAGGACATCTCCTTCACCAGGGAGTACGTGCCGCCGCCGCCCGGCCTGGCGAAGGTGCCGGTCGACATGGAGCCGGGGGACGTGCTGTTCTTCAACGGCAGCCTGGTGCACGGGTCGGAGCCGAACAGCACGGCCGACCGGTTCAGGCGCAGCTTCATCTGCCATTACGTGGGGCGCTCGGCCGAGCGGATCGCCGAGTACTACCCGACGCTCACGATGTCGGGCGAGCCCGTCCGGCTGGAGGCTTCCGTCGGCGGCGGCCCCTGCGGCACCGAGGTCACCGGACCGCACTAGGTCACACCCATCGAACCGTATGGTGTACGGTACAGCGTACAGTTCGATGCGAGAGGACCAAGTGTGAACATGACGGCGAAGTGGCGGGCCGGGGTCGCGGGCACGAGCATGATCGCGGCCCTGACGGCGGGGACGGGGCCCGCGACGGCCGGCTCCGGGGCCGGCTCCCCAGGCTGCGAGCAGGTCTCCGTGGCCGTGCCGCTCACCGCGGGCGGCCCCCTGGACCAGCGGGTGGCCGGCACCCTCTGCCGCCCCCGCGGCGGCGCCCAGGCGATCCAGATCCTGGTCCCCGGCGGCACGTACGACCGGTCCTACTGGCTACGACGCGGCGGGAACGGGCCGTCGTTCGCCGAGACCATGGTCCGGGGCGGGTACGCCGTCCTGGCGATCGACCGGCTCGGGTCCGGCCGCAGCTCCTGGCCGGCCGGGACCGCCATGCGGCCGGACAGCCACCAGGCCTCGCTCCGCCAGGTGGTGCTCGCGGCCCGCCAGGGCACGCTCGACGGGCAGCGGTACCGGCGCGTGGTGGCCGTGGGCAACTCCGTCGGCTCCACGATCATCCGCGGCGTCCAGATCCGCCATCCGGACGCGCTGGACGGCATCATCCTGACCGGCGAGTCCAGCACCCCGAACGAGCGCGCCTTCGAGGAGTTCGCCGGGGCGATCCACCCGGCCGCCCAGGACCCGCGCCTGGCCTCACGCAAGCTGGACGAGGCGTACTACACCACCCGCCCCGGCACCCGCGCCGACTGGTTCTACCACCGGCCGGGCGCGCGCGCCGCCGTCATCTCACGCGACGAGGCGACCAAGGAACCCGACACCTTCCTCGAATCCCTCCCGCCCGTCACCGACAACCGCCTCATCCGCGTACCCACCATGATCATGGTCGGCCAGTACGACCGGCTGCTCTGCGGCGAGGGCGCCACGGACTGCACGAGCACGGCGGCCCTGCAGGCGCAGCAGAAGCGCTGGTACCCGGACACGCCCCTGGAGGCGACGCTGATCCCCGGCACCGGCCACGTGCTCACCCTCCACCGCACCGCCCCGGCCTCGTCCGCCCAGGCCCTCGACTGGGTCCGGCGCAATGTCCGCTGATCCCGCGGTCAACCGCCGGAGATGTCGGACTCCGCGTCGCCGTCGGGGATCACGCAGTCCCAGGGGTCGTCCAGCCAGCCGTCCGGCAGCAGCACCTTGGCCCGCTCCCCCGACTTCCCCCGGGGCGTGTCGGTGTTCGGCGGCCACGGCTGGTCGTGCTCCAGCTTCGCCAGCCCCTCGCGCAGCCCGTCGAGCGACTCGGCCGTGGCCAGCTCCCGCCGCAGCTCGCTCCCGACCGTGAACCCCTTCAGATACCACCCGACGTGCTTGCGGAAGTCGGCGACGGCGTAGCGCTCGATGTCGAAGCACTCGGTCAGCCCTTCGGCGTGCCTGGCCATCACCTCGGCGACCTCGCCGAGCGCAGGCCGGGCCCGCTCGGGGCGGCCGTTGAACGCGTTCTCCAGATCCTTGAACAACCACGGCCGCCCCAGGCACCCCCGACCCACCACGACCCCGTCGCACCCCGTGCGCGCCACCATCCGCAGGGCGTCGTCGGCGCACCAGATGTCGCCGTTCCCCAGCACGGGGATCTCCGGCACGGCCTCCTTGAGCCGGGCGATGGCCTCCCAGTCGGCCACGCCCCCGTAGTGCTGCTTGGCCGTACGGGCGTGCAGCGCGATGGCCGCGACGCCCTCCTCGGCCGCGATCCGCCCCGCGTCGAGATAGGTCAGGTGATCGTCGTCGATCCCCTTGCGCATCTTCACCGTGACGGGCAACGACCCCGCGTTGGCCACCGCCTCCCGCAGGATCCGCCGCAGCAGATTCCTCTTGTACGGCAGCGCGGACCCGCCCCCGCGCCTGGTCACCTTGGGCACGGGGCAGCCGAAGTTCAGGTCGACGTGGTCGGCCAGGTCCTCCTCGGCGATCATCTTGACCGCCCGCCCCACGACGTCGGGATCCACCCCGTACAGCTGGATGCTCCTGGGCCGCTCCGACTCCGCGAACCTGATCATCCGCAGCGTCTTCGGATTGCGCTCGACCAGCGCGCGCGTCGTGATCATCTCGCAGACGAACAGCCCCGCGCCCTGCTCCCTGCACAGCACCCGGAACGGCGCGTTCGTGATGCCCGCCATCGGCGCCAGCACCACGGGCGGCCAAACCCCAATCGGCCCAATCTTCACCTCGTCAGTTGTAGCGCAGGTCAGGCCGTAACAGGTATTCGCAGATAGTCTGTTATTCGCATCTTCAGGGGAGGGATGGATGCTTCTTCGCGTACGCGTTGCGCTGCCCGACAGGCCGGGTTCGCTCGCTCAGGTGACCAAGGTGCTGGGGGCCTCGGGGGCCGACATCACGCAGGTCACCGTGCTCGACCGGGGCGCCGGCACGGCCGTCGACGACATCACTGTCTTCTGCCCGGAGAGCACCCCCCGGCAGTCGCTGGTCAAGAGCCTGGAGACGGTGGAGGGCGTGGCGGTCGAGGGCATCTGGACCACCAGGGAGGCGCCGGGCACGTACCCCGAGCTGGAGATTCTCAAGTACATCACCACGGCGGGCGACCGCGCTCTCACCACGCTCGTCGACTCCCTGCCCGTCCTCTTCAGCGCCGACTGGGCCGCCATGACGGCCGGCCGGCGCGTCGTCTACGCCAGCTGGCGCGCCCCCAAAGACCTGGTCGTCCCGGAGGAGACGCCCTCCCGCCCGACGGCCGTCACCTTCGAGGAGGGGCTGCACGTCATCCACGCCCCGCTGCCGCCGCTGGCCCTCGCCCTCCTCCTGGCCCGCTCGGAAGGCCCCGCCTTCCACCGCATCGAGGTCCACCGCCTCACCCGCATCCTGGAGATCTTCCTCAGCCTGCCCGCCACGGAGCGGAGCGTGGCACGCCAGCTCCGCAAGTAGCCGGACGCGGCCCAGCGGTAACCATCCGGTCGGCAGACGCGCTAGAGTTGTTCAGGCAGCAACGCGGAAGTGGCTCAGTGGTAGAGCATCACCTTGCCAAGGTGAGGGTCGCGGGTTCGAATCCCGTCTTCCGCTCGGCGAGATCGGTTCGACTCGGTGGCGTGGCCGAGAGGCGAGGCAGCGGCCTGCAAAGCCGTCCACACGGGTTCAAATCCCGTCGCCACCTCACTGGACGATTAGCTCAGCGGGAGAGCGCTTCCCTGACACGGAAGAGGTCACTGGTTCAATCCCAGTATCGTCCACCATGCGAGACAGCCCCAGGTAGCGAAAGCACCTGGGGTTTCTTGTCTCGGGTGCGCGGCTGACGGTGAAGTCGGTCTCTACGCGGTGCGCCTGCGGGCCGATTCCTGCTCTTCCGGCGACAGCGCCTCGGCGACCAGCAGGCGCGGCAGCAGTTCAGGCTCCAGGGTCATCGCCCGGAAGACGAGTGCGACGGTCACATCGTGCTCGGGCCGGTGCACGATCTCGACGGGGTCACCGGCGCGGATGTCGCCGGGCTCGATCACGCGCAGATACGCCCCCGGCCGTGCGGCCCGCGTGAAACGCTTGATCCAGCCGTCACGCTCCAGCCAGCCCTGGAAGGTCGCGCACGGAATCCGCGCGCACGACACCTCCAGGACGACATCCGGCCCGATCCGCCAACGCTCACCGATCAGGGCACCGTTGACGTCCAGGCCCAGGCTCGTGAGGTTCTCCCCGAAGCCGCCGTTCGCGAGCGGCCTGCCCAGCTCTGTCTGCCAGGTGTCGAGATCCTCGCGGGCGTACGCGTAGACGGCCTGGTGAACACCGCCATGATGCTTCACGTCGTACACCCGATCGCCGGCGAGACCGACCTCACCGGTGCCCTTCGGGCCAGGGGCTTTCACGGCGACCGGGCCGTGAACGGGCCGCTTGTCGATGCCCGTCGTGCCCACGCCCTTCCACGGGTTGGACCGGGGTCTGCCGATATTGACGGAGAGCAGCTTCATGAGCGTGACGGTACGACCCCGTCCACGCTCTCGCGACTCATTTGCGTGAAGCGTCCCCGTCCTGGAAGGTCGTGCTTTTCTGGAGAGGGCCTGGGTGGTGATAATGGTCCGCGCGTTCGGGGTTGGTGGCTGTTAGCGTTATCGGCAAGGGGGTGAGCCTCCGTGAGATCCAGGGACGGCAGGCCTGCGGTGCTCATGGACGTCGCCGTGCTCGCCGGAGTCTCGGCCATGACCGTGTCGCGTGTGCTCAACGCGCCGGACCGGGTGCGGGCCGAGACCAGGGCGCGCGTGCTGGCCGCCGTACAGGAGCTCGACTACCGGCCCAATCAGGCCGCGCGGCAGCTCGTCACCGGGCGGTCCGGGGTGCTCGGGGTGGTGAGCATCGACACCACCCTGTACGGGCCCGCCTCCACGCTCTACTGCATCGAGCAGGCCGCCAGGAACGCCGGGTTCAACGTGAGCATCGCCAGCCTGCCCTCGCTCAGCCGCAGGTCCATGGAGGAGGGCGTGGAACGGCTGCGCGACCAGGCCGTGGACGGTGTGATCATCGTCGCCCCGCACGAGTCGGCCGCCGACGGGCTGCGGCATCTGCCGGCCGAGATGCCCGTGGTCGCGGTCGACGCCGGGGACGACATCCCCGTGCCCGTCGCCAAGGTGGACCAGCGGACCGGGGCCGTCCGGGCCACCCGCCACCTGCTCAGCCTCGGCCACCGGACGGTGTGGCACGTGGCCGGGCCGGCCGACTGGCTCGACGCCAACGGGCGCATCGAGGGGTGGCGGAGCGTGCTGGAGTCCGCCGACCGGCCGGTGCCCGAGGTGCTGCGCGGCGACTGGAGCTCGCGTTCCGGCTACCAGCTCGGGCAGCAGCTGGCCCAGGATCCCGAGGTCACCGCCGTGTTCGTGGCCAACGACCAGATGGCGCTCGGCGTGCTGCGCGCCCTGCGTGAGGCCGGGCGGCGGGTGCCGGAGGACGTGAGCGTGGCCGGGTTCGACGACATCCCCGAGTCGGCCTACTTCTGGCCGCCGCTGACGACCGTGCGGCAGGACTTCGGCGAGGTCGGCCGGCACGCCTTCCACCTGCTGCTGGACCGGATGGCGGGAGCCGAGGCCGACGCGCGGCGGCTGGTCGAGCCCGAGCTGGTCGTGCGGGAGAGCACCGCCCCCGCCCCGAAGCCGTAGGTGCGGGGATCGATCAGCCGGTGAAGGCCGCGGCGTGCTCCCGAGCCCAGTCGGCGAAGGGGCGGGCGGGGTGTCCGGTCAGCTCCTCAACGGTCCGCGTGATCTCCACGGGCCGGCCGTCGTTGGACTGCCACCAGTCCAGCAGCGGGTCGGCGTACGAGGCGGGGATGTACTCGGCCATCTCCTCCTTCCATTCCTCGCGGCTGAGGTGCTTGACGGGGATGTCGCGGCCCGTCACCTCGGACAGGATGTCGATCTGCTGGGCGAAGGTGAGGGACTGCGGCCCGGTCAGGGTGTGCGAACGGCCGCTCAGGGCGGGGTCGGTGAGCACGGCGAGCGCCGCCTCGGCGACGTCGGCCTCGTGGATCGGGTCGTTGTGGGAGCCGGGGTAGGGCAGGCCGACGGGCAGGCCGGATTTGACGGACCAGGCCCAGCCCAGCGTGTTGCCCGCGAAGGACCCGGGCCGCAGCGAGGTGGCGCGGACCGGGGAGGCCTCCAGGGCCCGCTCCACCTCCAGGTGCGACTTGGCGAGCGGGTTGCTGTCGGGGTCGGGGGTGAGGACGGCGGAGGAGGACAGCAGCACGATGTGCTCGACGCCGGCGCGGGCGGCCTCTTCGGCGAAGGCGCCCGCGCAGGACGGTTCGGCGTAGAGGAAGACCGAGGTCACCCCCTTCAGCGCGTCGGGGAAGGTCGCCGGGTCGGTGAGGTCGCATTTGAGGGTCTGCGGGTCGTCGGGTCTGCTGGAGGCCGGGCGGGCGTCAAGGCCGCGGTCGCGCAGCAGGGTGATGAGGCTCCGGGCGACGGAGCCGCGGCTGCCGGTGACGAGGACGGTCATGAGGGGGTGTTCCTTTCGCGCTGCTTTCCGCATGGGGCGGATAGAATGCATACGTGACACATACAGTGTGTCGCACAAATATTGTGTGACGCACATAAATTGAGGCATGAAGGGGCCGGATGTCAAACCGAGCCGAGCTGCTGGCGCGCGTCGTCACCGAGAGCCGGCGGCACTACGCCGCGTACGTGCTGTTCAACCAGGCACTGGCCGACCATCTGGGCCTGCACCCCACCGACCTGCAGTGCGTTTCCCTGCTCGACCTGGAGTCCGGCCCGGTGAGCACCGGGGAGATCGCCACGTTGACCGGCCTGACCCCCGGGTCCGCCTCCCGGCTGGTCGACCGTCTGGAGAAAGCGGGCTTCGTCGTACGGCGGGCCGATCCGGACGACCGCAGACGTGCCCTGGTCGCGCTGGCCCCCGACGCCCGGACCAGGATCGCGGCGGCCTGGGACGTCCCCGGGGACGCCTTCGGGGAAGTCCTCGACCGCTATGACGACGACGAGCTCGCGATCATCGCGGACTACCTCGGGCGCGCCATCGACGTGGGTCAGGAGCAGGCGCGGCGTCTCGCCTCCGCCGGCCCGTCCCGCGCCTGACCGGGCATCCGCCCCCCGATGACCTGTCGATCGACGAAGGCGCGCACGAGGACGGCGCCGCCGAGCCCGACGTGCAGGAGCTCGGCGGCGCCGGACTTGGCGGGAGGGGTCAGGGGCGGGCCAGGCGGATCACGTTCCACGAGACCGGGGGCAGGAGCACGCGTGCCGGATCCTGCTCCACGTCCGCGTTGGCCCGGGGCGCGATCCGGTCCGGGTCGTCGGCCGTGTTGCGGGCGTAGACGTCCGGGTCCGTGAGGGTCGTGGCCTCGACGATGCGGGCGCCGCCGAGCGCCCGGGTGTCGATCTCCAGGGAGAGCGGCCCGTCGGTGGAGCGGTTGACGGCGAACAGCGTCGTGCCCTCCTCCGAGTGCGTGGCCACAGCGTGCAGCAGCGGCACCTCGCCGAACTGCGCCGTCTCGTACGTCGACGACACCGGCTCCACCCGCAGCACGTCACCGGCCGCGAGCCGGGACGCCTGCGCGAACGGGTGGAAGGTGGTCTGGCGCCACGCCCGCCCGCCGGGCTCGGTCACGATGGGCGCGATGACGTTCACGAGCTGGGCCAGCGACGCGGACGTGACGCGGTCGCTGTTGCGCAGCAGGGTGATCAGCAGGCCGCCGAAGGCGACGGCGTCGGCGAGGTGGTAGTGGTCCTCCAGCAGCCGCGGCGCGACCGGCCAGTCGGCGGGCGGTGCGGCGTTCTGGAAGCGCGACAGGTACCAGACGTTCCACTCGTCGAAGGAGATGTCGATCCGCTTGCGCGACTTCAGCCGGGCGCCGACGGAGTCGGCGGTGGCCACGACCGAGCGGATGAAGTACTCCATGTCGGTCGAGCAGGCCAGGAAGCTGCCCAGGTCGCCGTCCTTCTCCTCGTAGTACGCGTGGCAGGAGATGTAGTCCACCACGTCGTACGCCTCCTCCAGCACCGTGGACTCCCACGCGCCGAAGGTCGGCATGCTGGAGCTGGAGCTGCCGCAGGCGACCAGCTCCAGCTTCGGGTCCACCATGCGCATGGCGCGGGCGGTCTCGGCGGCGAGCCGGCCGTACTCGTGTGCGGTCTTGTGCCCGGTCTGCCAGGGGCCGTCCATCTCGTTGCCCAGGCACCACATCCTGATCCCGTGCGGCTCCTTGGAGCCGTTGGCGACGCGCTGGTCGGACAGCTCGGTGCCGGACGGGTGGTTGCAGTACTCCAGCAGGTCGAGGGCCGCCTCGATGCCGCGGGTGCCGAGGTTGAGCGCCATCATGGGTTCGACGCCGGCCTTGCGGCACCAGCGGACGAACTCGTCGACGCCGACCTCGTTCGTCTCGGTGCTGTGCCAGGCCAGGTCCAGGCGGCGGGGGCGCCGCTCGACGGGGCCGACGCCGTCCTCCCAGCGGTAGCCGGAGACGAAGTTGCCGCCCGGGTAGCGGACCGTGGACACCCCCAGCTCCCTGGTCAGGTCGAGCACGTCGCCGCGGAAGCCGTCCTCGTCGGCCGACGGGTGGCCCGGCTCGTAGATGCCGGTGTAGACGCAGCGCCCGAGGTGTTCGACGAACGTGCCGAAGGTGCGCCGCCGGACAGGGGCGACCTTGAACGCGGGATCGAGCGTGAGTTTTGCCTGGTGCACGGAGAGATCTCCTGGGTTTCGCGGGCGTTACGTGATCCAGATTGTTAGCGATAACAAGGAGGCCGGTCAAGAGGGCCGACGACCAGGTGAGGCTGGTCACAAGGGGGGCTTGACACGCCGGGTGTTACCGCTAACACTCGGGTAACCCCAACGAAACAAACGGCCCCCGACCTCAGCGGAAAGCGACAGCTCGCAGGAAGAGGCCACCGTGCAAGATCCCCCCGACATCTCCCGCCGACTGCTCCTCGGCGGAAGCCTCGCACTCGCCGGCGCCGCCGCCACCGGATGCGCCATCCCCGTCGGGTTAGGCTCGTCCCAGACCCGCGTCCAGTACTGGCACTTCCTCGGCGCGAGCGACGGGATCATCATGAACAAGATGGTCCAGGCGTTCGCCAAGGACAACCCGGACATCTTCGTCGAGGAGAACGTGCTCGCCTGGGGCGAGCCGTACTACACGAAGATCGCGATGGCCGGCTCCGGCGGCCGCTCCCCCGACCTGGCCACCTTCCACCTGGCCCGCCTGGCCGGGATCGGCGCGGGACAGATCCTCGACCCCATCAACGTGAAGCTGCTGGAGGAGAACGGCCTGCGGGCCGCCGACTTCAGCCCGCCCATCTGGGAGCGTGCCCACCTCGACGGCGTGCTGTACGCGATCCCGTTCGACGCCCACCCGATGGTGCAGTACTACAACACCGACATCTGCGGGAAGGCCGGGCTGCTCGGCCCCGACGGCAGGCTCAAGCCCACGACGGGCGTGGACGAGCTGGTGGCGGCGCTGAACAAGGCCAAGGAGGTGATGGGCGGCAAGCCCCCGCTGGCCTACGACGCGCTCGGCATCGGCACCGTGGGCCCGTGGCGCGTGTGGGACTCGCTCTACCCGCAGAGCGGCGGCACGCTGCTGTCGGACGACGGCACCAAGATCACGATCGACGACGCCAAGGCGCTGGAGGCGCTGCGGTTCATGCGCCGGCTCGGGCAGGAGGGGCTGTGCGACCGGCGCACCGACTACGGGGCGTCGGTGGCCAACTTCACCAACGGCCAGGCCGCGTTCCTCTGGAACGGCGACTGGGAGACCACCGGGCTCAAGGAGCGCAAGACGCCCTTCAGCATGACCCGCTTCCCCAACGTCTTCGGTTCGGGGGCGGCGCAGGCCGACTGCCACTCGTTCGTGCTGCCGCACCAGCGCAACCGCGACCCCGAGGTCGAGCGGGCCACGTACCGGTTCATCGCCTATCTCGTCAAGAACAGCGCGGACTGGGCGGTCGCCGGGCACGTGCCCGCGTACCTGCCGGCGCTGGAACGGCCCGAGTATCTGTCGCTGCAGCCGCAGTCGGAGTACCGCTCGGTCATCACCGACGTCGCGCTCGACCCGCAGGTGTGGTTCGCCGGGTCGGCGTCGCGGCTGTGGCTCGAGTTCGGGCAGGCGTTCTCCCCGGTCATCACCGGTGATCGCACGCCGGAGGAGGGCCTGGCCACGGCCAAGGCGGCGCTCGACCGGCTGCTGTCCGCCCCGAACCCCTTCCCCGCCGAGGAGCGCTCATGACCGAGCTTGCCGAGGTCATCTCATGACCGCCACCGTCGCGACCCCCGCGACCGCCGCTCCCGTCGCCGAGGCGAAGGTGCGGCGCGGCTGGACGCAGCACGGGCTGCTGTTCGTGGGGCCGTTCCTGCTGATCTACGTGGCCTTCCTGGTCTGGCCGACGGTGCTCGGCTTCCGGATGAGCCTGTCGAGCGTGAACATCGCGGGCGGCAACAACCATCTGGTCGGGTTCGCCAACTACGCCGAGGCGTTCGCCGACCCGCGCATGTGGCGCTCGCTGTGGAACACGCTGGTCTTCACGGTGCTGAGCACGGTCCCGCTGGTGCTGCTCGGCCTCGGGTTCGCGCTGCTGGTGCACCACCTGCGGTTCGTGCAGTGGCTGTGGCGGCTGTCGTTCTTCGGGCCGTTCCTGCTGCCGTCCGCCGTCGTGTCGCTGCTGTGGCTGCAGATGATCTACCCGCCCGACTACGGCCTGCTCAACGGCACGCTCGGCACCAAGACCCTGTGGCTGGGGGACCCGTCGGTCGCCATGTGGTCGATGGTGCTGACCACGGTCTGGTGGACGGTCGGCTTCAACTTCCTGCTCTACCTGGCCGCGCTGCAGTCGATCCCGCAGCACCTGTACGAGGCCGCCGCGATCGACGGCGCCTCGGCGTGGGACAGGCTGCGCTCGATCACCCTGCCGCTGCTCGGCCGCACGACCGCGCTCATCGTGGTGCTGCAGCTGCTGGCGTCGCTGAAGGTGTTCGACCAGATCTACCTGATGACCGCCGGCGGGCCGCAGGACTCCACCAGGCCGATCATCGAGTACGCCTACGACGTGGGCTTCACCGGCTACCGCACCGGCTACGCCTCGGCCGTCTCGTACATCCTCTTCGTCCTGATCGTCATCGTGTCCCTGGGTCAGCTGCGGCTGTTCCGCAAGCGGGCGGAGGTCTCGTCGTGACCAAGCGGTTCAGCTTCAGCCAGCTCGTCCTGCTGGTGGTCGCCCTGGCGCTGGCGGTCATCTGGCTCGCGCCCATCGCCTGGGCGATCGCCACCTCGCTCAAGCCGGAGACCGAGACCACGAAGGTCCCGCTGCAGTGGATCGGCAGCGAGATCACCCTGGACTCGTACCGGCTGGTGCTGGGGACCGGCGGCATCGTCAAGTGGGCGATCAACTCGACCGTCACCGCGGTGATCGTCACGTTCCTGACCGTGCTGTTCTCGGCGATGGCGGCGTACGGGTTCGCGCGCACGCAGTTCAGGGGGCAGCGGGCGCTGCTGGCGGTGGTCCTGGCCGGGATCATGGTGCCGCCGCACGTGCTGATCGCGCCGCTGTTCGCGGAGATGGTGGCGCTCGGACTGGTCGACACCTGGTGGGCGATCATCCTGCCGCAGGTGGCGGCGCCGCTGATCGTGTACGTGCTGTTCAAGTTCTTCCAGGACGTGCCGCCGGAGCTGGAACAGGCGGCCTTCGTGGACGGGGCCGGGCGCTGGCGGGTGTTCTTCACGATCGTGCTGCCGCTGTCGCGTCCCGTGCTGGCCGCCGTGTCGATCTTCACGTTCATCACGACCTGGAACAACTTCCTCTGGCCGTTCCTGGTCTCCACCGACCCGAACACGATGACGCTGCCGGTCGGCCTGGCCAACGTGGTGCAGGGGACCTTCGGGCTGCGGTACGCGCAGATCATGGCCTCGGTCGTGCTGGCCGGGCTGCCGCTGCTGGTGGTGTTCGTGCTCTTCCAGCGGCAGATCGTCCGCGGCGTGGCCCACACGGGCCTGGCCGGTCAGTGATCCCGCAGGTGCTCTCTCAGGGCGTCCCGGTCGTCCGGGACGCCGTGGGCCCGCAGGATCTCCTTGAGGTTGATCCAGCTCCACGCGTCGTCGCCCAGGTCGGCGATGGCCGTCAGGGCGGCGCGCCGTAGCTCCGGCGCGTCCTCGACGGTCTCCAGGAGGTCGCCCGCGATCGGGAAGGCGTCCCGGGGCTCGGCGGCGGCCAGGCGGGCGATGAGGGCCTCGGCCCTGGCGGGCGCCTCCCCCGGCAGGCGCCGCTTGGCGACGCGGGCGGCCAGCGTGGCCAGGTCGCCCTCGGCGTACGGGAACGAGGTGGTGCCGGTCGCGGTGAGGAGCCTGAGGACGCCGTCGCGGGCCGGCCGGGGCGCGTCCTCGCCGTGCAGGTTGACCAGCGCCAGCGCGGCGGCGTCGCGTACGAGGCCGTCGGCGTGGCCGAGACCGCGCTCGATCGCCCCTGCCGGCGCGCCCGCCGGCCAGGGCAGCAGCGAGAGCGCGAACATCGCCGTCGCGACCGGGACCGGGTCGGCGTCGGCCTCGACGAGGCCGACCAGCGCGGGCCCGGTGGTGCCCGCCTCCTCGGGGAACCAGCCCGCGAGGTACGCCGCGCACGTCCTGACGTGCGGATCCGGATCGGTCAGGAGGGAGATCGGCAGGTTCTGCCTGACGGCGTCGTAGGAGGCCAGCATGGCGGCGTCGAGCGAGCGCTCCAGCTTGTGGTCGTACGTCCGCCGGGCGTAGGCCCGGTCCCTGCGGACGGCCTCGTTCGGCGCCTCGTCGACCCACTGCTGGAGGTGGGCGTCGGCCTCCTCCTTGCTCCTGGACTGCACGGCCGCGCTCTCCTCGCGCCACCGGGCGATGCCGACCCCTTCCGGCAGGTGGCCCTCCTCGTAGCCGAGGGCCAGGGAGGCGAGCAGCACGAGGATCGGCTCTCGGTCGGGCGTGGCCGGGTCGGCGGCCAGGCGGGCCAGGAACGGCACCGCGTGCGGGGTGGCCGAGAAGCGGGTGCCCTGGTGGAAAATGTTGCCGTAGAGCGCCGACAAAGCTTTCTGGCGCTCGCCTTCGTCCGCGGACGCGAGCGCCCGAATCTGGCCGGGCACGTCCGTGGCCCGGCCATAGGCGTGCTTCAGCTTCGCCCAGGAAACGCGATCGAGATCGTCCACGGGCGCGAGCGTATCGGCAAATATGGGATTACGTCCGCCGTTTACCGTTGCCAGGGAATTACCAGGAACGGTGGGTAGTCTGCCTCGGCATGAACTGGCAGCGCAAAATGAACAAAGCGCTGGTCAGGTTCACCGGATTCCAGATCGAACGTGTAGGAAAAGCGGCTTCCCCCGAGCCCGTTCCCGAGATCAGACCGCCCGCGGATCCGGTGACCGACCGGCTGCTCGACGCCCCCGTGTTCCTCCTGTCCCCCGTGCGGTCCGGCTCGACGCTCCTGCGCGCGATCCTGAACGCCCACTCCGCCCTCCACGCCCCCCATGAGCTGCATGTACGCCGCCTCCGGGTGCAGTTCGACACGAACCTGGCGGCCAAGGCGATGTCGGCGCTCGGCCACAACCAGGCCGACCTGGAGCATCTGCTGTGGGACCGCGTCCTGCACCGGGAGCTGGTCCGCAGCGGCAAACGGTTCATCGTGGACAAGACACCCGCGAACGCCTTCGCCTACCAGCGCATCGCGGCCTGCTGGCCCGACGCGCGCTTCGTCTTCCTGCTCCGCCACCCCGCCTCGATCGCCACGTCCTGGCACGAGGCCAGCCCCGGCAGACGCACCCCCGAGGAGGCCGCGCTGGACGCGCTGCGGTACATGAAGGCCGTACAGCGGGCCAGGTCCGCCCTGCCCGGCCTGACCGTCAAGTACGAGGAGCTGAGCGCCGACCCGGAGCAGGTGACCCGCGCGATCTGCGAGTTCCTGGGCCTGGAGTGGGAGCCGCGGATGCTCGCGTACGGCGAGCAGTCCGTCCTGGAGAAGGGCCTCGGGGACTGGCGCGACAAGATCCGGACCGGCAGCGTGCAGCCCGCGCGCGAGCTGCCCGCCGAGGACCAGGTCCCGAACGTGCTCAAGCCCATGTGCCGGACGTGGGGGTACCTGACGTGAAGATCCGCTACTTCATGCTGCACGCGTACGGCATGGGCGGGACCATCCGCACCGTCGTCAACCAGGCCAACGCGATGGCCGCCGCCGGCCACGACGTCGAGCTGGTCAGCCTCGTGCGGCGGCGCGACACCCCGCAGTTCACGCTCGACCCGCGGGTCGGGATCACCACGCTGGCAGACCAGCGCGACGGCAGGCAGCCGGACACGATCGGGCGCAGGGCCTGGCGCAAGGTACGCGGCAAGATCGTGCCGCGGGGCGAGTTCGCCGCCGACTACTTCACCGAGCGGGTGGAGTGGGCGGCGATGGAGTACGTCTCCGGCCTGCGCGACGGCATCCTCGTGACCACCAGGCCCGCGCTGAACCTGATCGCCGCCCGCCGCGCCGCCAGGAGCGTCGTCAAGGTCGCCCAGGAGCACATGAACCTGTCGGCGTACCCCGACACCATCCGCAAGGAGATCGCCCGCTACTACGACCGGTTCGACGCGATCACCGTGCTGACGCGGACCAACCGGCTCGAGTACCAGCGCCTGCTGCCCTCGACCCCCATCGTGCAGATCCCGAACGCGGTCCATCAGGCCGACCAGGAACGTTCCCAGCAGGCCAATCCCGTCGTGATCGCGGCTGGGCGGCTGGTGCCGCAGAAGGGGTTCGACCTGCTCATCCCGGCCTTCGCGCAGGTGGTGCGGGAGCACCCCGAATGGCGGCTGCGCGTCTTCGGCACCGGTCCGCGCAGGGGCCAGCTGGAGGGGCTGGTCGATCAGTTCGGGCTGGGCGAGCACGTGTCGCTGCCCGGGCGTACCGAGCGGCTGGACAAGGAGCTGGCGGACGCCTCCGTGTACGCGCTGAGCTCGCGGTTCGAGGGCCTGCCGATGGTGATGATCGAGGCCATGACGCACGCGCTGCCCGTGGTGGCCTACGACTGCCCGACCGGGCCCCGGGACGTGCTGACGGACGGGGTGGACGGCGTGCTCGTACCGCCGCGGGACGTGGACGCGCTGGCCGCCGCGCTGATCCGGGTCATCGGGGACCGGGAGCTGCGGGTGCGGATGGGGAAGGCTGCGCACAAAGCGTCGCGTGCGTACGCGCCTGAATTGGTGATGCCATTGTGGGAGGATTTGTTCTCGGAGTTGCTGGCGGGTGAGCGCGTGTCCGACAACTTCTGGGTATCCGGGAAAAGATTTACCTGACGGATTCCTCCGGTGTAGCCGGGCTTTCCGCGCCCTTTGTCACGAAATGTCGGTCATTTCGGCAAAAGCAGCTCAAAGGGCGGGGCAAGCTGGACCGATGCGTATTCGGAAAGCTCACCTGACCGCTGCGGCAGGTGCCCTTGCCCTGGTCGCAGGGCTCACCGCACCCGCGCACGCCACCACTCCCACCGCTGGGCCCGTCCACGCCGTTCAGCAGGACACCCCCGCGGTGTACGGCAGCGCCGCCTACCTGATGGACGCCTCGTCCGGCAAGGCGCTGTTCAGCAAGAACGCCGACGACCGCCTCCCGATCGCCAGTGTCACCAAGATGATGACCGCGTACGTCGTCCTGAAGTCCGCCAAGCCCACGGACGTGGTGCGGATCCAGCGGGCGGACGTCCGGTACGCCGAGGACGGCGGCGGCACCACCGCCGACCTGCAGCCCGGCGACCGCCTCACCGTCGGCGAGCTTCTGTACGGCCTGATGCTCCCCTCCGGTGCGGACGCCGCCCACGCGCTCGCCCGCACCTACGGCCCCGGCGTCGGCGGCTTCGTCGCCAAGATGAACGCGACGGCGCTCGAGCTGGGCATGAAGGACACCCAGTACGTCAACGCCGACGGCCTGCCCACGCCGCAGGGGGACGGCTACTCCACCGCCCGCGACCAGAGCGTGCTGGCGGCCAAGGCGGTGCAGGTCCCGCTGATCAAGGAAGTGGCCGGGACCCGGTACCACACGCTGGACGCCACCTCCGAGCACGGCTCGTACAGCTGGCGCAACACCAACAAGCTGCTCGGGACGCCCGGCGCGATCGGGCTGAAGACCGGGTTCACGCGGGCGGCCGGGTTCACGCTGGCCTTCGCGGGCGAGAAGCGCGGCCACACGCTGGTGGGCGTGCTGCTCGGCGAGTCGGTCTCCAGCCGCCGCTTCGACACGGCCGAGGCCCTGCTGTCGTGGGGCGCGGCCCGCGACTCGGCCTGACCCGAAGCCAGGGCGAACACCATGGACGGTGTTGATCCTTTGGACTAGTTTGCCCGACATGAAGCTTCGAATCGCGTTGAGTGCGCTGTCAGCGGCCGCCGCCGTACTCGCCGCCCCGGTCCCCGCCCACGCCGGAACCCCCAAGCTCGGCTGGGAGCTCAAGGAGACCGGGGTGACCGCGCGCCTGCGCGGCCTGTCGCCCGTCAGCCGGGACGTGGTGTGGGCCTCCGGCACGGGCGGCACCGTGCTGAGGACCGTGGACGGCGGGCGGAGCTGGCAGAACGTCTCCCCGCCCGACACCGCCGCGCTCCAGTTCCGCGACATCGAGGCGTTCGACGAGCGCGGGGCCGTGGCGCTGTCGATCGGCGAGGGCACGGACTCGCGCGTCTACCGGACGGAGGACGGCGGGCGTACGTGGACGGAGACGTTCAGGAACGACGAGCCCCGGGCGTTCTACGACTGCCTGGCCTTCTTCGACCGGCGGCACGGGCTGGCCATGAGCGACCCGGTGGACGGCAGGTTCCGGATCCTGGCCACGGACGACGGCGGGCGGAGCTGGCGGGTCCTGCCGGCCGACGGGATGCCGGAGGCGCTGCCGGGCGAGGCCGGGTTCGCGGCGAGCGGGCAGTGCCTGGTCACCGCGGGCGGCCGGGACGCCTGGCTGGCCGGCGGCGGGGCGGAGCGGTCACGGGTGTTCCACTCGCGCGACCGCGGGCGTACCTGGACGGTTTCCGACACCCCGATCCCCGCGGGCGACCCGGCGCGCGGCGTCTTCGGCCTGGCCTTCCGCGACCGCCACCACGGCCTCGCGGTCGGCGGCGACTACCGCCCCGACCAGCCCTCCCCCGGCGCGGGCGCCCTCACCCGGGACGGCGCCACCACCTGGCGGCCCGCCACCACCCCGCCTCCCGCCTACCGTTCAGGGGTGACCTGGCTCCCCCACCTGCCGTCCGCGGCCATCGCCGTGGGCCCTTCCGGCAGCGACGTGACGTGGTCGGGCGGGCGCGCCTGGGAGACTTTCGACAACGGCTCGTTCGACACGGTGTCCTGCACCCGCGACCTCTCCTGCTGGGCCTCCGGCGAACAGGGCCGCCTCGCCCGCCTGACCCTGCGCTGACCCACCCACCGTCCGCATCGGCGGGACGGCGTACGGCGCAGGTGCCGGAGGTGTCAGCGGACGCCGTGGGGGCGGAATTGGATGCTGATGCGCGGCCCCGTGGGGCGCGACGTCTTCGGGATCGCGTGCTCCCACGTACGCTGGCAGCTCCCGCCCATCACGATCAGATCCCCATGCCCCAGGTCCCGCCGGACGGACGGCCCACCCCCACGCGGCCGGAGCAGGAGCGGGCGGGGGCTGCCGACCGAGACGATCGCCACCATGGTGTCCTCGGTGCTCCCGCGCCCGATCGTGTCGCCGTGCCAGGCCACGCTGTCGCGGCCGTCGCGGTAGAAGCAGAGCCCGGCCGTGCGGAACGGCTCCCCCAGCTCCTCCCCGTAATGATCGCTGAGGGCCCGCCGGCAGTCCTCCAGCACCGGGTCGGGCAGGGTCTCGTCCTCGTCGTAGAACTTCAGCAGCCGTGGCACGTCCACCACCCGGTCGTACATGCGCCGCCGCTCCGCCCGCCACGGCACCGTCTCCGCCAGCCGCTCGAACAGGGTGTCGGCGCCCGCGAGCCAGCCGGGCCGCAGGTCGATCCAGGCGCCGTGGTCGAGGCGCGTCCTGCGGACCGTGCCGCCGAGCGGCCCGACCCCGAGCTCCTCGCCGAGCCCGAGCAGAGATGCTTGGAACGAGGCTGTCATACGGTCGAGTGTATGCCTTTGTTCAAACATTCATTCGACTGGGGTGTCGGCTCGCCTTTGCCGGCGGGTCGTGCGAGGCTGGCAAGCGCCGGATACGAGTGGCATCGCCCTCAGCCCGCACCGCGAGGTGAAGAGGCCACCCATCGCTTCGTCACACGAAGGAGCAGGCCATGCTCACCACCGACTACCTACCGGGCGCCCCCTGCTGGATCGAGGTCCACACCCCCGACGCGGAGGCGGCGAACACCTTCTACACGGGGTTGTTCGGCTGGCAGTCCGTCACGCTGGGCCCCGAGTTCACGCATTACCGGTTCTGCCAGGTCGACGGCAAGACGGTCGCCGGGATCAGCCAGGTGACGGGGGACGAGTGGCGCCCGGCGTGGCTGACGTACTTCCAGGCGCCCGACGTCGACGTGATCGCCAAGACGATCGAGCAGGCGGGCGGCACGGTGCTCTTCCCGCCGAGCGACGTCGAGGGCCAGGGCCGTATGGCGATCTTCGCCGACCCCGCTGGGGCCGCGTTCGCGGCGTGGCAGCCGGGCCGGACCAAGGGTCTCGGCATGGTCACCGAGCCGGGTTCGCTCGGCTGGGTCGAGCTCTACACCCCCGACCCCGCCGCCATCCGGCCCTTCTACCAGTCGGTCTTCGGCTGGCGCATCGAGGACATGCCGATGGGCGACATGTCCTACCCCGTCATCTCGCCCGCCGAAAGCGGTGAGACGGCGGCGATGGCCGGGATCATCCAGCTCCAGCCCGGCGACACCCCGCACTGGCTGCCGTACTTCGAGGTGCCCGACTGCGACGCCACGGCGGCCATGGCGCAGCAGCTCGGCGGCACGCTGGAGGCCCCCGCGACGGACGTGGAGGGGGTCGGCCGCATGGCCTTCCTCATCGACCCGCACGGCGCCCGCTTCGCGGTCATCACCAGCTCGGACTGAGCCCGCCACAGGCCCGGGCCGCGCGGCCCGGGCCTTCTCATGCGCGCGGCTGCCGCTCCCATCTCATGCTGTAACGTCTTCACCATGTTAGCCCGTTACATGGCCGGTGCGGTGGCGGCGCGCACCGGAGACGAGATGTCCGGACCCGCGCTCCTGGTCACCGGGCTGGCCGTCACCGGGTCTCCCCTGACGGCGTCGTGGCTGCTGGCCGGGCTGACCGTCTCGGCCGCGGCCGGAGGACCGCTGCTCGGGGTGCTCCTCGACCGGGCACGGCGACCGGGGCGGCTGCTCGCGTGCTGCCTGCTCGGGTACACGGCCGGGCTCCTGGTGGTCCTGTACGGGCTGGGCCGGGTGCCGGACGCGGCCCTGGTCGGGGTGGCGGTCGTGGCCGGGCTCCTGGGACCCGCGCTCACCGGCGGCTGGACGGCGCAGCTGCCCCGGGTGGCCGGTCCCGAACTCCTGAGCAGGGCCAACGCGCTCGACTCCATGAGCTACAACGTGGCCGGGCTGGCCGGTCCCGCCGTGGTGGGCGTGGTGGCGACCGCGGGCGGAGGCACCGCGACGATCCTGGTGTGCGCCGGGCTCCTCGTCGCCGCGCTACCGGCCGCCTGGAGCCTGCCCGACGTACGCGCTCACCCCGCCGCCGAGCCCGGCTCACCAGCCACAGAGCGTGCTCACGCCACCGCCGGCGGGCGGATCGGCGGGAGCGACCATGGGGTCTGGGCGGAGTTGGTGGAGGGGTTCGCCGTCATCGGGCGGAACGTGCCGTTGCGTCGGGCGACGGCCGGGTCCGCGATCTCGTGCTCCGGCCTGGCCATGCTGGTCGTGTCCGCGCCCGTCCTCGGCGCCGAGCTCACCGGCGAGGGCGGCCACGGCGCGCTGCTGCTGGCCGTCCTCGCCGCCTCCGGGCTGGCTGCGAACGCGGTGATCGCCGCGTGGGGCCGGGTGCGGCGGTGGGACCGCGTCCTGATCTGGGGGACGGCGCTGCTCGGTGCGGGGATGGCGCTGGCGGCCGGGGCCGGGGCGCTCTGGGCGGCGGTGGTCGCCGCGGCGGTGGCGGGAGCGGGCGTAGGGCCGCAGCTCACCGCGTTGTTCTCGGTACGGCACCGCGAGGCGCCGGCCCGCCTGCGCAGCCAGGTGTTCACCACCGGGGCCAGCCTGAAGATCACCTCGTTCGCGATCGGATCGGCGCTGGCCGGCCCGCTGGCGGCGCACTCGGCGAGTTCGGCCCTGCTGGCGGGCGCGGCCCTCCAGGCCGCCGCCGTGGCCGTGCTCACAGCCGGACTCCGCGATACAACCCGGCCCGCAGGGCGCTCAGCCCGTGGCGGGTGATGAGGTGCGTGAGCGGTGGGCGGCGACGCGTTCGCGGGTGGCGCAGCGGGTACTGCAGTAGCGCCGCGGGCTGCCACCTCCGAAGTCCAGGTACGGCCGCCCGCAGCCCCGCGCGGCGCACAGCCCGCCGGGGATCCGCTGGTGGTCGGCGAGCAGCACCGCCAGCGCCATCGCCGACGACGCCAGGAACCACTCCCCCCACGGCGCGTCGTCCCCGCTGTCGACGTGCACGTGCCAGCTCGTCGTGCCCCCGTGGCTGGTGAGTCTGGGCGGCCCGGCCGATCCGGCGAGCACCCGGTTGAGGAGATCGGCCGCCTCGCCGGCGGTGGCCGCGCCCAGGACCTCGCGGAGCCGCTCCGCCGCCGCCCGCATCGCCGTCACGTCCGCCTCGCCGAGGTCGAGGTCGCCGGTCTCGCCGTGGTCGCGCAGGACCCGTGACACCGAGTCCGCGGACGGCCGTTCGTACAGCAGCGCCACGCACAGGTCGACGGCCCTGGCGGCCATCGCCTTGGTCGAGTGAACCTCCACCTCGAGAAGGTTATGCCAGCGCGCCCGGGAAAGCCTCAAAGACCTTCCCGGCCCCGCGTCAGCCGCCGCACGCCGCGAAGACGAACATGTCCTTCAGCATCCGGTACCGATCCCGGACCTTGACCGTGCCCGTCTCGGTGTCGATCTGGACGATGGTCATCTTGTTGCCGCCGTCCAGGTACTGGACCAGGTGGAGGGTCACCTGGGTGTCCCCCGTCCAGTCGACCATGTCGACGTCCCCGGTCGGCAGCTTGATCTTCTTGCGGTCGACGACCTGGTCGGTCCGCAGGTCGTACAGGACGAGCTGCGGCTTGCTCCCCGCCACGACCGACGCGATCGTGCGGCCGTCGGCGGACAGGGCCTGCGGCGCGTTCGACGACACGACCTGCGGCGGCGTGCCGCGTACGAGCTGCTCGCCCGTGTCGCTGTAGACGGCCAGGTCGGTGACGCCCTCGTCGCCGTCGTCGCTGGTGAGCACCTCGTCCCCGTCGCCGCTGAAGCCCAGCACCACCAGGTTGCCCGGCACGGAGCCGAGCCGGGCGCCGCTGGCGGTGTCGAACACGCGCGTGCTCTGGGGCTTCTCGGTGGCGATGACGACGGCCACCCGGGCGCCGTCGTCGGAGAGGAGCAGGGTGATGGTGTTCTGGTCCACCCGCGGCAGCGCGTCCTTGGCGAGCAGCGTGACGCCGCCCCCGAGCGTGCGCACGGCCAGTCTGCCGGACTTGGCGATGTACGCGACCCGCCGGCCGTTGCCGCTGACCGCGATCGGCGCCGCGGCGTACTCGAGCTTCTTGCCCTTCGCGTCGAGCGCGACCGTCTGGGCGTCACGCAGGGCGCTCTGCCCGCCGTCGTGCATGACGAGCCGCCAGTCGCCGCACGGCTTGACCTGCTCCGGCTTCCCGCAGCTCTTGATGGAGGCGTAGCGGATGCTGTCGTGCCCGCTGGTGTGCGCGTGCGGCTCCGCGTACGCGACGCCCCCCGGCACCGCGACCACGGCCGCCGCGAGAACCGCGATGATCTTGGCCTTCATGTCGTTCACTCCCCCGCCTTCACGTAGGCGTACCTGGTCTTGCTGATCGTGTATCTGCCGGTCTGCCGAACCGCGCCGGACTCTGGATCGACGGTGAGCTCCCGTATCACCGCCGTCTCCCCGACCTCGTCCTTCTCCACCGTGCCGTGGAGCACGCCGTCCGGGCTCCACCACGCGAGGTACGGCGGCACGCCGGGCGAGAGCGGCAGGTCCGCGCCGCCGGACAGCTGCCCGGTCTCCAGGTCGTAGGTCCGCACCGTGGGCCGCTTCTTCGTGTAGGCGTTGCCCGCGGTGAACACGGCCACCGTCCGGCCGTCGGGGGCCAGGGCGAGCGTGGGGGCGTTCGCGACGAGCTGGGGCGGCGTCTGCCTGATCGAACCGCCGCCGAGCCGGTGGGCGCTCAGGCGGAGGGTGTTGTCGCTCAGGTTGCGCTTGGTCAGCACCTCGTCGCCGTCGCCGCTGAACCCGGCCATCAACTCCCCGCGGGGCAGCGTCGTGATCTCGCCGGTCGCGACCGTGATCACCTTGGCGGGCAGGCGTACGGGCTCGTCGCCGTAGTCGATCACGACCCTGTCGCCCTTGGGAGACAAGTAGACGCCGATGTCGGAGGTGCCGACGCCCTTGGGCACGGCCGCCTTGGGCAGCGCCCTGGCCGGGCCGCCCGCGACCGGCTGGACGACCAGGCGGTGGTCGCGCCTGCGCTCGTAGGCCATCACGCGGCCGTCGCCGCTGATGGCGAACGTGAGGGTGTCCTGGACCTCGTCGCCCTTGGCGTCGAGCTGCGAGATGGCCGCGCCGGGCACGGCGACCTTCCGGCCGTCTCGCATGATCAGCTGCCAGTGGCCGCAGGGGTGGTCGGTGTTGTCCTTCTTGTCGGTGCAGGCCTTGACCCAGGCGGCCTGGGCCACCGGGGCGTCTGACTGGGCGTGGGCGGCTCCGGGTGTGAGCCCCAGCCCGCCGATGACCGCCGACGCCAGCAGGGCCGCGGTCGCTGAGGGATGCCTCATCGGTGTGATCCTTTCGCTCACCCGTTTAGACACCCACTTGCCGTGCCCGGTTGGTCACAGATCGGCCACGACCACGGCTCAGACCGGCCCGGGGCCCAGGGGCCGGCGGCCCGCGAAGCCCAGCTCCGTCCGGTGGTACCAGGCGAGCTCCCGCTCGCCCTCGATCCAGCACAGCCGCACCGACACTCCGTCGATCACGGCGGGGAAGTCGACCAGCACCGGCGCGATGCCCTTGACCTCGATGCCCCGCTCGCTCCACCCGCTGAGGATCTCCTCGATGCGGGCCTGCAGCCCCTTGATCTCCGGGAGGCCGCCGAGCGGGGATCTCCCCGTGGTCCGCCGGTCGAAGTCGATCTCGGACAGGTCGGCGCGGGCGGCGATCAGCTCGCGGGCGTCCTCCAGGACGCCGGGAAGCAGCTCGCGGGCCTCGGCAACGGTGAAGATCCGGTCCATACCCCAGACGTTACGGCTCGTACGCCTCGATGAGCAGCCGTTCGGCATGGTCGAGGTAGTCGTCGAGGTACGCGGCGGCCCTGTCCGGCTTCCCCGACTCCAGCAGCCCGAGCAGGGTGCGGTTGCGGTCGACGAACGGCTCGTGGAAGGCCCGCGGGTTCTCCATCACGTGGAAGACCAGCCGCAGCTCGGCCAGGAGCTGGCGCATGGCCTCGTCGATCCTGGGGCTCTCGTTCAGCGAGACGAGCGCCTGGTGGAAGCGGATGTTGGCGGTGCCGACGCCCTGCCAGTCGTCCTGCTCGGCGGCGCGCTCGGCGTCGAGCACGGCCTCCTTGATCACGGCCAGCGCCTCGGGCGCCGGGCCGCGCCGCACGGCCGCGCCTTCGAGCACGCGGCGCACGCGGTAGAGGTCGGCGACGTCCTCGGCGGACGGGAGGCAGACGAACACGCCCCTGTTGAGCTTGTGGTCGAGCAGCCGCTCGTGGCCGAGCAGCCGGAACGCCTCGCGCAGCGTGTTGCGCGAGACGCCGAGCCCCTCCGAGATCGCCTCCTCCGACAGCCGCTGCCCCGGACGGAAGAAGCCCTCGCTGATGCGGTCGCGCAGGATGTCGGCCACCCGCTCCGCGGTGCTGCTGCGGCCCAGCCGGGGACGGTCCTGAGAGAGATCGGCAACCACGTTATCCACATTTGACAGCGAATCATGGAGCAAACCTCTTGTCGAATTGTTCAACGATTCTTATGTTGAAGAGAACCCCTAGACGAACAAGGAGCGATCGAATGACAGGCTCCGCGCAACAGACCCGGCGGGTGATCCTCGCCAGCCTGATCGGAACGTCGCTGGAGTGGTACGACTTCTTCCTCTACACCACGGCGGCGACCCTCGTCTTCCCCAAACTGTTCTTCCCCGCCCTCGACCCGTTCAACGCGACGCTGGCGTCGCTGACCACCAACGCCGTGGCGTTCGTGGCCCGGCCGCTCGGCGGCATCGTGTTCGGCCACTTCGGCGACCGGGTGGGACGCAAGACCGTGCTGGTGGTGACGCTCCTGGTGATGGGCGTCTCGACGTTCCTCATCGGCGTGCTGCCCGGCTATGCGAGCGTCGGCGTGCTCGCGCCGATCCTGCTGGCGACGCTCCGGTTCGTGCAGGGCCTGGGGCTCGGCGGCGAGTGGGGCGGCGCGGTGATCATGTCCTTGGAGCACGGCGACGGGCGGCGGCGCGGCTTCAACGCGAGCTGGCCGCAGGTCGGCGTGCCCGCCGGGTACGTGCTGGCCACCGGGCTGCTCACGCTCCTGTCGTTCACGCTCTCCGACGCGGCGTTCCTGTCGTGGGGCTGGCGGGTGCCGTTCCTGCTGTCGGGCGTGCTGGTGTTCGTGGGCCTGTGGGTAAGGCTGAAGGTCAGCGAGTCGCCGCTGTTCGCCGAGGTCGAGGAGCAGGGCGCCAAGGCGGAGATGCCACTGCTCGAAGTGCTGCGCACGCACCCGCGGGCCCTGCTGTCCGCCTTCACCGCGCGGATCGGGGTGGACGTGGCCTTCTACACGTTCACCGCGTTCATCATCGTCTACCTCACCACGGTGCTGAAGCTGCCTCGCTCGTACGCGCTCAACGCGGTGCTGATCGGGTCGGCGCTGCAGCTCGCGCTGATCCCGCTGGCCGGCGCGCTGTCGGACCGGTTCGGGCGGCGGCCGGTCTACCTCGCGGGCGTGGTGGCCGCGGCGGTGTGGGCGTTCGCGTTCTTCCCGCTCCTGGACACCATGTCGTTCCCGCTGATCGCGCTGGCCGCCGTCGTCGCGCTCGTCACCCACGCCGCCATGTACGGGCCGCAGGCGGCCTTCATCGCCGAGTTGTTCAGCACGAGGCTGCGCTACAGCGGCGCCTCGATGGGTTACCAGCTGGCCGGCATCGTCGGCGGCGCCCTGGCTCCGATCATCGCCCTCAGCCTGTTCGACACGCACAAGACCACGGTCGCGGTGTCGATCTACGTGGTGATCTCCCTGGCGGTCACGGCCCTGGGCCTGGCCATCGCCCCGGAGACCCGCGACCTCGACCTGACCTCGGAGCCGGAGCCGGAACCCAAGGCCAAGGCCTCCCTGCCCGGCCAGGTGGGACCGTTCGCCTGAGCCGGACGAACGCCGCGAGAAGCCGCGGGCGGCGGCTGCCGACGCCGCCCGCGCGGAAGGGACTGGAGTGAGAATCGCACTGATCGTCGTCGCCGCGCTCGTCGCGCTCCCCCTGCTCATCGGGGGCCTGGGGGGCTTGGAGCGCACGGGCGGCGGCGAGGTGGCCGTCATCCGCGACGGCGGCCCCCTCGACGACAACAAGGTACGCCAGGTGATCAACCCCGGCTCCGGCCTGACCTGGACCGGCATGTGGTCGTCCACGCACCTCTACCCGGCGCAGCAGCGCTTCTACACGATCACCGCCGACCCCAAGCGGGCCACGACGCTCGGCGTGGACGTGGTGACGGTGCCCAGCAGCGACGGCGTGAACCTCGGCATCGAAGGCACCCTCTACTTCACGCTCAACCTGGACCACGAGACGCTGAAGACGTTCGACGACAAGTACGGCACCCGCACCTTCCGCGCCCAGGACGACCGCTCGCTCTACGCGTGGGAGGGCGACGACGGCTGGTCGGCGTTCTTCGGCCAGGCCGTCCGGCCCGTGATCGACAACGCGCTGCGCGGCCAGATCGGCGCCATGCGCTGCGCCGAGCTCGTGCCGTCGTGCTCACTGCTGGAGAGCTCCACGCTCAGGCCGAAGGACAGCAACGCCAACATCATCAAGGTCCAGAACGCGGTCAACGCCTCGCTGGCCCGCGAGCTGCCGGCCACGCTCGGCGGCGACTTCCTCACCGGGCTGCGCTTCACGCTGGCCAAGGTGACGCTGCCGGGCGAGGTGCAGCAGGCCGTGGACCGCTCGCTGGCCGCCACGGCGGCCGTCTCCCAGGCGCAGGCGGAGGTCGCCCAGGCCAAGGCGGAGGCGGACGCAAACGAGGCCAGGCAGGACGGATACGACAAATGCCCGGCGTGCGCGGAGATCGACAAGCTCAAATCGCTGCCTCAGGGCATCACCGTGTACGCCCCCGGAAATCCACAATCTGTCGTGGTGCCGTCACGGTAGTCAGAGCGCGGTTGACATGTTTTGCGCAGAGAGTCTGGGTTGTGACGGAATCGCCATCAATTCACAGAACAACCTCCACCCAGGACGCATAAACTGCGCGGCTGTGAGCCTGCCTGTACGTGAACGTTCCCCCCGGCCGGGCGGCGGTCGCCACCGCCGTCCCGTGCCCACGTCCCTGCCGCCGGACGCCCCCATGCTCGTGCTCGCCACCCCCGGCGCCACGTCCGGCGTGGCCGAGGAGATCGCGGCCGTGGTACGCGTCGACCACCCGCAGATCGAGGTGCGGCTGGCGAGCGTCACCGACCTGGCGGACTCCCTGCCCTCCGGCCGCGAAGCCGTCATCGTGCCCCTGCTCACGTGGGACGACCCGGTCGTCCTGGCGGAGATCGGCAAGGCGGTCGCGGCCAGCGGCAGCGGCGCCGTCGTCACCGAGGCGCTCGGCCCGCACCCGCTGCTGGCCGAGGCCCTGCACATCAGGCTCGCCGAACGCGGCCTGGCCAGGGCCGACCGCGTGCGCCTGCTGAACGTCTCCAGCCCGGTGGACGCCGTCATCCTCGCCACAGTGGGCGGGGAGCGCGCGGTGCACGCCGTGCAGGCCACGGCGGTGCTCCTGGCCTCCAGGCTCACCATGCCGGTCGTCTCGGCCTCGCTCGACAGCGAGCCGAGCATCGCGATGGCCGGCCAGCGGCTGCGCGCGGCGGGTGCCGAGCGCCTGGCCATCGCACCCTGCATGATCGGCCACGAGGCGCCCGCGGGCATCGTCGAGCAGGCCGCCGGATCGATCAACGCCGGGCACGCGGAACCGCTCGGCGCCCACAGCTCCATAGCCGAACTCGTCGCGCGGGCTTACGGGAGCCAACTGGCCACTTGACAAGGGCTTGCAGAGATCGCCGGACTCGCGTCATGTACGACGGCGAACGGCTCGGCCTCCGTGACGTCACGGAGGCCGGCGTGGCCGCGGCCGGGATTGTCGGTCGCGGGTCCTACGATGAGCCTCCTCACGGAGGGATAGTCCTATGCTCGACGCGCTGATCGTGCCCCTGTTCGTCACCACGGACCTGCCGCCCGAGTCGGAGCTGGCCGAGTTCGGGGAGTTGCTCGCCGAGACGGCGCGCGTGCTCCGCCACGAGAGCGACAACCACGAGGGCGACGGCTACGAGGCGTTCCTCGCGGGCAAGGTGTTCTGGCTGGACCGTCCCGTGCTGCCCGAGCAGCGCCCGGCGGGCGAGGCGGAGCTGCGCTTCGCGGGCATGCTGGGCTACCTCGCCGCCTCCGGCCCCGGCCACACGTCGCGTGACGTCGTCGGCGACGTGCGCCGGGCGATCGGCGAGGCCGTCGCCGGCCGCTACGGCGACGTGGGGGTCGCCCCGGCCGTGTTCGCGATCCGCGATCAGGACGTCCGCGAGCGCACCCCCGAGTCCGCCCTCCACATCGACACCCGCCACGCCACCCCCGAGTTGGTGACCGCGACCAGGACCTACCTCTAGCCAGGCGGCCGCGCCTCGTGCGATCGTGAACGGCGTTCAGACCTACGGGCCGCCCGCCGCGACGCGGTGGCGGCTGACGACGAGGAGGTCCTCGCATGGCCGTGCTCGGCGCGATCTGCTTCGGGCTGGTGATCGGCTGGATCACGTACGGGACACTGCGCCGCAGGCAGGGCGCGGCGGGCCTGACCGATCTCGCCGCGGTGCTGGCCGCGGTGGGCGGCGGCGCGGTGTCCGCGCTGGTGGGCCCCGAGGTGTTCGGAGCGTACGCGGTGGGCCTGGCCATCGGCTTCTTCGGCTACCTGGTCGCGGCCACGCTCATGCCGGACTCGAAGTGGCTGGGCGACTGAGCGCTCCTGCCGGGCCGGCTGGTCAGGAGGGCAGGCCCACCAGGACGTACGGGGCCCACAGGTCGGGCTCCGCGGGGCCGTAGAGGTCGCGTAGCTCAAGTACGGCCTCCCGCAGCGCCTGGGCCGGGCCCGTGCCGGAGCGCAGCCTGGTGTGGAAGTCGCGCATCAGGGCCCTGGTGACCTCGTCCGAGACCGGCCAGAGCGGGAGGAGCACGGACCGCGCGCCCGCGTGGAGGAACGCGCAGGCCAGGTCGGCCACCTCGTCCCCCCTGCCCGGGGCGGGGCCGCGTTCGTGGGCGCCGAGGACGACGAGCCGGGCGTCCACGGCCATGCTCATGAGCCGCCTGCCGGTCAGGAGGCCGTCGGCAAGCCTGACGCCCGAGCCGAAGGGGTCGCCGGGGTCGAACACGCCGGGGCACGACAGGTGCACCACGTCCCAGGCGCCGAGGAGCCGGGCCGCGGTGGCGGCCGGGCCGGTGTGGGGCGGGGCACCCAGGATGGCGGCGGCGTCCCGCGCGGCCGCTTCGAGCCGATCCCGGGCTTCGCGCGCTGCCTCGCCTTCGGATGCGGCCCCGGGCTCGGCCGTGCTTCCCGATGCGGTCCCGGGCTCGCGTTCGGGACTCGGAGTGTGCCCGAGCACCAGGGACCGGGTGCCGGTCGCGGGGCCCCGCCGGGTGAGGCGGGTCAGGGCGGCGACGGAGGGGGCGTAGGTCACGGGGGCGAGTTCGAGGAGCGGGCGGCCGTCCGGGGCGAGCGCGTGGAGCGGGATGTGGTGGAGCTCGGCGTGCGGGACCAGGTAGAGGTGGTCGAGGTCGTCGCCGAGCGCGTCGAGGGCGTCCGACAGCAGGAGGTCGGCCAGGCTCCGCCACACGGCCGCACGGTGGCGGCGCGCCTCGATGTCGAGCAGCCCGGGCCGGCGGCCGATGGTGGCGGCGGTGAAGTCGGTCAGCAGGTCGCGGCCGACGGTGGTGGGGAAGGCGCGCGGCTCGGACCAGCCGGTGCGATGGGCGAGCACCGTCACGCTCTCGTCGCCGGCGTACAAGCCGACCAGCGCGATCCCCCCGGGGCCGCTGTCGGGGCGGGCGGAGGTGACCAGGGTGTCGAGCCGGGGCTGGTCGAGCGAGGTGTCCAGGTGCAGGGCGGCGTAGTCGGGGGCGAGGGGTTCCATGCGGCGCCACAGCGCCGCCACCTCGGCCTCGGCGGCGCGGGCGCGCCGGAGCAGCGACGCGGCCTCCGACGGGTCTCGGGTGTTCCGGGCGGCCGCCCTGAGCGTCTGCACGGCGTCGAGCCCGCGCCGCTCCGCCTCCACGAGTTCGGCGGGCACGCCTGCCGGCGCGGGCCAGCGCCGATGGCTGAGGTCGGCGGCGGTGGGCCGGTCCTCGGCCGTCCACGGCCAGGAGTCGACGCCGTGACGCGCCGACCCGGACCAGCGGTCATCGGCACTCACCGCTGATCCCGGCCAGGGCTGGTGACCGAGCCGGGTGGTCAGGGCGCGGGACTTGGCATGCTCCACGTGGCGCCAGGCCGACAGGCCCCGGCCCAGGCGTACGGCGAGCCGGATCGCGCGGTCGCGGCCGGAGGTGTGGCCGAGGTCGCAGGCCCGTTCGGCGTCGGCGAGCGCGCTCGGGAGGTCGCCCAGTTCCTCGGCCGCGACGGAGCGGTGGTGCAGGGCTGTGCCCAGCTCCAGGTCGTGGCCGAGCTCCTCCAGCGGGCCGATCGCCTCCGACAGGTGCCGGTGGCCGCGGGCGTAGGAGGCGGTGGCCACGTCGAGGGCGCCGAGCCGGCCGAGGGCGAGCGCCTGGCCGGGCCGGTAACCGATCTCCCGGGCCAGGGCCGCGGCCTCCGCCAGGTCGACCCCGGCGCGGGCGGACTCCTCGACCCGGGCGAGCATGATGAGGGCCAGGACCACGCCGCGGGTCCGGCCGCGGGCGTGTTCGATGTCCAGGGCCCTCTCGGCGAAGGCTCTGGCCTGGTCCGTCGAGTCCCGCAGCGCGCAGACCAGGCTCAGGTCGGCGTAGCTGTCGGCCAGGTCCGCCCGGGAGCCCGTCTCCTCCGCGATCGCGATGGACTGCCGGTAGAGGGCCTCGGCCTCCGCCAGCTCGCCCAGCTTGAGGTGGAGCGCCGCCCGCCCGGCCAGCAACGGGGCCCGCAGGGCGCGCCAGACCGGCGAGGACAGCAGTTCAAGCCCCTCGTCGAAGGCGCGCGCGGCCTCCGTCCAGTGGGCCTGGTCGGCGCGGACGCGGCCCAGCAGGTCGAGCGCCTGGACGTGGTCGGCGGGCAGCGCGGCGTCCGAGTCGCGGGCCAGGGCGACCGCCTCGGTGAGGTGGCCGGCGGCCTCGTCCAGGCGGCCCAGCTCGCGGGCCGCGGCGCCGAGGTTGCGCAGGTGGTCGATCACGAGGGCGTCGCGCAGCTCGTAGCCGCGGGCGGCGTACGCGTGCGCGGCCTCCAGGTCTCCCAGCGCGCGGCAGAAGGTGGAGAGCCTGGCCAGCAGGAACGAGTGGTACTCGGAGGCGAGTGGGCGGCCGTTGACGGGGTTGGCGGCGAGCGTCTGCTCGGCCAGGGCTCGGGCGGTCTCCAGGTCGCCGGCGGCCTCCGCCTCCTCGATGCGGAGCCAGGTCTCCAGCCGTTCGGCCCGGTCGCCGTCGGCCGCCCTGACCGCCTGGCTCAGGGTGGCGTGGCCGCGGGTCGCGTCGCCGAGGATGAGCTGGATGCGGGCCAGCCGGGCCAGCAGCTCCGCGTCCAGGCCCCCGCCCATGGCGGCGATGAGCTCGAAGTCCCCGCCGGACTCCCCCGCCGCCGAACCACCGCCCCCCGCCGGGGCGAGGATGGACAGGCCGGCTTCGAGGGCGGCTCGGGCGCGGCGGAACTCGCCGCGTTCCTCCAGCGCGAGGCCGAGCTTGATCGAGGCGAGCGCCGCCAGCCGGGGCTGTCCGCCCGCGTGGAACCCGGCCGCCGCCAGCTCCAGCTCCTCCACCTGCGCGTCCAGGTCCCCGGTGAGCGCGGCCAGCGCGGCCAGCCGGTCACGTACGACGGCCTCCTTGAGCGGGGCCCCGGCGGACAGCTCCAGCGCCGAGCTCAGCCGTTCCGCGGCCTCGTCCCACGAGCCGAGCCGCAGGTCCAGCGCGGCCCGCCCCAGCACGGCGACGAGGACGGCCTCCGGGTCGCCCTCGGCGGCGGCCAGCTCCAGCGCGCGCCCCAGGTCGGCCAGCGCCTCGTCATAACGGTCGAGGGCGGTCAGGCAGGAGGCGCGCATGGTCAGCGCGGTCGCCTCCTTGACGGGGGCACGCAGCCGGGCGAACGCCTCCGCCGCCGCCCCGAACTCCTCCAGCGCCCGCCCCTGCTCCCCCTCGGCGTACGAGAGCGCCCCCAGGTTGTAGCGCGCGGAGGCGGCCCCGTCGTGGTGGCCGAGCGACTCGTACTCGCGCTCGGCCAGCCCGAAGGCCGCCCTGGCGCCGTCGACGTCGCCGCGGCCACGGCGGCGGCCCGCGATGCGGTACCACTCGTCGGCGGGCTCGCGCCGCTCCCCCCTGCGCCGCACGATCTCCACCAGCCGGGTCTCGCAGGCGGCGGCCTGGCCGGGGTGGCCGCGCCCCACCAGCAGGACGGCGTGCGCGTCGAGCGCCCGGCACGCGTCCTCCCACGCCCCGGCGGCCTCCAGCTCGATGGCGCAGGCGGCCATGCGTTCGGCGGCCGCGGTGAGGTCGTCCTGGTCGACGGCCGCCCGGGCGGCGGGGACGAGCGCCATGGCGGCCGGCACGGTCTCGCCGAGCTCCCGGTAGAGCTCACGGGCCCGGACCGCGCAGGCCACGGCGCCGCCCGGGTCGCCCGCGGCCAGGAACGCATCCGCCGCGTGCCCCTGCTGGACGGCCTCCTCCGCCGCCAGCCCGGCGCTCTCGCACAGGGCGATGGCGCGGTGGTGGTGTTCGAGGGCGCGAACGGGGTCACCGGCGCTGAGCAGCACGACGCCCATGCTGCCGAGCTGCAGCGCCTCGGACCGGACCTCGCCCAGCGAGCCGTAGACGGCCGCCGACCGCGCGTACGACTCCAGCGCCGAATCCAGCTCGCCCAGCTCCTGATAAGCGCGCCCCTGCTCGGACAGCGCGTACGCCGTCCGATCGCCCTCCTCGGCGCCGAACGCCTCCGCCGCCCGCCCCAGCACCACGCAGGCCACCCGCCGCCGCCCGAGCGAGGCCAGCCGCAGCCCCCGCTCCAGCAGGAACTCGCCGGACGACTCGGCCTGCCGCTCGGCGTAGCGCAGCAGCTTGACCGTCACCTCGTCGTCCCGAGTGCCCAGCGCCAGCTCGGTCGCGGCCTGAGCGAGCCGCGCGTCCGGCGGCGGCGCCCCGTCGAGAGCCGCGCCGAGCTGCGACAGCAGCTCCGGGTCCCCTTCCCCGGCGAGGTCGAGCACCTCCCCCAGGTCCCCCGGGTCGCCCTGCGCCGAGAACCGCGCCAGCAGCGCCCCGCACAGCACCCGCCGCGCGGGCGCCGGGTCCTGGGCGGACTTCACGGCCAGCTCCAGACCCTGGCGCGCGGCCGCCACCGCCTCCCGCAGGTCCTCCGCCCGCCCCGAGTGCCCGGCCCGCCACCGCAGCACCTCCGAGACGAGCCCGTACGCCTCCACCCGCGACGACAGCAGCTCACCGGCCGCCAGGGCCTCGCGCGCCGCGGCGACCGCCTCGTCGGCGTGCCCGGCGTCGAGATCCAGCTTGAGCGCCTGCGCGAGCAGCACCAGGACCCCGGGCCTGGCCGGGTCCCGCTCCCCGTGGGCCGCGAGCGCGGCACGCGCGGCGGCGATCGGCTCCGCGGGGTCCCCGCCGGTCGCGACGGCCCGCTTGAGCAGCGCGTTCGCCAGGCCGGCGAGCAGCCCGGGACGGTCGGCGTGCCCGCGCGGAGCCTGACCGCAGGCCTCGCGCATGACCTCGACGGCGGTCTCCAGGTCGTGCGGGTCGCCGGTGACGCCGTACCGCTTCCAGCGCCGGTCGCCCAGCCGCCCGAGCCGCACCACGGGGTCGGCGCCGAGCCCGCGCGCCGCCTCGCCGGGCCCCAGGTGCATGGCCTCCAGCATCTCCGTCCCGGCCTCCAGCGAGCGCTCGTCCCCCGTGACGACGAACCACTCGACCAGCCCGGCCGCGTACGGCGCCAGCACGCCGGGATGCGCCCACTTCTCGTGCCAGAAGTCGAGCGCGCACTGCCCGACCCTGATGAACGCCAGCAGATCGCGATCGGCGTACGACCCGGTCGAACGCGCCCGCGTGAGCTCCACCAGCGCCAGCAGCGCCTGCGACCGGGCCTGGCCGGCCGGCGGCGCCTGCGCGGCGCTCACGTACGCCCCGGCCAGCTCCTCGTCGCCGAACGCCGCCAGCCCGAGCGCCGTGCCCAGCAGGTCCACGTGCGCCGGCTCGGCCAGCGCCGCCCTGAACAGCACGTGCACGGCGTCGTCAACGACCTCCAGCTCCCCCGTGGCCCCGAACAGCCGCACCAGCCCGTCGCCCAGCAGCGCCAGCGCGCCCGGCGCCCAGGCGGGCTCGGGCGAACGCGTCGACTCCTGTAACAGCAGCTCGCCGAGCTGGTCGGCCACCTCCGGCGTGGGCTGCGCCAGGGCGCGCCGCACCAGGGCGTGGACCAGCAGCCCCACGTGCGGGTACGCCGCCGGATCCACGTGGCGGAACACCTCTTCGACCAGCCCCGCCCACGTGCCGGCCGAGTCGCCGGGGGGCGCGTTCGAGCCGCGCAGCCGCTCCGGGAGCCGCCCGGGATCGACCACGGCCACGGCGGCGAAGAACGCGCCCGCCACCGCCGCGTCCTGGGTGAACCGCTGGTCGAGCCGGTACCGGGCCAGGTGGAGCATGCCGATCAGGCGCCAGGCGACCGCGTCGGACCGATCGCCGGCGCAGGCCCGCATCGCCTGCTCGGCCTCGACCAGCGCCGCGGGATCCCAGATCAGGTCGGGGTCCGCGGCCTGCTCGAACCGCTCGATGCGGGCGGCCAGCGCCCGAGCCGGTTCGGTCATGGGCACAGGCTCTCACCGGCGTGCGCGCCCGTACAGGACCGCGGCTTGGACCTCCACATCGCCCCGTACGGTATCGCCCTTTACGGTGTCAGCTCGACGAAGGACACGCCCGGCATCGGCAGATCGAACTCGACGGTGACGGTGCTCCCTACGACCGTGGCCGGAGGGGTCAGCTCGTCCAGCGCGTTGGCGGCGCGGAGCTTGTCCCACTGCTCGTCCGCCGGCCAGTCGCCGCCGCCCATCGCCTGCCAGGCCGCCTGCACGTTGGAGTGGTCGCGGTCGACGCGGTGGTGGGTGAGCGTGTACTCCCCGTCGCCGAGCCCGCCGACGGTCACGGACACCGTACGGGTGAGCTCGGGAGCGCCGTCGGCCTGGGCGTGGTTGAGGGTGCCGTTCCAGACCAGCACGCCGATCCTGCCGTCGTCGTGCCGGGCCGCCCACGCCTCGACGCCGGCCACGTCGCCGTCGAGCGTGGCGGCCAGCTCCGCGCCGCCCAGCCGGGAGGCCAGGGTCAGCGCGTGGAAGCGGGGCTTGCGCAGGTTGCCGACCGTCAGCAGGCCGAACCCGCCGTGGAACAGCCGCGGCGGCCGGCCCAGCTCCTCGAAGTGGTCGGAGGCCACCCAGTGCGACAGCGCGGCGACCCTGCCGGCCGCCGACTTCATGCCGTGCAGCAGGAACGCCGCCCCGAACGGCCCGTCGCCGATGCCGTGGAAGTGGGTGGGCGTGGGCCCCCATTCGGTCCACCAGATCGGGACGTCCACGCCGTACCTGGCCAGGACGGGTCGCCAGTCGAGCGGCGCGTTGCCGTAGGTGTGGGTGGAGACGAAGTCGAGCTCCGCTCCCGACTCCTCGATGTGGGCCAGCAGCTCCTCCACCCAGGCGTCGGCGGCCGAGGCGGGGCCGCCGACGCGCAGGTCCGGGTGGACGTTCTTCACGGCCGCGGCGGTGACGTCGTAGAGCAGGAAGTACTCCTCGGGCGTGCCGGACCAGAAGACGGCCAGGTTCGGCTCGTTCCAGACCTCGAAGGCCCAGTGGTCGATCAGCTCGTGGATCCCGTACCGCTCGGCCAGGTGCTCGACGAGCGCCCTGACCAGGTCGCTCCACGCCTCGAAGTCCTTCGGCGGCGAGACGATGGCGTCATAGCCGAAGACCGTCTTGGAGGGGTCGGCGGCCAGGTCGCGCGGCATGTAGCCGAGCTCCACGATCGGCCGCAGGCCCAGCGCCATCACCTTGTCGTAGATCTCGTCCACGCGGCTGAAGTCGTAGACCGCCCGGCCGTCGGCCTCTCGGTAGACGCCCACGTCGTCGCAGAGGATGGCGTGCGCCCTGACCGTCTGGACGCCGAGCTCGTCCCGCATGACGCGCAGCGCCGCGGCCAGCTCCTCGCCGATGGGCCGGCCGCCGGTCTCGTCGGTGCTCAGCAGGTGCGACAGGTGCTCCGACCCCACCATGTACGCCCACGGCCGCGGCAGCTCTCGGGTCACCCGCCCCGCGTCCACCCGGATCGACACCCCGGCCGCCCCTTCGAGCGGGGCGGCCGGCACGGGCTCGGAGAACGGCCCGGCGTGGTCCATGGCGGCGATGGCGGCCACCTGGTACGACGCCGCTCCCCGGCCCGTGTCCACGAACCGGCAGGACGGGACGGCGGGCACGTCCACGTCCGGCGACGTGGCCGGCGCGCCGTCCCGGTGCACCAGGTAGCCGATGGCCCCGGGCACGGCGTCCCAGGTCAGCGTCACCTGACCGGCCCCCGGGACCGCCCTGAGGCCGGTCGGGGCCGGCAGGTCGGGCCGGGAGGACGGGGTGATCGCGCCGGACGCCTGGCCGATGCGCTCCTGCCAGTCGCGGTGGGCAGCCATGTTCATGAATTGACGTTCCATTCCTCGATTTCCATCACCGGGCGCAGCTTGGCCTCCACGCCCGAGCCCGCGAAGTAGCGGTGCAGGTTTCCGCCGGTGAGCACGTTGCCCAGGGCGGCCATCGCCATGCCCTGGTCGAGTGCCAGGTACCACTTGGACACGGCCCCCGAGCGGACCGCGACGGCGTCGTAGAAGCCGCCGGGGCCGTAGGAGTCGAAGTTCCTGCGGAGTTTGTCCAGGTTGTCGATGGCCGCGGCCTTCGCGTACGGCAACGCCAGGAAGCTGGCGTGCGGCGTCACCACGCCGTCGCCGTAGCTCGCGGGCTCCGGCTTGGCCGGGCGGCAGCCCTCGTAGCCGGGGTCGGTGCCGGTGCGCTCGCGGTCGGAGGTGTAGCCGGGCTCGTCCATGCCGAGCGGGTCCACGCCGTACTCGCGGTAGCCGCCGTGCGGGTCGTTGGAGGGCGAGAAGCCCCAGTAGCCGTACCTGGCCTCGTTCAGGCCGTGCTCGATCTGGGCGCGCACGAACACCGGGTGGTTGCGGCCCCAGCTCTTGGGCGCCCACTTCGCCTCGGGGACCACGAGGTCCGGCATGAGGGCCTCGAACATGGAGCCGCCCCAGTTCGGGACGTACCGCATGCCGCGGTAGGCGTAGGTGCCCTCCCAGACGTTCACGCCCAGGTACTTCTTCCACGAGCCGACCGGCTTCTGGTCCTGCCAGCCGAAGTCGCAGCCGTTGTCCGGGAAGGTGCGGTACGGGCCGAAGTAGCTCTCGCGCGGGAGCTGGCCGAGCGCGATGCCCACGTACTGGCCGATGCGGGTCTCGGCGGGCGCGCCGTAGTGGTGGCAGGTGGAGTAGACGGTCGTGCCGGTGCCGGCGTAGTCGCTCTCGACGTAGCAGCCGTCGGGCGGCTCGGGCCAGAACCCGCCCCGGATCAGCCCGGTGCCCGCGTCGGGGCGCGCGGCGGGGTCGTAGTAGGAGGTGAAGTCCATGGAGGTCAGCAAGCGGTTGGCGCGGGCGGCGAACTGGGGGGTGGCGTTGCGGACCATCATGAGGGCCGCGGCCAGCCAGCCGTTGTCCACGCTGGAGGCGAACAGGCGCACCGGGTCCCCGGTCTCCGGCCAGGTGTGGATCAACTGGAGGGTGCCGGGATCGTACCAGTTGTAGAACTGGCCGGTGGGCGTGTTCCGCTCCAGCCGCTCCAGCGCCTTGATCACCCGGCCGACCCTGGCGGTGGCGTCCCCGCCGCTGATCAGGCGCAGGTCGCGGGCGGCGAGGGTGCTCCAGAGGTACGTGCCGATGTTGGTGGGCGAGGTGACCTTCGCCCTGGTCGCCAGGTCGCCGGTCACCTTGTCGGCGGGCAGGCCGGTGGTCGGCTCGACCATGGCGGCGATCGAGCGCCAGGTGTCCTTGGCGTAGCGCTGCAGGGTGACGTCTCCGGAGGCGTCGGCTGGGGTGGCGGGCACGATCAGGGCCAGCGATAACACGCCGGACAGGACTGTCTTGCGCATGGGGGGCTCCTCTACTTGAGGCCGGTGGTGGCGATGCCCTGGATGAAGAAGCGCTGCAGGAAGACGAACAGGAACAGGATCGGCGCGATCACCACGACCGACCCGGCTACCAGCAGGTTGTAGTGGGTGGCTTCGTGCCCGTTCAGGATGTTGAGCGCGACCGGGAGGGTGTACATGTCCTCGCTCTGGGCGACCACGGCCGGCCACAGGAAGTTGTTCCACGAGCCGAGGAACGTGATCAGCGCCAGCGTGGCCAGCGGCGGCCCGCACAGCGGCAGGATGATCGTGAAGAAGATCCGGAACTCCCCCGCGCCGTCCACCCTGGCCGCGTGGATCAGCTCGTCCGGCAGGTCCGCGATGAACTGCCGCATCATGAACACGCCGAGCGGCGTGACCACGGTCGGCAGGATGATCCCGATGAACGTGTTGACCATGCCGAGCTTCGCGATCAGCACGAACTGCGGCACCATGAGCACGATCGCCGGGATCGCGAGCTGCACCAGCACCAGGCCGAAGGCGAGGTTCCTGCCGCGGAAGGTCAGCTTGGCGAAGGCGTACCCGACCATGGAGCAGAACAGCAGGTTCGTGGCGACCAGCACGAGCGCGATGGCCATGCTGTTGGCGAAGGCGTTGCCGATGTTCACCCGCTGGAACAGCTCGACGAAGTTGTCCAGCGTGAACGTCTCCGGCCAGAGCGTCGGCGGGTCGCGCCTGATCTCCCGTTCCGGCTTGACCGAGCTGAGCGCCGTCCACAGGAACGGCCCGACGACCAGCACCAGCCCCAGGCTCAGCCCCAGGTAGACGACCGCGCGCTGGCGGCGGGTCCTGCTCACCTTCGCCTCCCCAACCTCAGTTGCAGTACGGCCAGCGCCACGATCACCACGAACAGCACGGACGAGGCGGCTCCCGCGTAGCCGTAGTTGCCGACGCCGAACTGGCCGAAGATGGCCAGCGAGGCCGACAGCGTGGAGTCGAGCGGGCCGCCCCTGGTCATGACCAGCGGCTCCTCCAGGAACTGCATGAAGCCGACCGAGCTGTAGACGGTGCAGAACAGCAGCACGGGCCGGAGCGAGGGCACGGTGACCGCGCGGAAGCGGGCCCAGCGGCCGGCGCCGTCCACCTCGGCGGCCTCGTACAGCTCCCTCGGGATGCTCTGCAGCGCGGCCAGCAGCACGACCATGTTGAAGCCGAAGCTGCGCCAGGCCGTCATCACGATGATCGACGGCAGCGCCGTGGAGGTGCTCTGCAGCCAGTTCGGGCCCTGGACGCCCACCAGCTCCAGCAGCCGGTTGACCAGCCCGGCCTCCGGCTCCAGCAGGAACTTCCAGGCCACGGCGATGCCGATGATGCTGGTGATGTTGGGCAGGTAGTAGCCGAGCCGGAAGAACGCGGCCGGCAGCCGGGCGATCCCCGAGTTGAGCAGCACGGCCGCGGCCAGCCCGAGCCCGATGGTCAGCGGCAGCGCGGTCACCACGAAGACCACGGTGTTGAGCGCCGCCCTGCGCATGGCGCCGTCGTTCATCAGGCGCAGGTAGTTGTCGACCCCGACCAGGTCGACGGCGAGCGGGTCGGTCACGTCGGTGCTGCGCATGTCGGTGAAGCTCATGCCGATGCCGACGAGCAGCGGGCCCAGGTAGAAGACCACGAACAGGACCACGAACGGCAGGATGAAGATCCAGCCGATGCCGGCCTGGCGTAACGTGCCCCTGAGCCTGACTGGCGCCACCCGGCGGGCGGGAACCGCCACGCTCATGGGCTCACTCCCTTGTTCACAGGCCGGTGCCGATGGTGTCGGCCTGCGACTGGATCGCCTTGAGCGTCTGCTCGGGCGTCTGCGTGCCCCGGGCCAGCTTCTCCAGCTCGGTCTCCAGCACCCTGGCCACCTGCTCCCACGTCGGGAACGGCGGCGGCGTCTTGGCGTCCTTGAGCTGCTCGCCGAAGACCGCGAGCTGCTTGTCGGCGGTCAGCTCCGGCTCCTGCCAGGCCTTCGCGACCGCGGGCAGCGCCTTCACCGTCGTGTACCACTTGGCCTGGACCTTCGGCTCGCTCAGCCACTGGATGAACTTCCAGGCCGCGTCGCGGTTCTTGGCCTTCTTGAACACCACCATGTCGGACCCGCCGAGGAAGCTCGTCGCCGAGACCGGCCCCTTGGGGTAGGGCGCGACGTCGAACTTGTCCTTGAAGTCAGGTCCGCCGTCGTTGTTCAGCACGCCGATCATCCACGGGCCGGAGAAGAAGCCGCCGACCTCGCCCTTGATGAAGCTCTGCGGGAAGGCGCCCTCCGGGGTGTTGTTGGGGGCGAGCTTCTGCGTGAACAGCGACGCGTACTGCTTGAGCCCCGTGAGCGCCTCGGGGGTGTCGAACGTGTACTTGCCGTCCTTGACGATCTCGCCGCCCGCCTGCCAGATGAGCGGCAGCACCTCCTGCCAGGAGGCTCCCTGCGTGTAGCTCTGGTTGAACCCGTTCCCGGCGCCGCCCTTCTCCTTGAGCGCCTTGGCGAACGCCGAGAACTCCTGCCACGTCCCCGGCGGCTCGACGCCGGCCTTCTTCGCCTGGTCCGTGCGGTAATAGAGGACGCGGGTCTCGACGTACCACGGCACCCCGTACGCCGTGCCGTTGACGTCGACCGTCTGCCAGGCGCCGGGGAAGAACGCGGACTTGTCGACCAGGTTGCCGGGCGTCGGCTCCAGCGCGCCGGTCTTGGCCAGCTCGCCCGACCAGGTGGAGCCGACCATGCTCACGTCGGGCGTGGCGCTGCCCGCGATGGCCGCGGTGATCTTGTCGTGGGCCACGTCCCAGCCGATGGCCGTGACGTTGACCTTCACGCCCGGGTTGGCGCCCTCGAAGTCCTTGACGAACGCGCCGAGCGCCTTGCCCTCCTCACCCATCGCCCAGACCGTGACCTCCCCCGTGATCTTGCCGGTCGTGACGTTCTGCGCCTGCTCAGGAGCTTTGTCTTGGCTGCGGCCGCAGCCGGCGGCCAGGATCGCGAGAGCCAGCACGCCTCCCGCGGCGCGCCGGGTGGTGGTGTTCACGGACTACCTCCTGGGGGTGTGGTCACCGCGGCCGGAACGGATCTCCGGCGCGGCGGTCAGAACTCGGTGACGTCTCGGGGTGGTCGCCGCAGCTGGAGCGGACCACCAGCTCGGTGGGCAGGCTCTGGTGGCGGGGCAGGTCGCGGGCGCCGGTGATCAGCTCGTCGAGCGCGCGGGCGGCGCGGGCGCCGAGCGCGCGCATGGGCTGGCGTACGGTGGTCAGCGCCGGGCGGGCGTGGCGGGCGGCCATGATGTCGTCCCAGCCGGTCACGGCCAGGTCGCCGGGCACGCTCAGGCCGAGCTCCTCGGCGGCCAGCAGCGCGCCCAGCGCCACCTCGTCGTCGGAGCAGATGATCGCCTCGGGCCGGCCCTTGCCCTTGAGCAGGTCTTTCGCGGCCTCGAAGCCGCACTCGACGGTGTAGTGGCGGGTGCCCACGGCCTCGATCGCGCCGCCGAGCACGGCCCGCACGCCCTGCCAGCGCTCGTCCACGTCGTCCTGGCTGGTCATGGGCGCGCCGAGGAAGGCGAAGCGCTCGTAGCCGTGCCCGGCCAGGTGGGCGGCCAGCGCTCCCGCCGAGGCCCGGTTCTCGCTGCGCAGCGTGTCGGCGCCGGTCAGCGGGTCGCGCGAGATGAACACCAGCCGCACGCCGAGCCCCACCAGCTCGGCGACCAGCGGCTCGGGGACGGTGTGACCGAAGATCAGCATGCCGTCGACCCGCCCGGCGAGGTCCTTGACCAGGTCGTTGACCCGCGTGCGGCCCTTGGTGGACAGGATGACGACGGAGCGCCCCAGCTCGGAGGCGACCTCCTCGTAGCCGAGCAGGACCTCGGTGTAATAGGGGCCGGCGAGCTCGGGGAAGACGATGCCGTTGGCGGCGTGACGGCCCTCGGCCAGGCTCACCCCGAGGCGGCTGGGCGTGAAGTTGAGCTCCTCGACCGCCTTGAGGACCTTCTCGCGCGTCCTGGCCGCGACCGGGCCGGTGCCGCGCAGCGCCCTGGACACGGTCGCGATCGACACGCCGGCCCGCTTGGCCACCTCGTAGATGGTCACGTCCATCCAGCTTCTCCCTGTTGTGTAAGCGCTTCCACCTTGGACTGTAAGCGCTTACACAAAGGCAGTGTGCCAGGCTTGTTAACTTCTCGTACAGGCCCCGGTGCGTAACGGTGAGGTCACGCCGTCGATGGGTAGTCGTGGATCATGCTCTATGGCAAGGAACACGTACGGCGTTATCAGGAGACCGACGGCGCTGAGGGACACGACTGGAACAACACGACAGTCCTTCTCCTCACCACGAAGGGCCGCAAGTCGGGCAATCCCTACACGACGCCGCTCATCTATCAGAAGCACGGCGACGACCACGTGATCGTGGCGTCCCACGGCGGGGACCCTGTTCACCCGCAGTGGTACAAGAACATCCTGGCCGACCCCGAGGTGGAGGTTCAGGTCAAGGACGACAAGTTCACGGCCCGCGCGCGTACGGCCTCGAAGGAGGAGAAGCCGGAGCTCTGGCGGCTGATGGCCCGCACCTGGCCGGACTACGACGAGTACCAGAAGAAGACCGACCGCGACATCCCGGTCGTCGTGCTCGAACGCGCCCGATGACGCGAGCCCCGCCGCGCCCGGCCAGGGCGCGACGGGGCTCCCGTCAGGTCACTTGATCCGGTAGGCCCTGATGACGGTCTCGGCGAAGCCGTTGCCGCCGGTGTCGACGGCGTTGACGCGCAGCGAGGCGAACCCGCCGCGCGCGCCGGCCGGGTGCCACGTCTGCGCGGCCCACGTGTCCTTGCCGGCCGGGTGGACCAGCGTGGGCAGCCAGGTGCGGCCGTCGTTGTAGGAGATCTCCACCGTGAGCCTGCGCAGCGGCAGGTCGGGCGAGCCGTCCTGGCGCTGGACGCGCAGCGGGATGCTCATGTGACCCACCGCCGCCCGGTTGCGGTCGTCCAGCTCGGGGGCGATCTTGAGGGTCAGCAGCGGCAGCACCTGCCGCTTGCCCGGCGCGACCGACTTCGACCTGAACCGCCACTCGGCGCTGACCCGCGTGGACAGCTCGGTCTGCTCCGCCGCCCGGTCGGCGGTCAAGGTCAGCCGGTACTCGCTCGCCTTCGTCTCGGCGGGCACGTCGACCGAGCCCGGCAGGTAGTCGGTGGCGTAGATCTCCTTGCCGTCGCGGTAGAGCCTGGCCTGCGGCGCGGTGTAGTCGCCGAAGGAGACGCGGTCCGGCGTGTTGTCCTCGAACAGCCCGGCCGAGAACTGCATCAGGTTCTCGTCACGCCAGGTGTAGTCGCCGTCGGGGTTGAGCGCGGCGGCGAAGACGCCGGTGTTCCAGCGGTCGGTGGTCTTCGTGCCGGCCCGGTAGAGGGTGGTGTCGCCGAAGAAGAACTGGTCGACGTCGTCCCAGCCGTCCGGCGGCGTCTGGTACTGGATGAAGGACGGGTACCAGCCGGTGTCGGCGGGCGTGTAGTACTCGGTCCTGCGGAACGGCAGCGAGAAGCGGGACACCTGGCCGTACGGCATCCACGCCAGCTCCTTGCCGTACAGCAGCGGCAGGGCGAAGTGCTCGCCGAACTTGGCGTCGTGCTGCGTGGCGTACGTGGTGGTGACCTCGGCGAGGTCGCGGCGGCGCGGCTGGTAGCCGGGGTCGGCGGGGATGCGCGGCTCGGCCTTCATCAGGTGGTAGAAGTACGGGCTGTCGTCGTAGCTGCCGTCGGCCTTCGGCTTGGCCCACTGCGTCCACCGGTAGAAGGCGAAGTTCTTGCTCACGGTGCGGGCCGTCGGGATGGCCTTGATGCCCTCGACGCGATCCGCGCCCCACATGCCGGCCAGGTCGACGTCCACGCCCATGGGCTGCACGCCCTCGGCGAGCTGGAGCATGCCGAGCATGCCGACGGCCAGCCGCGCGGTGGGCTCCTCGGTGCGGACGGTCACCGGGCGTGCCTTGCGGGCGTCGGCGGCGACCGTGCGGTCGGCGTCGAGGGTGAACTCCGGGTCGGCGGCCATCACGATGGTGCCGTCGCCGTCCAGCATGAGGGTGACGACGGTGTAGCGGTGGCCCTTCTGCAGCCGCAGGTCCAGCGCGCCACTGGCGATGTCGTAGTTGCGCTGGTCCTTGGTCTCGAGGTCGATCACGCCGGCGAACGCGGCCTGGGCGGGCTGCCCGTCGCTGCCGGTGAAGGTCAGCTTGAGCCCGCGCTTCTCCGGCTCGACCCGCATGCCGATGCCGGTGCGGACGGTGACGTCGGCGTTCCTGGCGATGACCGTGCCGCTGAACGTGCCGGCCGGGCCGGGCTGGGCAGTCACCTTGACCTGGGCGGTGCCGTGCGCGGGCACCTCCACGGCCGTGGCGCCGAGCTTGAACGGCGTCACCGTCGCGCCCTCGCCGTCCTTGGCGATCACGCTGAGGTCCAGCCGGACGGCGGCGTCGCCGTCGTTGCGATAGGTGAGCGTCTGCTCCCTGGGCGCGGGGCTGGGCAGCTCGATCTCGCCCAGGTTCAGGGTGGCGGGCTCGGCCGTGACCCGCTGGGTGACGGCGCGGGCGACGTCCACGCGGCCGGAGCCCTGGACGTAGGCGCCCAGCTCGTCGCCGGGCGCGGTGGCGGCCATGAGCGCCGCCTTGATCCGGTCGGCCTTCCAGTCGGGGTGCTGGCCCGCGACGATCGCGGCGGCCCCTGCCACGTGCGGGGTGGCCATGGAGGTGCCGCTCAGCTCCGTGTACGAGTCGTCGACCGGGGAGCCGGCGGACGTGCCCGCGGCCCGCGCGGCGACGATGCCCACGCCGGGCGCGATCAGGTCGGGCTTGACCGCGCCGTCGCCCACGCGCGGGCCCGTGCTGCTGAACTGGACGACGGTGTCGTCGTCTCGGTAGGAGGCGCCGACGGACAGCGCGCGGTCCGCGGTGCTCGGCGAGCCGACCGTCTGGGGGCCGTCGTTGCCCGACGCGATGACGAACAGCGTGCCGTACTTCTCCGACAGGCTGTTGACGGCCTGCTCCACGGGGTCCTCCCCGGGGGAGTCGGGCTCCCCGAGGCTGAGGTTGGCGACGCGGGCGCCGTTCTCCGCCGCCCAGGTCATGGCCTCGATGATGGCCGAGTTGGGGCAGTAGCCGCTCTGCACGCAGACCTTGCCGATCAGCAGCTTGGCGCCGGGGGCGGCACCCTTGTACCGGCCGCCCGAGGCCGCGCCGGAGCCGGCGATGGTGCTGGCCACGTGGGTGCCGTGGCCGTTGAGGTCGCGGACGTCGGGTTCGTCGGTGAAGTTCTGGGCCTTGGTGACCAGGCCCTGGAGGTCGGGGTGATCGGTGTCGTACCCGGTGTCGAGGACCGCGACGGGCACGTCCTTGCCGGTGAGGCCGGCCGCCCAGGCCTGGGGCGCGCCGATGTGCGGGACGCTGACGTCGAGGGAGAGCTTGGCCTTGCCGTCCAGCCAGATCTTCGCGGGCGCGGCTGCGGCCGTCCTGGCCTGCCCGGTCAGGGCCTTCCACAGCGTGCCCGCGCTGGTGCGGGGCTCGCTCTGGGCGACGCCGTTGATCGCGGGCAGCGGGCGCCCGCCCGCGGCGCGCAGCGCGGCGGCGCCGGTCTGGTCCGAGTACGTCGTGATCAGCGGGAGCGCCGGGCTGGCGGCGTCGTCGTAGCCGAGCGCGGCGAGCCGGGTGACGTTGAACAGCCGGGGGTCGAGCCGGCCCGCGGCCAGGAGGGGCATCGCGTCCGTGGGAACGATGCTGAGCCCGTCCTTGCCCCGGCGGTGCACGAACGTGACCTTCTCCCTGCCGGGGCCGGGCTTGACGTCGAGCTGGGTCTGCTTGTCGGGCAGCTCGCGGAGGATGACCTTGTCGCCGGTGAGGAGGGTGATCGTCTTGGGCGGTCCGGCCTGCGTGGTGGGCTTTTCCGTCTGGGTCGAGCCCTTGGCGGAGGGGGCGGGGGTGGGGGCCGCCTGGGCCGGCGTGGCGGCGGCGATCAGGGCCGTTACCACGACGCCCAGAAGGGCGGATCTCTGAAGCACACCCCGATTTCTAATTGTCAGTGAAATTTGGTGACAAGGTGGTTCATGTGGCCTATTGCGGCAACTGCCGGAAGTGGCCAAGATCGTGAGCATGCTTGGGGGGTCGGGCACGGGAGGTCGTGAGCATGCTTGAGGAGGGTCGGGCGCTGGAGGTCGTGGGCATCAGCGCCTTCGACGAGCGGATCTACCGCGGGGTGCTGGCCAGCCCCGGCATCACCGTGCAGAAGCTGGTCATGCGGAGCGGCGAGAGCGCCGGGCGCATCCAGTCGTCCCTGAGCAGGCTCCGCGCCAAGGGGCTGGTCAGCCGCCTGTGGGGCCGCTCGCCCCGCTGGACCGCGACGAACCCGGGGGCCGCGATCCGCTCCCTGGTGCGCGGCATGCAGGGCGAGCTCGACCGGCTCACCGACACCGCCGACGAGCTGGAGGCCGCCTTCCGCACCGTCGGCCAGGGCACCGAGGAGGGCGGTCAGCTCGAAGTCCTGGCCGGGCCCGAGGAACAGGCCCGGTGGTACGTCCGGCTGCAGCAGGAGGCCAATGAGGAGGTGCTGACCTTCGACCGGCCCCCGTACGTGCTGGACTACCACAACCCGCTCCAGACCGGCCTGCTCCGCAGCGGCGTCCGCTACCGGACCATCTACGTGCCGGAGGCCTTCGACCACGCGGGGGCGCTCGACGAGGTGGGCAGCCTCATCAAGGCCGGGGAGGAGGCGCGGGTCCTGCCCGAGCTGCCGTTCAAGATGGCGATCGTCGACCGGTGGCGGGCGGTCATGCCCCTGCAGATGGACCCGCCGCTGACGCGGGGCGTGCTGATCACGGGGTCGACCATGGTGATGGCGTTGGTGGAGCTGTTCGAGCGGATGTGGCGGGAGGCGCTGCCGGTGCGCCCGGAGTTGTGGCAGGAGCCGGGCGCGCCGCCTGCCGGCGGTTCGCGGTGGGAGGCGGTGGAGGCTGGGCCCTCGGGGACGCCCCTCGGTGCCGAGGCGGGCACACCCGGCCTGGAGACGGGAGCGCTCGGGGCGGGGACGCTCGTGGCTGGGGCCGGGGTTGGGGCTGGGGCTGGGGCGCGCGGCCCTTCGGCGGGGACGCTCGGCTCCGGGGCTGGGGGGCACGGTCCTACGGCCGGGGCACTCAAGCCTTCGCTCGGTCCTTCGCTCGGTCCTTCGGCGGACACGCTCGGGCTGGATGACCGCAGGCTCCTGGCGCTGCTCGCGGCGGGGCTCAAGGACGACGCCATCGCCCGCCAGCTCGGCACCAGCCCGCGCACCCTGCGGCGGCGGCTGCGTCACCTGCTGGACGAGCTGAACGCGGAGACCCGCTTCCAGGCCGGCGCCCAGGCCAGCCGCCGCGGCCTGGTCTGAGGTCGGGAGGCCGGCGCTCCCCTCACCTCCGGTCAGGGAGCCCTGGGAGCCCCTCACCTCCGGCCGGGGAGCCCTGGGAGCCCTTCGCCCCGGCCGGGGAACCCTGGAAGCCCCTCGCCCCGGCCGGGGATCAGGGCCGCAGGGTCGCGTACAGGTCCATGGTGCGGTGGGCGATGCGTTCCCAGGAGAAGTGCTCGACGGCCCTCACCCGCCCGGCCACCCCGAGCGCCTTGGCCCGCGCCGGGTCCCGCAGCAGCGCGTTGACGCGCTCGGCCAGGTCGGCGGCGAAGCGGTCGGGGTCGTACGGCGTGCCGTCGGGCCCCTGGGAGATCGGGACGAGCAGGCCCGTCTCCCCGTCGGCCACCACCTCGGGGATGCCGCCGGTGGCCGTCGCCACCACGGCCGTCTCGCAGGCCATCGCCTCCAGGTTCACGATGCCCATGGGCTCGTACACCGACGGGCACACGAAAACGGTCGCGTGCGTCAGCAGCTGGATCACCTCGGGCTTGGGCAGCATCTCCTGGATCCAGAACACCCCGTCGCGGTCGAGGCCGCGCACCAGCTCGGTGACCTCCGCCGCGATCTCCGGCGTGTCCGGCGCGCCCGCGCACAGCACGAGCTGGGCGTCCCGGTCGAAGGACCGCGCCGCGCGCAGGAGGTGGACCAGGCCCTTCTGCCGGGTGATGCGGCCCACGAAGACGACGTACGGGCGGCGCGGGTCCACCCCGTGCTTCTCCAGCACGTCGAGGTCGGGGTCGGGGGCGTACTCGGCGGTGTCGATGCCGTTGTGGATGACGCTGACCCTGTCCGGCGGGATCTCGGGGTAGGCGGACAGGACGTCGCGGCGCATCCCCTCCGACACCGCGATGACCGCGTCCGCGCTCGCCAGGGCGGTGCGCTCGGCCCACGAGGAGATCGTGTAACCGCCGCCGAGCTGCTCGGCCTTCCACGGCCGCAGCGGCTCAAGGCTGTGCGTGGTGATCACGTGCGGGATGCCGTGCAACATCTTCGCGACATGCCCGGCGAAGTTCGCGTACCAGGTGTGCGAGTGAACGACGTCCGCGCCCTCGCACGCGGCGGCCATCTCCAGGTCGACGCCGAGCACCTGCAGCGCGGCGTTGGCGGCGGCCAGGCCGTCGGGCACCCGGTAGGCCGAGACGCCGGGCTCGGTGCGGTCGGCCCCGAAGCAGCGCACGCGTACGTCGGCCAGTTTCCGCAGCTCCCTGGCCAGGTATTCCATGTGCACCCCGGCCCCGCCGTACACCTCGGGCGGGTACTCCCGGCTGAGCAGATCAACACGCATGACATGACCTTATGGTGGGCCGCGTACGGTGAGCCACCACCGGCGGCGAGTTTCGCGCTCAAGGTCGACCTGAGCACGGGGAACACGGAGCTCGGCGACTCTCCCGGCGACCATTGCGCTACAAATCTGGACACGAAGGGAGTTCTCCATGCCGGGTTTCGTCGATAGATCGGCCATTTGAGGGTAGCGTCCTGGGCATGAGGTCCCGGAGGGTGCTTGCGGTTGTGCTGGCAGGTGGAGAGGGCAAGAGGCTCATGCCGCTCACGGCGGATCGAGCGAAACCGGCGGTGCCGTTCGGGGGGATATATAGGCTCATCGATTTCGTTCTGTCCAACCTGGCGAACGGCGGCTTCCTGAAGATCGTCGTACTGACCCAGTACAAGAACCACAGCCTCGACCGGCACGTCTCGCAGACCTGGCGGCTGTCGGCGATGCTCGGCAACTACGTGACGCCCGTGCCGGCGCAGCAGCGGCTCGGCCCGCGGTGGTTCTCGGGGTCCGCGGACGCGCTGTTCCAGAACCTGAACCTGATCTATGACGAGATGCCCGAGCATGTGATCGTGTTCGGGGCCGACCACATCTACCGGATGGATCCGCGGCAGATGGTCGAGCAGCACGAGGACTCGGGCGCCGACGTGACGGTGGCGGCGATCAGGCAGCCGCTGTCGCTCGCCGACCAGTTCGGGGTGATCGAGACCGACCCCCAGGGCCGCAGGATCGTGGCGTTCAGGGAGAAGCCGAAGGACGCGGTGGGGCTGGCGGACTCGCCCGACGAGGTGTACGCGTCGATGGGCAACTACGTGTTCAAGACCCAGGCGATGATCGACGCGCTGCGGGAGGACGCGCTCGACCCGACGAGCAAGCACGACCTGGGCGGCAACATCATCCCGATGCTCGTCAAGTCGGGCGGTGCCGACGTCTACGACTTCAAGAACAACATCGTGCCGGGCTCCAGCGAGCGCGACCGCGGCTACTGGCGCGACGTGGGGACGCTCGACGCCTACTACGAGGCCCACATGGACCTCATCTCGGCGCACCCCGTGTTCAACCTCTACAACGACAAGTGGCCGATCTTCACCGGCCACGATCCGCTGCCCCCGGCCAAGTTCGTGCACAACGACGGCGACCGGGTGGGGCGGGCCATCGACTCGCTGGTGTCACCCGGCGTGATCGTCTCCGGCGGCACGGCGATCCGGTCGATCCTGTCGCCCAGGGTCGTGCTCCACTCGCACGCGCTGGTGGAGGACTCCGTGCTGATGGAGAACGTCAAGGTCGGCCGGGGCGCCGTCATCCGCAAGGCGATCATCGACAAGAACGTGGTGATCCCGGACGGCGCGCGGATCGGTTTCGACCTCGAATACGACCGCACCCGCTTCGCCCTGACCAGGGGCGGGATCGTGGTGATCGGCAAGAACGAGATCGTCGACCGCTAGCCCCTCCCCCCGCACACTCCCGGCAGCCGACCCGCAACCCGAACAGGTGGCACCCACACCCACCCAACCGACCCACAGCCCGAACAGTCGACCCACGGCCCGAACAGTCGACCCGCGCACGTCCAACCGGCTCGCTCGCAGCTTGAGCGACCGACCCCGCGCGTCCGGCCGCCCGACTGCCTGAGCAGTCGGCCTACGCACATCCAGCCGGCTCACAACCCGAGCGACCGACCCCGCACGCCCAGCCACCCCACAACCTGAGCAGTCGACCTACGCACATCCAGCCGGCTCACAACCCGAGCGACCGACCCCGCACGCCCAGCCACCCCACAACCTGAGCAGTCGACCCACGCACATCCAGCCGGCTCACAACCCGAGCGACCGACCCCGCACGCCCAGCCACCCCACAACCTGACCAGTCGACCCACCCACAGCCTGAACAGTCGCCCGACCCACGGCCTGAACAGTCAGCCCACCCACGACCTGCGCTCTCGGCCACACGAGAACCTTCGCCTGGGGGCGGGGCAGGAGGGGTATCGCCTCCGACGGCATGAGCAGCACCCTCCCCTGCCACCCAGGGGCCGGGGGACACCACCCGGCTGCGCTCCGCCAACCGCACAAAGGCCGGAGGACACCACTTCCGACTGCATCTTGCCGGGGACGGGCGCTGGGACCTTCACCTACAACCACGCGAGCAGAGTCCTCCGCCCAGCCACACGGGGGCCAGAAGGCGTCGCGTCCTACTCCGCAAGCAGCGGCTCTTCACCTGGTCAGCCATGGAGAAGTCGGAGAGAGTAGCGAGCACCAGCGCAAGCAGCGCAGACAGCGGCACAACCACCAGCACCAGCGCGAGCGCGAATAGCAGCCGCTCGAGCGCGCCAAGGTGCGAGGGGCGGCGTGGACGGTCGCGCGGAGAGCAGCAAGGCCAGCAGCACGAGCATCAACGCGGATAACCGCCCGAGAAGCGGCGCGGGCCGCGACACGAGCAGCGCGGACCGCAGCACGAGCAGCAGCGTGAAGGGGCAGCTACGGCAGCTGTAGTTCGGGATCTTCGAGGGATGTGCTCCATGGGGGCGCCTGTGGGCATGGGAACGGCCACCAGCATCATGATCGTTTGTGACG